>NZ_JBGSPA010000228.1:0-8011 GCF_041738855.1 Chamaesiphon sp. | reverse complement strand
CGGCATCGGGACGCTCGGCATGGAAACCTGATAAAGTCCATTGGCGGTCGCGGGGACTGCGGTAATGAACGGTATAGCCACGTTGGTAAGTAGGACGACTTTGGGCTACTCGCAAATTTGTTTTCTCAAGCAAGTTTTGGCTAGCTGTTTGTGAATTCAGCCTATTTGCTTCACAGGGTATCGCTACTAGAAACCCCGCAGATACCCATGAGATAATAATTATCTTTTTCATAAAAATTCAGTTACATACTAGCTTCAACCTGAGCGATTTCCAGGCGAGTTTTAATCACCGAATCGGGATTGAGGCTAATTGAATCGATGCCTTGCTCCACTAGAAAACGAGCGAATTCTGGATAATCGCTGGGAGCTTGTCCGCAGATGCCGATCTTACGTCCGTTAGCTTTGAATGTAGCAATTGCCATTTTTATCATCGTCATCACCGCTGGATTGCGTTCGTCGAAGATGTGAGATACTAGAACAGAATCGCGATCGAGTCCCAATGTCAACTGAGTCAGATCGTTCGAGCCGATCGAGAAACCATCGAAGATCTGGCAAAATTCAGCCGCCAGGATGACGTTGCTGGGCACTTCGCACATCATATAGACTTCTAGACTATTGCCTCGTTCTAAGCCGTTCTCCGCCATCTCTGCCAAGACACGACGACCTTCAGCGGGGGTTCGACAAAAAGGAATCATCGGAATAATATTCATCAAGCCCATCTCTTCGCGCACTCGTTTCAGTGCTTGGCATTCCAGCGCAAAAGCGGCTTGATAGAGCGGATCGTAGTAGCGCGAAGCTCCCCGCCAGCCAATCATCGGGTTTTCTTCGTAGGGTTCAAATTGACGACCGCCGAGGAGATTGGCGTACTCATTGCTCTTGAAATCCGACATCCGCACGATTACAGGGCGAGGATAAAAGGCTGCGGCGATTGTAGCGATGCCATGTGCGAGTTTATCAACAAAGAAATCTGGCTTGTGGGGATAGAATAGTGTCAGTTTGGCAATCTCCCGTTTGACAGTAGCATCTGTCAGCAGATCGAAATTCAACAACGCCAAAGGGTGTACCTTAATCTGGTTGGCAATAATAAACTCCAACCGCGCTAAACCGACACCATCGCAGGGAATCGCCGACAGTCCCAGAGCTTCATCTGGGTTGCCAACATTCATCAGGATTTGGGTGTGGGTGGGCGGTAGCTGGCTCAATTCCGTCTCGATGACTTCAAAGGGCAACAAGCCATCATAAACCCGTCCGATGTCACCCTCAGCGCAGGAAACAGTGACCGCTTGCCCAGTGGCGATCGCACTGGTAGCATCACTACAACCAACGATCGCCGGAATCCCCATTTCTCTGGCAATAATTGCGGCGTGACAGGTGCGTCCACCCTGGTTGGTGACAATCGCGCCTGCCTTTTTCATAATCGGTTCCCAGTCTGGATCGGTTTTATTCGTTACCAACACTTCTCCAGGCTGGAATTCGGCGATTTGATGGACATCAAAAATCACTCGCGCAACACCTTGCCCAATTCGTTCGCCGACTGCGCTACCGATAGTTAAAGCGGGAATACCAGACTCATGGGTGGATGTGAAACGATAGCTGCGAAGAATATTGGCGGATTTCTGGGACTGGACTGTTTCGGGACGCGCCTGAACGATAAATAGCTGTCCGGTTTCACCATCCTTCGCCCATTCAATATCCATCGGCGTGTATACGCCCCGTACGGCTGAATAATGATCCTCGATAATTACCGCCCACCGCGCCAGAGTGAGAATCTCATCATCCGAAATCGCAAATTTACCTCGATCTGATTCAATTACAGGCACGTTTTTAGTCAGTTTCGATCCGCCCAAATCGTAAACCATTTTAATCGCTTTACTCCCCAATCGCTTTTGGAGAATCGGCCGAAAACCATCGGTGAGCGTGGGTTTAAACACCAAAAATTCATCGGGATTCACTGCGCCCTGGACGACATTTTCACCCAAGCCATAAGCCGCACAGATCGAAGCAGCATTCCTAAATCCAGTTTCAGGATCGATCGAAAACATCACCCCCGAAGCGGCTAAATCCGATCGCACCATCTTCTGTACGCCAACGGAGAGATACACATTCAGATGATCGAATCCGCGCGTCGTGCGGTAGGAAATCGCCCGATCGGTAAAAATCGAGGCAAAGCATTTATGACAGGCTTCTAGCACCTGTTTGACCCCGTGGACGTTCAAATAAGTTTCCTGTTGTCCAGCGAAACTAGCATCGGGTAAATCTTCGGCGGTGGCACTCGATCGCACGGCAACATCTGTATTATGCAGACAATCTGCGACTAGATTTGGATGAATCGGGGCGAGGAGAGCGCAATCTGCACCATCACCGCCATATAGAGCGCAGAGTTGAGTATAAGCCGTCGCGATCGCCAGTTCTAGTTCTTGCGGGAACGGCGTATTTAACATCAAAGATCGCGCCTGTTCGCCGCGCTGCCGCAGATTTTGGAGATTGTCTACATCCAAGTCCGCAAAAATCTGGTGGAGTTTCGGTTCTAAACCCGCTTGGGCGATGAAGTAGCGGTAAGCAGCCGCAGTTGTTGCAAACCCATTGGGCACATTCACGCCTTTGGGCGCGAGTTGCTGGATCATTTCACCAAGGGATGCGTTTTTACCACCGACAAGTGGAATATCGGCAATCCCAACTTCATCAAACCACAGCACAAATGCTTGGGAACGAGCTGGTTCTGGAATCAGTCTGGGAGCGGTATCGAGCATAATCCAGTCCTCTGATGGAAATTAGCTAAGAAGATTGTCGATATTGTAGACACCTAAAACATTTGGGCCGTTGGTGGCAAAAAACACTCGTCCCGTTGGCGTAGCCTCTCCTACTGAGAATCGTATCCCTAAGGTGGCTTGCCACCTGACTTCGAGCCGGTTTGCTCGATCGAATATCTATGCAGTAGTCGCCGAAGTGGGCGGGCAAATTGTCGGTAACGTCAGTTCGGTTTAAGGATATTGACTCCATCCCAATACTGCCATCGATTAAAATCGGGGCTAGTGATACAAAGTCCGCCTTCGCGGACTAGTTAATCAGTCCGCGAAGGCGGACTTTGCATCATTAGTCGAGACTTCAGTCTCCAGGCAGCTCTTATCCCGAACTCAGGTTAGGTTGTAACTTTTCGAGATAATAATGCATTGGCATCACATAGGGTTTGCCTTCATGAATCAACCCAAGATGTCCATATCCCACTTTGCGTAATGGTTCGTAGATTTCTTTGGAACTCATCTCGTCGATATCTAACATAATTATGCTCCTAATGACTCGATCGAGATAATCATGCAATTTTTGACCATCGAGAATTTCCCGTTCTAGTAGCACTTGTGCCACATCGGTGAGGAGTGGCTGATTGTGCGCTAGAATCGCGCCAGCGATGTGATGGGCATTGTCAATCAGGTGTTTGACCTCGCGATCGATCTCGGACTCTACTTCGGGGCTGAGGGGACGACGGGGATTGCCCCAACCGCCGAGAAACTGACTGGCGGATCTGTCAAATGCCATCGGCCCAAGTTGTTTGCTCATCCCGTAAATCGTCACATACCGATCGGCTAAATCTGTAGCTTTTTGGATATCATCGCTGGCTCCAGTTGAGACTTTACCCATAAGAAAATCGACGATTTCTTGCAGTTCGGCTTTGGCTTCATCGACACCAGCCACATCATCAAAAGTTACGCCAGTATCACCTGCTGTGTATGTTCTCGCCTTGCTATTGCCCATGCCTAAGATACCCATCCCACCTTGTCGCTCGGCACCACTAAATCTCGACCAGAGCGTTATCAAAAGTAAGGGCAATATTACCCAACTTAAAACCGACCAGATCCCGCTCAGGGGATTGGGTGCAGTTACCGAATACTCGACTTGATGAGCGCGGAGGATTTTAGCCAGTTCCGGATCTTCGGCTAGTCGCCTGGTGACAAAGATATTCTTAGCGTTAGGGCTGTTAGGTTTAGCGACAGGAGTTGATTTCAGCTCATACTGAATTTCCTGGTTATCGATCGTCGCCTTGACTACCTGTCCAGATTCTACCTGCTGGATAAATTCGCTATAAGACTCACGTGGATAGCTTTGACTCGACCACCCCAAAAAGATTAGCAGCCAAATCAGGAAGATTAAACCACTCGGAATCGGGGAGTTCGTGGCGGCGGATTTGCGGTTGTTGTCAATCGGCATGGATCGACCTTCCTTGAATACAATTGGTGCTAATTTCTACATTACAGTTCAAATCCAAGGAACTTGTGAGGATAGCTTGAATAGTTTACATATTGTCAATTCTGGATTTGGACTAGTTAATTATTTGACGAAGAACAGGGGCTAAAATCTCCCACCGAAAGGTGGATTGTTGTGAGGGTGGGGATTCTCACCCTCACAACAATCCAATTATCAATTATTAATTAATTTAATATTCAGATCTACATCCTCACAAGTTCCTCAAAATGTATCGCTATAGTTTGGATCTGGAAAACAGACTGTCACTGACAACCGATCGGGAAATCCCTGGAAACATCAATACAGGAGTAATCAAGGCAACTATGAGTACCCATACTATCGGCCTTTTACTGGCTATTCTAGGTGGGTTTGTACCGTTGGCAAAGCCTCTCCCGTGGAGAATCGTCCGAACTGTTGTTCCTGCACAGACATTTTCATCCACATTGCTGGGACAAAATTTGCTAGCTCAAACACCAGCACCTTCATCATTTCCTGAAGATCGATCGACTCCAGAGCTTACTCCCGCAGTCAAAAAGCCGCGCGTTACTCAGGGTTCGCCATGGAGATTATGCGGTCGCCAACAGAATACCAGCCAGCGCAGTAGTGGCTTTACAGGGGATACTACGGGTACCTATATCAGCAATATTCAAGTCAATCTTTACAGCAATACTTACAGCACAGTTACTTTAAACTGGGCTAACGAAAATTTAAGCAGCGAAAGTTTGCCAGTTCAGTTTAACGCCTCTCCAGGTGCGGGGAATTGCAATCTAGATTGTCGCTCGACCGCTCAGAGCAAAAAGCGGGGTTCTCACTGTACGCCCCTATCCCCACCGACTCATTTAGTCCAAGGTTACGGTTGCGTTCTGCCCAAGTATCCAGAGGCAAAATTTGTTACTTGGTTTCATGCGGAGCGAGAAATTGCCTTTCATGCCTACGCAGTGCCGCCCTATCCCGCTTCGCATGGATGTATGCGCTTATTAACTAAAAATCGCGGTGCTGAGTGGATTTATGACAATACTTTGGCGGGGATTACCCAAGTAAAAATCGATGGGAATCCGCTTTCTGCAAGTCTCAGTCCCAAGTGCTGGAGCGGCGATCGATTAATCTCCCGTCCCGCGAAAAAATTTAAACGATCGTCCGGTTAACCGAATTTGTGCAATGAGGATGTTGAAATTCATTCGATCCACCTCAACCCCCGCAGATTGTCAAACTCGCAACAGGTAATGATGACCACTGAGATCTTGAGGATCGATCTCGCCAATTGTTGAAGGCTGCTGACTGAGTTCGAGAGTTTCAGGCAAATAACCTTTACCTCGAACCATCAGTGGCAAACCGTGCTGTTGTAAAACCGCCTGAATGCGATCGAATGCCACGGGCAATCGATTGAATGGAATATCTGGGAACGCATGGTGGACGGAATGATAGCTGACTTTTACCGTTAAGTTTGGTTAGCCAACTGCCAGCCCTCAACCAAGTCAGACAATTTAGACCATCCTCGCCAAAGAACCTGAATCCCAATGGGAGTTTTACGGCGATGCTCCAGATAACCACCTAACCTAGCAACAGCTTCAATCGCCCAACCAACGGTCAAAACGGCGGGTAATTGGGGAGACTTAGCTTTGAGGACATCAATTTGGACGGAAGTGAGTATATCTTCAATCGGCATCTGTGGCTGAGTGCGATGCAAATAAGTCAACCTCAACAAATCGACGGCAATTACACACAAGAAACCTAGCAAAGGTTTCATCCCGTCAGCCGCCAGTCGATAGCTTTCGGCTTGGCAACCAGAGGGCTCTCTCCGCAAAACAGGGTAAAATGTAGCTTAAGCTACATTTTACCCTCATCCTGACTATGGACTTTCACCTGAATTCTTTACTGAATTTGCCTCAAGCTACAGTATTCACCTGTTACCAAGAAACTGATTTTATTTGCTTGTAACTACAACTAAATAACGAAGGTATTAATTGTCTACATTGTCATAAATACATCGATCATCTCCATAACACTAGTCATGTATTAGTGAGAGATTTATCGATTTTCGGTAGATTAGTTTACTTAAAAGTACCCCGACGTAAATATTATTGTAATGATTGCGGAAGATATCCAACGCAAGTCGGCTCTCCCTTGAAAACAGTGTAGAATGTAGCTGTTGCTACATTCCACACCGATCCTGAATATGGATTTTCACCTAAACTCTTTATTGAACTTACCGAATACCACGGTTTTCACTTGCTATAAAGAAGTTGGATTTACAGTGCTCCATCTCCAGCTAATTAATGAAGGTATTAATTGTCCTAACTGTCAAAATTATACTGACATAATTCATCAAACCAGTGAAATATTAATTAGAGATTTGTCGATTTTTGGATCTGGAGTCTATTTGAAAGTTCCTCGACGTAAATTTTACTGTAATAACTGTCAAAAATATCCAACTGAACAGTTATCATGGGTAGAAAACAAACAAAGATTTACTCAAAGATATCAGGAATATATCTATGAAAGAGTCAAGGAATCGAACTGCGAACAAGTTGGTCGAATGGAAAATTTAAGTGCAGACCAAGTTCAGCGGATATTTAGCAGGATTGCCAACATAGAACTAAAAAAAAGCGGATGCGCGCTCGTCGGGTTCCCCGACGGTTTAGCGCACCAAGCAAGACTGGGGCACTCCACAACGCTTGAGTTTAGATGAATTTAGTCGTCGCAAGGGGAAAGGGCGATTTGCAACAGTTGTTACCGATTTAGATAAAAGTTCTCTATTAGAAGTAATCGATTCTCATAAAAGTGACGATATCATTACTGTTCTCAAGCAGCAACCTAAGTCTGTCAGGGATTCAGTCAAAGAAGTATGTGTAGATATGTGGGGAGGTTTCCCAAAGGTAATCAAGGAAGTTTTTCCAAAAGCAGCGGTGATAATTGATAAATTTCATGTAATTCAATTGATAAACAAATCACTCAACAAATTGCGGCTAAATTTAGGTTTTAAAGGACTAAATAATCGTTATTTATTGTTAGGCAATGTCCAGGATTTGTCGGAAGAAGAAACTCAAGATTTAACTGAAATATTTAGCAGCTCACCTGTATTAGCTATCGCTCATGAGTTGAAAGAGGAGCTGAGAGATATATATCAAAGCAATCTAACTGTGAAGGGCGGATTAAGGGCAATCAAAAAATGGCTAATTTCTGCTAAGATTGTCTTGGGATCTGCGGCAAGTACACTGGAAAACCATTTGCCAGAAATTGCCAATTACTTTATCAGCAGAACCACGAGTAGTGTCACGGAAGGAATTAACACAAGAATTAAATTGATTCTACGTCAAAGTTATGGATTTAAAAGTTTTAGTCTCATGAGAGAAAAGCTGTTAGCTTGCTTATTAAAGTAATCTCCGCATTCGCTCCGCTTACTTTAATAAGTTTAAATTATAACCGTAACTACGAGAGAGCCATTTTTGGCGGTCGTTTATAATTTCATGTGAATAAAAGAGGGCATTGATTTCACCTGACCAGCTAATCAAGTCAAGTTTATTCCGCTCGATATAGGACTGTTATTGTTCATTTGTCTCTCAACTAAATCTTAGATTAACGGTAGTTCAAGAATTTAGATTCTAGCTTTTTGTGTCTAAACCGTTCGTCATTCGATCGGTGGTTACTTAAATAAATCGAGTTAAAACTTATATTAATAAAAACATAGAGTATCATCATGAACTACGCCACTTCGCTAAGCAAACCGAGAAATAAAGTTTCTTGGAAATATATACAATATGCCTTGATTTCC
>NZ_JBGSPA010000220.1:0-2901 GCF_041738855.1 Chamaesiphon sp. | reverse complement strand
TTCTGAGGCTGCAATCAGAGCAGAGCGTTTCGATATCTCTGCTTGGCAATCAGCTCAGTTAAGATCCAAGCTACCCAAGGGGATCTACTGGATTCAGCCAGTAGAAAGGGGGAAGATCCTCTGGAACCTAATCTTGTTAATAGATTACTTAACTTCTGGCGATCGACCAGAACATCAAATCTTAGTTGAAGAGTATCTAGCGACGTTGCCATCAGTGAGCTGAGACATTACCCCATTAGTAGTTTGAAAATCTACTAATGGGGTAGGCTTTTTTGCTCCGATAAATTCGCATTCATAAATCCGAAATTAGTGTTTTTAAACTTATGAAACCCTAATAGGACTTGTGTAATCTTGCTTTGTCACCGATATTTTGCAGAGATAGTCGGATGGTTATTTTGCTGCGAAAAAAAAACAACAAATGTTGGATGAATGACAACTATTTACGCGCTGCATTGAGAATTTAGTAAGCATAAACCTTGACATTATTAAAGAGAATATATCATGAATTATGAATACTCAATCCTGACCGAATACTTCCCCGAAAGTGTCATTGAAGAATTTAAAGGGCGCATCTAGCGGTTGTGGGAGAGGTCAAAAAGTAAAAAAGGATGAGAGAATTACTCCATCCGCAACAAAAAAACAAATTGACTATGACTGTACAACATCTAGAGAGCTTATATCCAGATTTAGCAGAATGGACATCAAACTGTGAACAGTTACGTCAAGCCAAAACACTACCTGAATTGGTATGGCTCGGATTACAACTGGGGTTGCTATTTGCACGGTTGGCAGTAGAACAAGAACTCAACAACCGAGCGATAGAGCCAACTAATTGGCATAAATGCACTGGCTGTCAAAAACAAATTGGCTCAAAAGGATTCCGTCCCCGCCAAATGTCCACGTTGATTGGGTGCATTAAATGAAAGCGAAGAGTGGGAAAATGCACGACTAAAACCTGTAAAGTCAGTTTGAGCGTGCCGTTAGATCAAGCATTAGGGATTACGCCGTATCAATCCAGTAGCGAGGAACTAATCCGACTAGGATGCTTACTGAGTATAGTGATGCCCTATGAACTATCCAGTTGGATGTTGCATCAATGTACAGGGATTACCGTCAGTGCCAGCACATTGTGGAACTGGGTGGAGAGATCTGGAACTAAGGCTAAGTCACGATTAGACGAACAATTAGAGCAGTATCTCCAGGGTGAATCAATGCCAACCGAAAGCCTCGACGAAGTAACAGCCGCCCTCCGGTTAGCTATCGCCGCAGATGGCGTAATGGTCCCCTTCCGCCCTCAGCCTAAAACGCCCAAGGGCAAAACCCAATGGCGGGAAGTTAAAGTGGGCTTACTAGTTCGATTAGGCTCCAGACTGACTCGTGCAGGCACACAGGTCACTCGGCTGTTGCGTCGCCGATTGGTTGCTGTCTTAGGGGATATTGATACTTTTATCCCTCTGATTCAATTAGAGGCACAACTTCAGTCTTACCAATCTGCACCTCAAGTGATTTGGCTCAGTGACGGTGGGCGTGGTTTTTGGCGAGTATATCGTCAATGCTTTGCTCATTGTGCCATTGGCATTCTCGATTTCTATCATGCTGCTGGACATCTGTGGCGTGCGACTGCTGCTCTGTTCGACGGTCATTCCCCATACGCAATCCAATGGTTTAAACGCTGGCGTTCTCTTTTGCGACATGGACACCACCAAACTGTGCTCACTTCTCTAGCTTCACTAGCTAATGCTGATATTGCCCAAGGGGAAGATTTAGAGACTGTTCAACAGGTTCAAGCTTATTTTCAGGCTCATCAGCTCCATATTCGTTACCACTCCTTTAAACGACAGGACTGTCCGCTTGGTAGTGGCATGATTGAAAGTGCTTGTAAATGGCTGATCCAGCAACGATTTAAGGGTGTTGGGATGCGGTGGAGTGAGGATGGTTTCAATCATCTACTTCACTTGAGACTTAATTGGATCAATCATCGTTTTGATTCTTTATTTCCCCATGTCTCGCTCCGGCAAATTGACCCCTCCCACAACCGCTAGATGCGCCCACTAGTCTTAATCGCTTTTTTTATTGGAATCATCCCGCTTGTTGTTGGTATTTTGTTTTTATGGGGATCTCCAAAGGTAAATATAGTTACTACTGGAGGATCTACAGCTCCCGTGGTTGGATGGCCCTGGCAAAATCAGGAAGCACAGTCGTTTGCAGATGCACTGCGGGGTCAACTATTTAGCGAATAATTTATTAGAATGTGGGCTTTAGAGCTTTTAGCGATCGTATTAGCAATTAGTATCGGCTGCCAGTTGCTAATTTTCACTCTTAACTTTATTTTTGCTGGTAATAAAGTTATTGGCGGTTTTATTAAAGGAATAAAACGCCATTTTGTATCCAGCCTGATAATTTCTCTAATAGTTACGGGCGTATGCTGGTTAGTTCGAGTTCCAAAGCATGTTGCTATCTTTGCATTTCTTGCATCTTTTATCGGTACCATATTTATTTTACTAGGAAACGATAATGATAACGATATGTTCAAAAAGCTCTAATCGTTTGTAACTACGCTCGATCGCCACACAGAACTCAAGCTCAAACTTCAATCTAAACTAGGAAAACAATTCGATATGACAGCTCCGAACAAATTCACAAGATCGATCGCCCAACGTTTTCAGCAAATCACTACATTAGCTTTTACTGCTACTTGTTTAGCAGCACTTAATCCACCCACAGCCGCACTTGCAAGACCAATTGTAATCAAAGATGGATGTAAGAATTCAGGTGTGGGAAAGGGGAATGAGAGAAGGCATTGCCAAGTCACAAGAATGAGCAGAAATAGCCTCACGGAAAAAAGCCATCGCAGAACGAGCTTGAAAGCGACAAGTTTGAATGACACTGAGTAGATTCGCC
>NZ_JBGSPA010000193.1:0-5242 GCF_041738855.1 Chamaesiphon sp. | reverse complement strand
TTTATTTGGACTCAACCAATGAGCGACGATCGCCACCAACCGACCATTGGGCAGTAACCTTAGCAACGCCGATCGCAAGTGACGCAAGCAGACATCGGGATTACGCTTGGTACTGGTAATACTGCGCGAGAACGGGGGGTTCATGACGATGACTGATGGCTTGATGCGTTGGAGCAACATGTCATTCAAGTATTCTGCATTTACCGAAAATAGCTCTGCGGATGGAAAGACTTCACGCAACAGATCTCGGCGAGACTTGGAAAACTCATTGAGGACGATCGTGGTTGGTTTGACTCTCTGGTTGATACTCGCACCAACGAGAATGCCCGTTCCCGCGCTTGGTTCGGCTAGGACATCATCAGCGTTCGCCATCGCAGCTCGACCGACTAACCAGCCTAGCTCCAGCGGCGAAGAGAACTGTTGTAAATCGATTTGCTCCTGGCTACGAACGCGGTGGTCTACCGTCAAATCTTGCAACTGCCGCATCTGAGCCAAACTCAAGTCCGGTTGCTGGAGCAGATAGAGTGCCATTGCGGATTCGATCGCGTCTGTAGCGAGCTTCCACGACCAAGATCCATTCGCACTGCTCCCGCAGTAATGGTTCATTACCTCAGCAATCTGCGCTTGCCCCAGCCGTTCCCCAGCTTTTAATCTTTCATTAAACTCGCGAACTGGGCTAATTTTAGTAATAGTTTGCATAAAAAAAGCCCGTAGATTGCTCTACGGGCAGTTGGTAAATAAATTGAAATATTTAATAGTACAATTTGTCGATCGAAAGCTCGATCGGAGTGGGCAAACCACTATAAATCAGGCAAACCATTCGTACCAAACATCGAGTAATGCTTCCATTATTGGAAAACTACGCTGTTCGTATTTACCCCTTCTAAGATCGCGATAATATAGCCACGCTTCGATAAATCTCGACATAATCGATACCTGTAAATTTGCATCAAGAAATACAAAAAGCCTCAGTAATTCAACGATCTCCGAGGCTTCAAATCCATCAAGCGGATGCATACGCCTTTCCTTCGGAACGCTCCGCGAACGGCGGGGCGAAGCCCTACGCGCTGAGGTTTCCGCCTTCTCTGCGAGACGCTCCGCGAACGGCACGTCTTTTCTTCGCTCCCCTACAGCGTGCGTTGCACCAAGCAGGCGAAGCATTGGAGCTAGGCAGCAACTAGTTCAGAGGCTGTCTGAACGATTGGCTTGTCGTTCAAATCGATTAGGTGATCAGCCGCTTTCTGTGCTTGACTTACAGCCCGAAAAAATGCCTTGTCATCTTTCTTTAATCCGGTCAGCCATCCACCTAAATAATTAGCATGATGTTCTAAATCTTGTTCCATATATTCAGGAAATAACCGATCGCAAACGAAGGCACTAGTTAATTCTGCGACTAATTCCTCAAACGCATAGATCTCATCCCCATGAGAAGTAGATTTCATCCCTTCACGGTCGAGTCTACTTTGATGTCCAGTCCAGTGTCCCAACTCATGCACGGCGGTTGAATACGCTGCTTTAGCACTGCTAAAATTCTCAAATACTGGCAACCTAATTTCATCCCGACTGGGACTATAACAAGCTCGATTGCCACCGTAAACGATCGCAGCTTGAGTATTAGCGATAAACTCATCGATCGTCAAAATCCGCTGGTCAAGATTATCGGGAGTGTCATCAGTTAACTCTTGAATAAAGTCAACAATCTTCTTATCCGCATCTAAATCATCGATACAATCCATCGAAAAGACACTGCTAAATTTAGAAAACTTGATTCGTTCCTTGGTAATTTCACCAGCATCATTTTCTGCCTCTTTCTCGGTAATCCCTGCAAATCTAATCCAAGCAGATTTTGAGCCTTTCTTGACCTGCCAACCTTGATCTTTGGCTTGCTTGAAGGTGATAAAGAATGGCGAATCGTGTCCGTTAGTGAGGTTGGAGACAGCACACCAGAGAGGATTAGAACCAGTATAGACGTGGCGAGTAATCAAGTTTTGAAATGGGATACGATCGTATCCAGCTTTCCACGGTTTTCGCCACGGTTTAATCCCTTGTTCGAGTAATGTACAGATCTGATTTGTGATGAGTTCGTACTTGTCGATTGGTGTCGCTTTCTGTTTTGTAGCCATGATTAATTACTCCTAAATATTAAAAAACCAGCGATCGATAATCGCTGGCGATGGTCGGACATGAATTTTCTTATTTCGTTTTTTCAGATTGAAACTCAATAAATTTGGCATGAGATAAAGTCTCAGCAAGTTGACATCGAGTAATATCAAACATTGCAATGTGACATTCTTTAGGTGGGATTTGCATCTGGGCAGCCAGCCATTTGTATGCTGATGCTCTTGACATCAGCTCCCGTCGCCACAACAGATCGAAGGCACTATGAGCTTTCTTCTTGGCGAATCGCAATTGGGCATTAGCCATCAACCCCGATGGTTCGGGTTCTGGTAGATGAGCGGTTTCCGTGCGTACACCGATCCGTGCATCGCAGGGTAGGCAGACATACAGCAACCCATAATCGATACCACTAGCATAAAATTCGGTTGAGGGCATCAACTTGGCTCGCTCGCCGCAGTAGGGACAATTTGGAGTAGCCATTAATTAAATTCGATCGCTAAAATAGTGTTAATTGAGACTGAGTTAGTTCGACGGGACAGTAAACCTGATTGTCGATAATAATCAGGTAATCGGCGCGCTCTAATCGTTTACCAGTTCGTTGCCAGGAAAAATAAGACTGTTGAAATGGACAATAAAAGATAGGTTCGATCGGCGGTAATTTTGGTAGACTTTGCCCCAAGAGCATTCCACAGCCCCAGGCATGTACGTTTTTATGCCCTTCTCGTAATACCCGCTGGCGGCTGGCTTCTGAGACAAAGAAGGTGGGATACTTCAAAACCAGATTATCTAAGTGCCCAACAACCAACCAAGATTTACCGATTTTTTGCTGAACGCTCATCAAACCATTATTGAGATTTCGATATGTTCTGGTGGGGAGTCCACGACAAATATTCCAGTCAATTTCACGTACTACCATGATATTAATCCTTTATATTAGTTGGAGTCGGTGCGAACGGGTTCCCCAATACATCCATGAGATTGAATGAGATTGATAATTCTCTCAACTTTTTTATTGTTCGATTCGTACATAATGCTTATTTTCTAGAGATTAGTAATGTGAGAAAAGAATACAAAAAAGCACCAGTCACATTTGAAAACTGGTGCTAGATGCGATGAGTGATTGTGGTAGTAAAGCTACGAAGAAGTGGGTAAATTCCAAAACATTTTGGCGGCACCACCAAGGATGATTAGAATTAGTCCACCAACAATAGTTCTTAACAAAAACTCTTGGTTGCCAACTCGTGTTGATAGTCCATCAACTTTGGTATCGAGAGTTTTAATCTCACCCTTAAGTTCAGTACTGAGGTTCTTAACTTCCCCTTTGAGTTCAGACACACTCAACTTCAATTCATTCTGACCTTGTTCCATTCGTTCGAGGCGTTGGTCGATTTTGGCAAGAACATCTTTGAGTTCGGTTTCGATCGTTAGGGACATAGTGTTAAGGTAGTAATAAGTAACGATTTTTTGGAGAAGTCTCACTAATTGCAGTTAGTGAGATTTCTCTATTCTAGCCAATTCTTAGATGCGTTCCTCGTTCTTGCAGTTTCGCCAAAATTCGTCCATCTTCGCCAATTAACTCATCAATTCCAGCTTCGAGCAGTTTCGCTCGAACTGATTCGGTAGACACAGAGAATGTGATGCGTTCAGTGACAACCTCCAAGGGAAAATCTTGCGGTTTGATATCGGGATTTACCCACACAGGCGGTTTTCCTCCATTTTTCACCAATCTTAAACTAGCTTCTTTTCCGGCGAACGAAGTTGCTCCCTGTCGCTCCAGGGCGAGTTTGACATAAGCTTTCAACCGATCGATCGCATTCTGCCGCGACTTCGCCAATTTGTCGAAATGCTCCCGGCGTTCGACGAGATAGTTAATCTCGGCTTGTTTGGCAGCGAAAACGCCCGCGATCGCATCAACTTTGCTGGCGATCTCCAACTCTAATTCTGCCAACTGGGATTGGAGAATTACCTCTTGTTCGGGATGTTCGGGATCGGGATTTTCCAGTGCATCGAGGATGGCTTCGAGCATGGCATCTTTAATGCCACCTAGATCGATTAATGAAGTCATAGAGTTAAGCCCAGGCGATACACCTGGGCGATAAAGAATAATTATCGTACTGACTGATAGTAATCACACCGATCTTGCCATAAGGCTTCATCGTGCGCTAACTGAGCCTGTTCGTCCAGTTCGGCAGGAGTTAAGGGGATAGGTAATTTGGTCTTGGACTTAGGCTTGGAAACTGTTAAACTAGGCATAGGTTTTTTGTGAATAAGTGACATACTCCACACGTTAAGCTGAGTAAAGCTAGGACGTGTGCATCTTTGCAGCCCGATTAAGGGTATACAAAATTTCCTTCACGGTACTGTTATCCATAGTTCCGACTACAGAAAGATTCCCACTACGGCGTTTTATACTTGGGAAAATGTCCAACCCAAGTCTCTTTAAATTGATCGCGGCGTTAATATCGCGATCGACCATCAAAGAGTTTTGCTCATCCCAATAGTCTCGAATACTGCAATCGGTGAAAATAATTTCATTCCGATAACTGAGTACCATTGAGGTATAAGCAGGTTTTTTTGAAATGATAACTGCTCCAGCTTTTGCGGCTATGTAGTCCAGTGTCTTGAAGAATTGACCGAATGCAGCATCTAGCCAGGACTTATTCAGTCCTGATTTTGCCGATTGACCATTAGGGAGATAAGTTCCAGCATCATCTTGCTTAACTTTATTGCGTTTAGTTAAACCCTTCAGATTAAGATCTTCATAGAAGAAGAATTTAGCACAAGTTCTTACCAGCTTGTGAGCGGTTTTATAGTGAAAATCTTGGCGAGAACGAGCAATACGTTGATGTTGTCTAGCCTCTTTCTTTGCCAGTTTACGCCTAGCTTTACTTCCCCGCTTCCGCTTATTCCGCTTGGTTGAAATCCGATCTAGTTTCGATTGATTATTGAGTAGTGGCTTGAGCGAAGGTAGCTTTTCACCCTCAGATGTTGCTAGATAAACATCTTGGTGAAGTACTGCATCCAAACCAATTGAGTTATCCCAAGTTGGAATAATTTCATCAGGGGTGAACTCAGGTACTGATGTGTCTTCGAGCATTAATTGAATGAACCAACCATCAGCTTT
>NZ_JBGSPA010000130.1:0-21125 GCF_041738855.1 Chamaesiphon sp. | reverse complement strand
CTAGCAACTGTTCTAATTGAGTGATGACGTTCTAAATGTGCCGCAACTATTTTTTCTCGAAGATCGATTGAAGCTGGTTTCATTATCAAATATATTTTTACTACCCTTTAGTGTACCTCATAACTAGCAGAAGTGCTGTATTGCTCAAAATGACTTGCCCATCAACTAGATCCATTCATATCCTGCGCGTACCTCCAGAGATAATGAGTGCCGAAGCTGCTATTACGTGGGTAAACCATGGCATTCACCCCGATCGATTTTCAGTACAAACTTGAGGCACAGGTAAACTCACCTAAAAAATCAACCCAATTGTTTACTGTCGGTAGTGCTCGATCGTCTCATTTAGTTTAACAGTGCCGGAGGCGATCGCTTGTTGGATAAAAGCTTTGAGAAACTCGTCTTTGCGATTTAGTTGAAACTGCTGCTGGACTGCTTCAGCCATCCCGCCATCACCCCACGATCGATCTTGATGAAAGTATTCGATAAAACTGCGCCCAGCAATTCTGGTCAGATAAGCCGCCGTGATGCCTTGAATCCCTTTGCCGAGTGCGTAAGTAGTGACATTGACAGTTAAAGCCGTCGAGAGCAGTTGAATCGCACCTTTGACAATCCCCAAACTAGTCAGCGTCTTGCCGAGGGAGAGTGCCAATTCTTGAGCGGTTTCTTTATTTAAGTCGCAGCCATAGATCTTCCCAATTTCAATAATCATCTGGGTATTAATTGCAGCGGTTGCCAGAAAATCGACTACTGGTAACGGCGTAACGGTGACGACTCCCGCACCGATCCATTGATAGCGATTGACGATCCGATCGGCAGCTTGGCGACGTTGGGCATCGATCAGCTCCCGTGCTTCGGCTCCTAGCCGCTGGGATTGGAGCAAAATGTTGTCGGCGACCAAATCTTCACCTTCGCCTCTGAGGACGGCAGCTAGACGGCGAATCAGGGGGAAAATATCGGGGTCTGGAGTGAAGATTTCGCCGGATTCTAGTCGGACTGGCTGCGGGTTGGCGGCGATCGCCAGGACATCTTGAGGTTCAATTTCGCTGTGGACGCGCTGTTGCAGTTTTGTGACGATCCGAGCGCGATCGAGTGGTGGGTAGAGATCGGTTTTATTGAAGATCAGGAGGGAACGTTTACCGATGGCGGCGAGTCCCATTAGGGGCGTATATTCGGACGCTCTCAAGTCATTGTCTACGACAAATAATAGCAGATCTGCTGATGTCGCTAGCTCTCTGGCGATCGCCTCCCGTTGGGTGCCAGCGGTACCCGCTTCGAGGATGCCTGGAGTATCGATGAGCAAAATCTGGCGATCCAAACCCTTTAATTCCAGCGTATAGATCTCGCCCTTGGTAGTCGTCCCCATCGGCGCGCCGACTTCCCCGACAATTCGCCCGATAATGGCATTGATCAACGAAGTTTTCCCTGCCGAACCCGTGCCAAAAACAACCACTCTAATTTGTCCCCGCGCTAGATTTTCAGCGATTTCGCGAGATTTATCGATTAGAGCTTGGCGGGTGACTTCATCTTGAATCTGCTGAAGCTGGCGATCGATCGCCTGGAGATTGGCGGTGGCGGCGGCGGTTTTGGCGACTGGTACTTTGGGCAGTTCCGGCGGCTTGGAGCGCGATTTTCTCCACCAGCCTTGGAAAATACCGATATAGTAAACAGCTGCGGCGATCGCGATGCCGATTAAAATCAAGATGCCGATCAGCAGTGGCGTTGCCAACCACGGTGTCGTCCAGCTTACTTGGACATACAGGGCATAGAGGGAATTAATCAGCCACAATGCCAAAATCGACACCGAAATGCCGCCAATAGCGATCGACCAAGAACGAGGGAAACGCATACTTTAATTGATAGCGATCTATCTCTTATCGTAGTCTGAAAACAAGCTGGCTGGGTTGGGGCTACTGTATCTAAACGCTGTTCGCGCTTCTTGGATGCCCTGTGCGCGCAGCGGATCGCAGAGCAGGTTGAGTGAATTGAGACAGCAGTACGTAGAGGTTTCACTGAGGTGGATCGAGGTTGACCGAGGTAAGCTGGAAGAGCTGCAATCTGGAGAATTTTCCAATGTTAGAAAACCGCGACTATACTTTAATTATTGACAAAAGTGGCAGTATGGCTACCAAGGATAAAGCAGGTGGACCCAGCCGCTGGCAAATCATGCAGGAATCAGCCTTGGCTCTGGCGAATAAGTGTGAAGAATTAGACCCCGATGGGATTACGTTTTATCTATTTTCTGGCAAATTCAAACGCTATGATAATGTCACAGCGGCTAAAGTAGGGGCGATTTTTCAAGAAAACGATCCTTCCGGTCGCACGGATTTGGCAGGTGTATTAAGTGATGCTTTAAATAATTATTTTCAGCGTAAAGCTCAAGGCAAAACTCCGACTAATGGCGAGATGATTTTAGTAGTCACCGATGGCGAACCTGACGATCGCAAGGCGGTGATGCAGGTGATTCTCGAAGCGACTCAGAAACTCGATCGGGATGAGGAGTTGGCGATTTCGTTTATTCAGGTGGGGATGGATGAAGCAGCTACTAAGTTTTTAAAAATCCTCGATGACGATCTCGGACGGGCTGGCGCGAAGTTCGATATCGTCGATACGATAACGATGAATGATATGGAGGATCTGACGCTCAAGGAAGTTTTATTGAGTGCGATTAATGATTAGTTGCTACCTACAACCCCAGCGGTTAGAAACCGCTGCTTGTGTTGCAAAGTCCGCCTACGCGGACTGAGAAATTAGTCCGCGCAGGCGGACTTTGCAACATTAGCCGCGACTTTAGTCGCAGGCAAGAAATATGTAGCAACTTGGATTAAATAATCGATCGGTTACTGATTATATTTTAGGCGATCGCTTTACACACAATTTTAGTCCGGTCACGCCACGACGGAATATTGCTAGCGTGACCGGACTAAAATTGGGGGTGGACAAATGCCGATCGCCAGTAGGTATCGATCGGTTATTGGTGCGTTACGGCTGAAGCCTAACACACCCTACAGCTACTGATATTAACCAGCGGGAACTCGCCAGATTTGTACCTCACCATAACTCCCAGTCGCGATCGTCCGACTGTCAGCACCGATCGCCATTGATAAGATCGCGCGATCGTGAGCAGAGAGCGTATGCAGGAGTGTACCATCGTTGAGACTCCAGATATTGACAGTGCGATCGTCGCCAGCACTGACGATCGTGCGACCGTCAGGTGAGATGGCGACACACCCGATCGATTTAGTATGTCCAGCCAAGGTATCGAGCAAGTTACCTGTCGCTGCTTCCCAAATCTTGAGCGTACAGTCATGGCTGGCACTGACGATCTTGGTACCATCTGGTGAGATCGCGATACTACTAATCCGACCACTATGCCCTAATAATGTTTTGAGCAACCGCCCTTCCTGAAGCTGCCACAATCTCACTGTGTAGTCGCTGCTACCGCTGACTACTAACTGATTTTGGCTATAAGTAGCCAGACAAGTGACATTTTGGAGATGACCTTGACATTGATGTATCAACAGCCCATTTTGAGGTTGCCAGATCTTGAGAAGCGCGTCATTGCCGCCAGTTACCAGTCTTTGACCATCACTGGTCAAGGCGATCGCATTGACAGCAGACTTGTTGTCGAGTAGTTGTGGTAATTTTGTCCCAGTAGCGAGTTGCCACCACTGGACGGTTCCATCCAAGCTACCGCTGATAATTGTCTCAGCATCTGTCGTGAGGAGGACACCATATACCCAGTGACTATGACCCAATAAATTGTGCGTCAATTTACCATCAGCAAGCCGCCAGACCTTGACGGCATCATCGACATGCGTGATGTCACCATGTCCGCTGACCAACCACTGCCCATCAGCACTCAGAGCCAGCGCATAGACTTCGCTGAAATACCCAGTGAGTTGATGGACTAGTTCGAGTCTGTCGTAGGCAATGGTAGGGACGATCGCGGCTGGTGGCAATCCCAGCTCTAGATCGGCTTGAGCGATCATCCCAGTGGCTTCTGTCTCTGCCCAACTTTGGGACATTTCCAACACTTCAGTCGGCTTGAGGGCGATGTGTGCGAGTCGATTCCAGCTCGATGCTGGGGCGGAAATCTGTTGACAGATGGTGGGGAGACAGCTTGCGGCTGGTACTACCTTTTCGATCGCTTGGAGCCGTTCGCGGGCATCCCTGACGGCAAGTTGGAGTGATTTACCACCAGAGAAAGCCTTGAGGAAGAGTTTGACAAATTCCTGTGCGACTTGATCTTGGACGGCCTCGCGCATCACGATCAGATTGGGAATTTGGAGATCTGCTAGTTCGCTAGCTAGTTCCAAACCCTCGCCACAGTTGAGGATTAGGAGTTTTAGTCCCCGGTGGACAGCAGTCCGAATCCGATATTTGAATTCAGTAATCCCGATCGTATCGTGGTGATTGATATAGATCCGATTGTTGGGCAAGTAGCCAGAAATATAACTACTAAAGAACAGCACACTCAGCGGCTTGTGAGTAACTGCATTCACAAAGTCAGTATGAGTAGGCGCGACGATAAACTCAGACTGAGTATAAGGCAGAGCATTTAAATATTCTCTACTGCGATCGAGTTTGATCCCTTGGGCACTGGTGAGTAAGCACAGTACCGATACTTGTAGTTCTTCGGCTGCGGCAGCTTCGGAGATTGTCGGCATCGGTGCCACACTGACTTCAGCTTGTGGGTAGCGATCGAGTAATGGCTGCCAGATCGAATTCCACGGCAATTTTAACAGTGCTTTGGAACGGCTACGGACGATAATCTCGATTTCGAGATCGGGATCGACAGTTGTTGCTAGTCGTTCGCGGATCGCCTGAAATCCTGGGGAACTGTACCATTGATGCAGGTTTGCCTGGAGCATCGCCCCCGCATCCAAGCAATCATTAATCCGCTCTGGCACCAAACTCACGGCTTTACTGCTCATCAGGCGATGATTGTGGGGGTCGAGCCGACGGTACCGAGCTTGCCATTCTTGATACTGGGCGATCGTTTGAGCCAGATCGGGAAAAGTGACCACTAGTTGGGTCACTAACTGATGATTGGCTGCCAATACGGTCATCTCCACCTGGAGGACAGAACCAGATTGGATCTCTTCTACTGTCAAGATGACTTCTTTGCCCCAGACTGCGACACGACTTGGTAGCGCAGTACTGACGCTTTCGGCGTCGGTAGATCCAGATTCAGTTGTCGATCCGGTAGACTGATAAGCATACAGCGGCTCCATTTCCTGGCACAGAAAGTTGGCAACCGTATAGTAATTAGTACTATGGTTGAGCCGGATCACAATCCGGTAAAGTAAATACTTCAGCTCTACCACCGAAGCGTGGCGATCTCGCAACTGCTGAAGATAACTTTTAAATTTAACCGTACTCAGTTGTTGAGCTTCATTACTCCAATTATTGGTACAAGCACAAAATACCAGCTTTTTAATTCTGGCAATGTGATTGCTCTGTTCTAGATTGTGTACGATCGCATCCAGCATCCCCGACTCCCGATTAAGACTTCATTCCCTCACTGCGGCGGCAATCCGCCGATCGATTCCAGTCACGATCCTTGGCTGTTTTGACTTTCTTGCTCCACGAATTAATCAAGACGATCCGCTCGGTATTTTGAATTGTACGCGATCGGTAGTAATTATAGCTTGAATCGAAAACCTCAGTCTGAAGATCGCTGATGTAAAGGCGATCGAGAGCACATGGGTAGTCTCTGGCTAACCGACCGATTTATACTCCCTCGTTCTTCATTGTTCCCCAAATAATCGTTTTCCATATCATCGCAACTAGACTGATTTTGGTAGTAAATTACTAATGATTAGCCGCGCGTGTGCAGGATTGGTCAGCAGCCACCCGATTTTGTGGCAACTATAGCGATCGCTGCAGGGTCATGACAGCATCCAATCTAAATTAATTTAAACTAGATAATCAGGGGCTAGCTTTTCCTTGCTCCTGATACTCCAGATCTGTGCCCATTTCCTATGAAGATTGCTAACGATATTACAGAATTAGTCGGTCGCACACCCTTGGTCAGACTCAATCGGGTGCCGCAAGCAGAGGGCTGTGTGGCAAACATTGTCGTCAAATTAGAGGGGATGAATCCCGCTTCATCCGTCAAGGATCGGATCGGTGTCAATATGATCGAATCTGCCGAGCGGGAAGGTTTGATCTCACCGCACAAAACAATTTTAGTCGAACCTACCTCTGGGAATACGGGGATCGCCCTGGCGATGGTTGCAGCCGCCAAGGGATATAAATTGATTATTGCCATGCCTGAGACGATGAGTATCGAGCGGCGGGCGTTGCTGAAAGCCTATGGTGCCCAATTGGAGCTGACGCCAGGAGTCGAAGGGATGAGCGGCTGTATCCGTCGCGCTCAGGAAATTGTGGACAAAACGCCTCATGCCTATATGTTGCAGCAATTTCGCAATCCCGCTAACCCCCAAATTCACCGGAATACAACCGCTGAAGAACTGTGGGCGGATACCGATGGGACGATCGATATTTTGGTCGCTGGAGTGGGTACGGGGGGCACGATTACAGGCGTAGCTGAAGTTATCAAAGCTCGCAAACCAGGGTTCAAAGCGATCGCTGTCGAGCCGACTAATAGTCCAGTATTATCTGGTGGAAGACCTGGCCCTCACAAAATTCAGGGGATCGGTGCCGGATTTGTACCGCAGGTACTCAAGATCGAGCTGATTGATGAGGTGATCGGTGTCACCGACCAACAATCGATCGAATATGGGCGCAGGTTAGCCCGTGAAGAAGGGCTATTGTCTGGGATTTCTTCAGGTGCAGCCCTATATGCGGCGATCGTCGTCGGTCGTCGTCCCGAAAATCAAGGTAAACTGATCGTCATGATTCAGCCGAGTTTTGGCGAACGCTATCTGAGTACGCCGCTATTTCAAGACCCGTAATTAGGTTTTAGGTTTTAGGCTTTAGGGAAGAGGTGTTAGGCTTTAGGCTTTAGGTTTTAGCGTTAGTGCCACTTATACTCGGTGAGTAAATAATGGCGATGCCACATTTTGGTCAGGTCTTCAGTTTGGACGATCGATAAACTCACATCTTGCACCACTACATAGGCACTGTTACCGCGATTTCCCAAGGGTACCCAGGATCTACGGTTAGCACTGCCGACCTCAAAGTAATGCCTAAAACCTCAAACCTTTTCCCTAACGCCCAAAGCCTCAAACCTCTTCCCTAAAGCCTAAAGCCTTCTCCCAAACGTCGATGTCCCAAACGCACTACCAAGTCCTTCAAATCCCTAATACAGCCACTGCTGATGAGATCAAACAGTCTTATCGGCGATTGGCGAAGCAATTCCACCCTGATGTCAATGGCGGGCAAGCTAACGCCGATCTTATTGTCAAGATCAATGCAGCTTATGAGGTCTTGGGGGATGAGCGCAAGCGGCGAGAATATGATTATCTGCTCCGTCCAGCGGTCGCTATTCCGCGCCAACAACAGTCATCAGCTTACATCCCTCGGCGTCCACCCGCAGTCGCACGCGAGTTGGATGAAGAATTGATCTTGTGGCTCAATCAAGTTTATCAACCCATCAATCGGATGATTGGTTGGATTATCAAGCCGTTGAAAACGCAAATTCACGAACTTTCTGCCGATCCATTTGATGATGAGTTGATGGGTAGATTCGAGGCGTATGTGACCGAATGTCAGCAACATCTCCAGAAGATTGAGAAGACTTTCCACTCAATGTCAAATCCCTCATTGTTGGCAGAGATAGCTGCTAATTTATACTATACCATCAATCAAGTTGCTGATGGTATTAAAGAATTAAATTTTTATATTATGAACTATGATGAAAGCTATCTCCATGATGGCTTGGAAATGTTTAAAATCGCTGCTCAATTGCAACGAGAAACAAACAAGAAAATCAAGAGCTATAAGTAATTGCTGATGATAATATATGAATAAATTTATCTTTCACTTGGCATTTCCAGTCGAGAATATTGAGGATACCAAAAAATTTTATGCCGATGGATTGGGTTGTAAGATCGGGAGACAGACAGCCAATTCGATGATTTTGAATCTCTATGGACATCAATTGGTCGCTCATGTTACCGTACCAGTCTCACCTTCACAAGTCGGTATCTACCCCCGCCATTTTGGGATGGTCTTTCCCACTTTAGAGGATTGGCAAGCATTGTTCGATCGCGCAACTTCCGCTGGATTAAAATTTCATCAATCAGCCAAGCATCGGTTTGTAGGTGCGATTACCGAGCATCGTACTTTTTTCTTAGCCGATCCTTTTAATAACTTATTAGAGTTTAAATATTATACTCATAGTGAAGCGATCTTTGGAGCTAGTGAGTTCGATCGAGTTGGTGACACTATCGGTTGAGAGAGGGCATGAGCAATTAGTTGCAGAATGCGTCGATCGGATACCATCAGTGGGTGGGCGACTACCGGAACTGCGATCTCCGTGCCGATGCCAAGCTCAGAACTATTTGGCGGTAAAATAATCAGATCGAATGGTGTCCAGAGCGAAGTAAAATTGAGACTATTCAAGCGATCGACATCACTATTTAGATCTCGCATAAAATCACTATCGGGGCGCATCTGCATACAACCAGGACGTAGCGAAAAGTGGGCGGCAATCGTCCCCCGATGAGGTGCAGAAATCGTCACAAATCGCTGCACGCGATCGATCCCACCCAATCGTTGAATATAATACCGCGTCACTATTCCGCCCATACTAAACCCTAGCAGATCGATCGACTGATGCGGTGCGAAAGTGCGATCGACTAAATCACACACTTGTGCCGCTAAAATCTCTAGTCTGGTAGCTCCATTGTTGGGAGTCAGATCGATATCGTAGACTTCCCACCCCAACCCGCGCAGATACTTGGCAATACTACCCATCTTCTGGCGGGTGTCCATCAGTCCATGTACGAGTAGCACTGGGTTGCGAGTGACATTGAGATTTGTGAGTGGCTGCATATCTGTCGGTACCTGCATAATGGGCGATCGGTTGTGGGCTGTAAATGTCAGCCTCAATCTTAAAAGATCTACAGCCGATCGATCGATCGGCTCATGACAGTTCCTCAACTGTCCCCAAATCCTCACATCGCTGACATATTGAAATGTGGTTTCCAGTGAATTTTTGTTAAAGTTTGTCAACTTATCTTGCACTTGCCAGCAGTCAAAATTGATAATTTATGATTATGTAATCAATGAGATAATTTACCGTGTTTAATAACGTATTAAAGAAGTTTTTTGGCAAAAAAAATGATGGCTTCTACCTGCAACTAGAGGATGAAGATGCTTCATCAAAACCGGAGCCAAAGGCAGAAGCCAAACCCGAACCTGCTGCCCCAGCAGCAACGGCGGTAGCAGTCAAGCCTGCGGCTACTCCCACACCAGTAGCCGCCGTAGTAGCCGCGCCAGTTGCCACACCAGTAGCCGCACCCGCAACTAAGCCAGAGCCAAAAGCGGCTAAAAACGATAAAAAAAGTGATAAAAAAGTTGCCAAGAAGGTAGAAGCACCCAAAGTTGTGCCAGCTCCAGTACCGACAGCACCTGCGGCACCACCAATTACCAACTTTGCGACTGACTACCTGATTAAACCCTCTTCCAATAGTGGGCGTCGTCGTCCTGGTGCCAACATGAACAAATTTTTGGAATTGGCGCGTCAAGCTGACAAGCCCAAAGCGTTCAAAGCTACTGCCGCAGAGCGCAAACCCAGTGCCGAGCCAGTACCATACTCCAATCCCGATGATAAGTTCACTCGCACATACAGCGATCCTAAATAACTAGCTACTTCCGTACCTGTTGAAACAGTTGACAGCAAATCGCTGTCAACTGTTTGCTTGGTGCAACACATGCGGAGGAAACCTCCGCGTGATTGCATCCGCAACTGTCAACTGTCAACTGTTTACCCCTTCTCCCTTTCTCCCCCACGACACATCGCCAGCGCACTGTAAAGGTGAAAAGCGCGATCCCAAGAGCTATCAGCGCGGCGCAATAATTCGATGTGAGGATCGATCCGCCCGATTAGCTCTGGGTAGCCGATCGCCGTCTCAGCAAAGGGAGCAAAACTGTTCTGAGTGGGAATCGCCAGGACTCGCTCGTGGATTTGAGAGATAAGATTTTTCCAGTTGTCGCGGCTAGTCAGGGGTAGGGGTGGAGTAGTGAAGGAGCTAGGATGTAGATCGCTAGTGAATCGATCGCTCACAGCCCCCCTCGACTGCTGGGATTGAGCGAAATCATAAGTCTGCGAACAGAGTCTCAAGATGCTACGGCGATCGCCTAATTGCAAATCGTAGATGTAAATGTAGTCGAGAATCTTGGGCTTGCGGTAAGTCCGATTGCGGGAATCAGTCTCGACAACTTCCTCAAAGATCGGCAACATGCCTGTGACGATCTGAGTGACTGCCGACCAGTTAAAATTGAGTGTCCGCTGTTCAGCGCGATTGTCGGTACAGACGATCGTCGCTTGAGGATAAAAACACTGGAATTGTCGCACTTGAAAGATATACATCTGCTGAAGATCGTGTTGCGAGACACAAAAACAGGGGATTTGCGCCTGTTGCAAGCGATCGCGATAGTATTCCAACTCGCCCATCTGTCCGAGCCGATATAGTCGCCAACTGCGACTGGGCAACTGAAGTCTCGCACTGTAGGGATCGAGGTTCATGATGGTGGCAAATTTCAGCATGACTGATTGCTTGTGCTCCATCGACACAGGTTCGAGGATCAGCAGCCCTGGCTCGATGTTGTCTGCACCGCTAGCTTTGGCAACAGCTAGATCGCTCGCTCGATCTAGTGCCTGAAGTCGATCGATCCGTTGGATGCCTTGACGTGCCTCAGCCATAATTTTCGGATCGATCGCCTGTTGGAGTAGCAACCGATAAATTGCTAGAGCTTTAGCGAGGGCATTGGTTGCTTCTGCCAATTGTGCGGCGTAAAGTTGTATTTGGTGGTCATCTGGTCGATCGACGAGTAGAGCTGCGATTAATTTCGCAGCAGTCTTGTAATCCCGACGATTGAGGGCAGCAGCCGCTTGCTCTAACATAGATTTAGGAGAAAATTAGTTGCACACCAGTCTGGGAAAGGTCGTCAGGACTTGGCTCCGCTGCTAGCAGCCATGCAGTTACCGTTGTATCTAGGGTGCCCCGATCTGGGCATCAATTTAACTAGTCACCATATTTCTTTGCTCAACTGTCAACTGTCAACTGTCAACTATTTAACGACCTCATGTTTCCAGATTCATTGAACAGCCATGTCATCATCCTGGCTTTATTGCTCGGTTTTGCGATCGCCCATAGCGGATTAGCCGCTCTCCGCCCCTGGGGTGAGGGCAAGATCGGTGCGCGGTTGTACCGAGTAATATTCGCACTGGTGAGTATTCCGTTTGCGACAATTTTGATTATTTATTTTTTCAATCATCGCTATGATGGCTACCAATTGTGGCAGGTGCAGGGCACGCCAGGAGTCATACCACTGGTGTGGATCTTATCGTTTGTTTCTTTTTTGTTCCTGTATCCAGCTACATTTAATCTGCTCGAAATTGCGGCTGTACTCAAACCCCAAGTCCGCATTTATGAGACAGGTATCATGCGGATTACTCGACATCCCCAAATGGTCGGTCAATTGATTTGGTGTGTTGCTCATACCTTGTGGCTTGGGACGACCTTTACGTTGGTAACTTCGATCGGGTTGATGATCCACCATTTATTTGCCGTCTGGCATGGGGATCGTCGCCTCACCGACCGCTATGGAGCTGATTTTGAACAGGTGAAAGCCAGAACCTCGATCGTTCCGTTCCAGGCGATTTTAGATGGCAGACAGACGCTCAAATGGTCGGAGTTTCTCCGCCCTGCCTATATTGGGGTGGTAGCATTTATCGGTTTATTCTGGTGGGGACATCCGTGGTTGATTCAGATGAGTGCGCGGGTCAGCTTATAAATAGCCCAATTTCGATCGATTGTTGATGGCGATCGATCGCTACTCCTAGTGACGATCGCTGCCGATTATCACGATCCCCACCACTTATTCCTCGATCCCAGTAGACCGATCGGACTTATTAGCGTTAAAATAATTACTTATATGACAAAAATTTAATATCAACCGACCAATTCTTATGATCCAATCTGTAACAGATCTGAATTTTAGAGAACAGGTGCTCACTTCCTCGCTGCCCGTGCTGGTCAATTTTGGGGCACCTTGGTGTGGACTGTGCAAGGTGATTCAGCCGACACTGATTCAGTTTCACGATCGATGGGACGACCAAATTAAATTGGTGGAGATCAATGCTGATGACAATCTCAAGTTGGCGAGTACATATCGACTCAAGACTCTTCCCACTCTGATCCTGTTCGCTAATGGCAAGATTTTGGACAGATTGGAAGTGATTCATAGTCAAGCAGATCTCCGCACCAATTTGGAACGGATGACTCGCAAGGCGACTCTCAACTGGCAAGTTGGCGATCGCGGGGTGCCAATTCAGATCGATTGGCGACTGGTGACGGCGGAATAAACAACCTCAAAATAACCCCATCTTTACTAATTATCTTTCAGCTTTAGCTTGGGAATAGACTCGCGTTTGAATTGTTGTCTGCGCAGCGAGTCGATGCGTTCATTGACTTGTTTTTGTAAGTCTACTCGATCGACACGTTTGCTGTAGATTTTGAGATACTTGATTGCTTCTTCGGTGTTGCCATCACTTTCCTTGACTCTAGCTAGAGCGAGGTAGTCTTGAGTGGCGACCATTGGGGCAATATTATTGTAACTTTCGATCAGTTTTGGTACGGCAATAGTTGACAAAAACACCAATAATATAAATGATATTTTAGCTTCTGGTTTAGTTGATTCAACTAAATATAGCGTCAACGCAAACACCAACAACATCACTATTAGCATGAACAATAAGTGCGGATCTTGAAGCAATAAATTGGACGCTTGCTCGGCTTCAACTCGATTTCTACCGAGCGCATATCCGACGAGCGCAGTAGTCGTAGGTAGTGTAAATTGGCGGAGACTGGAGCCTTTACCACTAAGATGAAAAACCAGCGACATAATACTGGCAATACTCGCACCGATATTCCAGATATTCATGTTTCACACCCGAGTTTGTCATTAATTTCAATCCGATCGAGCGACTGGAAATCAGCCGGATATGTAGCATGAGCAGCATCGATATCGCGAGCTATATTAACATAGATCGGGATAAAATTTATGCCGAGATGCGATCGTCACCACAACTGCTCATCTTTGCTGGGTTAGCAGGGGAGCTGCTGCGAGTAGCTCTTGAGTGTAAGCTTGCTGGGGATTGCTAAAAATCTGTTGCGTGTCGCCCATTTCCACGATTTGACCTCGATCCATCACGGCAATCCGATCGCATAGGAACCGCGCCAGCCACAGATCGTGAGTGATAAATAGATAGGTGAGATTGTCTTCGCGCTTGAGTTCGAGCATCAATTCCAACACTTCGGCTTGGATGGTGGCATCGAGCATACTCACTGGTTCGTCACAGATGACGAGTTTGGGCTTGGTAATCAGGGCGCGGGCGATCCCTACCCGCTGCTGTTGTCCGCCAGAGAGCTGATTGGGATACCTGTCGAAGTACTCTAGGGCGGGATTCAAGCCGACTCGGGCGAGCATTTTGAGTACCTGTGCTTTAGTTTCGGCGGGAGTGGCGGTGAGTTGGTGGATTGTCAGGGGATCGCCAATACTCTCCCCGATTGTCATCATCGGGTTGAGTGACGCGCTGGGATCTTGGAAGATCATCTGCATCTCGCGACGTTTGACACGCATCGCTGCTGGGGACAGGTGGGTAAGTTCTTCACCGCAAAATGTAACGGTACCACCAGTAGCGGGGATAAGTTGCAGGATCGTGCGAGAGAGAGTGCTTTTGCCGCAACCAGATTCGCCGACTAGTCCAAAGATTTCACCTGCGTAGAGTTCGAGGTGGATATTATCGACAGCTTTGATTGTTTCTGTCTTGGCGTTGGTAAATAGTCGCTGGAGGAAACTCGTCTCGATCGTGTAATGTTTTTGAAGCCCGTCGAGAGTGAGAATCAGGGTCTTTTGGGCGAGTGCAGTGGCTGTAAGCTGGGCAACTCGGTCGTTTGCCTGAATGTGTAGAGCCGATTGGAGCAATGTTTGGGTGTATTCAGCCTGAGGATTGCCAAAAATCTGGGCGACAGTCCCTTCTTCTTCTTTTCTACCCTTATTCATCACCACAATCCGATCGCAATATGTCGCGATCGTGGCAAGATCGTGGGAAATCAATATTAATCCCATCTGGCGTTCCTGACACAATCGCGTCAATTCTCGCAAAATTTCAGCCGAGACGCGGACATCTAGACTCGTAGTTGGTTCATCGGCGATCATCAGCTTGGGATCGAGCAACAAAGCCAGTGCGATCGCCACCCGCTGGCGCATTCCACCGCTGAATTCATGGGGATACTGATGCCACCTGGTTGCAGGGATTTTGACGGCGGCTAGGGTGTCTAGAGCGCGTTGTTTGGCTTGGGTTTTGGTGAGATTTGGCTCGTGGGCTTGGAGTGTTTCGAGACAGTGATTGCCGATTGTCATCAGCGGATCTAGTCGCGTCATCGGATCTTGGAAGATCAGTCCGACTACTTCACCTCGGAAGCGACGAATGGCTTCTGGACTCAGATCTGGGATCGATTGTCCCTCAAATAAGATTTGACCCTCAATCCGTGAATTGGCTGGTAGTAGCCGCATGATGGCTTTACCCAGGGTGGATTTACCACACCCAGATTCACCCACGAACCCAATCTTTTCACCCGCAGCTAGCTCAAAGGAGACATCCTCGATTGCATTTACCTGTTGACTAGATTCCGCCTGGGGATAGCTTACCCAGAGGTTTTGGACGCTTAATAGTGGTTGGGACATGAGGGGATGGGGGTGACGGGGACGAGGGGACTGGGGGACGAGGGGACTGGGGGACTTTCACACATTATTCACCATCCACCATCCACCCCTAAAGCCTAAAGCCTAAAGCCTAAAGCCTAGTGCGCTCGAATTGACGCATCAAATAAGCGGCGGCAAAATCGCCGTTAGGGTGTTTGGTGAGGAGATCGGTGAGATCGAAGACTCGTTGCGCCATTTCGACGCCAACTTTATCAATTACGGCTTGACGTTCGAGTTCGTGTAGATGACTGGCGCGGACTTGAGCTTGCCAAACACTAGAGAAAATTTGAGCGATATTCGTATCGAGTTTTAATTGTTCGAGCACTGCCCATTCGCCCCGATCGCACCAAATTCCGCCACAAGTGAGACAATGTTCGAGATAAAATGGCTGCTTGAGCGATATTTTACCCCGAGCCATCATCCGCGCACAGTCGGGACAAGGTGCTGTTTTCGCGTCCAGCGGACTGGGATTATATGGTAGATGATAGTTTTGAGCCAGCACAGCGGGGTTTGAGGGAGTGTGGGGACGTTGAGATCTCCAGACTTGATAGTTATGTCCAGAAATCCAATCCCCCGCACACTCTCGACAATGCTTTGTCAGCAGCAAGTCACTGAGAATCCCATTTACCAGCTCAGATCTACATTTAGGACAATCCATCTTTAAACCAGTTGACAGTTGACAGTTGACAGTTGATGGCTAAGCTTCGATCGCCGCTTGACAATATTGCAGCAGGAGATCGAGCTTGTCTTGATAAGCTTGGCGACGTTGCTGGAGCGTGGTGGGGTTCCGAGCGGTGGCGATAAATATGACATCCATCGATATTAGCCGGAGTAGCCGATGACTTTCAGTCAAATACGATCGCATTTTACCAGCGATCGGATCTGGTAGCAGATCGACATTCTGGGTGAGGATTTCGGCTTCAAAAAACTCGATCGCTCGACTGAGACTAGCTTTGAGATCCGTCACCGAGTCGCTGGGCAAGTTGGAGATGAGGATCGATAATTGTTGCCACATTAACATCTGCTCGGTTGGCAACATAGATAACTCGGTTAGAATAGAATATCATGCAAGCAATTTTACACCTCGATCGACAGACTCTACATCCTAGTCGCTCAGATCTTACTGAGTCAGGAAATCTGGATCTGGATTTGCCAGCACGATCGATCTGTCACAGTAACAGCAAAAATCTATCTACACTATTAAGATCGTGCCTCAGATCTGAGCGATTTAAATCTGGCACAGTGGAATTGGTGGATTGAGGCTTTGCGCTAGCGATCGGTCATCGCTACCACAGCCAAACCATTATTACAAGATTTTTTAGCCGCGAATTATTTATTTATACTTATTTACAATCATATTTATCCCACCCTCTGCCATGACTACCCCACTCGCTTTATCCGCCGACGATGTTGACGATGTTGCACTTAGCGATCCTAGTGCAGGGATGACTTACAACTGCGAGATTCCTGAATGGTTGCAACAGTGTCTCAGTGCCGAGCAGGACGCTGATACACCGATGGATCTCGATCGCAAGTTGATTAAGAGTGCCTTTCAATTTGCCTACGAGCTACATGGCGATCAACGGCGCAAATCAGGAGAACCTTACATTTGTCACCCGATCGCCGTCGCTGGATTGTTGCGCGATCTTGGCGGTGGTGCGGCGATGATTGCTGCAGGATTTTTGCATGATGTAGTCGAAGATACGGATGTCAAAATCAGTGAGATCGAATCGAGGTTCGGTCAAGAAACAGCACTATTAGTAGAAGGTGTCACAAAGCTATCCAAATTTGAATTTTCGAGCAAGAAAGAGCAGCAAGCTGAGAATTTTCGCCGGATGTTTATCGCGATGGCGAAGGATATTCGCGTGATCGTAGTCAAATTGGCCGACAGGCTCCACAATATGCGGACGCTGGCTCATTTACGTACCGATCGACAGCAAGCAATCTCCCAAGAAACTCGCGATATTTTTGCACCTTTAGCCGACAGATTGGGATTGGGGCGGATCAAGTGGGAGCTAGAAGATCTTTCATTCAAGTATATTGAAGCTGAAGATTACCTTCGCATTCAAGACTTGGTAGCCGAGAAGCGGGCAGCTAGAGAGTCGCGAATTGCTGGCTTCACTGAGATGATCCGCCATCGGCTCGATCGAGCTGGGATCGAGTATGTAGATATTAGTGGTAGACCCAAGCATCTATACAGTATCTATCAAAAGATGCGGTACCAAAAAAAAGAATTTAGTGAGATTTATGACTTGACCGCGATTAGAATTATCGTGGCATCAAACCATGAGTGTTATCTGGCTCTAGCAGAGATCCATGATGCTTTCAAACCGATTCCTGGTCGGTTTAAAGACTATATTGGCTTACCAAAAAATAACCGCTATCAATCTCTGCACACTACAGTGGTTGGATTTACTGGGACACCATTGGAAGTCCAGATTCGGACACTAGAAATGCACAATGTGGCAGAGTATGGGATCGCGGCTCATTGGAAGTATAAAGAAGCTGGTAAATCTGATAAGTCGGAAGCGGAAACCACCGCAACTAGTAAAGCAACACCGACACGACGCACGGAAGTTGATGAGAAATTTTCCTGGTTACGACAACTATTGGAATGGCAAAATGATGTCAAAGATGCGATCGAATTTGACGATCATCTCCGCGATCATTTACTAGAGCGCGATGTCTATGTCTTCACCCCCAAAGGCGAAGTCGTATCTCTCCGCCAAGGTTCCACCCCGATCGATTTTGCCTACCGGATTCATACCGAAGTCGGCAATCATTGTGCGGGTGCCAAAGTCAACGATCGGATCGTCCCCCTGTCCCGTACCCTGATCAATGGGGATATCGTCGAAGTCATCGTCCGCGAGAATAGTCACCCTAGCCTCGATTGGCTAAATTTTGTCGTCAGTCCTGGTGCGCGCAACCGGATTACCCAATGGTATAAGCGATCGAATCGAGATGAAAATGTCGCTCGTGGCAAAGAGTTGCTCGAACGGGAACTCGGCAAAAATGGTCTAGAAGCACTCCTCAAGTCCGATCCGATGGTTTCAGTCGCTCAACGGTGCAACTATGTCTCGGTGGAGGATTTGCTGGCAGGTTTGGGGTATGGCGAAATCACTCAAAAAATGGTCGTCAATCGGCTCCGCGAGACGATCAAAGCCCGCGAACCGCTCATCGATGATGTCCCCCCCACCACGGCACCTAAGTCAGCTCCTAGTTCGCAAGGTAGCGACTTTCCGATTTTGGGAATTGAGGGGTTGTTGCATCATCTTGCGGGCTGTTGTAGCCCCATCCCTGGCGAACCAATTATCGGCATCGTCACGCGTAGTAGCGGGATTTCAGTCCATCGCCAAGGTTGTGTCAATGTCGAACAGATGGATGGTAACCGCTTGCTACCCGTGAGCTGGAATACCCAAATTACCAAAGAAAAGCCGCGCACTTATCCCGTGAGCGTCCAGTTGGAAGTACTCGATCGCGTGGGGGTATTCAAAGATATCTTATCGCGCCTCACCGATTATAAGATTAATGTCCGCTCGGCTAACGTGATCACCCATTATGCCAAACCAGCGATCATCGACCTGTCGATCGAAGTTAGCGACAAGTCACAATTAGAACGGTGCTTGGCTCAAATCAAGCAGATGAGTGACGTCCTCAATATCCGACGGCTGAGCCAAGTTGAAAAGTGAGCGGGTCTGCTCGACAATATGACTAGTTGACTAGTTTGGATTTTAATATTTTAAGTGAGTAATGCTTTATGGTTATCGATGAACCGATGCAGAATGCGATCGCGGGTGGACTGGCAATTGCAATTACCATCGGCGCAATGCTGATGATGTTTAGTAATGTGTGGACGACCAAAAAGTAGTTGCTACTCACTGCTATTACTCCATGTTCTTCTCGATCGACAGCAATTGGTTATGCCCTTTCCACTCCAGCAATAGACAACCTATCGCTCCACTATCCAGGCACTACCCCCAGGAGTAGTTACCGCTCAAGCATCAATTTGCGACCGATCGCTCGTGTTATATTCAGTATAGTGACTGGGCTGAGTTAACCCTAAAGCTTCTGTCCGTGGGACGATCGTCCCGATCGCTTCGAGGTCGCGGAGGATATAATTAAGCTGATTGGCGATCGAGCCGATCGAGACTGAGCATTGGCTATGTTCTGAGATTGAAGATTGGTTTACAAGTTGGTTAGCTTGCAAAAAATGGAGCCGCATTTGCCAAGTTGTATGGCTCGGATTCTTGCTGAGGTATTCTAATACCGCCTGACGACTAATCATGTTCGCTACTAAAATAAAAAGCTTGCTTAGCTAAGATCATCTCTCATTTGTTAACAATTATGTAGGTATCTTAACAATTTCGTCGCTATTCTCATAATTTAGCCGATAGCCGATCTTCCGCACAGTTTCGATCGGATCTGGATGTCCGAGCTTTTTGCGGAGGGAGAGGACGTGACTATCTACCGTCCGCGAATTATCGACATTGATATCCCAAGCCCGCTGGAGTAGTTCGCGCCGATGCACGGGACGACCGTTTGCTTGAGCGAGAACGTAGAGCAAACTGAACTCTTGAGGGCTAAGATCGATCCGCGCTTCTGGTGGCTGTGGAGGGGATTCTATCGCTGAGGCACCTGCACCAGTTGCGAGTTGACACCGCTGCCGCAAGTAAATACAGCGGCGCACCAGATCGATCCGCAGATCGCCACAAATTAGCTCGTTGGGAATGGTAGTCAGTATCCGGCTACGGCGGAGTAAAGCCGCCACCCGCGCTAAGAATTCGGGCATTCCAAAGGGCTTCTTGAGATAGTCATCCACTCCCGCTGCCAGTGCGGTGACTAAATCGATTTCGCGAATGCGGGCTGATAGCATCAAGATCGGCGAGTTACCCCGTGCCGACAACCAGCGGCAAAAGTCGATCCCTTCGCCATCTGGTAAATCTGAATCTAAGATTGCCAAAGTAGGCGGATCTTGCGTGCAAGCCAGATTGGCTTGAGCTAGTGTGGATGATTGTTTGACTTGATAACCAGCTTGTTGCAGGTGCCAAGCGAGGAGCGATCGTAAGTTATGATTGCCTTCGATAATGTGAATTATGCCCACTTTTTTTGAGGATACAATTTTCAATTTTGCCCTAGTCAGTAGGTACTACATTACCCGTGTCAAATTAGATATCTAGGGTAGTAGCTGATAAATATTGATTTCTTGGGTAGTACGGAAGTAGCCGATCTCTGCTAAATTGGCTAACATTAGGATCTCAAAGTACTGCCAAGCGAACTAGATCCGATTTACCTAAGTCGCTACCTGTTGCCAAGGCGTATTTGCCGCACGTCAGTTTCTAAAAATCTAGCGTAAAGTAAGTAGATAGATAGATGCCAATTCCAGCAATTTCGATCTATCCTATTTAGTATGTTGAAGGATTATTAAGCCATGCTACAAACTATAGAAACGATCGGGCACTACCAAAAGATTACCGATGCCCTAGTCGAAATGTGGCATCGCGGCTACCGTTTTGACGATTTGCGTTTGTATCTCGATGGGTATGTAGCAGCATTACGTAGCACTAATGCTCTAGAAGCATATCAAATTAATCGGCTTGAAGAAGAAACGATGCGTTATGTTTACGATCCTTCTAACTTTGAACGAGTCGAACTTCAGACAGAGCCAGACTATTATTAAGTATCTGGTTGATGGAATTCGAGCGGCAGTTATCAATACATCGAGATATTATTGATAACTACTGCTCGAACCTTAGAAACTAACTATCAACTATCAACCGTTAACTAGCTAGTGCGACTTCTACCATTTGTTGCAGCTCGCCTTTTTGGTAAAGCTCGGTCATCACATCAGAGCCGCCCACGAATTCACCATTGATGTAAACTTGTGGAATTGTCGGCCAGTTGGAATATTCTTTGACTCCTTGACGGATATCTGGGTCGGCTAGGACATCTATTGTTTCGTAAGGTACGCCCAGAATATTTAAAATCTGAACGACTTGGTTGGAAAATCCACATTGGGGCATCATTTTATTGCCCTTCATGAATACCATAATTTTGTTGTCTGCGATGAGCTTGCCGATCTGTTCTGTAGCTGGGGTAGTCATGGCGGTAAAGGGTAGAGGGTAGCGATTCGCGCTCGTCGGGTTCCCCGACGGGTTGGCGGCGTTTTTATGTCTAGGGTTCCCCCGTCTTGTCGTTTTTTATTCGGGGGGAACCCTAGACAT
>NZ_JBGSPA010000126.1:0-3544 GCF_041738855.1 Chamaesiphon sp. | reverse complement strand
TGCCCGCCAACTACGCCTTTGCTATTTGGGCACCGATTTATCTGGGTCTGGTCGCCTTTGGTATTTACCAAGCCCAACCTACTCAGCGTCACAACCCCAGCTTACAGCGCGGTGGTTATCTGCTGGTGTTCGCCTGTATCGCTCAATGTGCCTGGATTTATCTCTTTCTTGCCCGTCTCTTTCCCTTATCTGTCGTCGCGATGTTGGGCATCTTGGTACCGCTGATTGTCCTCTATCAACGCCTGGAGATCGGTCAACACCACGTCTCGCCAACGGAGCAATGGCTTATCAACATCCCGATTAGTATTTACCTCGGCTGGATTACCGTCGCCATCGTTGTCAATGCGTCACTCGCGCTCTACAGCATCAACTGGGATGGTTGGGGGATTGCACCCGCAATCTGGGCAGTCATCATGATGCTCGTTAGTGGTGCAATTACAACTCAAGTAATAATAAAACACCACGATCCTGCCTATCTGCTGGTAATTATTTGGGCATTAATTGCGATCGGGATTCGCCATCTAGATACACCTTTGATTACGGTAACTGCTGCGGTAACTGCGCTCTTCTTAATTCTATTCAGCATAGAAGTCGCACCTAAATCTTTTGGCAAAAATTACTAAATTCGATTTGTAAATGAGGCTAAAATAATGACCAACTTTATATCCAGAGCTAAAGGGTGTAGGGGTCAACCCTAGCATACCTGCAATGTATTAATAGCTAATACATTAGCCTGCTTCTTTTAAACAACAACAAACAAACCATAAATAATATGCAACGTACACTCGAAAAAACTGACACAGAATTAAAAAATGATGTGCTATCCGAACTCAAATACGATCCCAGCGTCAAAGTCTCAGACATCGGCGTATTAGCCAAAAATGGGACGGTAACACTCAATGGCTATGCCAGCAGCTATAACGAGAAATGGGAAGCCGTACACGCTACTAAACGGGTTGCAGGGGTCAAAGCGATCGCCGATGACATCAAAATCCAGCTACCAGCTTCGTATCACCGCACCGACACCGATATTGCCGCAGCAGCCATCAACCAAATCGAATGGTCTACGACAATTCCCAACGGCACCGTTCAGGCAACAGTCCGTGATGGCTGGATTACCTTAGAAGGCCAAGTGGAATGGTGGTATCAGAAGAACGCCGCAGGCGATCTTGTTAAGCAAATGGCGGGTGTCAAAGGACTAACTAATTCAATCTCGATCTCACCCAAAGTGACGAAAAATGAAGTTGAAACGGACATCAAAGCTGCATTCAAACGCAGTGCGATGTTGGATGCCGAACACATCCGCGTGGAAACTTCTGGCAACAACGTCATCCTCCACGGTCAAGTTCGCAACTACAGCGAGTATGACGAAGCCGAACGAGTTGCTTGGTCTGAAGCAGGTGTATCCTCTGTGGACAATCGCCTCGAAGTAGATTGGATGTTCTAGCTTCCATTTAGGTAGGCAATTCAACCATTTAGGTAGGGGCAAATCAAGATATTGCCCCTACTTAATTCACCCTTGAAAATATTAATATTGAGGTCTAATTATGGCTCACGATCGACAGGATGATACCAACATCGAACGGCGACAAGAACTCCAACATGACGAAGAAGCTTTCCGACTTCGCCAAGAAGAGAAACGTCTACGATCTGCTCGATTAAATACTCCCTTTATTTGGATACTTAATACTATTTTCTGGCTAGTAGGAGCATTAGAAATATTACTAGGCATAAGATTTTTACTGCGGTTGTTTGCAGCCAACCCTCAAAATGAATTTGCTAGATTAATCAATAATTTATCTGCACCTTTTGTCGCCCCATTCTCGACTTTGTTTATCAGCCCAACTTTTGGTGGTGGGGCATATATATTTGATGTCAATATTGCGATCGCGATCGTTGCTTACGCTCTATTGAGCTATTTAGCTGCTTCACTGGTTAAATTCATCTTTTATCACGAATCATAAATTTATACCAGATCTATTAAATGAATAGGAGCATGAAGATGTCGAATATTATGCCTGAACCAAAAAGCTTAGATGAAACATTAACAATTCCTGCCCAACTTATTGCGGCTCAGAAATTACCAACTTTGATTTTAGGTGGTGGCTTTACTGGATTATTCACCGCGTTACACCTTAGCCATCAACATTATAGAACACCCACGATTTTGATCGACAGGGATTCGAGATTTATCTTCAAACCATTACTCTATGAGTTTCTCAGTGGTGAGATGAATACTCAATATATCTGCCCCCGCTATGACAATCTTTTACATAAAAGTGGGATTGAATTCATACAAGATACGATCGAATCGATCGATTTACAGCAGCGACAAGTTAAATTGGCCTCTGGACTGCATTACAACTATAGTAATTTAGTTTTATCACTCGGTAGTGTCGCGGGTTACTGTGGTGTGGAAGGAGCCAAAGAACACACTTTACAATTTTTCAGCACTGAAGATGCGATCGTTTTGGCTAAACATTTACGAGATTGTTTGCAACGCGCCACCCAAGCAACTGGACTAGAAAAACAGACCTTATTAACCTTTGCAATTATGGGTGCTGGTTGTACTGGCATCGAGCTAGCCGCAACTCTAGCAGATTTATTACCAAACTGGCACACGCTGTTAGGTGGTGACATTACAGATCTGCGAGTGGTTGTAATTCAACGAGGCAAGGAGATTCTCAAAGGTCATAGTGACAGCATCCGAGAGACTACTCAAACCGCATTGCAAGAGCGGAACATAGCCGTTGAGTTGATGCTAGAAACTGAAGTAATCGAGGTTCGTCCAGATACGGTTGTCCTGAAGCGAGACAACCAAATCGAACAGCTATCAGCCGCGACGATGATTTGGACGACAGGAACCGCAATCAATCCATTAATCGATAAACTATCAATTCCTGAAACAAGTCTCGATAAACAAGGACGACTTAAATTGACAAACATCCTACAACTACTCGATTTCCCCGAAGTATTCGCAGGTGGAGATTGCACTGTAATGGAGCAGCCTTTACCAGCTACCGCTCAAGTAGCATATCAGCAAGGAGCCGCGATCGCCCAGAATTTGCAAGCACTCAGCGAAAATCGCCCACTCTTTCCAGTAAAAATTGGGTTGCGGGGAACACTTCTGAAGCTGGGTTTAGACGATAGTGTCGCCGATCTTTACGATCGTTATCAAGTCAAAGGTCATCTCGGACATTTGATTCGTCAAGCCGCCTATGTCGATCTTTTACCCACTCCTGCCCGCAATTTCAAAGGAACTGTTGAATGGTTATCTGATGAACTATTTCACTACATCGCCGAAAAATGATATTAACGGTTAATTATTATAAAAAAGTGGAGATTAGATTATGACTGCTACCAAACAAAACGCTCAGTATTTTAAAAGTATCCGCCATCTTCATCGCCTAATTGCACCGATTATGATGCTACCTCTATTACTGACAGCCATTACCGGAACTGTTTATCAGATTCTCGATTTAGCAGGCAAAGAAGATAATTTTAAATGGATATTAGGTTGGCATAAGGGACATTTTGGATCGGT
>NZ_JBGSPA010000083.1:0-2385 GCF_041738855.1 Chamaesiphon sp. | reverse complement strand
TTCACACCTGAGTTTGGTGGGAAGGACTTGCACCTTCATCAATCGGACAGTTCAAGCCTTGAAGTGCTACATGTCTGGTAGCCAGCTTGGTAAGGTTATTTACGGACTTGACCGTGATTCACTTACAACGAATCGCACTATGATTGCGGGTCGCTACAGTTAATCGATGGGATAGATCGATCGACAGTCATGGGCAAGCGGGATTATGCGATGCTGCGGTTGCTGTGGGACAATGCGCTCAGACGCGCTGAGGTATGCGGACTCGATCGTTTGGACTTTCGCCCTGGTGAGTCGAGACTGATGCTTAAAGGCAAAGGGAGAATCGATAAAGAACCGATCGATCTGGCTCCTGCGACAGTTGAGGCGATCTCGGATTGGTTTGCGAGTATGGGGGAGAGTAAGAGTCCAGCTCTATTTGTCTCTAGTCGGGATACACGGATAAGTGTCGATCGTCTCTATCAGATCGTTGGGGGACTGGCTGAGATGGCGGGGATCGATCGGGTGGTGAGTCCGCACAAGATTCGACATTCTAGTATTACGGCATTACTCGATCTTAATGGTGGGGATGTGAGATCTGCTCAGGCGCATTCTAGGCACAAGAACTTATCGACGCTGATTCGGTATGATGACGGGCGACAGCAGTTGCAGGGTAAGGCGGCGAAGACGCTGGCTGATGCAATTGTGGAGCGGGAGGTTGATTAGAAGATGGAATTGTATTTCTACAAATCAAGCTAGGATTACTTCTTGTCGATCCCTTTTTTTGGTACACCAATCTCGCCTGATTTGGGGCAAGTTTTGGATAAAAATGCTGTTTGCTGCTGTACTAAAAAAAAGTTGCCTCAAAAAGGGTGTTGAGTATGCTTTTCACTCGATGCCGCCTTCACCTTTTGCACAGTAGCAGGCGATACGCCAACTGCCAAAGCAGTTGCTCGAATCGATAAACCTCGTGCAAAGGCATCCAGAATCGCTACTGACGATGGTTTGGCTAGAAAATCATCATCTGTTATCGTACTACCACTTGGTCTGCCAACATGACCGCCCCATTGTTTTGCCCGCTCCATGCCAATTTTAATGGCCTGACGACGCTGTTGCGATCGTTCTACTGCTTCAATTTCGCATTCGATCTGGGATGGTAATCTATTTAATAGATCGCGTTCGATGTTGAATATCTCCTTTACTTCGATCCTTCTTAGTTCGCGTAAAACCGATTTACGCAGCTTTTCATCAAACTTAAAATATTCACTATGGGTAACGATTTGATAAAGATATCGTTCGTATTTATAGATAAAGTATCTCTCTAGACTACCACGATGCAACCAAGTACCTAAGATCTCGATTGCTACTGTTTCAAAGTGACCTTTGAGATCCAAATTTATTTCTATAACCCGCTCCGGTATCGTGCGCCCAGTCACGCCAATTTTATAGAATTCCTCACCATCTGCGCTAATTTTTAAATAATAAAGATGGTTGGATAATACTGCTCGAATCCGGTCGAGATAAATCTTTAAACTGCTTTTCGGCTGGCTGCTTTTTCGCTAACTCGCAGTCGTTCGGCTTTGGGGGCATTTTACCGTCGATTACGTTCTCGGTTGGGTGCCCTAAAGCCATCACTGCCACTGCACATAAGATCGCTCAAATCTTCTATAAGCTGTGGGTAACTGGTGGCAATTACTCTGACCCTGGCATGGATTACTATGAGCAGAAATATCACGAGCAAATTCTCCAACATCTAACACATAGAGCTGCTGCTCTTGGGCTGGAGCTTGTTCCCATCGAGCAGCAGCCCGCTGAGAATAACCCATCTGTTCCAGCCCCCGCTACATAAGCCTTCTGGCAAGTGTTTCTTGAAAGAGGCTTTGCCAACGCTGTTTTGCCAGATTATCGCGGACAAGACATTGGGACTAAGTTATTGACACAAATTTTAGCCACTGCGGAGATAAATTATCCAGCAGTAAGTCTGAGTGTTCTGGAGAATAATCCAGTTGTGCGACTATATGAGCGGACAGAATTTATGAAGATTCCAGGAAGCGAAGTTCTAAATCGAGCGGGTGAATCATCGTTTAACATGATGTATGAGTTTAGATGATGCTAGTACATGCCATCAAGATAACAATCCGAATACACATCAATATTCAGAAATTCTGTCAGGAAGGGCTAGTCACTCAAATAAACTCAACTGGTCTTGAGTGCTGAGATCGATCGAAATTAGCTGTAATTTAGCGATCGACCGAACCCATAATGATGTCGATACTACCGAGAATCACCACGATATCGGCAACTTTGACCCCTTTGAGCAGATGAGGGAGAATTTGGAGATTATTAAAATCAGCAGCGCGAATTTTCCACCGCCAGGGGAAGATACGATCCTCGCCGATGATAAATATC
>NZ_JBGSPA010000167.1:0-40944 GCF_041738855.1 Chamaesiphon sp. | reverse complement strand
AGCATTGGTTCTGGCAAGACGATATGTTGGTAACGACGTTTTGATGACAACGACCGTTTTACTGAGGAGCGGAATGATGGGAAACTATCACGTTCCGTTTTGGAGAGCAGTGGAGGGGGCGACTCCTTCACTGACTTTAATTTAAAAGCAGCAAATAAACTGGCCCTGTCACAAATAACATAGTAAGGATTCTCCATCCATCTCCTGTGAATACAATAACCGCAAAGCTGATTATGATATAAATGACTGTAAATATCCAAAACTTAATCGATGATATTTTTTTAGAAGATCCAAGCATCTGCAAATGTCCTGTCGTATGAGTTTTATTTTATCAAATTCTGTTTGTATACTAGCTTTATCAATTGATAAATCTTTGCCAGCCATAGCCCAAACAACCCATGCCTGAAGGCCCAGAAATTAAATTAGCCGCTGATAAGATCGCTAAAGATATTGTCGATCGATCCCTGACCGAAGTCTCCTTTGCTTTCGATCGTCTAAAACCCTTTGAAGCCGAACTCACCGCCGCCCGGATTGTCTCAGTCACCCCCAAGGGCAAAGCCCTACTAACCCGCTTCAGCAACCAACTCACCATTTACAGTCACAATCAACTCTATGGCGTTTGGTACAGTCGGTGCGCCTACGATTATCCAACCACCAATCGACAGCTTAGGTTAGCCATTCATACCGAAAAGCGATCGGCATTACTCTACAGTGCCTCAGATATTGACGTATTAGACGACGACCAAATCGCCGTCCATCCTTTCTTACAAAAACTCGGCCCCGATGTTTTAGAAGCTACCACAACAGTAGAAATGGTACTCGATCGGCTCCAAAGCAAAACCTTTCATCGCAAAGGATTTCCCGCGCTGCTGCTAAATCAGCATTTTTTGGGCGGATTGGGTAACTATTTACGCAGCGAAGTTTTATTTGTAGCTGGAATTCATCCTACTTTAAGACCAGTGGATTGTTCGATCGACCAACTCCAGAAACTAGCCGCTGCCCTCCTCGAACTGCCACGCCAATCTTACGCCACCAAGGGCATTACCAATAGTTTAGCGATCGTCAAACAACTCAAACAACGCGGTCAAACCCGCCGTCAATACCGCCACTGGGTCTTCGGTCGCCAAGATTGCCTCTGTCACCTCTGCCACACCGAAATTCTCAAAGATACCCTCGGCGGGCGACGAGTTTATTTTTGCCCAAGCTGTCAAGCTAAATAGTGGATTGTGGTTCCATCGATCGCTTCGAGTCAATTGTGTTATGTTAAGCCGCTAGTCTCACATTATGGAAATGGAAGCACAGCAAAAATTAATTAACGACTTTCTAGAACGAGAAATTTTCGATGTAATTGAGGAAGAAGTAGAAACCTTCCTCGGTCAGTTTCCTGATGACTTAGTGGCGAGTACTCTAGTCGAGCATCTTCAGACGTTAGCGAAGGTTGATGATTATTACACAGAGCAATCGTGGAAATTAGGTCGGTGTTTTGGCGATATAGAGCGGAGATATCCAGTTGAGATTGGCGTTTACTTACTATTCCGTCAAGGAAACCCGATTGAGAAATCAGTAGCTGCGAATTTCCTAGAAGGATTCTGGAATCAAATGTATGCTGATTGGGAAATTTTATTCAAATTGTCTGAAGATATTCTCATTGGCATCAGAAACTTCTCTTCTTCGAGCCTTTCAACCTACCCTGCCGTAGCTATAAATGCATTCATCACTGGCTATGCAAGCAATCAATCCCATTCTCTCAGCCACGAAAGCTATGAGATTACCTTGAAAGATGCAATAACGTTGATGCTGCAATTTACATTCCAATACTTTCCAACTTCCCATCACCTTAATTTATTACAGCAAATGGCTATAAAAGCAGGTTGATAACCAAGCCAGTCCGTAGTCCGTAGGTTGGGTAGAAGAATGAAACCCAACATCCACAAACATTGATAGCTGAATATTTTAATATCAGGATTTTAATCGTCAGGTATTTCGATCGAGTAAACTGAGAATATTAGTTTGGCTAAATAACGTATGACCATTACGGTAGAACAACCAATCCAGCAAAAGCCCCTGAGTTTTGATGAATTTCTCGATCGATATGGTGGAGATGATCGTTACGAACTAATCGATGGAGAGGTATTCGACTTGGAACCAACAGGAGCGCACGAAGAGGTTGCCGCTTTCATTACGACCAAAATTTGCGTCCAGATCGATGCAGCAAGCTTACCTTGGTTCGTCCTTCAGCGGGGAATATTACGCCCTGACAATATTGGCATGACGGCATTTAGACCGGATGTGGCAGTAATCGACCGCGATCGATTGACGCAAGAAATATACTGGTCTGAGCAATCTATTCTGACCTTAGGTAGTTCGATTAAATTTGTAGCCGAAGTGGTAAGTGGTAATTGGCAAAATGACTACTCCCGTAAAGTCGAAGACTATGCGGTTTTGGGTATCCCCGAATATTGGATTGCCGACTACGCTGGATTAGGTGGTACTCGACATATTGGTAAACCGAAACAACCTACTCTGTCTATCTGTACACTGGTGAATGGAGAGTATGAAATTCAGCAGCTTCGGGGAAATGAATCGATCGTCTCTCCAACCTTTCCAGACTTAAAACTGACAGCCGAACAAGTGTTGAAAGCAGGGCGATAAAAGCATGACAGTAGAAAATATTTTGATGGAAGCAGTGCAGAACGCTCAAGAACGCATGGCCGAAATCGAGCTTGGCACAGTCCAAACAATTCCTAAAGATGTTGCGTTGGCATATATACGGCAACTCTTCAAGAAGTGAAATATGAATTTCACCCTGCCGTGTAACGATCGCCCTTTAACTTTTTTGATTGACAGGCGCAAACAAATAGTCATAGAATGGTAATTTGTCAACAGTTTGGAACCGCTAGGTGACTGTCAAAATTTTCTAAACCATGCCAACCATCCAACAGCTCATTCGCAAAGCCCGCGAAGACTACAAAGTCAAAACTAAATCACCCGCGCTCAAGGAATGTCCTCAGCGTCGTGGTGTTTGTACTCGCGTTTACACAACCACACCGAAGAAACCAAACTCAGCTCTACGTAAAGTAGCGCGGGTACGACTCACTTCTGGGTTTGAAGTCACTGCCTACATTCCTGGTATCGGTCACAACCTCCAGGAACACTCTGTGGTGATGATTCGTGGCGGCCGGGTCAAAGATTTACCTGGGGTCAGATATCACATCATTCGCGGTACGCTAGATACCGCTGGGGTGAAGGATCGCAAGCAAGGTCGTTCCAAATATGGAACCAAGCGACCCAAGGCTACTAAGTAAGTTTCATGATTTAGATAGCGATCGCTCGATATTTCACGAGTGCGTTACTTATATTTATCGAGCCGAGCGGTCGATCGCATCCAGCTAAACTGCAAACATCCCCATGCTGAGGGTTTTGTTATGTCTGTACTTGACGTAGTGCCACTGATGGACACTCGCGCCAACTATAGATAATTGCTGAAGTAGAGATAAATTGGTAGTTTCCGGTTTCGTTGCAAATGGCAAATAGACCATCGTTAGATGTTCTCAAACCATCACTGAAGATTCCTAGATTAATCCTCAATGCAAATTAAGTAAGTGACCGAAGGCGAGCTACCGATGCTCTCATCCAGAGGTTGTAACAACGTCAGTACCTAAACTAATCACCAATTCAATTTTCGTATGTCTCGTAGAACCAAAGTAGTCAAACGCCCAGTGCCACCAGATGCGGTTTATAATAGCCGTCTGGTGAATATGATGGTGCGCCGCATTATGTATAGCGGTAAAAAATCAGTCGCCTATCGGATCATCTACGAAGCGATGAAAACGATCGAAGAGCGCACTGGTAACGATCCGCTCGAAACCTTTGAAAAAGCAGTTAAAAATGCGACTCCCTTAGTGGAAGTCAAAGGTAGAAGAGTCGGTGGTGCTACCTATCAAGTACCGATGGAAGTCAAAGCCGAGCGCGGTACCGCCCTAGCCATGCGCTGGTTGATCAACTACTCGCGATCGCGTGCAGGCAAATCAATGGCAGGCAAACTGGCTAACGAGCTAATGGATGCAGCTAATGAGACTGGTAGTGCAATTCGCAAACGCGAGGAAACTCACCGGATGGCAGAAGCCAACAAAGCTTTCGCTCATTACCGCTACTAGAATACTTAGTACGGTTTTCACGCACTTTGGGGACAATTCAATCGACCGAATCGTCCCAAAAAAGTATACAATCTTAATGAAGATTAACTAATTTTTTATCGGCCCGACCACTAAAGGAGGTTATTGTGCCACGTACCGTCCCGTTTGAGAGAGTACGCAACATCGGGATTGCAGCCCACATTGATGCGGGTAAGACAACTACTACCGAGAGAATTCTATATTATTCTGGTGTTGTCCATAAGATCGGCGAAGTTCACGAAGGAACTGCCACCACCGACTGGATGGTGCAAGAACAAGAGCGTGGCATCACCATCACCGCAGCCGCAATCAGTACGACTTGGAAAGATCATAAAATCAATATCATCGACACTCCCGGACACGTAGATTTTACGATCGAAGTCGAGCGTTCCATGCGGGTACTCGATGGTGTCATCGCTGTATTTTGTTCCGTTGGTGGTGTTCAGCCTCAATCGGAGACGGTATGGCGACAAGCCGATCGCTACAAGGTGCCTCGGATCGTCTTTGTGAATAAGATGGATCGGACTGGTGCAAACTTCTTCAAAGTTTACGAGCAAATTCTCGATCGGATGCGTGTCAACGCAGTACCTATCCAGATTCCGATCGGTGCTGAAGGCGACTTTGCTGGCACGATTGACCTTGTGACCATGCGCGCATTTTACGCGCTCGATGACATGGGGAAAGATGTCGAAGAACGGGATATTCCCGCCGATCTCCAAGCCAAAGCCGACGAATTTCGCTTGAAATTATTGGAATCTGTAGCCGATACCTCAGATGAATTGACTGAGAAATATCTTGAAGGTCAAGAAATCTCTCAAGCTGAGATCAAAGCCGCAATCCGTAAAGGCACAATCGATGGCTCGATCGTCCCCATGTTCTGTGGCTCTGCATTTAAAAATAAAGGGGTACAGTCACTCCTAGATGCCGTCATCGACTATCTCCCCTGTCCGACAGAAGTACCTGCGATCAAAGGTAAATCAGTCGATGATGAGACAGTAGAAGTCGAACGCCACGCTGATGACAACGAACCGTTCTCAGCATTGGCATTCAAGATCATGGCGGACAAGTATGGTCGGTTGACCTTCATCCGTGTCTACTCTGGAGTAGTCAAAACTGGTACCTACGTCCTGAACCCAACCAAGGGTAAGCGCGAACGGATCTCCCGCTTGATTATCCTCAAAGCAGACGATCGTCAAGAAGTAGACGAACTGCGTGCGGGTGACTTGGGTGCGGTACTCGGACTCAAAGACACCTTTACAGGTGATACTTTGTGCGATGAAGAAAATCCAGTAATCCTGGAGTCACTATTCATCCCAGAACCAGTGATTTCACTGGCGGTGGAACCAAAGACCAAACAGGACATGGAGAAGCTCTCCAAGGCTCTGATCTCCCTATCTCAGGAAGATCCGACCTTCCGCGTTCACACCGATCCTGAAACCAACCAAACCGTAATTGCGGGGATGGGCGAACTTCACCTAGAGATTCTAGTCGATCGGATGTTGCGGGAATTTGGAGTTGAAGCAAATATCGGCGCGCCACAGGTGGCTTATCGCGAAACCATTCGCAAGAGTGTCAAGCAAGAAGGTAAGTACATCAAACAGAGTGGTGGTAACGGTAACTACGGTCACGTCGTGATCGAGATTACGCCAACCGAACCAGGCACAGGTTTGGAGTTTGTCTCGAAAATCGTCGGTGGTTCGGTACCAAAACAGTACATCAACCCGATCGAGCAAGGTGTCAAAGAAACCTGCGAGTCTGGGATTTTGGCTGGGTATCCAGTGATCGACCTCAAGGTCACCCTGATTGATGGTTCGTACCATGAAGTTGACTCCAATGAAATGGCTTTCAAGATTGCGGCATCGATCGCGACCAAAGAAGCCGTCATGAAAGCCCAACCAACATTGCTCGAACCAGTAATGAAGGTCGAGGTTGAAGTTCCCGACAACTTCTTGGGTAACGTCATCGGCGATCTCAACTCACGTCGCGGTCAGATCGAAGGTCAAGAAGCAGCGGCGAATATCTCCAAAGTTGCCGCCAAGGTACCGTTGGGTGAAATGTTTGGTTATGCAACCAACATTCGCTCCAATACCCAAGGTCGGGGGATCTTCTCGATGGAATTTAGCCATTACGACGAAGTTCCGCGCAACGTTGCTGAAGCGATCGTCACCAAGAACAAAGGGAAGTAAATCGCTCATCAGTCGAGCGTAGAGAGTCGCAAGCCGATCGCTGTGTCATGAATGGTCATTAGTTATGTCAAAATAACTAATGACTACCAACCCACGATCGCCGTGACAATCTAGTTAAAATCTAAAGAGGAATTAAGGAAAATATCCATGGCACGCGCTAAGTTTGAAAGAAATAAGCCCCACGTAAACATCGGTACTGTCGGTCACGTTGACCACGGCAAAACCACCCTGACCGCAGCAATCACCATGTCGCTCGCGGCAATCGGTGCGGCTAAAGCCCGCAAATATGACGAGATCGATGCTGCTCCTGAAGAAAAAGCGCGTGGGATCACCATCAATACCGCTCACGTAGAGTATGAAACTGTCGGTCGTCACTACGCACACGTAGACTGTCCCGGACACGCTGACTATGTGAAAAACATGATCACTGGTGCGGCCCAAATGGACGGCGGTATCCTCGTCGTATCCGCAGCCGACGGTCCCATGCCTCAGACAAGAGAACACATCCTCTTGGCGAAGCAAGTTGGTGTACCTCGTCTAGTCGTGTTCATGAACAAGACCGATTTGGTTGATGATGATGAGTTACTCGAACTCGTCGAAATGGAAATTCGCGAACTACTCTCCTTCTATGACTTCGATGGTGATAACATCCCCGTCGTTTCCGGTTCCGCAGTCAAAGCCGTCGAGCAAATGATTGCTAACCCCAAGACGATCCAAGGTGAGAACGAATGGGTAGACAAAATCTACGACCTAATGGCAGCAGTAGATGACTACATCCCTACTCCAGAGCGGGAAGTTGACAAACCATTCCTGATGGCAGTTGAGGACGTATTCTCCATCACTGGTCGGGGTACAGTTGCAACCGGACGGATCGAGCGTGGGAAAGTCAAGGTTGGCGAAAACGTCGAAATCGTCGGTATCCGCGATACACGTAGCACCACCATCACTGGTGTAGAAATGTTCCAGAAATCCCTCGACGAAGGTTTTGCTGGTGACAACGTCGGCGTACTGATGCGCGGTATCCAAAAAGCAGACATCGAACGCGGTATGGTAATTGCCAAGCCTGGGAGCGTGAAACCACATACCGAGTTTGAAGGTGAAGTATACGTACTGACTGACAAAGAAGGCGGTCGCAAAACTCCATTCTTCCCTGGTTATCGTCCTCAGTTCTACGTCCGTACCACCGACGTAACCGGAAACATCAAAGCCTTTACTGCCGATGACGGTAGTGCTGCTGAGATGGTGATGCCTGGAGATCGGATCAAAATGATTGTCGAACTGATCAACCCAGTTGCGATCGAACAAGGAATGCGATTTGCAATCCGTGAAGGCGGTCGGACAATCGGAGCTGGTGTCGTAGCCAAAATCATCAAGTAGGTTAATTACCTAAATTAAAGATAGAGATGCACAGTCTGTGTATCTCTATCTTTGTGTCCGATAAATTATTTTGTACCTTGAAAACCCAAACCTAAAAATTATGGCAACTGTAACTCAGCAAAAAATTCGCATCCGTCTCAAAGCATTCGATCGTCGCCTCCTCGATACCTCCTGCGACAAAATTGTGGAAACCGCCAATCGGACTGGAGCAACTGCGATCGGCCCAATTCCCCTACCCACTCGCCGCCGGATCTATTGCGTCTTGCGATCGCCTCACGTAGACAAAGACTCCCGCGAACACTTTGAAACCCGCACCCATCGCCGGATTATTGACATCAAAGATCCTTCCGCCAAAACGATCGATGCGTTAATGAAACTAGATCTACCCGCAGGTGTAGACATCGAAGTAAAACTCTAGATATTGAGTCACTAACTTATTTTCAGAAGTCCTCATTTGAGGACTTTTTTGTAGATGTTATGATAAAAAGTAAGTTGCGTTGTTAGAGATCGATCGCATGGTTAATACTCAAATCCGTCAGCTCACTAGTACTGAATATTATCAGATGATGGAAAGTGGCATCATCAGGGAAGGAGAACGAGTCGAATTAGTCTTAGGACAAATTTTCACGATGGCGGCAAAAGGCACTCGACACACACTTTCTACCCGTAAACTATTCAAACAGCTTTTAGCCTTAATTGGCGATCGAGCCGATGTTCAGAGCCAAGATCCGATTACGTTACCTAACAATAGCGAACCAGAACCAGATATCGTTATTGCGAGATTGCGATCGGATGATTATGTGAACAGTCATCCATCACCTGCCGATATTATCTTAGTCATTGAAGTGGCCGATTCGAGCATTAAATTCGATCGCGAGACGAAAGCACCACTGTATGCAGCAGCAGGAATTAGTGAATATTGGATTATCAATCTGATTGACGATCGCTTAGAAATATATCGCCAACCTGAAGGTGATATCTACACCAGTATTGAGATTGTGACACCACCTCGATCGGTTAGCTTGCCGCAATTTCCAGAGATTTCACTTAATATTAGCGATTTTTTCCCAGCCTCAAAAACTTAAAATTGATTCGAAAACTTTTTGAGCGTGGGTTTTAATAAATTACTATTTCAGCTCGATCAAATATGAAATTTGAATCCAGATGGACTATAGCGATCCTAAATCAGATTCTTAGGATCGAATACTGGTGCGTTATGGCTCTGGCCTAAGACACCTTACATCAACCTAGTTTTTCACTTAGGATTGCTATGGACATCTTCACCAATAGGTGAATCCACGAGCATTTATTCTTGACGATCGCGATCTATGTACAGTCGAAAGAACAAGCTACCAGAGTCAAAATAGATCTTCGATTTTGATGCTGGTATGCTACAAGACGAGGTAAGACACCCCACGATCGAGCTGAGATCGCAACTAGGCGTTGAGAACCTAGCACTTATGAGACTAGATCCGTTAACCTTATAAATATACCCTCGGCTTTCAATCCTATCCGCAAATGGCACCTTCTTCTTCAATCGCTGTGAGAGAACTTCCCTTATTTCCGCTCCCCGAACTGGTGCTATTTCCTGGTCGTCCACTCCCATTACATATTTTTGAATTTCGTTACCGGATCATGATGAACACGATCATGAGTAGCGACAGGCGGTTTGGTGTTTTGATGTGGGACCCTGTCAGAGGACAGCCAGCAGATATCGGTTGTTGTGCGGAGATCGTCCATTTTCAGCAATTGCCTGACGATCGGATGAAAGTTTTGACGATGGGGCAGCAACGCTTCAGAGTGCTAGAATACGTGCGCGAAAAGCCCTATCGCGTCGGGTTGGTCGAGTGGATCGAAGATCGTCCCACCGAAGCAGATTTACGCCCCTTAGCGACCGATGTCGAGCGGCTCCTGCGCGATGTCGTGCATCTGTCTGGAAAGTTAACAGAGCAACCAGTTGAGTTGCCAGAAAATTTACCAGATTTACCGATCGAACTTTCCTATTGGGTAGCTAGCCATCTTTATGGAGTAGCAGCCGAACAGCAAGCTTTACTGGAAATGCAAGATACTACCACTCGACTCGATCGCGAAGTAGAGATTTTGACATCAACTCGCAATCATCTCGCGGCGAGAACGGCACTTAAAGACGCTTTACCCTAGCTTCGATCGAGCAGATTACTTCCTGAGTGACTCTTCAAGTGGCTGAGAGATGTTGGTTGTCGAGCGCACTCGCTGACAGTCCCATCGATGATAAATTCAGTGCCGATCGAGATGTCGGAAGATCGCCTAGATCTGTAGAATGATGAGGTTGCTACAGATGTGAGTGAAATAAGTGTGGACGCAATTAAATTTGGGACTGATGGTTGGCGGGGTGTAATTGGGGCAGAGTTTACATTCGAGCGATTGTTGATGGTTGCACCCATTGCCGCAGCGGTACTCGCAGATACCTATACAGCGAAAACGGGCAATCGCCAGATTATTGTCGGTTTCGATCGCAGGTTCATGGCGGAGACTTTTGCCAAGCGGATGGCTGAAGCCTTGCAATTGGCTGGGTTCGATGTGATTCTTAGCGATACTTACGCACCTACCCCAGCATTTAGTTGGGCGGCACATAGTCAAAATGCGCTGGGTGCGCTGGTGATTACCGCCAGTCACAATCCAGGTGAATATCTAGGTTTGAAGGTGAAGGGTAATTTTGGGGGTTCGGTACCGCCAGAGATGACTCAGCAAATCGAGGCTAGATTAGGTGAAACTTTACCTACCAGTCAGCCAGGAACTTTGACTACTTTCGATCCGTGGGCGAGTTATTGTCAGGAGTTGCGGAGCAAAGTCGATTTGGCGAGTATTCAACAAGCGATCGCGACAGGGAAACTCAGTATATTTGCTGATGTAATGAATGGTGCGGCGAGTACTGGATTGGAACGATTGCTGGGGACACCGATTACGGAATTCAATAGCAAAACCGATCCCTTGTTTGGTGGTGGTGCGCCAGAACCTCTAGCTAAATATCTATCCCAATTGATGCGCTCGATCCGCAGCCATGCTGGGGCACCAGGGGTCAGAGTAGGTTTGGTATTTGATGGGGATTGCGATCGGATTGCGGCTGTAGATGGTGCTGGTGAGTTCCTGAGTTCGCAAATTTTGATTCCGATTCTCATCGAGCATTTAGTCAAGCGGCGCGGGTTTACAGGCGAAATCATCAAGACGGTGAGTACGTCCAACCTCGTTCCAAGCATAGCGAAACTTTACAATCTGCCAATTTATGAAACCCCGATCGGGTATAAGTATATCGCCGATCGGATGCTAGATACACCAGTGCTGATCGGTGGTGAGGAGTCAGGAGGCATTGGCTATGGCAATCACATTCCCGAACGCGATGCGCTCCTATCGGCACTGTATCTACTCGAAGCGATCGCCAAATCACAGCAAGATTTAGGGGATTTGTACCGCCAACTAGAGAGCCAAACTAACTACAATTTTAAATACGATCGAGTAGATCTACACTTGGAAAATATGGAGGTACGATCGCGCTTAATGGCGCAATTAGAGACCAAACCATTTGATAAAATTGCTAAAATAGAAGTACGCGATCGCAATCTAAGAGACGGTTATAAATTCAATTTAGTTGACGATAGTTGGCTACTAATTCGGTTTAGTGGGACAGAGCCAGTGCTCAGACTCTATTGCGAAGCGGCGACGATCGAGCAGGTGCAGCAAACCTTAGCCTGGGCAAAGGATTGGGCAAAGTCGGTGACCTAATATCGACGATCGTTGCGGATCTCAAAAATTTAGCTAGCGGACAATTTCCGCTGACAGTCAATCATGAAAGCTTTGATTTTTTTAGCAACGATCGCCGCAACAGTTGTGAGCGCACTCCTCCCCAGCGCAGCTAAAGCACAAGGTGTGTTTGTTCAGCCATTTCCTTCAACTGGTTATTCGTCAACTACTATCTACATCCCATCAGTCGAGCCGATCTTAGTCAGCCCAACCGATCGGACTCCGATTATTTATCCCACTTATAACTACAATTACCAGCCCAATTCAACGACTTACTATGAACGCGGCTATCCTAACTACCGCAATCGGGTATATCGTCAACCGCCAGTCATCATTCAACAGCCAAAGAGTTATCCTCGGACCGGAGGACAGCAAACTTGTACCACGTCTGTGATTGGCAGCCCAATTCCCAGCCCGATTGCACTCGATCGTTATACTGGTATGCCTTGTAACTAGAGTCAATTCGAGCGACGATCGGAGAAATCATCATTTTCCGATCGCCGATGGAATCAAGGCTCAAATTAATGGCTAGTGACAGACTTGGCACGCTCGTAAGCATTGATGACAGCGGGACGACTCTGCATCCGAACGAACCAACGCTGGAGATTGGAAAAATCTGCAAGATTTTGGTGCTGTTTTTCATGGGGGACAATCCACGGATAGCAAGCCATATCCGCGATCGAATAATCGCCTGCAATATAATCTTTATTTGCTAATTGACGATCGAGTACGCCATATAGACGCGCAGTTTCCTTGACATAACGATCGATCGCGTACGGGATTTTTTCGGGTGCATATTGAACAAAGTGGTGATTTTGTCCCGCCATCGGCCCTAAGCCGCCCATTTGCCAGAACAACCATGCCATCACAGTCTGGCGTTCGCGCAAACTTGTGGGTAGAAATTTACCTATTTTCTCTGCTAAATATTGGAGAATTGCCCCCGATTCAAATACTGAAATCGGTGCGCCACCGTCAGTTGGAGCGCGATCGATAATTGCTGGCATCCGGTTGTTGGGTGCGATTTTGAGAAAGTCTGGCTGAAACTGGTCTCCAGCTCCAATATTAATCGGGAAAATTTGATACTCTAGATTCGCTTCTTCCAAGAAAATCGTAATCTTGTGTCCGTTTGGTGTCGGCCAGTAGTAAAGTTCGATCGTCATTTAATACCTCAAATTAATCGGACTAGATGTTAGTTGGAGCATTTATTCAATAAACTCAAGCACTCGCACTAGCGACTGTGGCTGCGAATTAAATTCGAGAGCTTTTGCTTCGATTTGGGCTAGTTGCCCGAGTGCGAGACCGCATCCTCGCCCATATTTGGCACGAACTCGATCGCTCGCAATGTTTAGTGCAGTCTGCGATCGAGTGACAAAATCTGCCAGTTCATAATCTCGATCTAGCTCGAAATACGATTTGACGATTGAGGATGGAGAGTAGCAGATAGCTTCAGAACCGTCTGGCCAGCGGACTTTGAATCGAGATTCAGGCATAGCTTTTACTATTTTAGATAAATCAATAGCGGGAAGTGGTAGCAGATTAAACCCGATTTCCAAATCCCGTTAATGCTGCTTGGTGAAAATCCCAAAAAATTATTGATTCTTGTTGAGATTTGAGGATCATCTGTGGAGGATCGATCGCTTCGCCAATGTCTTCACAGGCAATTTGCCGATTGCCAAACATTTGTTGCACTGCGAAGACTCGATCGGGTCGGACACTCAATAAAAACCCGTAACTGGGAAAGCTTAACAACCAGCGATCGCATGGTACTTCTGCTGCTCTCGGAATGGCATCGAGATCGATGACTGCCCCACAGTTAGAAGTCTCCAACAGCATCAAAATCGTGCCGATAATTCCGCCCATACTAATATCCTTTCCGGCAGCACACAGCCCATTTTCAGCCAATTTGGGTAACAATTCTAGATCCTCACGGAGCCGAGCGGGATCTGTTTCGGTCGCAGCATTCCAGAATGGGTATTGCGGGTGCAGTTTGCCGCGCAGATCGATCGCCATGAGGAGTCGATCGCCAGGTTGCGCCTGAAAGCTCGAAATTAGATTGTGGGCGCGTCCTAAAATCGCTATAGAGAGCGCATTATATGCACTTCGAGTATTGGTATGTCCGCCGACGATCGGTACCTGATAAGCCCGTGCAGCGGCACTCATTCCCGCCAGCAGGGGCTGACTAATTGCTGCATCCTGACTCCAGATCGTATCGACGATCGCGATCGGTCTGCCACCCATCGCATAGATATCGCTGACATTGACCATCACTGCACTCCAACCCGCAAACCACGGATCGGATGTGACAAAATCTGGCATCATCCCTTCAGCAGCCAAGAGTAGATAACCATCACCGTCAGGAATTGCCGCACAATCGTCCCCTAGTTGGATCTTATTTGCCGCATTTTCCGTACCGAGGAATCGCGCTACAGATTGGATATCTTGTTTGTGGACGATACCTAGAGATTGTTTGAGTATTTTGGCTAGCTCATCTAGTTCCATCAGGAGGCTTGGCTGTATTGTGAGGCTGGACGGATCTCATTATTGGCAGGGTAGTAGTCTAAATCTGCCTGCATCAAGTGGTGGGCGATGCCGCGAATTTCGATTGATTCGAGGGAATCCCAGTGTAAGCGTTGGAAAAAGCGGACATTTTGGATTTGGACGGTGGCGAGAAAGCGATCGCAGCCCCAAGCATTGGCGGTAGTAACGGCTTTATTAATCAAGCCTTTGCCGATGTGCCACCCTCGGCGATATTCAGGATGTGTACCCAATCTCCCGCCATACCAGAGGCGCGGTTCGGGTTCGTAGATCCGCACGATACCCAGAACTTCGAGGGACAAAGCATCGGGTTCGACGGCAATAATCGGGTGAGCGATCGCGTCCAGGGCATCGATATCATCATGCTGGAATAGAGCCTGTTCTTCGACAAAGATTTTGTGGCGGAGATCGAAATAGGCAACGATTTCTGGTTGAGAGTGAGCAAGCTTGAATAAATAGTTGGGCATGAGATGACAACGACTGAAGTCGTAGCTAGTGTTGCGTAATGTCCACCTGTAATGTGCTAATCCTCAAAGCTAGACAGAGCCGAACACGCGCCGCATTTGCCGCAGCCAGCCTTCATCTCCTTCGCTGACATCCTCGATCGATTTAACATCTCGCCTACCTGCTGATAGAGCGCAAACATCATCTCACTACTCGGCGCAGGGTGGTGCTCTAAAGGAGTACCTGTAATCGGTACAAAGGGGACAATGAAGGGATAAACACCGAGTCGGATCAGTCGATCGCAACCTGCAACCAGAGCCGCTACCGTATCCCCCAGTCCTGCTAACAAATAAGTGCTCACCTGCCCGCGTCCAAACACAGCTACGGCTGCTTCAAAAGCTTGAAAGTAATACTCAACAGGCACATCCGCCTTTCCAGGCATAATCTGGGCGCGTACCGCTGGGGTAATCGCTTCCAGGTGCATTCCCAGACTATCTACCCCCGCATCCTTGAGTTTCTGAAACCACCTAAAGTCATCAGGAGGTTCGCACTGAGCCTGAATCGGCAGATTGACACGCTGCTTAATTGCTTGGGCGCATTCGGCCAGATAAGCGGCACCGCGATCGCTTGTATTGGGGGTACCGCTGGTCATCACCATGTGTTTGACACCATCGAGCCGGACGGCGGCGGCGGCGACTTCGGCAAGTTGAGCGGGGGTTTTGCGGGCAATCGTCCGATCGGCTGCTAGGGATTGCTCGATCGCGCAAAACTGGCAGACAGTCTCGCTATTGCGGTACCGCATACAGGTTTGCAAGACGGTTGTAGCCAGCACATCATGACTGTGCAGGAGGGCAATCTTCCAGTAGGGGATGCCATCGGCGGTAGTCAGGTTGTAGAATTGGGGCGTTTTGGGGAATGCGATCGGGACGATTGCTCGTCCGTCTAGGCGGATGCTTGCTTGGTTGGATATTGGGTCGAGGGTAGCAGTATAAGGGGATTGGGCAGCGGTTTCAGTGTAGATCGGTACCATGATCGTCGTGCCGTCGATCGTCACTGCTTTATGGTCGGATGGTCCTGCACCGCCCTTTCTACCAGATACTCCCGCGCCGACTTCGACTATTTGCAATCCTTGCGATTGCAGTTCGGTCATCAATTTTTGCTTATTCATTCTTACTCCCCTCCTCAAAGGGGCTAGTGGGTCTAAAAATCCCCTCTTGGGAGGGTTGCCCATAGGGCAGCACATTGATAGTGCGGGTGGGTAGATCTCCGCTCTTACCTCCACACACAACCGCCCACTGACTCGGATTCAATTGCAACTGCAACAAGTCAGGGCGGGAATAATGCCCGATCGCATCCATCATCCGCTTGCGCTTGGTAATCAGCGCGAAATCCAGATCCGCGATCGCGATCCCTTCGCCTTCAGTAATGGGAGGATGGAGAATATTGCCTTCAGGACTGATAATCGTCGTAAAACAACCGCCGCTTAATGCTTTTTGGAGCTTGTCGTCAGTGGTAATTTGGCTCACCTGCTCGGGGGAGAGCCAACCCGTAGCATTGACCACAAAGCAACCTGCTTCCAGCGCATGATGACGGATCGTGACTTCCATCTGGTCGGCAAAAATCTGACCCACCATCGAGCCAGGAAATTGAGCGCAATGGATTTGCTCGTGTTGTGCCATCAGTGCAAACCGCGCCAGGGGGTTGTAATGCTCCCAACAGGCTAATGCACCCAATCGCCCCACCGCAGTATCCACTACCTTCAATCCCGCGCCGTCGCCTTGCCCCCACACCATCCGCTCGTGATAGGTAGGTGTGATTTTGCGCCGCTTTAGCAAGAGGCTACCATCGGCATCAAAGATCAGTTGAGTATTGTAGAGCGAACCGCCATCGCGTTCGTTGATCCCCAGTACCACAACAATGTGATGCGATCGAGCTGCCTGACTTACCGCTTCGGTGACAGGGCTGGGTACTTCCACTGCTTCTTCATACAGTCGCAGATGCTCTTTACCCATCAATACGGGGGGCTGTACGAATGAAAAGTAAGGATAGTAAGGAATCAATGTTTCCGGAAAAACTACCAGTTCTGCGCCCATTTGGGCGGCTTTGTCGATCGCTTCCAATACTTTTTCAGTCGTGCCCTCTCGACTATATAAAACTGGACTAATTTGGACGGCGGCGGCTCGAACTTTGCGCGTAAAATCCACAAATCTTTCCTCTTTTAATCAATCCCAAATCATTACACCAGCCGTAGGTTGAGTTGAATGAGTGTAAAACCCAACACATGTGCAGATCGATTGTGTGGAAGTTGGGGTTTCGTTCCTCAACCAAACCTAAAACTTACCCCCTTCCCTTTCCAAGGGAAGGGCTGGGGTGGGGTAAAGATCTTCGCAGCAACTCAACTACAACGTCCAGGTATCCAAAATAAACGCCCCTTCCTTGCGGTGCATCAATACGATATCCAACACATCTAATGGGTTGATCGGGATAATCCCTGGAATCAATGAAGCCTCGCCATGTCCATATAGAGCCTGTAATGCAAACCGACAGCAATAAACCTTACCCCCGTCGCTGATGAATTTAGCAATCCGCACCGTGAAGTTTTGATGTCCGGGAAATGCCTCATCACCCAGCTTGGGAAACCCACGCTGTAAGCCCAATGTTACCCCAGGGCCATAGAGTAAAATTGAAGTCTCAAAGCCCTTTTTTTTCAAGCGGGTGGCTTGTAATAAGTTCACCAGCCCGATCGATCCTTCAAATGCCACTGTGTGAAATGTCACTAAGGCTTTCTCACCAGGTTCGGCTTGCACATCGGGGAAGACTTTCTCTTCATAATCAACAAGAAAATCACCAGTTTTGTGCGCGGGTATAGTAACTTCTGGCATGACGATCTACTCCGGTTCTGCTTGTCAAGATTGATGCCAGATTAACGTTCGATCGAATGCAGATTTTGTATCTACAACTACGAAATCTAGATGTCTAGCAGTATGGATAGTTCGTAAGTTGGCGATCTCAAAAATAGCTATAGCATCTATTTCAAGCTGTCTAAATCGCTAGGTTTTAAAAATAATTGTAGTCTAAGCTACGAACCAAGTAAAAATTCATTAACGACACTCCAAGGGCTACTAGCAGATGCTCTGCCTCTGAGGGTAATATGTTCGGCAATATAACTAGCATCACGAGCCACTCCAGAAAATCGCGCCGACCCCCAAGTGTACAACCAAGGTAAGCCGATGAAATAACAGCCAGATACACTAGTGATGCCGCGATCGTGACTGGGATAGCCACTACCATTAAAAACTGGAATATCGATCCAGCTAAAGTCAGTTTGAAAGCCTGTAGACCAAATTACTGTCTGAATATTAGCGGCTGCTAAATCCAAACTTAATTCTGAGTTTTCCGGCTGCCAAATGGGTTGATATGGCTGTTCGATGGGAGCTGCAATCTGTTCTTTTTCGATAAACCTGTCGATATTTTGTTTGATGTTTTCAGCAACTGTATCTGCTCGATCGAGATTGTGCTGTAGGTCGTCTTGGAACTCTAGTTTACCATCATTAATCGATCGCAATCGCCCATGCAATTTCATCCCTGAGAGCGCGAATTTCCGTAAGTCAATCTCGCGTCCGCCATCGCGTCCAGTGAGATAATGATTGGTATTACTGCGTGCCGTTTCCTTCTTGGGATGCTCGTCGATCGAGATGTCATAATAACCCATTTTATCGAGCCATTCTACCGCATCTTTACCGCGATATAAACGTGGCGATCGCGGCGCACCCCCGACACACATATGCACTTGCGTCCCCGCCAGGTGCAAATCTTCAGCAATCTGACAGCCAGATTGCCCCGTACCCACTACCAACACGCTCCCTGCGGGTAAAGATTCGGGATTTTTATATGTAGAAGAGTGAATTTGATAGATAGCATCAGGCAAGCGTTCCGCCAGACGGGGAATTTTGGGCGTATGATAGCCACTGACGGCAATGATGACTCGATCGCCAGTATACTCACCGATCGAGGTACTAACGGCAAATAAGCCCGTTTCCATCTGGCTAACTTTAGTTACCGTCACCCCTTCTTTAATCGGTGGGTTGAAGCTAGCAGCGTAGCCTTCGAGATATTTGACGATCTCATCTTTGGGCATAAATCCATAGGGATCGTTACCAGGATAGGGATAGCCAGGAAGTTGGCATTGCCAATTGGGAGTCACTAGACAAAATGTATCCCACCGCCGCGATCGCCATTCATGCCCGATGGTATGCTTTTCTAAGACAATATGCTCGATACCGCGCTGCTTGAGACAATAACTCGCGGATAATCCCGCTTGTCCGCCACCAACGATAATAACCGGATAGTGATAACTCATAAAGTGCCCAAAATAGTGTGAGGCTATCTAGTCACAGTAGGATCTCGATCGAGTGGGTTTTGTATTTCTGACTACGGAAGCTCTAAGTCTAGTGATTTGGCTATTCTGTGTGGGTTAAATAGGATATGAGACTCGATCGCTCTTGATGTCCTATCGAAATCACTATTTTAACCAAAAAATATTGCGAGGAAGTCACTGCCGAGCAAGCACAGCAGAATCAAGCCGCGATCGATCCGCAACTGTCAACTGTTACAGCGGTAGCTCTGATTCTGACTCGATATTTTCGATCGCTTGAATCCCGCGCGGATCTCCGAGTTTGAGTAAAGCTGCTTTGGCATCATCTCTGACACCTAGATCGCTATCTTCTTCCAGTATTTGAATCAAAGCATCGACCGCAGTAGCATACACTACATTTGATGGTAATTCTCGGCAGAGTCTCCCCAACGACCACGCACAGTTGCTCCGTACCGCCGCCTGCGGGTCTTCGATCGCTGCTCTAATAATCGGCGGAATCGTGGCAATCACCGACTCATAACTGAGATCTGCGGCTTGTCCGAGGGCACTAGCTGCCCAGAGTCGGACGGCGGAAATATCTACCTGGAGCGATCGCAATAGCGGTTGGAGTGCGCGCAGATCGCGACAGTTGCCCAGTGCCCAGACAATTCCTTTGCGAACGTAGCCATTCCAATCGCGATCGAGTTGAGCGATCAGGGGTTCGACAGCATCATGGCTGGGGTTTCGCCCCAATCCATAGGTAGCAGCAACTCGCACTAATGGGCAAGGATCGGCGAGCAACGCGATCAAATGAGGAATCGCTCTGGCATCTTGCAGCTCGCAAAAAGCTCGGGCAGCTAGCATCCGCTGGCTAGTGACTGGATGAGTGAGGAGTGGTAGCATCTCCTCTGGATCTGGTCTGAGGGGTTCTGGATTGGCATCTAGCACCTCCAAAGTGTCTAGATCGTCCAGATGAGGATCTAGCTCAGTGTCATCCTCTAAAAAGTTCAGCTCTGCTTCGTAAACCATAATCAATACTCTAGCCTATGACCATATCCAAAATCTAGTCTCAAGCTCTGCATTTACCTGCCAATGTCATGAGATCGACTTCGACTAATTAGTAGCCGCGAGTGAGTGGCAATTTGCTCCAGCTCGAACGGCTCTGCCAACGACTGTATCTGGCATTATAGCAAAGTGGCTGTCTCGGATCTCGGTTGCGTCAGAGCACTTCTTCTCATAGTGCCATGACGCAGGTGATTCAGTAGATGTTAAACAGTTGACAGTTGACAGCGATTCGCGCTCGTCTTTGGTTGGGTGACCCGAAGCGACGTTTGTGGGGGAAGCTTCCCCCACAAAGCTCGCGCCCCACTGGCTCTGCCGACGGTTTAGCGCGATCGAGAGAGCGAAGTTTCTTCGGGCAGGGGATTTAAACCCCTGCGCTTTGTTAAGCTCTAGTTAATCAGCTTAATTTGGATCGAAATTAGACTTGAGTTTCAATTGCAGGTCTGTGCCTTTCTTCAATACTACTTCACCGCCAGGACTGGAGAGTACAAATGCTGTGGCTGCTGCTGCACCTGCTAGCTTGCCATTCTTGAATTTCGTCTTATTGCCAATGAAGTTGCCGACGATCGTGCCACCCAAAATGATTCCAGCATTTTTGAGAAATTGCCCTTTTGTTTTGGTTTCCACCCGAGTATTGACTAATGTAAGCTCGATCGGGAGCACATCGCCATTTTTGAGTTCGATCGCATCGAATGATAAATTCATCAGAGCTTTTTGACCTTTTGCGGCTTTAGTTACATTTTGGAGATGTCCGACGATTGTGGCATCTTTTAGAGCTGGATATTTACCAACCGAACCATTTTTGACTTTAATAGTAAATTTGTCATTGGTACGATTTTTGCCACTAGAAAGTTGTTGTTGAAGATCGGTATCGATCGTCACTCCTGCTGGAACTACTGCTAGGGCACGGCTATTAGTCATGGCTCCAGTCGTCGCTGGTGCGCTCGCCGTACTAGCAGATTTGTCAGCAACCTTACTACCACAACTAGCCAAGCCACCCAAAGTTAGTGCAATTAGCACTAGCGAAACAGATTTTTTTAACATTATTTTAGACTCCACACCTCAAACCACGTCAAAATTAGACATGCTCAGAATAGTTTAGCATTTAGCGATCGATTCAACTATTGGCTATTTGTCGGAAAATCTCTGGATTCTATCCCTACTCACTAGGCAAATATCTAGATGTGTATCTAGATATTTGGACATCATTACTCACTTTATCAAAAATTAGACCGAGAGTATTGAGCGGTTACTTTGCCAGTTATTTCTCGACCCAGCCATGCCGTATTGTGAGCGAGAGATTTGAGACTATTTTTAGTGACTGTCCAAGTTTTTTGGGGATCGAAAAGAATGCGATCGGTCGGTGGAGATTGATGGAGGCAGTGAGCTGGCTTGGTGCTCAGTGCCGCCCACAATTCAAGGGCGGTGAGCTGTCTTGAAACCACTAGGTGTTGCCATAGCAATGGTAATGCTAATTCTAAGCCGATCGCGCCAGGAGGAGCTTCACCAAAAGCGACGGTTTTTTCTTCATAAGTATAAGCACTATGGTCGATCGCGATCGTGTCCAATACTCCGGTTTTAATCCCCTCAATCAGGGCAATTTGGTCGTCTAAGGTGCCTAAAGGCGGGTCGAGCTTGAAATTGGGGTCATAGGTAGCCAGGTCGGTCGTATTGGCGACCAGATGCAGCCAGGTGGTACTAGCGGTAATGGGGACGCCGCGTTGTTTGGCTGCGGCAATCAGTTCGACTCCCCGTCGTGTCGAGATCCGCATCAAATGGACGGGGGTGCCGATCTCGGCGACGATCTCGATCGTGGCAGCTAGAGCCGCAGCTTCACTACTGACAGGATCGACAGGCAAACCAGCTTTGAGCGCGGCGACTCCGGCTCTGGCGATGCCATTGCCGCGCAAGGTGCGATCGAGTGCATATAATCCGATCGGGCGGTTGAATGGGTGGAGATATTCGAGGAGGCGGCGGGTGAGTGCGGGATTGGCGATCGCCTGTCCATCTGCCCAGCCTGTAATATTAGTGGTGGCAAGTTCTGCCAATTCTGTCATCGTCTTGCCTGCTACCCCTTCAGTCAATGCGCCCCAGTAGCCAAGTTGAGGACAGTTGGGAATCTGGGCGGCAATGTGATGGTACTCGCGATCGAAGCTGATGATACTACTGAGCCTATCGAGGGCGGGTAAGGTATCGGGTAGGATATTGACTGAGACAAAGCCACCTGCTTGAGCGGCGGTTAATAAAGAGGCGATCGTTTCGCGTTCCTCATGTCCAGGGGTACCACTATGACTATAGAGATCTACCAAACCTGGGGCGAGAATTAGGTGTTGTCCGGGGGTAATCTGGAGATCGGCAGGTAGTTGGGTGGTGGCTGAGACTTCCTCAAATCCGCCCTCGATGACTAATATATCTGCCACTCGCTCGGTATCCCCGATCGGGTCTAATATTCTTACCTGTTGGAATAATTGGTTAATCATTAGTTCCCTCTCCTAGTGCAGGTGAGGGTTGAAGATGAGATGACAGCCACAGCAGCAATTCAAACAAACTTGTCATTTACTGGAAACAAGGGGCAAATGCATTGCTAACCAAAAAGTAGGAGTTTAAAGCCTTGTAGTTGGGTAGAGCGGAGCGAAACCCAACGCTCTAGAAATGTTGGGTTTCGCTCCGCTCTCCCAACCTACACAAGTTATTTAATTCTCATTTTTAAATCAGCACCGCTGTATTTCTTATAATGCGCCAGCCGCAGTCCGATCGAAAATCCCGCCCGCTAGATGACTGGTGAGGTTGAGAGCTTGAATCACAGGCTGACCCTCGATCCCGTCTGGATAGTCGATGACTGTCACGGCACCATTACCTTGCTTGATCTTCCAGATATCTGCCAAATCCAGTCCGAGCAAATAACATAATAATACCTTATTCGTCGCGTCGTGAGCGACAACGATCCCCGTTTGCGGATGAGTGCCCACTCGATCGAGAATCCGCTGCCATGCCCCAGTCGCCCGATCCCAGACATCTTGGAGATGCTCTCCTTCAGGCATTTGGACGGATTCGGGGTGAGTCTGCCACCGTTCCAATTCGCCTGGATACTCAGCTTTGATTTCAGCTTCAAATTTGCCTTCCCACAATCCATGCCCGATCTCGCGCAGATCGGCATCCTCCTGTAAGATTACATCTGGATGCGCCTGGAGGATGATTTGGGCTGTCTCTTTAGGACGTAACATCGAACTCGTAAATCCAAAGTCAATTGGGATGGTTTTTAAAAATTCAGCGGCTAGACTGGCTTGCTTGCGTCCATTATCATTGAGTGGGACGTCAATTTGACCTTGAAATTTACCCGCTCGGTTCCAGTCAGTTTCACCATGACGGACGAGCAATAAGCGTGGGCCACGATTGGGGGGGCGAAATGTTGGGAGTTTTTGACCGAGATGAGTGGTTTGATTGAGTGATTCTAGCTGAACGCGTTGGCAAAGCCTCTCTTCTGGAGAATCGTCCCAATTGCCACTAAAATTGAGCACGGTGATGCCACAATTTGATTGCTGGATGCTATGGTACAAGCGCGGCGCAATGCCCAGTGCAGTGCTAATCAGGGCGCGGTTGATGCCGTTGTGGGCGACGATGAGGATTGTTTGTCCCTGATGTTGCGGTAAGATTGCTTGCCAAAAAGCCGTCGCTTGGGCGTATAAATTTAGGACTGGGAAAAACTCTTGCTGGCTACCATCAGCTTGCGGTAACAGCATCGTTAATTCGTGGGGACGTTCTTTCCAAATTTGATACTCGTGGGCATACTTTTCGCGGACTTCCTGATTGAACATGGTTTCCCACAGTGGGAGATCGATTTCCAGCAAGCGATCGTCTGTGTGGAGGCGATCTTGCTGCCCTAAACCTGTCAGAACGGTAGTTGCGGTCTGCTGTGCGCGTTGCAGCGGACTAGCATAAGCTGCGGCAAATTCCAAACCTGTAAATGCTGCACTGGTAAGCCTAGCATCTTCGATCCCGCGATCGGTCAGCACGGATAAATCGCTACGCCCTTGAATCCGCCCTTGACTGTTATAAGTGCTCTGTCCGTGCCGTAAAATGATAACTCGCATACTCAAAGGCTCTGTCCTCCACGATCGCTGACTTATCTTATCAGGCGGTGGGGAACACCAACAACTAGCCTCCGAGACTTTCACCATCCGCAGGTATCACTCGACTGTTTCCCAACCACTCCTACAAAACTTAATACGTTGGCGATCGATTCAGATCGCTTTAATGCAAATCAGACTAAACTAGTAACTAGTGAACCGCGATCGAAACATCGACAATAATTGCCAAGATCTGACCGAGATGGCGATCGAAGTGATGGATGAAAGTTTAACCACTTTACGCGTTGATAATTAATTAGTATCATTTGCTCGATCGCCCAATATTTTAATATTTTCTTAGTATTCACACCGCATTACTCCAATCTGCATTTTATTTTGTATCGCTGGTTTCGCAAATGTCTAATTTGACTTCAACTATCCAGGGTAATTACTCCCCACACGTATTTGAGAGTGCCCGAGAGTTGTGGCACCAAATGGCACAAACAAGCGGACAGGAGCTGCGGTTGATTACCAATGCCCAATTGTTGGCACATCCAGAAGATCGGACTCAGGATGTCGGTGCTAGACTAGCCTCAATCGAAAATTTGGCTCAATTCTCTTTAATACAATCCGATCGCTTTCAAGCATTACTAGTTGGGAGCACCATCACATCAACCCAATCTCCCCAAATAGCGATTGAAATCATCTTTGCACCAGCACAAATAGAGCGATTTCTTCAGCCACTGATTCCTTATTTACCATCAACAGTGCAGTTAATTACCAATCCTAGCTTTGAGAACGATCGCGATATGCAAGAGCATTTCGATCGACTAATAGCAAGTGTGTTGGCGGAGCCGCTGTTACAAGGCACCGCTGCTGGAAAGATTAACAGTTCTGAATCTCTCCAGAACGATATATCATTTGCTCGCCTGTCGCAGCGAGCAGTCGAACTAGAGCGACAGATAGAGCGATCGCACTTACTCAATTATATCGTCACCCAAATTCATCAAACATTAGATTTACCGATTATTTTGCAAGCTGCCGTCGATCAGGTACAAACATTTTTACATGCAGATCGACTAATCATCTATCAATTTGAGTTCGCCAAAATTGACGGGAAAAGTAGTCAAGAATTTGCTAGCTATAACGGCGTGGGGAGAGTTGTTTATGAGTCGATTGGCGATCCACATCTTGAATCCGTGCTAGCTGTTACGGAGTATCAGGATTGCTTTGAAGATCGCGTGATGTGGCAAAAGTACCGAGCGGGGATGACTAAAGCGATCGATCGGGTCGATCTAGAGTATATCCAAAATCAATGTATGCTGGATTTGATGGCAAAATCTAGCATCAAGTCCAAATTAGTAGTACCGCTGGTTGTCAATTCAGAGTTGTGGGGTTTATTAATCGCTCATCAGTGCCAATCGCCGCGTCAGTGGCAAGCGCAAGAGACCCAATTTTTGCAAAGAGTCGCCGAACATTTGGCTTTGGCGATCGATCGTTCTGAGTCATATTCAGCCAGTCTTTGGCATACTCAAAATCTCGAACAGCGTGTCAACGAACGAACGCGAGAGTTGCATGATGCCATGATTGTCGCCCAAACTGCCAATCAATCTAAAACTGAGTTTCTCGCACTCCTGAGTCATGAATTACGAACACCATTGACAAGTATTTTAGGATTGTCAGATACACTGCTAAGATTGCCACTAGTTAACTTAAATGAGCGACAACAAAAATATCTCAAAATTATTCATAATAGTGGCGAACACCTGTCAGAATTAATTGATGATATTTTAGATTTCTATAAACTAGAGGTTGGTAAGACTTTTCTCAAAATTAGTGAATTTTCATTGACCAGACTTGTCGAACACGTAGTGGAAATCGTCAAGCCCAAAGCCGAACGTGGTAAAATTAATATCGAGGTAGCAGCGATCGACAATGGTAATATCCCCCAGCGGAACAGTCAGGAATTACGCTTCCGTGGCGATCGCAAACGCATCCACCAAATATTACTTAATATCTTGACAAATGCTGTCAAATTCACGCCCGCAGATGGCACAGTCATCATCCGAACTTGGCTGGAGGAAGGTACTGCCGTACTGGAGATTGAAGATAGTGGCATCGGGATCGAAGTCGAACAGATTCCGCGCCTATTTAAAAAGTTTCATCAACTAGATTCCAACTACGATCGAGATTATGGCGGCATGGGATTGGGACTGGCAATCACTCAGCAATTAGTCGAATTACATGGTGGCTCGATCGAAGTTGACTCGCTCGTGGGTTCTGGCTCGACTTTTACAGTCCGCTTGGCAGCACAATCGCTCCCATTACCGGAGCGAAATGATTGGCAAGAAATGGATCGTCAATTGGTGTTTCAAGATCCCGAACTCAACCCAATTTTTAACCGGATTGTATTGATCGAGCAGGATGAAGATGTGGCAAACTTTATGTGTGATATTCTCACAGCAGCGAGGTATCAAGTAACTTGGTTATTGTCTGCGGAATCATCATTTAGACAGATCTCGATGTTTGAGCCAGATTTGGCGATCGTCGATCTCACTTTTCATGCAGATATTGTCGAGCGGACGATCGCTAATATCCGTAAATCGACTAAAATTGGCAATCTCAAAATCCTGGCAATCGCCACTGAAGGACAAATTATCAGTCCGACGAGCAATCGATACGTAGATGATTATTTATGGACACCAGTAAATCCCGAACAGTTGCTACGTAAAATTACGAAGTTACTCAGCCAAGTAAGTGTCCGAGAACAGGCTGTGGGGAGGGCAGAATAGTTGCAAATTAGAGCTGTGAAGAGCTAATTTAGGGGCGAACTCGTTACCAGTTTGACAGTTTTAGTCCCAATTGCGTGTAAATGTGTCTTATGAAAGAAACCACGTTTGGCAGTTGGGAACTGCCATTGATAGCCATCCGGATCGGGATATGCGTTCATCAATTTCGCCCAGACGTTAGCATTATTGGCAGCGGTTAAGAGATTACCGCTCACAATACTCAATCGTGTAGCGAGTTCGCCCAATTCCAATTTGAGATAGGTAGCAATTTCACCCTGACTATCGATCGTCAGATACTGAGCATCTTTAGATTGAGTGAGTGTGTTGAGAACGTTATAGACTTGAGTAGCCGATTGTTGATGCCGATCGAGCAGATCGGTCAAGCGATCGATCGCACTCACACAATGAATATCCAAACCCGAGTTGGTGCAGGAGTTCAATAGTTGTGTCAGACACTGAATCTGCGTCTGTTCGATTTCTAGCTGATGCTGATGAACGATCAGCGTTTGGTTGACGGATTTTGCTAGTTGCTCGAATTCATGGTTGAGAGTTGTCATAAATGAGAGTTGGGGGGTGAGGGAAAACGGCAGTTGGAAGGCTGAAAGCTTGAGTGGTTGGCGATGGCGATGCTGAAAAGTTGTAGTCTGAGGCAAGGATGCACTGTCAAATCGAGATTTAGTAACTAAGGAAGTACAACAGTGGTTGATTAGCAATACTTAGTTTGTATCCTCTGCTATAGTTCCCTCTCTGAGACTAATTTATACAACCGCCCCCAAACTTAACAAAATTCCCACCGAGTACCCTAAACCCCGTAAGATAGATCGGAATTCCTAATTCCCTACCCCCTACCCCCGACCCTCTACCCCTAAAGCCTAAAGCCTAAAGCCTAAAGCCTAAAGCCTAAAGCCTAAAGCCTAAAGCCTTCCTACCCTCTACCCCCTAACCTTATGCCTCGCCGGACTGACATACACAAAATCTTACTCCTCGGTTCTGGGCCGATCTCGATCGGACAAGGGTGTGAATTTGACTATTCTGGCACTCAGGCTTGCAAAGCACTGCGTGAGGAAGGCTACTACGTCATTTTGGTCAATTCCAATCCGGCGACGATCATGACCGATCCAGACACGGCAGATCGCACCTATATCGAACCGCTGACACCAGAATTCGTCGAAAAGGTGATCCGTCAAGAACGTCCCGATGCCATGCTCCCGACGATGGGGGGACAGACGGCTCTAAATATCGCGGTGAGTCTGGCGAAATCTGGCGTATTGGAAAAATATGGGGTCGAATTAATTGGCGCGAAACTACCTGCGATCGAAATGGCTGAAGATCGGCTGTTATTTAAAGAGGCAATGGCGCGGATCGGCGTACCAGTTTGTCCGTCAGGCATCGCTACCACCCCTGTAGAGGCACGGGAAGTCGCCAAACAAATAGGGAACTTCCCATTGATCATTCGTCCCGCCTACACCCTCGGCGGTGCTGGAGGGGGGATCGCTTACAATCAAGAGGAATTTGAAGCGATCGTCCAAACCGGACTCGAAGCTTCACCTGTCGATCAGATCTTGGTCGAGAAGTCACTGCTGGGCTGGAAGGAGTACGAGCTAGAGGTGATGCGGGATCTAGCGGACAATGTCGTGATTATTTGCTCGATCGAGAATATCGATCCGATGGGGATTCATACTGGAGATTCGATCACGGTCGCTCCAGCCCAAACCTTGACGGATAAAGAGTATCAGCGGTTGCGCGATGCGTCAATTAAAATCATTCGCGAAATTGGGGTCGAGACAGGAGGTTCTAATATTCAGTTTGCGGTACATCCCGATACAGGGGAATTTATCGTCATCGAAATGAATCCGCGCGTCAGTCGGAGTTCGGCACTAGCTTCCAAAGCAACGGGATTCCCGATCGCTAAATTTGCCGCGAAACTAGCAGTGGGTTACACGCTCGATGAGATTCCCAATGATATTACTAAAAAAACGCCAGCTTCCTTTGAACCGACGATCGATTATGTAGTTACTAAAATTCCTCGGTTTGCCTTTGAGAAATTCCCTGGCTCCCAACAAACCCTGACAACTCAAATGAAGTCAGTCGGCGAAGCAATGGCGATCGGTCGGACATTCCAAGAGTCATTCCAAAAAGCCTTGCGATCGCTCGAAATCGGTCGGTTTGGCTGGGGCTGCGATCGGGATGAATCCTTACCCTCGATCGAGCAGGTGCGTTCGCTGTTGCGGATTCCCACCCCCGAGCGGATCTTTAGTATTCGCCATGCGATGCAGCTCAAGATGTCCCTCGAAGATATCTACGATCTCACAGGTGTCGATCCGTGGTTCCTAGACAAAATGCAGGATATATTAACCACCGAATCTTTCCTCAAAACGCAACAATTAACAAATCTCACTAAATCGCAACTATGGGATGTCAAACGGCAAGGATTTAGCGATCGCCAGATTGCCTATGCAACCAAAACTCACGAAGATATCGTCCGCACTTATCGCAAATCACTCGGCGTAATTCCCGCTTATAAATTAGTTGATACCTGCGCCGCCGAATTTGAAGCCGAAACGCCTTACTACTATTCTACCTACGAGGAAGAAACTGAAGTAATTCCATCCGATCGGCGGAAGGTGATGATTTTAGGCGGTGGCCCCAATCGGATCGGACAGGGGATCGAATTTGACTACTGTTGCTGTCACGCTGCTTATGCACTCAGTAAGCAGGGATTTGAGACGATCATGGTCAATTCCAATCCTGAAACCGTCTCGACTGATTATGATACTAGCGATCGCCTGTATTTTGAGCCGCTGACCAAGGAAGATGTGCTCAATATCATCGAGGCGGAGCAGCCGGAGGGGATTATCATTCAATTTGGTGGGCAAACGCCGTTGAAGTTGGCGGTACCGTTGCAGGAGTATTTGGACGCAGAGGGCGCGGAGAGAGGGGAGAACGCGGAGAAGGGGATAGTGGAGACGAAGATTTGGGGGACTAGTCCTGATTCGATCGATATGGCGGAGGATCGGGAGCGGTTTGAGTTGGTGTTGCGCCAGTTGGGGATTCAGCAGCCGGAGAATGGGATGGCGCGGAGTTATCTAGATGCTCTACATGTCGCCAATCGGATCGGGTATCCGGTAGTAGTACGTCCCTCGTATGTATTGGGTGGACGGGCGATGGAAATCGTCTATTCGGATATCGAGCTGGAACGCTATATGACCTATGCGGTACTGGTGGAGCCGGATCACCCCATTTTGATCGATAAGTTCCTGGAGAATGCGATCGAGGTCGATGTAGACGCGATCGCGGACGCATCGGGGATGGTGGTCATCGGCGGCATTATGGAGCATATCGAGCAAGCGGGGATTCACTCTGGGGATTCGGCTTGTTCGCTCCCCTATGTATCGTTGACAGATAAAACGGTAGCTACGATTCGGGAGTGGACGGTACAATTAGCTCAAGCTCTCAAAGTGATCGGGTTGATGAATATCCAATTTGCCGTCCAAGGTGAGCAGGTATACATCATCGAAGCAAATCCCCGCGCTTCTCGGACGGTACCATTTGTAGCGAAGGCGACGGGTGTACCTTTGGCTGGCTATGCTGCCCGCATCATGTCTGGAGAAACACTCGCGGGCTTGGATTATACCGAGGAAGTGATTCCCACCCATATCGCCGTCAAGGAAGCTGTGCTACCTTTTGACAAGTTTCCAGGTACCGACACCATCTTAGGTCCCGAAATGCGATCGACTGGTGAAGTCATGGGCATCGATATCGATTTTGGTCGCGCTTATGCCAAAGCCGAACTCGCAGCGGGACAGAAATTACCACTCACTGGGAAAGTATTTGTGTCGATGAGCGATCGCGATAAACTAGCAGTTGTGCCTGTGGTTCGGGATTTGATCGCGCTGGGCTTTGAGATTATCGCGACTTCTGGTACTCAGAAGGTATTGGAAGAGCATGGCTTGGTCGTCGAGTCAGTGCTAAAACTTCATGAAGGTCGCCCCCACGTGGTAGACATCATCAAAAACGGTCAAATCCAACTGATTATCAATACTCCATCCGGTGAGGAAGCTCAAGCAGATGGTAAATTGATTCGCCGCACGGCTCTAGTCTACAAGATCGGGATGGTCACCACGATCGCGGGTGCCAAAGCTACTGCGGCGGCGATTAAGTCGCTCCAATCTCAGCCGATGGAAGTCAAGGCGTTGCAGGACTACATCGGGTTGGGTCGGTGAAGTAATTGGGTAATGGTTGGTGGGTGGCGGAGATCTTACCCACCCGCACTATAAATGTGCTGCCCGTTGGGCACCCCTGTTTTGGAAAGGTGCTCTACTTGCCTGTACCACCGTATCGTCCCGCCTTTGTTCCCACGGCTCGGGTCACCCGAGCCGACGACCATGGAACGAACCCAAGCGGGGGAAACCCCTGTTCCCGCACTTTCCGCTCCAAGGAGGGGAGTTTTTTAGGCTGTGGCAATGACTGTGCGGTGACGGGGGGTGTTGGGGGTAATTGTGGGAGCTTGGAAACCTGCATCGATTAATGCTTGGGCGATATCGAGGGTAAAATAGCGATCGAGATAGGGTTCGGTACTCTTGAGTAGCGTCAAGATATATGGTGCCATCTGGGCGTAGATTTCTGACTTGGGATTCATATCCATAATCGCAATCTTTCCGCCTGGTTTGAGCAACCGTTTGGCTTCCGCAAAGATCTCGCGGGTAGCTGTCTGGGGTAGTTCGTGACAGATCAGAAATAGCGATACCAAATCGTAACTATCTGCGGGCAAACCAGTCGATTCTCCGGCGGCGTGAACCCAGTTAATTTGCTGAGATTGTTTTTGCTGCGCTCGATAATTGGCGATCGATAGAAAGTAAGGTGATAGATCTAATCCAGTTAGTTGCGCCGCTGGATATACCTCCTGCATCGCAAATGTACTCATCCCCACACTGCAACCGATATCGAGGATATGTTGAGGTGGATTGGGTAGAGCTTGGACGACCAGATCGTGATAACTTTGGCGGAGTTGACTATCCCCAGCTTTGCCAGTTTCTGCAAAAATTTTGGCGTGAACCGAGTAGGCGGCGACTTCGACTTCCATCGCGGCGTCCCAGCTCATATTCCCCTGCTCGTAAGCATGAAAGGAAGTGAGATAATACTCGGGGTAGTCTAGATGGGGGTTGGTAACCCGAGCTAAATCTACCTCCCACTGCGGTGACAATGGCTCAGAACCACCTCGCGATCGCAAAAACTTCACATCGTCCCGCCAAGCTACACCGATCGACTCCGCCCGTTTGATAATCAATTCCCGTGCTTGATATTTGGCAAATTTGGCAAGGGGTTGAATTGAGAGCAAACCATTTACCAATTGACTAACAAGACGATCTGTAGGGTTGATAGTAGCTGTCATAACTGCGGGTTTGATAAATTTTGCGCTTGAGTCTTCTATTGTATAGTTACTCACTGCCCATCCCAAACTCCATCCTCACGATCGCGATCGTCTATTTACAACTTCCGATCGCTTATCTGTAACGATCGCTGCATTACAGACAAGCGACCGAGAATCGGCTACTATTTTTCCAAACCGCTCTGTTGAAGTCGGAGTGAGCCAGCTAAAGATATATCGAGCCTACCCAACTTTTCAACTACCTGCTTAATATTTAATTTATAAATTCTGCCATCATGAACACCAATAACCAACAACCAGATTCACCTCAAACCGATGCTGGTAAAATTGCCAAGCGGAAGATCGAACCCCTTCGTAAAGCCGACCCAGCTCAAGTTACGACTTATCAACAACCAGCCGAAGTCCTTCAGTCAGTCGTATTCCAGCAGTCGCGCACCTGGTCGCGAGGGATCGTCTGGACGATTCTCGGAATTACCGTGGGCTTGGTCACCTGGGCTTGTCTGGCACCGCTGGAAGAAACAGTCAGCGTCCAGGGCAAACTCGCACCAACCGATAAAGTCAAAGATGTCCAAGCACCAGTCGGTGGGGTAGTCAAACAAGTATTCGTCAAAGATGGGGATAAAGTAACCGCAGGTCAACCCCTAGTGAGCTTGGAAGCTACCGTTCCCCAAGCGACACTCGCTTCCCTCCAGCAAAATCTCGACTCGATGACTGCGGAAACTCGGTTTTACCGCAACTTGCTCAGTCAAGGGATCGATAAAGTCAACCCCCAAACCCTCGCACAGCTCAATGTCCGCCCCGAAATCCTCGCCCTCACCACCAGTCGTAACTCGATCCTCGCGGAGAATCAACTCTATCGCGCCGAACTCAATGGCACGAATACAGCTAGCCTCAACCCCGAACAACGCCAACGACTCCAATCTAGTCGTGCCGAACTGACTTCCCGCGTGAATTCCGGTCAGTTAGAAATCGGTCAAGTTGACAATCAAATGCGCGAAAATCGCGGCAATCGCGCCGCGACAAATGAGTTACTGACTGACTCTCAAGCAGTAATCGCCAACATCAATGCCAAAGCAGCGGCTCAGCGATCGCAAATTGCCGCTCAACTGCTGGAAAATCGCAACCGTCGTCAATCTGCTCAAAGCTTATTAGCTAGCAATCAAGCAATTCTCAATAACTTGAAACCTGCGGGTGAAGCAGGCGCACTCTCACGCAACCAAGTACTCAAACAAGAACAGGAAGTGATTGCGCGGGAAGGTGAAGTCAGACAGCTCGATGACCAATACCAGAAACTAGCGCAGGATGAACAAGAACTACTGGCTACCTCGCGGTTAGAAATCCAGAATCAACAGCAACAAATCAAAAAAAATCAGCAGGATATCGATCGATTGGATCGAGAATACAACCGCCTGACGATGGCAACCAATCAAAGTCGCGAGAAGCTCAAAAATAGTGTGGCGACATCGAGCAAAGATTTACTCGCCAAAATTGCTAATAATGATCGGCAGATCGCCGAAGTTGATGGGCAACTAAACAAAATGATTGTCGAGATCGATCGCAAAATTACCGACATCAATAGTCAAATCAGTCAGGCAAAAATGAACCTCAAATATCAGAATATTACCGCCCCCGTCAGCGGCACGATCTTTGAACTCAAAGCCGGAAACCCGGGATTCGTCGTTACTTCCAGCGAGCCAATCTTGAAAATAGTCCCGAATACAAATGTTAATGCCAAAGTATTTATCAGTAATAAAGATATTGGCTTTGTCAAACCAGGAATGCCTGTCGATGTGCGGATTGACACTTTTAATTTCAGTGAGTTTGGGGATGTCAAAGGGAAGGTGGTCTCGATCGGTTCTGACGCGCTCCCCGCAGACCAAGCGCACCCTTACGAACGTTTTCCAGCTACAATTGCGCTCGATCGTCAGAGTATGAAGATCGAAGGTAAAGTGGTCGATCTGACCTCTGGATACTCACTAAGTGCCAATATCAAACTCCGCAATCGGACAGTGATGAGCATCTTTACTGACATGGTTGTCAAACAAGAAGATTCGCTCAAAACGGTTCGCTAGACTTGTGAATGTAATCCGCTAGTCGCGATCGTTACCCGCACTTGAATTGAGGGCACGGAGCTAGTCGAACGGAGCGGAGCGGGACGCTTTGCCATGAGACTAGCTACCAACCAGCCCAAACCAATCGCGCCGACAATGGCCGCAATAAATAGCCAAGTTTTACCTAAAATCTCTAGCAGTGATGGGGTTGTCGATTTGGCTAGCTGGGGTGGCGGTTGGGTAGGGGTGACCTGCGGCGGCGGATCGGTTTTCAGCGGCGGCTGTACGGCTACAGGAGCCGAGGGGGCGTGAGTATTCACCCCACCAATCGCGCGCTCGGATTTGAGAGCTGTGAGGATATCCTGAGCGGACTCAAAGCGATCGTGTGGACGGAGCTGGAGCATTCGATCGAGGATCTCCGCTAGCCGGGGACTGAGGCTGATATGTTCGCGCCAGTTCCAGCTAAAGTTTTGAGGATCGATCAGATCTGGCGGTTCTTTGCCAGTCAATAGGACTAAACTTGTCGCTGCCAATGCGTACAAATCGCTGTGTGGAAATACTGTTCCGCGCTGGATCTGCTCGTTGGGCGCATAGCCAACTTTTCCCAACCGCGTCGGGACATCATTGTTACTCGCTCCATTGCCAGGTACGCATTGGGTGGTCGCATTTACGGCTAGCTGTTTGACACCCCCAAAGTCGATCAGCACTGGCAATCCATCACTAGCGCGTTTAATCAGATTGTCAGGCGAAATATCGCGGTGAATCACGCCAAGGGCATGGATGTAGCCCAGCACGGGTAAAATTTGGGTGAGAAACTCTGTGATTTCAATTTCTGTAAATGTTTTGCCCTGTTTTAACCGATGACGGAGGAGTTGCTGATAGTTAGCTCCAGCGACATAATCTTGAATTAAAAATAACTGCCCCACACTACCGCGATTTACCCGAAACATTTCCCGAAACATCGGGATTTGAGGATGTTGCAGTCGATACATCACCCCCGCTTCACGCTCGAATAATTCCTGTGCTTTAGTCAAAAATGCTGTGCCCTGAACTTGTGGTGCAAATTCTTTGAGTACGCAGGGTTCATTAAACCGATTGATGTCTTCGCATAGATATGTCCGCCCAAATCCACCGCGTCCGATCTGTTTGGTAATCCGATAGCGATCTCCCAGTAGCAAGCCTGCTGTCATTTCATTACTGACACTGACAGCGAGCTGACTCCCACACGCTTGACAAAAACGGTTGAGATCGGGATTTTCGTGTCCGTTAGGGCAAAGTATGGTCATTACTGCTCAAAAATATCTCTCCTTAGGATACCCGCCGCTCGGCACCACAATTGCTAAATTGCTCACATCTTCTCTGCGGTCCAAAATCCCTAGTCAGGTAAGGTCAGGGAAAAGGGCGATCGCTTCTGCAACTAATTTTGCAGTTAGACTATTAAATCTTCAAATAATCGCTCGATCTGCGGTACCAACTCATCAGTCAAATATACTTGAGTTTGCTGGTGAATCTGGCGGCTGGCTCGCTCACTCGATTCATTGACCAGATCTAATAAGCGATCGCACGAGATCGCATACTTTAATTGAGTAGGTTTGTTGCCATCTTGAGTGCGATCGAATAGCCCTGTCGGTCGCACGCACACTTCACTAGATATCAATTCCTGCTTGGGATTGAATCTCACACCATTGCTCACGAAGTAAAAGCGATCGGCAGCCTTGAACTGCGGTAGGTTGGCTTGAATAAAACTACTGACATATTCATTACTCATTACTCTTCTCACCTTCGCTACTGGTTGAATCCGAGTGGCGATAGTTTGTTGCAATGCTTGAATAGTTAGCTTGAGAGTAGTGAGCGTATGTTGTTGTTGATTTACCAGTTGCTCTTTGATTTCAGTTTCGATATGAGTTAGTGCTGATTCCATGAATAATTCAGCATCTTTTTGGAAATCAAACTGCAAAACTCCTGTAGAGCTAAATTCCAGCTTGGACTTAAACCAGTGAATGGGATGGCGCGGTGGAAAGCCTCGCTGTTCTTCCATATTTGCCAAATGAGCGGTCATCACTCGCTGCAAAAATGGCATCCGCTCTTGTTCTTTCGCCAATAAAAACTGTCTAAACGATTGATTGAGCCGCTCTTGAATTTGCTCGATCCGATCGATCGATCCATCATCGAAAGTCGCTTGTAATCGCTCGACCCGATCGAGACTTTCCCGCCGCAGCGCGCCCAGATCGATATCTGCCACATCAACAGTGATGACTTTGCTACTATCCATGCGCTCGCCTCAGTACTCCTAAACTCTAGATCCGACTCCAACCAATGCAGATCGCCATGTCATGGCTGCTGGCTCGACATCGCAGCGGTATCGCTACAGCCAAGATTCCTGCTGGTGCTTGAGTATTTATTTTAGCCTACTCTCTCAAGCAAATTGGTAAACAATCGATCGACTAAATCTAAATCTTTATTCCCTGGGGAGACTTCTACCCCACTGGAGAGATCGATCCCATCTGGCTCTAGCTGGCTCAATGCGCTATTGATATTGTCAGGTGTCAACCCACCAGCTAAAAACCACGGCAGCGAGGGTCTAAAGGCAGCTAGCTGCCCCCAGTCCAACGTCTGTCCCGTACCGCCGAGCACAGCCGGATGATAGGCATCGAGGAGGAAACTATCGACCACTTTACTATAGGCGGCGATCGCTGCTAGATCGTTGCTACTGCGGACTCGCCACGCCTTGATGATTTCGGTATCTGGGAGAGCTTGACGCAACTGTTGACAAAATTCGACAGATTCGCTCCCGTGGAGTTGCACTGTATCGAGCTGTATCAACCCGACAACATGGGCGATCGTCATTACCGAAAAATCAGCAAATACGCCAACAGTATTGGCTACAGGAGCCAACTGGGCGACTAGTGTCTCCAATTGAGCGAGCTTCAAATAACGTGGCGAACTCGGAACGCAAATAAACCCCAAATCTGTCGCACCCCTGTGAGCGATCTCCATGCCTTGTTCGACGGTGGTTATGCCACAAATTTTAATCCGCATCATCCCAATTATCAAGAAATGTATCTATTTTTGCCACTAGTTGTTAATTATTAGCACAAATTGTGAGCTGTAGTTACCGATCGCCTAATAATTGTGGCATGAGTTTCAATCAACAGGCTTAAACTTTTGTTAAATAACTTCATCATTGCTGCTATTCCCCATACCGAACCGTGGGGGTTTAATACGGCATTTGTGATGATTGGTGCCAATTTAGTGGCGGTAGCGATCGGTCGATCGATCTTTGCATCTGCGCGTTTTCGCCAGAGCGCGAATCCTGCAACCAACTCTAGCATACCGATTGGGACGAGTCTCCTCACTAACTTCACTGTGGTTGAATTACTCGCTAGTATGAGTTTTGGACATCTGCTCGGCGTCGGGGCAGTACTAGGATTGACCAATATAGGTGTAATTTAGGATCGCGAATCGCTGTCAACTGGTTGCCCGATCGCGATCGAAAGTTATCATTAAATGTCGATAGAATACTCTAAGCTGTTAAAATATCTCTAATTTTTCAGGAGTACATGATGTTAAATTCTAGCTTGTTACTTGCGGCTACAGGCCCGATGACCCAACCTTGGTCGCCCACAGTGGCGATCGTGATGGTGGGTGCTAGTCTGCTCGGTCTGTTGGCGGCAACTAAAGCCAAAAAAGTTGGGCCAACTCTAGTTGGTGGTTTGACAGCGGCTCAGGTCATTGGTGGTGCTTGCTTCGGACATCTTCTCGGTACGGGTGCAGTCCTCGGCTTGACTCGTATCGGTGTCATTTAGGGCAATTCGGGTGTAGTAGACCCAGGGTGCCCCTGGTGGGTACCCTCAGATCTAGGCTTTGACTCTCACCCAATCGATCCTAGACGCACGCTGCTAATTGTTTGCAAAGAAATAATCGTTCGGGTCGATGCCAGGGGAAAATCGACCACACTAGTTCGCTCGAAACTAGTTCGTAACCTAATTTTTCGTACAAGTTCCGACCGCGTTCGTTATCACCCATAACGTGGAGATGAAGTTCGGAATATCCCCACGAGCGGGTCAATTGTTCGCAGTTCTCTAGCAGCCCTTGGGCGATGCCGCGCCGCCGAAAGTCGCGACTGACTGCTAGATTCGAGATGTAGACATACCGATGTGGAGTGGGCTGACGATAATTATGCGATGTCCGTACCCCGACTTCGATCGTCCCGATTACTTGGGTGGAATCGCGATCGGTATAGACAGCGATCGAGCAAACTTGTTGCTGGATCTTGTTGGGGTTGGTACTGGGGACATTGGATCGGAGCCGATGACGGAGATCTTCAGCGATACCGAGTTTGAATAGCGGTGTAAACCAGGCCATCCAGCCGCGATCGAAATGAAAGCTGCGGGTGATGATGTCCGCCACGCAATGTATTTCGTCCTCTCGTACGGCACGAATCTCAATTTGATGTGGCTGAATGGCGATCGCCCGAACGATGTTGATGGTGTCTGCAGTCATGTCTAAATTACTCGGGTTTGGGCTGAGTGCAGCGATCCTGCTACATCGATTGACTCGACTACACGCAATCTTGATGAATCGAGAAACCAACTATTTAGATCGGTGGTTAGTCGATCTACAATTAAAATTGACAAGCTTACAGAGCTAGATCTATATCATAACTTATTTAGTCGATCGTGCAGTCGATCGAGTTAATCCATTGGCATCTCACCCCAAACATCCAGCCCCCCCGGAACAGCCAGCCGCTACTGCGGAGCGTGACGCATCCAAACCACCGATCGTGTTGGTGGAAACCGCTTTTCTAGCAAGCACTGCCAGTCTCCTGTGGCTATTAGATTATTATTTTCCAGTCGGGCCGATCTTTAGAATCTTTTTCCCAATTCCAATCGCCTTGATTTATTTGCGCTGGGGGCGGCGAGCGGGGTGGATGACTGCTCTAGTCTCAGGATTGTTGTTGTCAGTGCTGATGGGGCCAAGCCGCAGTGTGCTGTTTGTGATGCCCTACGGGGTCATGGGCGTCCAATTGGGGGCGTGTTGGCGACGGCGGTCGAGCTGGCTGGTGTCGATCTCGCTGGGTGCGTTACTCGACACTCTCGGGGTATTCTTTCGCTTTTGGTTGACTTCGTTATTACTGGGTGAAGATCTCTGGACTTACCTCATGGCGAGAATTCGCGATCTGTCGGAATGGATTTTCATTCAATTGGGCATCCTTGCCGAACCAAATCTGGTCATCGTCCAAATTTTGGCGATTGCGCTAATCTTCTTCAGTCGTTTGGTTTATGTATTTGTCGTACATTTAGTCGCGCTACTGATGTTCGAGCGACTTGGCAATCCGATTCCCAAAGCACCGCCGTGGGTGGATACTTTGTTGGATTTGTAGACTTTGCTGGATGTGTTACAGTCTTAAAGTAAATACTCGATCGCGATCGCAGCATCACTGATTTGGAAGATGTTTACCAAGAGTAAGCAGGATGCGATCGATCTAAGGTTGGGAGCGATCGACATAACAGACACTGGAACTAGCAGTTTTGCTATTTCTCAACCAGGTTGCTAGCGTCTTCCAGATTGATGAGGTAATTGTTTATATGTATATTGGTAAAGACCGTCGGTGAACTTGAATTTTTAGATAAATAAGCTAATTAGCCGTGATGCACTACCCAAACTCGGTCGGGTTTGCCGACTCACAACCAGATCGATTAGACTCATCAAAGTATTACGATTTAGCGATTATTGGGGCTGGAAGCTCATCAGCATATACTCTAATCCACTATATCACTCTGTTGGAACAGCAATGTAACTTGAAAGCTCAGTTAATACTAAATAGTGAGCATCGACAGCACCAACCTGTGCGGATCTTGGTTACTGAAAAGTCCGGTGAGTTTTGGACTGGTGTCCCCTATGGTATGCGATCGGGGCGCGACGCGCTATTAATTTCATCACTTAAAGAATTCATGCCCCAGCAGTTGGAACGCGAACATTTCATCAACTGGCTCGATCTACATCGCGAATCGATCTTCGCACCAGCAGATCGCCACGGTGAACTGGCGCGTAAATGGCTATCTGCAAACACATCGGCGATGTCTGACGGTCGCTGGGATGAGTTATTTCTGCCCCGCAGCATCTTTGGTTTGTATCTCCAGCAACGTCTGACAGCATTACTCGCAGCAGCAAGTGCCAAGGGATTAATTGAGATCGACTTAGTGAGTGTCGATGTGTTGGATGTGCGATCTATCGATGGTATTTATCGAATTGATGGTAAAAATGCCGATCGCTTTTGGGCTAAAAAATTAGTGCTAGCGATTGGTAGCCCGCCAAATGTTTTATTTGAAGAGTGTTACTCCACCGAACTGGAGTCAGAAATCTGTTGTGTAAATAATATGTACGAACCATCGTTGGAGGCAAATATCGACCGGATCTGTAACTCGTTAGAATCAGATCGATCGGCCCGACGGCAAGTATTAATTATTGGTTCTAATGCTAGTACTTTGGATGCTCTCTATAGTATCCAAAATTCGCCAAGAGCTGCAAGCCTAATCGATAAATTTATCATAATTTCTCCGAATGGGGCATTCCCACATCGGATCGGTCGGGAAGTCAGGGTGAACGCACCAAAATGAGGTATGTTTCGATCGATAAAAACTAGAACAGCTAATTTAGTAGTATTTACCAACTAGTTACGATTGCTACAATATCAACTGAAACCAAAATCAAATATGAAATCATATTAATTCAATT
>NZ_JBGSPA010000139.1:0-18726 GCF_041738855.1 Chamaesiphon sp. | reverse complement strand
AATCCGATTATTCCGTTGGAGGGTAGCAATCCCGCGCTGCGGGTCAGTTTGGACGGTAATCGCGCCATTCGACTGCGATTGAGCTAGAAAACTTGCAATCCGGCGATTGATAATATTAGCGCGATCGCTCGCACTGAGATTTGCAAGACTGCCAACTTGTACAATCACCTGCCCCCTCACCATAATGTCTGCAAAAAATACGCCATCCGTCGGCGTAGATATCTGCGGCGAGGGTAACGGTACGGCGACTGGCGGGGTGTCTTGGGCTACACCGACGATCGGCATCACCAAGAGCAATCCCATCCAGATAATTGTCATCAAGATCGATCGATCTCGATTGGTACTCAATTGTTGGCTAGTGAAAATTTTGAGCTGAACCATAGGGCACGATCGGTTGTGGGATTTAACGATTGGGGTTTAGGGCTGCGCGATCGCAAAACTCGCGGTGCCCTGAGAAAACACTACTACAAATCCAAAGGTAACAATTGCCATCCCGTCGTTAAAAAAACTTTCACTTTTCATCAAGATAGTTGGCTATGGATAACCAACTAAAATTAATCAAGATTTAGAACCGAAAACCAGCACCGACAGTCACACCAGTAGTTTGTCCCCGATCGGTACTTAACGGTACAATCAATGACGCTTTTAATCGCAGGCTGTCGCTGAGATCGAGATCGGCACCAGCCACTAAACCACCCGTAGTGATACTATTACTTCCCGTAGCGACATCGATCGAAGCACCTACAAAAGGGGTAATTACAATGTTATTTTCAGCATTTCTGAGTGGAAAATCATAAGTAAGCGCGGTACCAAAGTCCGTACCGCTACTGGCAAAGTAGATAAACGGACGTAACGATAGATTATCGCTAATCCCAAATTTAGAATCAATCCCGATTGCGGTTTGTCCATTACCAAACAGAACCGATGGCCCAATTGAACTCTGCCCAAGCAATTGTCCTTTAGCTGGCGTAATTACTCCCAGAGTGGCGATTGCAGATAGACAAGTAGCTAAGATAATATTATTTTTCATTGTAAATTCTCCATTTTAAAATAGAGGATATTTGTTAATTTTGCTCGATCGATTTAGTTAGTCATTCCGCCTTATGAGCGATTGCAGTATATTGGATTTATATACCCCTATTTTATATATTTGATTCAGTTAATTTATCCTCCTGCTGATAGATTTATAGCTAGTTAAATTCAGTTATAATAAGATTAAATATGGTAGTTTATTGCAGAGCTTAATAACTGATTAATAAGCTGGCAAGCTGATAAAAGCAGCACACCATCCCTCAAATCGGTAATGCCTTTAATCATGCTCAATTAAGAGATGAGGATTGTTCGATCGTCTTGACAGCGATTAGATACCGCTCCTGCACATCTTGGAGATCTATTTCTTCCTTAACTCCGGCATGGCTGCCACGTTCTACCGCGTCTGCATGACGCTGTAATGCGGTGCGATCTAGTTCCCGATGTGTAAACGGTGCGATCGTGGCGATCGCCTCTAATAACCGCATGGTGATGGCAACACTGGACTGACCGTACTGCCGAATCTGGTTGAAGGCAGTATCGATCGCATCGGCAAACTCCAGCGGGTCGGCAACGATCACCCGCAGCCGAGCGCGATCGTCGTAGCGATAGGGTGAGGGAATTTCTCGTTGTGCTAAATGACACAGAGCCGCATTCAACTGGTCGATGCAGCGGATCGCCGTAAACGGATCGTTAATTCCTGGAGACAAGGCGCGTGCGGCAATTTCGACTAGTTGGTCGAGCGAAAACTCCAGATCTTGCTGCTCGGTACGCCCGATACCCAGCACGACTGTATCGGCGATCTTGGCTGCCAGCTTTCGATCGCTCTTTTCTGCTGGAAAGACGCACATCAGTTGGCTACCCTTGACGACAAAGCGACCGGGACGTTGCTCGACTCGCAGCAGCAGATTATGTTCGGTCGCAATTTGCATCAGTTCGTCGTCATCGATCGCTTGAATATAGCCACTTTTTTTGGCTGTGATGCCACGGGAAAGCCGATCGAAATCAGCAGGAATATTGTCTAGACTCTCTGCTTCTGTCTGCGGTGAGGCACTGCGTCCGATCTGTTCGGGAAAAAGTCGATCGATCGTCTTATCGAGATCGTCACCGACTTTTTTGATGACTCGATCGACTTGAATCGATGCGGCGGAGTGATGAATAAAATAAATCAATACGCCAATACTGGCGATCGCCAAACCAATCCCGACAGTTACGGCTAGGTGCGGGACGAACTCATTTTCTTCAACCCCATTAACCGTGCGTAGCACCATCAAACAATACCCAAATGTGGCAATGAAGGTGCCCAGGACGAATTGGTTGCCTGTGTCTCGCATGAAGTTACGCAGTAAGCGCGGCCCAAACTGGGAAGATGCCAACTGAAGTGCGACGATCGTAATCGAAAAAGCCGTGGTCGCCACACTCATCATCGATCCCGCGATCGCTGATAAAATAGCCCGCGAACCGCTAGGGCCGAGGGAATAAGCCCAGCCTAGTTGTTCGATATTGTTGGTTTCTTTTCTCTGGTCGATGCCGATGGTAATAAATGACAGCCCAAGTGCCAGCACCAGCATCACAGTTGGCACAAACCAGAAGCTAGAATGTAACGAGTCCCAGAGTTTGCCTAACTTAGCGGATTTCATCGATCGGTTTGAGTAATGGGACTGGGCGAATGGCTGTTAGCCGCTGGCGTAACCTGGGGTCGATCCGGGTCTTGCGCCAACTGTTTGAGCATGTTAGTAATACTGCGCGGCTTCGGCACTTCGCCGTTGCCAGCAGGCCAGCCTTCGCGCTGCTGGTGGCGATCTCCATCGGTAGCTTCGGTCTGATCGTGGAATAAAATCTGCTGGGTGGGGAAGGGCAGATCGATCCCATTCCCGATCAGCTTGTTTTTGATATTCGTCAATACCCGATCTTGCAGATCGAGCACATCAGCCCGACGCGGTGGCTCCACCCACCACCGAGCGCGAATATTCACCGAGCTACCTGCTAGTTCGACGACAAGCGCATCAGCCGCAGGGCTGTCTAGCACTCCATCTATTTCATTCATTGCCTCCAAAATGAGTCGTCTGGCGGTATCGATATCATCGCCGTAGCCAATCCCGATGTCATACTCCAAACGGCGATGTTCAAAGGCGGTATTAACAATTACTGAGTTGGTAAATAATTCTGAATTAGGAATCACAATCCGCCGACCATCATAGGTGCGAATTGTGGTCGCGCGGGTTTGAATTTGTTCGACGGTACCCTCAAAATTCTTAAAGACAATTTGGTCGTCAATTTGAAATGGTTCGGTTAGAAGGATTAAAATACCTGCTAAAAAGTTTTGGAGAATATCTCGAAATGCAAACCCGATTGCTACTCCACTAATTCCCAATAGCTGCACCAAATCGCTGGCTCTGAGCGACGGAATGACAATCGACAGGGCAATGAATAATCCGACTAAAATCATTGTCCCTTGCGCCAATCGCCCCAGTACTAAGCCCAAATTGTGAGCTTGGCGGCGATCTTGCGTCAATCGTCTGACTAATTGTTTGAGGGTTCGGGCCGTAAAAAAGAAAATGGCAAAGACAATCAGTGCCAATACGATATTTGGCAATAAAATGATGAAGTCATTTGCCATGCCTTGGATTTTATTCCAAACAGTAGATATTTCTGTACTCACAACATAAATTACCAATATATTTACAGTGAATTTATCCCAAAGCGATCGACCAAACATCTACCAGAAGTTATGTATCGATATCAAGTAAGTACTGCTTTACCTAATTGAGTTTGTAGATCGCTCAGGCGAACGCCGATCGAGTTGGGTAAAACGATGTGTGCAGAGCCACCAAAGCGATCGACCGAACCTAGCCCAACTGCCCACATTCCAGCAGCGATCGCCGCTTCAATGCCAACCGCCGCATCTTCAACGACCACACAATGGGCGGGGTCGAGTCCCAACTGAGCAGCGGCATAGAGAAAGAGATCGGGGGCTGGCTTGGGATGTTCGACGCTGTTACCATCGGCGATTGCATCCACACGATCGGCAAGCCCTAATTTCTCAATCACCGTGCGCGCATTTTTGCTGGCAGAGCCAATCGCAATTTTTAAGCCCGATTGCCGGAGTTCGTCGAGTAGCTCTAGTGCTCCTGGCAAAATATCTTGAGGAGTAATGGCTTGAACGGATGCCACATAGTAGCGATTCTTGCGCTCCATCATTTCCTCTCGTTCTAGCTCTGAATAATAACGATCGCCGACGATCGCTAGCAGCGATTCGCGCCGAGACACGCCCCGCAGTGCTTCATTTGCCTGTCGATCGAAGGGCAGTCCTTCTTCATCCGCTAGTCGCTGCCAAGCCTGGTAGTGGCATTCAGCAGTGTCCGTCAACACGCCATCCAGGTCGAAGATGAAGCCCTGAATGTCCGGTACGTGAGCATTAGGGGTTTGAGAGTCCGGTGCGTGAGCCTTAGAGGGCGATAAATCAAAGCTGTGCCAGGTACCACGCCAGCACAATTTGAATTTGAGGCGCGTCCAGGTAGGCGGAAGCTGCGGGGTGGCAACAGGCGCACTTTTTTGAAGTTGAATACCACCGAAACCGAACACCACGGCTTGCCAGACACCGCCTGCTGAAGCCGCATGAATGCCATCAGCGGTGTTGCCACGATTATTGTCGAGATCCACCATTGCTGCCTGCATAAACTGTTTGTAAGCAACTGTTGTTGCACCCAAGTCGGCAGAGAGGAGCGCGTGAATCGCTGGAGTCAGGGATGAGCCGTAGGTGATGTCTGTGCGGGGAGCGTAGTAGTCCCAATTCGTTTGCAGCACCTCAAGGCTGTAGGGGAATGCTTGCATCCCTCGCATCAGGTAGAGGAGCATCAGCACGTCAGGTTGCTTGAGCACCTGTCGCTGGTTTGTTTCATCAATACCAAGTACCGCTTGCATGGAGCGATCGCGGGGTTCGTACTCGGTTAAATCGATATCTTGAAGCTGGAAAAATCCCTCGAACTGTTCGATTAGCTCTGTTTTGGCATCGTAAGGGATGTATATTTGAGCGATCGCCGCTTGCCAATGCCGCAGGCGATCGGCGGTGAGTGGCAGCCGTTGTGCCAGTGCCGCAGCCTGCTGGGGAAACTTGCGCTGCAACCACTCATAGACGGCAACTGCCTGTTCGAGATGCCACTGCACCATGCGATTGGTAAACGCATTGTTATGTACCTGCTCGTGGTATTCATCCGCACCGATTACCCCGCACAGTTCGTACCGTTGCTGCTGCTCGTGCCACTCCAAGCGACTCAGCCAGAAGCGGGCAGTGTCCAGAATAATTTCGGCTCCGTAGTCGCGCAGCCAGATGTCGTCACCTGTTGCCTGCCAGTATTGCCAGATCGCATAGGCAATGTCGGCACTTAGGTGGATTTCGCGATCGCGTACCCACATCCGCACCGCTTCGGCATAGGGATCGGTCGGGATTGACGATTTGGGTGTCACCTCGTCGCCTGTGGCAGCACTTTCCCAGGCAAACATGGCTCCCTCATACCCACTATGCGCGGCTTTGCGTCGTGCGCCAGCTAGGGTGTGATAGCGATAGCTCAACAAGTTGCGAGCGATCGCGGGTTGCGTCAAGGTGAAAAAAGGCAGGATAAAAATTTCGGTATCCCAGAAGGCGTGACCCCGATAGCCGAAGCCCGACAGTGTTTTGGCGGGAACGCTGACCCGATCGTTGTGCGGGGAGGCAGCGATGAAGAGTTGGAACAGGTTATAGCGCACTGCCAACTGCGCGGTGAGATCCCCCTCAATCTCGATGTCGCTGTGCTGCCAAACGGTGTTCCACGCCTGCTGGTGTGCGGCAAGCAGAACGGCATAGGAAGGCAACTCAGCCAATTTAGCTTGAGCCGCTTGTACGGGCAATTCCGCCTCTTGAGACGTAAACACCGTCACGAGCTTTTCTACGGTAATGGTCTGCCCCGCTGCCGCGCTGAAAGTTGCCGTTAAGGTGGGATGACCAGGAGAACTCGTTACCTGCCAGGAGGCAGCGGTGCCAACGACAGCGAGTTTGGTCGCCATGCCCAGTTCGATACGGGAACTGCGAGTCCGCACCTGGAGCCAAATTCCCGCCTCAATCTCTGGCTCGATCGTGCCCTGATGGATTTGCTCCCAGTGATTGAAGCCATGATTTTCGGGGTAGCCATTGAGGCTAGATTGGACTTCGATTTCGGCATCAAAATCAATCGGTGTAATCTGGCAGCGCAGCCCTAGTACGTGTGGATCGGCAAGGCTGGCAAAGCGTTCAAACTGTAACTCTAGTATTTTCCCCGTGGGACTGCGCCACCGGATCGATCGACTCAGAATGCCGTGACGTAAATCGAGCTGCCGTTCGTAGTGAATAATCTCGCCGCGATCGCGTAGCGTCCGCTCTGCGGAGTCGAGATGAAAGGGTTCACCGTTGACGATTATTATCAGAGACAGCCAATCGGGACAATTTGCCAGTTCGGTATAAATCACGGGCGCATCGTCAAACACCCCATGCACTAGAGTCGCTGGCAACGCCTTTGGATAGCCTTCCTCAAAGCTGCCCCGCGTCCCTAAATACCCATTGCCGATCGTAAAAACGGTTTCTCTAGCACGCAACTGCTCTGGATCTAATTGAGATTCGGTCAGCGTCCAGTCTGTGTAAGTTAAACCGCGATCGTGCTTTGTAGTCATAATAAGTAACGCTCATTTTGGTAGTGATAATTTCTGTTGCAAAGTCGATCTCTATTGCCATGCCTTGGATATTGACTGACCACTTACTTTGGGTTGTGTTGTCTAGAAAAAAGTTTTTCAATAGTACTCTGCTCTTTTGGGTGATAATTTACACAATCGATCGATTCCTCCGTGAGAACGTTTGTTGGATGGAGAGCGCATTTGAGATAGGGATTATTGTTGAAATACCGACAGCGATAACACGGCACATTATCTGGCGGGTTAAAGCTCGATGCAGACTGTTGACGCGCCGAAATGTAGATATAAGCGATGGCAGCGATTGTTGAGAAGACAAGAAAATTGATAATCGTCGCGAAATCGATATTACTAAATATAATTCCGGTCTGGCTTGAAACTGGTGCCTCAGATGCTTGAGTTGTAATGGATCTTGTTTGCATGGGCATGACTTTATCCAGGTAATCTAATCAGTTGGACGATGTAGCCAGTTAAATACGCTTAATGAAGCCACCACTCCGACAAAATGAGCTGTTATGCCTGTCGTATTTGCGGCGGCTACAAATACATCCACCGATCGAATAGGGTCGTAAATGGCGACTCCTTTGGGTTAAGACACCGACTTGGCGAGTAGCACGGCAATGGTGGCACCCATCCCCAAAATCATCAGCAATATGCCGATCGCTCCTGTAATTACACTCAGTTAACGACCGACAATATAGTTGGTAGCGGGATTGGTAGGCAGCGGCGTAACCTTTCCTTGATACACCAAGGCTTGATGAATTAAGGCACTAACTTCGCCGCGAGTTGCCGCTTGATTCGGGTTTAATACTCGTAGATCGGGATAATTCACCACAATTCCGGCAGCAGTTGTCTTGGCAACCGCATCGACCGCATTCTGCGGAATCTGCGCGGCATCCCGATAGTACTCACTGATGGCGATTTTGCCATTCGGCGCAGGTGGTGGGGTGCTGCTAGCAGTTGGAGTTGGAGTTGGAGTTGGCGGAGTGACAGCGGCATTAGGAGCGGGTTGAGTACTGCTAGTCGGTGCTGAATTGACAGCGGCAATCGCTCTTGCTGGCGTTGTCATCAATGGCTGCATTAGTGCCATCAGGCCGAGAGGAAACATCATTGTTTTTTTTGCGCTCGTGTTTGCAGGCTGTTGGGCTACGGACGTAGTAGTATCTGTAGTTGCAGGCTGTTGGGCTGCTGGCGTAGTAGTAGGCGTAGTTGCAGGCTGTTGGGTTGCTGGCGTAGTAGTAGCGACAGTAGTTGAAGGCAAGTTGAGTTTTCGGGCTAGCGCAGTTAATACTTGAACCTTGGTGACGGGTTGTTTGGGGCGAAACTCTTGACCTGGATAGCCGTCCATGAACCCCATTTCGTATGCCTCTTTAATTGCCGCTGATGCCCAGTAGCCATCAGGAACGTCTGTATACGTGCTGCCGCTAGCAATCTGCCGCACTGGAGCTTTATCGAATGCTTGCCGTAGAATTGCTGCAAACTCATCGCGACTGACAGTTTTTGCGGGGCGAAAGGTATTATCGGGATAACCCGTGACAACATTGCGTTGTGCTAAAGCGTGAATGAACGGCTGCGCCCAATAATTTTGCGTATCGGGAAAGCTGGTATTTGCTGTAGTATTCGGCACTGCTGGAGCTGGAGCTGGAGTTTGAGCTGTAGCCAAATAAGGCGCGATCGCGCCAGCCATCAAACCAACTACTAACATTGTTACACCCACAATGGAACTCAATTGCGAACGTAGGATCGTAGCTTTTATCTTACTCATTTTCTTACTTCTAAGTTTACTAATTAGATCGATCGACTAAAATGATATTTTTAACAATTAAATTAGTCTTTATTCATTACTTTCAAGCATTGCTTTTGCTTTCAAGAGTTCTCGATGTTGTTCCTTGCTAATCTTTGGGTAATGGAGATTTAGTTCTTCCAACTTGGTATAAATAATCCCAGCTACGACAAGCCTAGTGAACCATTTGCGATCGGCTGGAATAATATACCAAGGTGCCCATTCAGTACTGGTATGATTAAACATGTCCTCATAGACAGTCATATAGTCATCCCAGCGAGCGCGCTCTTTTGCATCATTAATAGAGAACTTCCAGTTCTTCTCCGGTCGATCGATCCGTTCCAAAAAGCGTTCTTTTTGCTCGTCTTTAGACACATTCAGGAAGAACTTTAAGATAATCGTTCCGTTATTTACCAGATACTTCTCAAAGTTGTTGATTTCTTCAAAGCGACGTTCCCAAATTTGTTTGTCGATTAAATGCGGCGGAAGTTGTCGCTGCTCCATAATTTCTGGATGGATGCGCGTGATTAAGATTTCCTCGTAATGAGAGCGATTAAAAATGCCAATTTGCCCTCGCTCTGGTAGAGCTTTGGAACATCGCCATAAATAGTCATGCTCCAACTCTGTTGCTGAAGGAGCTTTGAAGCTATTGACTTGGCATCCCTGGGGATTAATCCCCGACATGACGTGCTTGATGGTACTATCTTTACCCGCAGCATCCATCGCCTGAAAAACAATTAGCAAGGAATGGGTATTTTGGGCATAAAGCAGGTATTGATATTTTGCTAGAGTCTTAATACCTGCTTTTAATTGACCTTTGGCTTTCGACTTTTTGAGATGACTGGCTTTAAAACCCGAATCGTAATCTTTGGCAAGATTGATTCGCTGCCCTGGCGGTACGAGAAAAGGACTAATTAAATCGTCTAGTTGCTCGATCGGAAATGGGTGCGATGGTGAATCGATGTGGCTATTGTTGGAGGTACTGGTTGGCATGGTTTAAGTTTTTTGTGTATATGCAATCGATTTAGTAAAGCCACAGCCGCGATCTATTTAACGCTTAGGCAGATCGCGTCTGTGGCTTGTACTTGCGAGCGTTCTACAGAATTTGCACCAAATCTTCCGATTCAGTAAACCAGTAACCCTGGCGATTGTAATGTTGATGCAGTAGAGTTTCGTACTCCCGCATGAGCAGCGTCTCCTGCATATATTCCGGCGATTGTTTGATGATTTCGCAGGGTAGATTGATGAAGACTTTCGACTCATCCCAGCTCACCCGCTCGATCCATTGTGGTGAAACTAGAACTTTTTTTCCCGACCACCAATTGACTGTATCGATAATTAGATACCGAATCGCCCACGTTTGGTCATCGATAATAAAGTCCTCGACGTGCCCGATCTCGCCGTCTGTAGCTTGAATGTGATAGCCACTCACCTCCTGAGTGCTTCGCAAGTTGGGATCTCCCTTTTCCTCTACTGGAGTAGGTTTGTACCATTGTTCGCGATCGCGCTGAATATAAGGGTAAGCTCCCCACATGGATAAGCCACTCCAATACATTGGGTACCCATAATATCCGTAATAATCCGTCTCGAATTGTTGCGAAACGGGTTTGTCACTGCTCAAGGATGGACTATTCTCAATCTGCTGTTTGGTCAAATCGACGGTGATGTACTGGTCTATATCATCCGCAGCCACCAGCGCATACGGTGAAATCAGCACTTGTCTGCCCGTCAGCCAGCCTCCGGTGTCGGCGACTAGATAGCGAATCGTCCAGTGCCGATCGTCGAAATAAAATTCTTTGACCTTGCCGATTTCACCGTCGAGACTATTCAATTTGAAACCTTCGAGGGTTTTAACTTTGATGAACATAATTACAATTCCCTTAATTATTTGAGTTTGGCGATCGGCTATTTATCGATCGCTCAACCGTCCGAGCGTAGTTTCTAGCAAATTTTTCATTTTCTCGGCAGCACCACTAACAGCCTGCTCTGGGGTCGCCGCTCGATCGGTCACGGCGATTGGTTGGTGGCTGGCAAGACGAACTTCGAGCAGGCAGCGTTTATCGTCAGTGCCAAATTTCTCGCCGCTATTCTCATCGCTGAGATGAACTTCCACCCGCGTGATTTGCGAGCTAAAGCGATCTAAAGTGTCACGTACCACAGTTTCAACTGCTTGAACTAGCACGGTGTTGCCTTCGATATTACTGTCGGTTCCAACTTGGATTTTCATGTGTTTATTCTCCTAATTTAAGTTTAGTAAAAAAGCTGTGATTATCTGTCTACATTTAGATGGATACAGGTGTCTTCAATTGTGTAATAAAGCTTAAATAAAATGCGCTGCTATTATCAGTTTTATAATGAATTTTAAAACTCTAATTTTCTTCTCATAGCATCAAATCATGCCGAAGATCGTGCTTCTATTTGTCGATCGAGGATTGTTAAAATTGATGAACGATCGCAGCTAAATCTAACGGGAAGGAGGGAAAAACAATACTGGCGACCAGCTCATCCGCAGTAATTCTGCTGCAAAACTAGCCATAATCCACTCCTGAAATTTCCCGATCGTGCCAGTAGAAATGGCGATCGTGCTAATTTCCTCCATTTGAGCTACCTCTAAAATCTCGGTTAGCGGCGTTCCCCGGCGTAAGTCTGTTGTTACTTGTAAATTTGCTGCCTCCAGATCGACTTTGATGTCAGCCAGGAGGTTTTGCTCTGTCTGAGTGGGGATGTCGCCAGTCACCCAAGACAGCACGCACCGCTCCAGAAATCGATCGGTCTGTTTTTGAGCCAACTGCTTTATCTGCTCGACCAAAAAATTGGCGGCTGTACTGCCGTCATAAGGAACCAGTACAGCGCGAAATAAATGCTGGCAACGGAGCCTTAGCTCCTCGCCAGTAAATGCCGCAATTAACTGAGGACGGAGAATCAGCAGCGGGATCGTCGTGCGGCGAGATAATTCGGTCATCGTACTGCCCCGCAGTAGATCGACAAGCGAGCTGTGCGTTTGGGAACCCAAGACGATCGATTCAGAGCCATAGCTCCTAGCAACCTGAAGAATCGTCTCAACGGATTGCCCCGATCGCACCTCAATGTGGATTTCGACCCCAGCCGGACTCTTCCCAACTGCCGCAGTCAGTCGCGCTTGAGCTTGTTCTACGCGATCGTTATCGCTCTTGGGAACAGTGCGCGTTTCTAATAGTGGAACGACGTGGAGAAACACAATTTGCTTCATCCCGCCAGCCGCTAAAGCGTCAGTATAATGTGCCAGCCGCTGCAAACCATCTTTAAAATCCGTGCAAATCAAAACTCGTTCAAACATAACTATTTACTCCAAAAAAAAGAATATTTTGTATAGATCGCCAGGACTCTAAATCAAGCTTTATCGATCGACATAATCTGTACGATTTGTAGGTTGAATTGCGGATGCTCGGAGCAAAAATCGAGTTATTTTCTGTCGGTTCTAACTTAGATTTTTATTTATTTATTTTCCTGGTTTAAATATCGAAGATTGTTAAAGCTGGCAACGGAGTTAAGGCTCCTCCGCAGTGAATGCCGCGATCGATTGAGGGTGGAGAATCACCAGTGGGATCGGCGTGCGGCGAGATAATTCGGCGATCGTACTACTGCCTCGGAGGATTTCGGTCAGGGAGTTATGCGTCTGAGAACCCAGGAAGATCGATTCAGAGCCATAGCTGTTAGCAACCTGAAGGATCGTCTCGACGGATTGCCCCGATCGCACCTCTATGTGGACATCGGCTCCCGCCGGACTCGATCCAACTGCCTCAGTCAGTTGCGCTTGAGCTTGTTCGACGCGATCGTTATCGCGCTTAGGAATAGTGTGCGTTTCTAAGAGCGGAACGACATGGAGAAACACAATTTGCTTCATCCCGTCAGCCGCTAAAGAGTCGGTATAATGCGCCAGCCGCTGCAAACCATCCTTAAAATCCGTACAAATTAATACCCGTTCAAGCATAACTATTCACTCTAAAAAAAGAAGATTCTGGATAGATTGGCAGGACTATAAATCGAGCTTTATCGATCGACAGTTGAGGCGATTGGATCGGGAGGATATTTGGGCTGAGATGTTTGAGATCGTTCGCTAGAATCGCGAATCAAAGTGGCAACTAAACCCGTCCAACCCGTTTGATGATTCGCTCCCAACCCAGCACCATTATCGCCATTAAAATATTCGTAAAATAGCAATAAATTTTGCCACTGTGGCTGCTTGAATAAAGGATTTTGGTCGTGAACTGGACGCTCGACTCTTTCGTCGGGTGCGAAAATGCTAATTAAACGACGCGATAGTTCGGTGGCTACCTCTGCTAGTGTCAGCCACTGTCCCGATCCGGTGGGACATTCGACTGTGAAGTCATCACCGAGATAAGTATGAAACTTTTGGAGCGATTCAATTATCAGAAAATTCATCGGGAACCAAATTGGCCCCCGCCAGTTGGAATTGCCCCCAAACATGCCTGTGGTCGATTCGGCAGGTTCATAGGCAATGGTATGTGTTTGTCCCCCTTCAGCGAACGTGTAGGGCTGTTGGGCATGAATTTTTGAGAGCGATCGCACTCCATAAGGGCTGAGGAACTCGGTTTCATCTAGCAAGCGGTGGATGACGTGCTTGAGTCGCTCGATCGGATTGACGATCGCCAGCAATCGTCTGGATTCCGCTCCTGGTGTTGACAAAGCTGCCAGATTGCGCTGCAAGTTGGGGCGATTGTTGATAAACCACTCAAAGCGACGTTTGAAATCGGGTAATCGGTCTAGAGTAGCCGATTCTAGAATTCCGGTGGCAAATAATGGCACTAGTCCGACCATCGATCGAACTTTCAAATGGTGATATCGAGTGTCAGGTAAGTGCAACACATCGTAGAAAAATCGATCTTCTTCATCCCACAACGGCACATTTTGCTCGCCGACATGATTCATGGCATCGGCTATATACAAAAAATGCTCGAAAAACTTGCTGGCAATATCTTCATAAGTGGGATTGGTTTTAGTTAGCTCTAGGGCAATCTCTAACATATTCAGACAATACATCCCCATCCAACTAGTAGCGTCGGATTGTTCGAGATATCCGCCTGTCGGTAGTGCTGCACTGCGATCGAAGATGCCAATATTATCTAATCCTAAAAACCCACCTTGAAAAATGTTGTTGCCGTTGTGGTCTTTCTGGTTCACCCACCAGGTAAAGTTGAGCAATAACTTCTGAAACACGCGCTCTAGAAATTGTGGATCGCTGCGGCCATATACTTCCTGCTCGATCTGGTAGACGCGCCAAGTCGCCCAAGCATGAACGGGCGGATTGACATCGCTAAAATGCCACTCGTAGGCGGGAATCTGCCCATTTGGGTGCATGTACCATTCGCGGGTGAGCCGATCTAATTGGCGTTTGGCAAAGTCGGGATCGATCGTTGCTAGCGGCAGGCAATGAAACGCCAGATCCCAAGCTGCAAACCACGGAAACTCCCACTTATCGGGCATCGAAATGATGTCATCGTTAAACAGATGAATCCAGTTTGAATTGCGCGGATTGTGACGATGCGGCGGCGGTTGGGTCGGATCGCCCTGGAGCCAATCTTCAACCACGTAATGATAGTATTGTTTCGTCCACAGCAGTCCGGCAAACGCCTGTCTTTGAATCTGCCGTGCATCGTCTGAGATTCGATCGGGCGTGATGCGCTGATAGAATTCATCCGCTTCTTGCTGACGCAGTGCAAATATATCTGCAAATTCGGCGAAGGGTGCGGTTAAATCGGCACGATTTGTCAGACGTAATTGGATTGTTTGCGATTGGTGGGCATCTAGAGTCAGTTCGTAATCGGCAGCGGCTTTGGTGCCGATCTGTTGGGGATTTACGGCTTCGGTGCGCCCATGTACGATGTAGTCGTTAATGCCATCTTTGACATAAGGTGACGAGTTTTGAGTACCGAATAATCGATCGGAATTAGTCTCATTTTCGGTAAATAATAGTGCTGTAGACTGGCAATAGAGATAGCGATCGCCCAAAGTGGGATGGTTAGCTGTGATGACAATACTCGATCCTGTACTCTCTCCTTGCTGTAACTGCGGTTTGGGACTATCGAGATCCCACGACCAAGTATTCCGAAACCAGAGTGTTGGTAATAAATGAAGCGTTTGCCGTTCTGTACCGCGATTGATGGCGGTAATCTGAATCAGCATGTCTTCGTCCGTGGCTTTGGCATACTCGATATAGATATCAAAATAGCGATCGTCATCAAACACACCAGTATCTGCTAACTCAAACTCTGGCTCGTGATAACCCCGGCGTTGGTTCTCCTGCACGAGTTGGGTGTAGGGAAAAGCAGCGTGTGGATACTTGTAGAGATACTTCATATAGGCGTGGCTGGGCGTGTTGTCGAGATAGAAGTAGTACTCCTTGACATCCTCGCCGTGATTGCCTTCAGGGCCAGTCAGCCCAAATAGCCGCTCTTTGAGAATCGGGTCTTCGCCATTCCACAATGCGATCGCAAAACACAACCGTTGATGATTGTCTGAAATGCCAGCAATCCCATCTTCACCCCACCGATACGCCCGCGATCGCGCCTGCTCGTGGGGAAAATGCTCCCAAGCGGCACCATCGGCACTATAATCTTCCCGAACGGTGCCCCACTGACGTTCGCTCAAGTATGGCCCCCATCTGCGCCAATAGGCTTGGCGATCGCGGTCTGCTGTCAGTCGTTGTTCTTCTGCGGTCATAACTATACCTCTCGATCGTGAATTTTAACGTCGTCGAATTGTGCCGTCGGGCATGATGGTATCTTTTAGATCCGCACCCTGCAAATTGGCTCCAGTGATATTTGCATCTTGCAGACTGGCTTTCTCTAGTTTGGATTGCTGTAAATTGGCATTCTGAAGTGCAGCCCCTTGTAAGTTGGCTTTTTCGAGATCGGCATTAGTGAGATTGGCACCTTGGAGATTCGCGCCTTGGAGGTTTGCTTTACCTAAATCCGCTCGGAATAGATTGGCTCCTTGAAGGTTGGCGTTTTGCAAATTTGCATCATCGAGATCGGCATTCTGCAAGTTGGCTCCACTCAAATTACAGCCCGCACATTGTTTGGTTTGTTGCAACCGAGTTATTTCAGCGGATCGGTTGGGAGCTTGAGCGATTGGGGCAGGATCGGTGGGAGTTATGACAACTGGATTGCTTGGAGTTGTGGCAACTGGAGGAGGTTGATTTTCTGGTTGGATAGATGTCGAGGGCTGTTGGGTATTGCAACTGGCGATCGCTGGAAGCAGCAACAGTGAAAGGCTCCAGAATTTGATTTTTTTGGAAATAGAGGGTTGGATAGTCATGATGAAGAGTTGGGGTGAGGGGGTGATAATTTTCAGGCTTTAGGCTGACCAAGATTCGCGAAAATCAGCGTAGAGGGTGAGTCCACCATCGATATACAATGTTTGTCCGGTGATATATGCGGCTTCATCTGAAGCCAGAAATGCCACAGCCGCCGCCATCTCTTCAGATGTGCCAGCCCGTCCCATCGGAATATGGCTTTCGACAACAGCTTTTTTATCTGGATTATCGATCCAGTCTTGATTGATTGGGGTTACGGTCGCACCAGGCGCGATCGCATTGACGCGAATCTGTCGATCGGCATATTCTAGTGCCAGCGTTTTGGTTAAGTTTCCCATTCCACCTTTGCTAATTGAATAACTCAAATATGTAGGGCGCGGAATAATTTCATGAACGCTAGAAATATTGATAATAGTGCCAGCTTGCTGTCGGGATAATAGATGCTTGATTGTTTCCCGCGCGCACAGAAATGCACCTCGAAGATTGACATCTAAGACTCGATCGAATTCATCTGCTGATATCTCGTGCGACGGACACTCGGTTTGGATTCCGGCATTATTAATCAGAATATCCAGACCGCCAAATTGCTCTACTACCGTATTAACTAGCTCGATAACCTCATCTTCTTTAGATACATCACCCTGAACGATTAGCGATTTTACGCCACAGTCTTCGACTTGCCCACAAGCTTTCTGCATTGCCTGTTCTTCGGTTTCGGCGGCTTCTTCGGCATTTTTTCGGTAATTGATAGCAATGTTGCAACCTTCTTGAGCGAGTCGAATGGCGATCGCTTGCCCGATCCCCGAACTCGCTCCAGTAATTAGGACATTTTTTCCAGTTAATCCGTTCATAGTTAGTTTTTGATAATTATTTAATTCACTCAATCTCAAATGGTTCTACTCGATCTAATCGATTTAGTTCTAACTCAATGATATTTGCTTGTAGTTGTGCGGCAAATACTCTGGCAGTCTCTCGATCTCCGCGAGCAATATTAAGTAAAATCTTGCCGCTCTCCTGCTCTGGAAACTGTCTGACAGTTGTAATGCGGCACGTTTGGACGACCAGACGGTTTACAAACCAATTTGACTTTAAAACAACACTCGATATTTCATCATAAGGAATTTGAATTTCGATAATGCGAGTGTGAGTTTTCCCAAACCAATTATCTTTAATTTCAACTTCGATCTGCAATCTTTCAGCATTAAGTTGAGCAATCCCATTGGCGGTTTCAAATTCTCGCATCCCAGGAACTGAAAATGGTAAGATTGACATTTTCCATCTATCTAGACTAACTAAGTATTGAATCTCCTCACTTAAATAATGTTGAGATAAATTAACATAAAGCTTGCATAATCGATTGTGCAGATCCCGATCGTGATGGTCGATCGAATTTAAACATCACGATCGCTCAAATTTCTAGCCAACTATCTTTAGTATCAAACACAAATATGACGCAATAGTGACAGCCTACAAGTTTGCTCTGAGAATGTCCCATGTTGTTAATGTAGATCGGGCTATGTAACAAGCCTGTAATAGCTGTTATTCCTAATACAGAAGCAATCGGACTAAATTACAAAACCTTCAACGTGGATTTGCGGTGGACGTTGATACGGCAAACTCTGACGGCACGATCGGCACTCCGCGCTGTCGAGCATAAACTTTTGTAAAAACTGCGCCTGAAAACAGAACTTGTGCGACGTAAAAAATCCAGGTAATTACAATCAGAAAAGAGCCTGCCACACCATAACCAGAGCCGATATTTGCCATGCTCAAAAATACCCCAAACAATGCTTGTCCTGCTATGAAAAGTAGCGCGGCGATCGTCGCGCCTATTAAGGTATTGCGCCAGTGAATTTCTATATCTGGCAAGATCGTATACATCGCAGCAAAGACCATAATAATTAAATTAAAGGAGATGAGCCAGCGCAGCATTAGCCAGAGGCTGCCTAATCCAGGCAACCACCGATCGAGCGTAGTGACAATAACCGCAAGTAAACTATTAGAAATCGCCGCAACTAACAGCAAAAACACGATCGCCAAAATCATCGTAAAAGACAATAGCCGTTTGCGGAAAAAGTGCGCGATCTGTCTTCCTGGAGCTGGCTGGACTTCCCAAATTCGATCGAGAGCCTGCTGAATTTGGGCAAAGATACTAGATGCACCAACGACGAAGAAGCCTAAATTCATCGCCAGTTGTAATGGGCTTTCACCCGTCTGGGCGCGCAGATTGGTAATGGCAGTTGCTAGCAATTCGGCTCCCTCTGCTCCGATCGAATCGGTCATTTGGGTAACAATTTGTGCTTTTGCCGTCGCTTCACCAAAGATCGCGCCCAGCATCATGATGACTAAAATCATCAAAGGAGCGAGGGCGAAAACAGTTGAATAAGCCAGAGCCGATGCCAGCAGCGATACATCGCAAGCCTGCCACTCAACTAGCGTTGCTCCTACCAATCGCCGAACTTTGCTGTTGCTAACCATAATGTGCGATCGAATGATAGTTGACAGTGTTAAAATCCAAGCTGGTTATGACCGCGCCAGATGTTTAGTGCGAACTTAGATTATCAATAGCGAAAAATGGCGGCGATCTGTCGGTCGTCGGGAACCTGTCCTGGCTCTACAGCGTAAATCGTACCCGCATTGAGTAACGTGTGTAGGGCTGCCAGGTTCAGCAAATCTTCGTCACCCGCTGCTGGTCGATCGTGAATCTGCACCGCGTTCGTTTCTGGATCGAAACTCCCCCAAACTTGCTCGCCCACGGTTACGAATAAGGTTTCAACGCGCTGAAAATAGGCAGCAGATACAACCTGTTCGATCGTGTGGGCAGTTTTGCCAGTGCCTTGTAGTGCCTCAAAGCGTTCGACTGTTGATTCTTTGGCTAGTTCAAAATAGGGCTGGACGATTT
>NZ_JBGSPA010000107.1:0-4438 GCF_041738855.1 Chamaesiphon sp. | reverse complement strand
GATTAGAAATCTTGCTTGTATCTCCTTTGAGCTTAACTAAAAATTATCATTGGCGATCGTCGCTAGACGACGCGCTTCGAGTGAGCGTGCTTCGAGATTCGCTCACTCGATCGTATGACTTATTCAGCAAGCCCTAACTACTTGTAAAATAGTTGGTATTAAAGATGTTGCGGAAATTTAGTCCGGCACGGAAGTCGTTGCGTTCATAAAAAACGGCGGCATCAGCACGTAGATAGCTAGGTAATTCTAAAGTATTTGCTAAATCTGCGGCTCTTTCCCCCGTATAGTACAAGCCTAACCCAAAGCCTAATCCCTGCAAATTACCTGTTTGGAATTTGTAAGTCGTCCACAGATTGAGTGAGTTTGCTGGAGCAGAAAATAACCGATTACCCACCGGAATTGCATTATCTCTGGTGACTCTGGCATCATTAAAAGCATATCCACCAATTACGTTCCATCCAGGTAAGATCTCACCGCTGACATCTAGTTCGATGCCTCGACTTCTTTGTTCTCCAGTTTGAATCGAAAAGTTAGCATCAGTTGGATCGGGTGTTGTGACATTAGAACGAGTCAGATCGTAGAAAGAAAGGTTTGCAAAAATCTTGTTAGTTAAATCGTATTTAACACCTACTTCATACTGGGTTCCCATTTCTGGTTGAAATACAGAGCCAGTTGCAGATCTGCCGATCGTCGGAGCAAAAGAACGAGCAAAATTAGCATATACAGACATTGGTGGGATCGGTTGATACACAACCGCTACCCGTGGACTAAATGCAGTGTTTGATTGACTGGTTGTTGTGTTGGCTAATCGATCTGTTTTCCGCTCTTCTAGTAAATCTAGTCGTCCGCCGACCAGCAGTTTTAGATTATTTGTGAGATTAACTTGGTCTTGAAGATAGACACCCACCGTCTCTTGATTGGTGAAGCTGATAAAGTTACGACCAGTAGAGACAACATTGTTATTATATTGTGGGCTGAAAATATCGACTGAGGCAGCAGGAATTCCAAATTCAAAGTTGAGATCGGTTGTATTGCGACTCAAACTAAAGCCAGCTAGAAATTGATGGTCGATCGATCCAGTGCTGAATTTACCAATTAGACTTGTATCTAAATAGTAAAAATCATAGAATTGACTGCCGATCGTCGCAGTGCGATTTAGCGTGCGATTATCGGCAGCTAAACCAGCAGAAGAAAAATCAGGAGATCCATTACGATCGTCGTCATCGTAATACACATAGCGAAAGGCATTGCGAATCTTCAAGTTTTCGTTAAATCGATGTTCTAATGTATATCCAAATCTGCCATTGACTGTCAGGTTATCGGTTACAGGGCCTATTAAATTAAAGTTGCGGCTGAGGTTTCCGTTGGGGTTTGGTAACACAGTACCGAGTGCTGGCACTCCTGGCGGTGTTTGACCATTGCGCTCCTGAATATTGACATCGCCCTCTATTGCTAGATCCGTATTTTTACCCAGACTAATAGTAACAACAGGAGCAATAGAAAACTTTCTAGATTGATTGAAGTCAATAAAACCATCAGTAGTCCGATAACCAGCATTGAAGCGGTAAAGAGCCGTTTTAGACTCGTTCAGTGGCCCAGAGGCATCGATCGATCCTTGATAGTCATTGAAACTACCAATTGTCGTACTCAAGTCATAAGCCGGATCGCGGAGCGGCTGTTTAGTCACAAAGTTAACAGTACCACCGATGCCACTGAATGAAGTCGAACCATACAAAACGGAGGCTGGCCCTTTGAGCACTTCTAACCGTTCGACATTGACAAAGCCGCCATCGGAGGAAATTTGGGGATCGGGGAGTCCATTGACGAGCGAGTTACTATAACTTTCAAAGCCTCGGATGGTAAAGTAGTTTCTACCACCAGTAGCACCATCACTAATTGCGGTTACGCCGCTGACGTTTTCCAATCCATCGGTAATACTTCTGGCTTGGCGATCTTTTAACACCTCTGGTGGCACGATCTGAATCGACTGGGGCACATCTTTAATCGGTGTATCGGTTCTAGTTCCTGTCGTCGTATTGTTGGGTAATTGATAACCGCGCCGATTTCTCAAGCCAACTACATTAATCTCGATCTCCGGCTCATTCCCTGCTTGAGCAGTCGGCTCTACTGGAGTCGAGCTAATTGTCAACCCACGATCGATCTCCACCGCCTGAGCCGTAGGTATGCCCTCAGTTCCCGCAATCGTCACCCGCACCGAGTCAGGAGTCAGTTGGGTGACTACCACACTGACAATCCCCGTCGTCGGATTTTCAGCCCGAAATTCTTTGCTCCCAGTTAGCGACAGCACCGCATTGGGAATATCGATATAAGTAGTGCGATCCTGAGTCCCCGTAGTCGTCGGCGCGAGTTTACCCGTCACCGTTTCTAAAATTACTTCGACCCCTTTAGCGGTAGTTTGCAGCCGCACATTACTAATCTGAGTGCGATTTGACTGAGCCACCATCTGGATTGGGGCGATTCGATCGGACACTTCCCCCGCCCTACTGGGCAACACCGCAAACATCAACCAACCCGACAGTCCCAAGACTGTGACTAATTGCAACTTAAATGATGACTGCCAAATGCTCATAATCTTACTCAGTGAAGTGTAGCGACTTAAATTTATTGAGAATAAGTCTTAAAACTGCCCTGAGTTTATAGCATTCAATAATCGTCCTTCAACCCCGAACCGGACTCATCCCCGCGAACCGGACTTTTTGCCCATTAAACAGGCTTGGGGGGTAATGCCAAACTGACGTTTGAATGCTTCCCCAAAGTGTGATGGATTGGTATAACCGACGCGATTGGCAATTTCTGCCACAGTGACATTACCCAATCTCAACAGTTGCTCTGCCAACTCCATCCGGTGTTGAGTAAGATAACCAAAGACTGTCGTATCAAAGATATCCCGAAAGCCCCGCCGGAGGGTGCGATCGCTCAATCCTACTTGCTGGGCTAATTCTAAGGCTGATGGCGGATGTTCTAGGCGCGATCGCAAAATATCTCGTGCGGCATACAATCGCGAGAGCGTCTGTGCTTTCATCTGTGGCAGTGGTTTCGAGCTGCTGCGCTCGGCGATGATCGGTGCTAAGATTGACGCGACTAATTCTGGGACTTTACCTTGGAGGTACAACCGTTTTGCCGCACCCTGATAAGGACAAAAGACGATATCGTGGGCGATGCGCTGAATCTCTAAATTGGTTTGTGGATAGATTAATGTTTGCCAATCGTTACCCCTAACCAAAAATTCTAACTCTGAAGGTAGCTCTCCCCGATCGTCAGCGAAAAGACTCTTGAAGTAATCTGGAGTCATTTCTACATCGACGACAACACAAGATCGATCGCGATAATATGTGCTACCCATCCGCTGTTGGATGCCACTACCAGAAATTATCGTGTGTCCATCGCCCCAAACACCCCCATAGCTATCGACAATTTTGCTAGACAGCATGACCCCAAATTGGACTGGATGATCCTGCTCTGGAGCTTCAACCTGGAAATCTCGATGATACGAATGGTCACAAATCGATAGTTCGCAATTGGGGTGTAGTTGGACTGTGTAACTAGATCCTCTACCCAGATATGTGGGTACTACCCACCTCTGGCTCCCCACCTCGCGATCGTAGTATGGCGGCGTGTCCGCTGCGGCTTCATTCCAGAGTTCGTCTTCTTCTTTACAGGTCAGTTTGATGGTCATCGCGATCGAACTTAAATGCTAATTATTATCATTAGTATAAACCGATCGACGTTGGGTATGGGATCGATTTGCCATTGATGACGTTACCCGAACGAGTTGAAGACTTGGAGCAGTAGCTAGATCGATTCGACCGGATTTGGGTTGCTACTGACAGTCAGTTAGACGCTAGAAATTATCTTTTATTACACGATGTTTTGGCTGCCCATCCGATTGAGGTTGTCAATGGACTGCCTGTTGTTGACGAGCATCTACGCTGGCAAGGATGCGAAATTCTTTTAACGACTTTGACAATAATTTACTTTGGTTAAACAGAGGTTAATTGCCTGTACACGATCGAGCGATACCAAGTCACTTAATCCATGCTATGGTTGAGATTAATTGCCGATAATCATTCTCATAATTAATTCATGCTAGAAATTCAGCAATTAGCTGTTAATTACCGTGGCGTACGTGCTTTAGAGCAAATTGACTTTCGGATCGAGCCAGGTGAATTAGTGGGGCTAATTGGGCCGAATGGAGCGGGTAAGAGCACATTACTCAAGGCGATGTTGGGATTAATTCCAACTGCACATGGCACGATAAAATATTGTAATTGTCCCCTGTGTCAGCATTTGGAACGGGTGGCATATGTGCCCCAGAGATCGCAGGTGGATTGGGATTATCCGATTACTGCCCAGAATGTGGTGATGATGGCGCGTACCCGCCAACTAGGCTGGTTCCGGCGTCCAGGTGCCGCAGCGA
>NZ_JBGSPA010000102.1:0-9558 GCF_041738855.1 Chamaesiphon sp. | reverse complement strand
GCATAGCGGAGAGAGAACTAAAAAAAAGCGGATGCGCGCTCGTCGGGTTTCCCGACGGTTTAGCGCACCAAGCAAGACTGGGGTACACCGCAACGGCTCAGTTTAGATGAATTCAGTCGAAGAAAAGGAAAAGGTAACTTTGCAACAATCGTAACCAATTTAGATGAAGGCTCTTTATTAGAAGTAATTGACTCTCACAAAAGTGCAGATATTATTTTAGCTTTAAAGCAGCAACCAGAGGCTATGAGAGCATCTGTCGAAGAAGTTTGTGTGGATATGTGGGGCGGATTCCCAAAAGTTATTAAAGAAGTATTCCCTAATGCCAAAACTGTTATAGACCGATTTCATGTAATGAAGTTAATTCATAAGGCACTGAATCAAATTCGGTTACAACTGGGATTAAAGGGGCTGCAAAATAAAATATTGCTACTTAAAAATAATGAGGATTTGAATGAGTTAGAGAGAACTGAATTACAAGACTTATTTCAGAACTCAGTTGGATTAGAAATTGCTTATTGTTTTAAAGAAGAATTAAGTCAGATATATGAAAGTAATTTGACAGTTAAAGCTGGATTTAGAAAAATGAAGAAATGGTTATCACATGCGCGGATGTTTTTTCCGAGTATAGCTGATACACTGGAGAAACATTTGCCGGAGATTGCTAATTATTTCTTAAATAGAACTACGAGTGGTGTCACCGAAGGTATTAATACTAGAATTAAGTTAATTCTCAGCCAAAGTTACGGTTTTGCTAGTTTCAAATCGATGAGAGAAAAACTGTTGGCTTGCTTATTCAAATAATCTCCGCTCCGATCATTTGAATAAGTTTAAATTATCACCCTAAGTACAGGAGAGCCAATCCGTTCGCGTGCCGCAGCCGAACGTTGCAGGACTGGGAATCGCTAATCGCAGAGTTAAGCAAACTAATAATAGCGGAAATTAAGATGTTTAAGAAGATTTTGGCGGCAATAGATGGCTCAGAAATGAGCCATGATGTTTTTAAGACAGCACTCGATATTGCAAAGGCTGACAAAGCTAATTTGTTAATCTTGCATGTTCTATCTTTCGAGGAACAAAATAGTCGATCGATCCCGCTGCCGACTGGGTTGGAGTATTTTTAAGCTGCGGATGGTGACACGCTGCAAATATATCGAGAACAGTGGCAAACGTACGAACAACACAGTTTAAATCTATTAAAATCGCTGGCAGATCGATCTACGGCTGAAGGTGTAACAACTGAATTCCACCAGATCGCTGGTGGCCCCGGTCGCAAAATCTGTGAATTTGCTCAGTCTGAGGATGCCGATCTCATTGTGATGGGACACAGGGGCATTTCTGCTCTCAACGAGTTGCTGTTAGGCAGCGTCGGTAATTATGTCCTTCATCATGCGCCTTGTTCTGTTCTGATGGATAAATAAGATCTGAGTTATGACTATATAAAACCATTGGTTTATCCGATCGAGACGCAATTGCCAAGGGAGCATCCCAGTTTTTATTCGATCGAGAGGAGTAAAATATCCGATCGACAGATAGCGAACAGAAGTACTATCAAAAGTACAGAAGCGAGTAAAGGCTCGATCGCAGTATGATGAGATAAGAGCCAGAGCGTTAATAAGAGGTTGAAATGAGTCCAGAAGAGCAACAAGAACTGAAAGAATATGCTAGAGCTATTGCCAAAATTCTGTTCCGCAAAACTAAGATTGCATAAGGTACTGTAGCCAGATCGATTGAGGACTTTGACAGCCGTTGTGTCCGATTTGAGTAAACTGATGGAACATCTTGAATCGTAATATTCATATTTCCCTCCGAATCAAGACTATTCTAAGGCATCAAGTTTATCGAAGCGTTCTTTCAGGTGAGCGATATGAGCGGGGAAGACTCGATCTAATACCTGTTGACCTTCAGGAGTTAATTGTACGATCACACTCCGGCGATTCTCCAACAGGGTTTCACGACAGACGAGCTGCTTTTGGATCAATCGATCGATCACTCCTGTCAAAGTACCTTTGGTAATCAAGGCTTTCCCACCCAACTCGCCCATGCAAAGACCATTGGTATTACCTAATGTGGCAATGACATCAAATTGGGCTGGGGTCAGATCGAATTGCCTTACATGTGCCTCGGAATAAGCCGAGAAAGCTTGATACGCTCTCGCTAGCTCCCGCACGACTGGTAGAAAAGGTTCATTTGACGCTTGATCGATTGGAGCAACAACAGACATAATGAGTAATTCATGAAGACTATTCTAATTAGAATCTATTATGGGCTAGAAATCAAAGCTGTTTGACCCACTAGAGCTTTTTGCACAGATATAGCTGGGTGTAGTGCTATTGATTGAGGGGCAAAGCCAGAATCTGCTCAATGACTGAATAGATATGATTACCTCACGAAATTCTCACGCTTTAAACCTAAGATGACAAGTATTGAGGAAAATGAACCGTGAAAGTTGCTATTTTTAGTACCAAGTCATACGATCGCCAATTTTTTACAGCCGCTAATGCCCAACATCAACATCAACTGATATTTTTAGAAGCTCGACCCGATCGATACACTGCCACCGCCGTTTGTATCTTTGTTAATGATGAAGTCGATAAAGACACATTAGAATCTCTCGCTAGCCATCATATCAGCCTAATTGCTTTGCGCTGTGCCGGATACAGCACTTCCGGCAGCTATGAGGTACAGCCTAGTTCATGAAAGCTATTCAGCAAGTAGGCTAAGGATAAAAAAGTGTACCTCGTGACAGCCGGAAGTGCTGTATAACAATGTCGATGTGGAGACAGCAATAAATCTGGGCATCAAATTAGTCCGAGTTCCCGCCTACTCCCCTTATGCCGTCGCCGAACATACTGTGGGACTCATCCTGACACTCAATCGCAAATTACATCGATCATATAAGCTGTCAAACATTTAAAACACTCTTTTTGTCCTCTAGAATCTTTGCCGTAAGGGATTCAGTCAAAAGATTTAGATGTAAAACAGCTTAACCGCGTCCGTGAGGGTAATTTTTCGCTCGAAGGATTGCTCGGATTCGATTTACATGGGCGCACAATCGGGATTATTGGTACGGGCAGAATTGGCACCGTCACCGCCCAAATCATGACGGGCTTTGGTTGCAAAGTTATCGCTTACGATCCCTACTGCAATCCCCAATGTGAGACGATCGGAGTCCAATATATGGAGCTATCCCAATTGTTTTCCCAGTCAGATATTATTACGCTGCACTGTCCGTTAACTCCCGAAAATTATCACTTAATTAACAAGCAGACGATCGCCCAAATGAAGCCCCATATAATGCTAATCAATACCAGTCGGGGCGCATTAATCGATACAGATGCGATTATTACTGCACTCAAATCATCCGAAATTGGCGCATTAGGATTAGATGTCACGAACAAGAATCCGCATTATTCTTTGAAGATCGATCGTGTCTACTTCTCCAAGATGATACCTTTGCTCGTCTGATGACTTTCCCGAATGTGATGATTACGGGACATCAGGCATTTTTTACTGAAGATGCAATGCAGGCGATTGCCCAAGTGACATTAGCAAATATCAGGCAAATAGAACAAGCACAGCCCTGTGAAAATGAAATTTAGATTCAGGAATTAACTTAAAATGACACTCAAAATCGGTATTAATGGCTTCGGGCGAATCGGACGGCTAGTGGCGCAGATTGCCATCAAGCATCCTGAATTAGAATTAGTCGGTGTGAATGACCTCGTTCCTGCAGATAACCTTGCCTACCTGTTCAAATACGACTCTACCCACGGCACTATGGCAAGAAAAGATGGACTGATTTGAATCGATAGATATTTTACGGAATCACAGCTCTTCAATTTTGACGATACCGCCCTCAATATTATCAACCTGCAATCGATAACCTTAGAGCAATGCCATTCCTAGTAGGGGTTCCGTTTCTGATGCTGCAATATCGATCTCTCGATACTGCCCATCCCAAATCACCATTGCAGTGTAAATATCAAACAGGGTTTGGCTGCCATCGCCCAAGGTTAGGATATCAGAAGCACTCCAAGGTAGATTTAGGGTAGCAAAGGCTCCTGTTTCGATGTCGATCGCCACAATTTTACCATCATTGCCCACCTCGACTTGTTGTTGAATGCCAGATTCATAGAGTTCTTGCCCACGTCTAGCTAACTCTTCTTTGCTGTAACGTCGCTGGCTAACTGCCACAGGTTTGACCTCGTTTCAACTGTACCTTTCTATTTTAGCTTGAGGGGGAGTCGATATCCGATCGGCTCTCGCTTGAAAACAGTACACGTCGGCTCTCCCGCTCTTCTGGTGATAAGCAAGCTAATAATTTCTCTTTCATCAGATCGAAATTCTTAAATCCATAGCTTTGACGGAGAATCAATTTAATTCTTGTGTTGAGTCCCTCTGTAACTCCACTAAGGCAGCGATTACTTGGGTAAATCATGGTATTCATCCTGACAAATTTGCAGTACAAACTTGAGAGAGTTCTACTTAACAAACCAGTTTAGCAAAGTTGAGACGATCGACAGTACGATCGATCCAGCAATAGCGGGGACGATACCAGCAATATAAAATCCAGGCACAAACCGCGATACAAATACCAAACAGAGGACATTGATCGCGAGTGAGGATAGTCCTAATGTGAGGATTGTCAAAGGGAAAGTTAGTAACTGGAGGACCGGACGCACGGTACTATTTATCAAACCTAACAATAGAGCCGCAATCAATGCCGTTGTAATATCTCGCAGATGAAATTGTCCTGGCAAAAAATGGTCGATAATCCGCTGTGTGATTAAGAACGCGATCGCATTTAGAACCCAGTTAATCAGTAATTTGAACATGGTGGCTAGTAACTATTAGCAGCAGAATCTTTTAGACGTATAGCCAGCAAATAATCCTCAAAACTTAATGCTTCTTCATCTAAACAACTGGCAATCGTCATCTCGATCGTGGCTTCAAGAGCTTGTGGTTAGATGGAGTCGGAACAGTGGATTTGAACAATCTTACCTCGATCGACCGATTTTAACGTCAGTTCTAGATCGCCCGTCCGATTTTTGCGATAAACTGTGCATGTTAAGGATCGTACAAGTCTGGCACCTAATGCCGAAATTCAATCCTCCCTACTTGCGTTCGCACAGCGTCGGCTTTGCCAAATCGCTGCTTACTGTTTGCCAGAAAATATGCCTACTATTATCACCTTAATCTTTGCTTCGATCTTAATCTTTTTTCCCAGTCATGCGATCGCGGCGGGGGGAACTTCTCAATACAAGCCAATGCTCTCCTATGATAATGCCGAACTAAACGGTCAAGATTTTTCTGGCAAAAACTTACAGACAGCAGTATTCACCACTGCCAAGCTAGATGATACCAATTTTTCTGGCGCAGACCTCACAGGCGTAGTGATCAGTTCCTCAACCCTAAACCGGACAAATCTCCACGGTGCAAATCTCACGCAAGGTTTACTAGATCAAGTTCGGTTTGTTGGTGCCGATTTGAGTGATGCTGTTTTTACTGAGGCGATGATGCTACGATCGACATTCACAGATGTCAATATTGCTGGAGCAGATTTTACCGACGCGATCTTAGGGAAGCTGCAACAGAAGGAACTCTGCAAGATTGCGACTGGTGTGAATCCTAAAACGGGGATCTCTACTCGCGACTCTCTCGCCTGTAAATAAATATAGGCTGCGGGGATGGTTTTACCCCCCAACCCCCCTTGTAAAGGTGGGGCTTTATAGATCTTGCTCCCTCCCCTCGATCGGGGGAGATCTGGGGTGGGGTAAAGATCTCCGCCCCAAAACAGGAATCTTACCCCTGATTTTCGTTAAGTTGGTTGAAGGATTGAAATGAAACGAATTGGTGTCATCGGCGGCGGACAATTAGCATGGATGATGGCTAGTGCCGCCCAGGAATTAGGGCTAGAATTAGTCATCCAGACTCCCCATACCAGTGATGTGGCTGTCGGATTGGCAGTAGAAACAGTATTGGCTGAGGTAGATGATGTCTCAGCTACAGCAACTCTAGCGACTAAATGCGACGTAATTACTTTTGAAAACGAGTTTGTCGATTTAGACAGATTGGGAAAACTTGCTACGACAGAAGATGTCTGCTTTATACCGCCCTTAGCAGCCCTAGCTCCGCTTTTAGACAAATATACCCAACGCTGTTATTTGCGAGATCTGGGTTTACCCGTGCCTAAGTTTGCCCCACTCACAGACTCGGAATTACCGTTAGGGTTTGAATTTCCCGTCGTTATCAAAGCCCGCCGCAATGGTTATGACGGACAGGGGACATTTATTATCAAGGATAAATCTGCGCTAACAGACCTTTACCATCGCTATCCTGACACACCATTTCTGATTGAAGAATTTGTTGAATTCGATCGCGAGTTAGCCATCATCGCCGCTAGAGGTGTCAATGGTGACGTTGTTACCTATCCCATCCTGGAGACTCAACAGGAAGACCAAGTGTGTCGGCGGGTATTCACACTCCAGGATTTGCCTGAGGAGATCGTCCAAACCTGCAACTCGATCGCGTCCAAGCTACTAACTAGTCTAGGCGCATTCGGCGTGTTTGGAATTGAGTTATTTGCCACCCGCGATGGGAAAGTATTAGTCAATGAGATTGCACCGCGCACTCACAATTCAGGACATCTCACCATCGAAGCTTGCGCTACTTCTCAATTTAGTCAACTGATTCGGGCGGTTGCTGGTTTACCGTTGGGTAGCACAGCACTTACCTGCGGTGGTGCTGTAATGGTAAATCTATTGGGTTATGAAGATACTCACAGCGATTATTTAGCCAAACGCCATCAACTATCAGCGATCCCTAATTCATACGTCCATTGGTACAGGAAACAGGAATCGAGAATAGGACGCAAACTCGGTCATGTGACGATTCTCGTCGGTACAGATCCCCAAAGCGATCGTCAAGATTATCGCGCACAAGCGGAAAATTTGGCACGACAAGTAGCCGCAATTTGGGATGAATAATGTCTACTTACATCATTAATAGTAGACATATATTGGCGATCTGAGTCTACAGATATTTATGCCCCACACGATCGATCGCTCATCCATGCTTGGGGAGAGAGGATAAGTAAAGTTTACGAAACTTGACGTAGTATCTCATTTAGGAGAAATTTGCTTATAATGCAAGTAATAACTTTTACCAAATTTTCCAAAATTTTGGTTCTTGGGTGCAGTCTGTGCCGCGAGAAGATTTTAATGGGCGATTGATTTCTCTCAACCAGAGATATCCTTAAATGTTATCTACCGATCGAGTCTAAACTATTTGGCTCAGACTAAATATAATATCAATTAACCACAATATTGGAAGATTTTCGTAACCGATGAGCATGGAGACGCTAGAGTTTATCATCTACCCTGATGGAAGAGTACAGGAAAAAGTCACTGGTGTAGTGGGTCAGTCTTGTACTGTTGTAACAGCAGCGATCGAATCTGAACTAGGGGATGTAGTCTCCCAATCACCAACTGCGGAGTATTTCGATCGGAACCTCGAACTAACTGCTACTGCCACTAATCAAGCCACTTGGTAACTAACAAGGTGGCAGATAAATCGAGCCTCAAGTTATAAATTATTCATCTCTACCCACACATATATGTCACATTTCAGCAACATCAAAACCAAGATTCGGAATGTAGAGTCCCTCACCGCAGCATTAACAGATCTAGGTATCGACTGGAAAACTGGCCCTCAAGCAGTGCGTGGCTATCAAGGTGATACGCGGACAGCAGCCGTCGTGATCGAGCAGGAAAATGGTTATGATATCGGCTTTAGCAGCAATGGCAATAATGAGTACGAACTAATTGCCGACTTACAATTCTGGCAACAAAATTGGTCTGTCGATCGCTTTATCAGTCAAGTTACTCAACGTTATGCTTATCATACCGTTGTGACAGAAGCAACCAAACAAGGCTTCCAAGTCGCCGAAGAAAGTAACCAACAAGATGGTTCGATTAAGCTTGTAGTCCAACGCTGGAGTGCTTAGATCGTGAGTGACTTTACCCCACCACTGAATGGCAACCAATCAGGATTCGAGCCAGAGCTAGGCGGCTTCTTGCGGGATGCGGAAGATCGATCGGGTTTGGAGCCAGAACTTGGCGGGGTATGGCGACAAAAGGGCGTATATGTGGATGAGATGACATGTATCGGTTGTCTCCACTGCGCTCATACGGCGCGAAATACGTTTTTTATCGAGCCAGAACATGGTAGAGCGAGGGTAGTTCGTCAAGATGGCGATATAGAAGATACGATCCAAGAAGCGATCGATACTTGTCCGGTTAATTGTATCCAATGGGTGGATTATACCGAGTTAAAGAAATTAGAAATAGAGCGTCAATATCAAGAAATTCCCATGGCTGGCTTCCCTGTCGATCGTGCTACAATCGCTGCCAGAGTACGTCGCCGCAAACTGAATCAGGGGAAATAGAATTTCAGACTCGATTGAAAATATGATTAAAACTACAGCTACACGTCTTCGCGGACGGATCTTTCCTGAAATTCAATGGACTACCGAACAAAAAGCCGAACGAGAAGCTGAAAGTGAAGCTTTTTATCAGCGTTGTTACGCCATATTCGATCGAGTCAAAGCTGAATTAATCGCGACTCATTACAATTGGTTCATCGCAATCGAACCCGATCGTGGCGAATATTTTATCGATCGCGATTTAGAAGTAGCATCATTACAATGTCGAGAGAAACATCCAGGAAAACTTCATTATACGTTTCGGATTAATGAATCTGGGGCTTGTGGTTCGATATGATATTGGGATCGATCGGTGATGAAGATGCAATCCTTTTTGAGTAGATGAATCTTTTAGGGTAGGTTGGGTTGAAGAATGAAACCCAACATTTTTGGAATATGGGTGTAGCTGTTGGGTTTCACTTCGCTCAACCCAACCTACGAATTTTGGCTACTAAAATCATTAACATCGGTTGCGAAGCGTTCCCCCTGCAATCGATAACCCGAAGATCGATAGGTGAATAGTGCATCAGCTAATTCTATATACTGTCAGTAAGTTTGCTTGAGGATTGTATAATTTAGGTAATTTTAGCGAGGTTATATACTGTCATCTTTAGTTAAACTTGTCTAGTCAGAACTAAGTAGTGGCATGTCGTGTATTAAAGGCAATCATGGAAAATCAAAAATTATCCGTAGCACAGTCAAATTTAAAGCTTGCTCTTTGGAATGCAGAAGCTGACTCAATTACCAGCAGTCAATTGTATGCAGAAATACAAGAGCTTGGATTGCCACCGGAAGTTGTCATTCGTTTACACGAACTTATTACTTTTACTAAAAAAGTTACGGGTAAAGTCTATGGTATTGGGAAAATTGTTCTCCTTAAAATAATTGAGTTTGTCAAAGCTCATCCGTTTCTAGTTGCTGGTGCTGGGATAGGTGGCTCTCACGCCCTTCTGGTGATAAGTATTGCTTATTTAAAGGATTGGAGCGAAGCGGAAATCATTTAAATAAGCAAGCTAATAATTTCTCTTTCATCAAATCGAAATTCTTAAATCCATAGCTTTGACGTAGGATCAATT
>NZ_JBGSPA010000052.1:0-4287 GCF_041738855.1 Chamaesiphon sp. | reverse complement strand
GCTGCGGCTACTTCGCAGTCTTGCTTTTCGTGCCCATCTTGAGGCGTGATGAATTCTGGGGCTAAGGAAATTACTTGAGATTGCCCAGGGGCAACAATTACAGGCAGAATGGCACTGTGAAAATAAGTCACTGTGCCATTTTTATGTTTACGACTCGAACAACATTTACAGTTCAACTTATGAGAATCAAAATACTGAGTTCCATCTAGCGCAATCAGTAATCCACCTAGATACTGGAATGGTTTCAAGTGCCCATCCCGTCTCAACGCTCGATACACGCAATTGAACACTGATGATAATGAGTTCGCTGAAATCCCGTCCACAATATTACGAATTTGCGGCACTGTTGGCACTTTAATCATGCCAAACAGTGTCGTCGCATTACTTTTGCCCTGATTGCTATCCATGTGCCGTTGATGCTCCAAAAAGGATTCACTCTGCATGAAGAACACTGAGAATGCCCCTAACACAGCATCCCCTATGCTATATTTTGTCCCATTGCTGGGACGGCGAGGGTCTTTCATCCCCAAAATCGCTCGATTGAGATATTCGAGCAGGGCGATAAAACTCAGCTTCATTGGCTCCATTTGTGCTTCTCTTTTTGAAGTCCTTCTATTCTCCTGCTCCCCCTATACCGTTGTCAAAATCTGAATTTGGAATTGCTGATATCTTTCTCAAGATATCACGACCGATCAACATCAACTAACCACTGGTATCAATAGTCTAATTGGCAGTGGTATTCTGGCGATTTGCCTGCTGACGATCGCCATTTCTCAGCGGATTCGCACGACACTTAAACCATTGGCACAGATGAGCCAAGTTGCCAGCCAAGTTTCTGCCGACGATCTGGGCGCAGCTAGACTCGAACTCCAGCAGGCTCCAGATGAGATTTTGGGACTGGCAACCGCCTTTAACGAGATGACAGTCAGATTATCAGGGGCATGGGAGCAACAGCGTCAATTTGTGGGCAATGTTTCTCACGAACTCCGCACGCCGCTGTCTGTTGTACTCGGTTATCTCCAAAGTTTACTGCGACGGGGGGATAATCTTAGTACTCATCAGCAACACGCCCTGGAAACAGCGATTGCCGAGACAGATCGGACGATTAGAATGCTCCAAGATTTACTCGATCTCGCCCGCGCTGATAGTGGCAATCTCCATTTTCGTCAAAGTCCTGTATTTCTAAATACACTGATTGCCGAAGTCGTCGAAATGAGTCAGAAAATCAGCAAGCATCCAATTTCAGTACCAACTAATTCAGATGATGTTGTTGCCCTCGCAGATCAAGATCGGCTGATGCAAGTATTAATTAATCTCGTCGATAATGCGATTAAGTACTCGAATAGTCCGATCGAGCTAATTCTCGAACAGACAGCAGATCGGGCGATTATTCACGTCCAAGATCGGGGGATTGGGATTGCGCTAGAACATCAGAATCGGATCTTTGAGCGATTTTATCGAGCAGAAGAATCATCGACTCGATCGAGAGATGGGACGGGTTTGGGATTGGCGATATCTAAAAGTTTAATTGAAGGGATGAATGGTCGAATTACCCTGCGATCGAAACCCAATGAAGGGAGTATTTTTACTATTTCATTACCAATCTGGAAACCAGCATCTGTCAGTAATAAATAAATAAGAGTAACTTATGAACGATCGAATTCTGTTAGTTGAAGATGACCTCAAATTAGCTGGGTTTATTGGCGAGGAATTAACATTAGAAGGCTATCAAGTTACTGTTGCACACAATGGTTTGGATGGATTGACGATCGCCCGTGATATCCATCCAGATCTATTGATTTTGGATTGGATGCTGCCTGGAATATCTGGACTAGATCTCTGTTTAAGATTGCGAACGACAGGAATTCAGGTACCGATTATTATGCTTACGGCTAAAGATGAAATTCCCGATCGAGTCGCTGGATTAAATGCGGGTGCGGATGATTATGTCACCAAACCATTTAGCATCGAAGAATTACTAGCCAGAGTCAAAGCCAGATTACGGCGAACACAGCCCGAAGATCCCGATGGGTTTGAATTTGAAGATTTAACTTTAAATCGACTCACTCGCGAAGTTTATCGCAACACTCAATTAATTGAATTAACTGCTAAAGAATTCGATCTGTTGGAATATTTGCTTCGCCATTCTCGCCAAGTTATGACCCGCGACCAAATACTGGAAAAAGTTTGGGGATATGATTTTATGGGTGAATCAAATATCATTGAAGTCTATATTCGCGCCCTACGGCTCAAGTTAGAAGTAAACAATCCTAAACGTTTACTACATACGGTACGCGGTGTGGGGTATGTGTTGAGAGAATATGCTTAATTTGAGCACAACTGGCTGTTATGTTAGTTAAATTAGTCAATAATAGTCCACAATTCTTATAAATTTAAGTTAGGGCAACTGTGCTTTTTTAGACAATAAATATTCGATATTTAACCAAGCACCTCTCGCAAGGATACTAACTGTGCTTGAACGATTCGATAGTAGATCCAAGTGGGAGATTAATCATCATCAGCATGGCGGGGATGGAATTGACAGCACCATAGGTTTTTGGATGAATTCTCACAGGCTTATCCCGATCGCCTCAATCCTATTCAGTTAGATAATGGTCATTTTCATCCCAGCAAGACAAAAGCTCGCGATGTTCACGTCTTTCAAGAATATATTAGTAATTTTGTTCTATAATGTATTTGAAATCTAATTTCTTACGAACGATCTCACTCCGTAATATTTTATACGCCATCGAACCTTGCAATCGTGATGAATACATTTACCATCTATAACGCTAAATCCCAGTTCTCCAAATTATTATCCCGCGTCGAGCTTGGGGAAGAGATAATCATCGCCAATCGAGGGATTGCAGTTGCTAGGTTAGTTCCTGTAGAAAATAAGCGATCGCGCAGTCGCAGTATGGGTGTAGATCGCGGCTTATATTACATCCCCTCCAGTTTCAAAAACCCACTGCCCCCTTATTTATAAACCCGACTTTCCTAGTATTCCAGCCAAACAAGAGGAAGGACTAAATCGCGAATGAAAATACTAATCGATGCCCAGTGTTTTTTATGGTGGTTTGTCGAACCAGATCGCTTGAGTGCGGAAACAATTGCCGCCATCTCTGACGAAACTAACTCAATCTGGTTTTCAGTTGCCAGTGCATGTGAGCTGACGATTAAGGTGTCACTGGGAACGTTATTGCTGCCCGAACCGATCGATTCGTATCTTGCCAGTCGGATGAAAAAGTTGCGGGCACAATTTTTGGATATTCGAGCGGATCAGGTGGTGAAGCTAGCAAAATTGCCGCTAGATCGATTCGATCTCATCCTCCTCGCCCAAGCACGAGTCGAGGGCATGACCCTCGTTACGGCTAATCCAGATCTAACCGATCGTGACGTGGAAATCCTCCTCAACGAATCGGACGAAGGCAACACTAATAGAATGTCCGTGAGTCAAAGAGCCAGAGCAGAATTAGCAACAGGCAAAAGTCTAAATCGATAGTCGCCAAGTTCGGGAACCGTCGCTATCGACCGTAAATGCTTACACCTTGAGGAGTGGTTATTCAGCTAAATAGCTGAATAACCACTCCTTTTTTTATTAATTGTAAAGTTCTGTTTGTTTGGCGACTTGCTATTGATTATTTTTGGAGATCGTTTATAATCTCATGCGGATAAAAGAGGGCATAAATTTAACCTGACCAGCTAATCAAGTCAAGTTTATTTCGAGCGGTATAAGACTGTTATTGTTCAGTTATCTCTCAACTTAATCTTAGATTAACGGTAGTTCAAGAATTTAGATTCTAGCTTTTTTGTGTCTAAACCGTTCGTCGTTCGATCGGTAGTTAATTTAATTAATCGAGTCAAAACTTATATTCTTTGAAGAGATAGAACGTCATCATGAACTACGTCACTTCACTATCCAAATCTAGAAACAAAATTTCTTGGAAGTATACACAATATGCCTTGATTTCCTGTTTTGCCCCGATTATTTGGGGCTGGAACTTAGCTCCTAAAGCTAATGCTGCGCCAATCTACGATGCTTTTGTAACAGTATCGACTACTAAAATCACCACAATAATGGCTGGATTCCCAGTTGCAGGGCCACTATTTACGACTCTGTTTACTGCGATTGTCAATCTAATTCCCTGGGCTGTACTGCTGATGGTCGGTGGTATTGTCATCTGGCAAGCTTATCTGGGATACCAGGAATACGATCGAGAAAACTTTTCTGGGATAGTTAAACCGATGTTAAATATCATCGTCCTGGTAATTCTCGTCATTGCGACA
>NZ_JBGSPA010000067.1:0-71656 GCF_041738855.1 Chamaesiphon sp. | reverse complement strand
GCACATATTTTCCCGTACACAGACAGCAAAAATCGGCTCTCATGACATCGATTTGTCTGTTGAAAGCCTTACTCTGCTTATGTTATAACCCGAAGCCCTCAATGAGGCTTGAACTCATGACCTCTTCATTACCAATGAAGTGCTCTACCACTGAGCTATGAGGGCGTTTGTGAAAGTGGGCCGAGCTGGATTTGAACCAGCGTAGGTCTCCCAGCAGATTTACAGTCTGCCGCCATTAACCACTCGGCCATCGACCCATTTGTTTCACAGTTACTAATACTAGCATAGGTAATTAAAAATACAAAGCAATTTGCTAAACATTGTTGATGTCTGTCGATGTTAGCTGGGAAAGCAATCCGCTACAGGCGTCTGTAAGTAGGTCGAGAACGTAGTCAAAGCCTTCTGTACCCCCAAAGTAGGGATCGGGGACTTCTTTGTCTGAGTGGTGGGTGGCAAAATCACACATCAGTTTAACTTTGTCCTGGTGTTGCCTTTGGGGGTCGAGGGCGATAATATTCTGATAATTGTCGCGATCCATCGCGAAGATGAGATCGAATGCGGTGAAGTCCGCCGTGGTAAATTGTCTAGCACTGCCAATCATGGGCAAATTTCGTTTGGCGGCGGCGGCTTGCATCCGCCGATCGGGTGAATTGCCAATATGGTAGCTACCAGTACCAGCAGAGTCACACTCGATCTGGCTGCTCATACCAGCTTCAGCCGCGAGATGATTCATGATATTTTCAGCGGCAGGGGAGCGACAGATGTTACCGAGACAGACGAAGAGGAGTTTCATATTACGCAGAGGGCGCGGAGTTAGGGGAGAACGCGGAGAAGTTGCTGGTGGGTTTTTTACTTGGACTGTTGTCGGAGTTTGTCGATCGCGTCCAGGTAGTCAGGGATTGCTTCTTCAGCGGCGACACAGGCGGCTCGATCGACAGCAATCGGATCGGTACCTGCGAATATTTTACCAAACTCGATTGTTTTGCCGCGATCGGGTTTCCAGTCGGGGCTGATAAAGCGCAAGTCGGCATCTACTACAGCACCATCAAAAAGATGTCCGATGGAGAAGTAGACATCTTGGAGGATTTTGGGGACGGAGGGTTGGTGGAGTTGTCCGCGTGAATTGAGGCTGCGGGCGTGGTATTTCGATCTCGGGAAGAGTCCATAGAGGTTTTTGAGCGAGGCGGAAATTAGGGGTTGGTTTTTGAGCATTGTCCGCTTGAATGCACCGACGGTAATTCGACAGTCTACTTGCTGAAGTAGTGCGGGTGCCCACATCGTTTTAAATCTCATCGGAGTGGGGGAAAGATTGGGGTATTCGATGAGTGGAAGTGTATCGGCATCGAGTAGCTCCATACCTTCATCTAACAGGGCATACAGCCCATTTTTGCTGGCAATATCGTGAAGGCTGACGGGAGAACATACGCCTTCGACGATCGAGATTTTGGCGGTGGGGCTAGCTTGACGGAGTGCTTGCAAAACTTGACTCAGTATGCCCATGCTCACTGTTACGGGTGCGGCGACGGGATAACCAAGGTTTGGTTTGACGAGGATGTGTTCGGCGTTGTGGGCGGATGCAGGGGGGTGGTAGCTAAATGATTTGGTTGCCGAAGTGTACATCTACAAGATTTATAAGGGCGGGTTGGGGGGGATTTTCCTAGCGGCGATCGATACTAATTGTGAGAGCGAGTTAATATTTTACTTTAATAGCAGCGATCGATTAGTCAGATAGATCTTGCCCACTCCTATTTTCGATCGACAGTGGTATGATGCTACCAATTCATGGCTCCGCACAAATACTTAGGGACGATTACTAATTTTCGGCTGACCGTAGTCGATCGTGCGGAGTGATAAATTCAATAATTTCCTGTAACCTATAGGAAAGCTAGAAGTTTATATATATTTAGAGACGGCATCTATGATAGCAACTGCACTAAAACACGAAGTCAAGGATTTATCCCTCGCACCATTGGGCAAGCAACGAATTGAGTGGGCGGGACGAGAAATGCCCGTGCTGCGTCAGATTCGGGATCGGTTTGCAGCAGAGAAGCCTTTGGCTGGCATTCGCATCGTCGCTTGTTGCCATATTACTACCGAAACAGCTCACCTGGCGATCGCGATCAAAGCTGCTGGTGCTGACGCAATTTTGATTGCTAGCAACCCTCTCTCCACCCAGGATGACGTTGCCGCTAGTCTAGTTGTCGATTATGGGATTCCGGTTTTTGCTTTCCGGGGTGAAGATGAAGCCACCTACAAACGCCACGTCCAAACTGCTCTCGATCACCGCCCCAATATCATCGTCGATGATGGTTGTGACGTAGTAGCAACGATGGTTCAAGAACGCCAACACCAACTGAGCGAACTGATCGGTACTACCGAAGAAACCACTACTGGGATCGTGCGGCTCGAAGCGATGTTCAAAGCTGGAGTATTGACTTTCCCTGCTGTCAACGTCAACGATGCCGACACCAAGCACTTCTTTGACAACCGTTATGGTACCGGACAATCCACCTTGGACGGGATCGTGCGTGCTACCAACATCCTCCTCGCTGGCAAAACGATCGTCGTCGCTGGCTATGGCTGGTGTGGTAAAGGTACCGCCATGCGCGCCCGTGGGATGGGTGCAAACGTAATCGTGACTGAAATCGACCCAACCAAGGCAATTGAAGCCGTCATGGACGGTTATAGCGTGATGACAATGGCAAAAGCAGCGGTTGTTGGCGATATCTTTATTACCGTCACTGGTAACAAGCACATCATCCGTGCCGAACACTTCGATGCGATGAAAGATGGCGCGATCGTCTGTAACTCCGGTCACTTTGATATCGAAATCGATCTCAAAGCTCTATCGAGCAAATCATCTGGTGTCAGCACTGTCCGCAACTTTACTGAAGAGTACAAACTCAACAATGGTAAATCTATCATCGTCATCGGTGAAGGTCGTCTCGTCAACCTCGCCGCAGCCGAAGGACATCCTAGTGCAGTGATGGATATGAGCTTTGCCAACCAAGCGATGGCTTGCGAATACCTCGTCAAGAACCGAGGCGAACTGACTCCAGGTATCCACTCGATCCCCGTCCATGTGGACAAAGAAATCGCGCGGATGAAACTTGAAGCAATGGGCATCCAGATCGACACTCTGACTGCCGATCAGATTGATTATGCCAACTCTTGGACTTCTGGTACCTAGTTTCGATTTCTAGTCAGCTCAATTAATCCCCGAACAGCACAGAGCACGATGCGCTCTGTGCTGTTTTGTGTAGATACGCGAGTAATTAACTGCAAAGTCTAGTCGATCCTCACAACTTCCTCAAATTTCCCAGCTAAAATACCGATCGAGTAGTTGGATAGACAAATATGCAACTAAATTCTCTGGTGGAGAGGATAAATCGAATCTTGACATGAATGATGACACCACAGAGGAATCTAAATCATGATTGAAAATGTTAATTTTCGGAGCGGAATTGGCAGTGGGATCGGATCGATGCCAGTAGTTTTGGCAAACCTACCGTGCAAGTCTTATCTTCCTAGTCGCAACCATCGTCGGATTAAATATCTACCGCCCCCATCCATGCCGCGATCGATCGCCAGAAATCGCCAGCGGTGGTCGAGCGATAACCGACTCACTACGATGCCGCCAGGGACAAGCTACTGCGAACGACCCTTAGTCGTCAACCCATGTCAGTGGTTAGCGACCGGAAATCCGCGCCTCGCCAGTTTGGTGACCGAAACGATCGGCGATCGCTGGATGACCCAATTAGAAGACCTCCAGCAGCTAGCAACAATGGCTACCAATCCACTGTTTCAATTGCGGTGGCGGGCGATTAAGCAGGCAAATAAGCGGATTCTTGCGAATACCTTGTACGCAGCTCAAGGTATTCGGATCAATGTTAATTCACTATTCGATCTTCAGCTAGCTCCGATCGGTGGGCATCAACGCCAACTATTAAATCTGCTGCACATTATTACCTTAGTCGATCGCCTCAAGCAAAATCCGCACCTCGATTTGAGCAACCGCACCTTTATTTTTGCCGATCTAGCTGAAGCCACAGCGGTAGATCTCGATTTGAGCGCAGCCAGCGATCGAGATCTAGCGATCGGTGATGAAATCCAGTACGATCGCCTCAAGCAGCAGATGGAAGCCGATAGTAATCTGGCGATCCTCGGTCTGATCCAAGCTCTCGCCACAACTGTAGCCGCAAGTCCCCTGTTGAGCGAGAAATTACAAATAGTCTATCTCCCAGCAGCGGCTGGACTGATAAATCAATTGTATGCAGCGGCAGATCTGACGGAGCAGATCGCCACCGCAGCAATCGAAGATCTAGACTTGAATAAATTACAAGCTGCTGTAAATGGAGTAATATCGATCGGGAGTTTGGGGAAAACCAATCATTGGCTCCAACAAACAGTCGGCGAACACAATTGCTTCCGGTTTGGACTAGCAATTCCCGAAATAGCCCTATTTAAAGAATATGGCTACGATCCATACAATTACTACAAATACTATCCCCAAATCCGTCGCGCGATCGATTGTCTCTTGGCTGGTTATTATACTCCAAGCGATCCGAGTCTCTGTCGATCGATTATCGATACTCTCCTCGGCGAAGATGAGCACATGGTATTAGCGGATTACATATTTTATGCAGCTTGTCAAGCTCACGTCAGTGACACTTATCGCCAAACAGGACTATGGACACAGATGTCGATTATGAATGTCGCTGGCGTAAAATAATTGTGAGCGATGAAGATCTCAATTTCCCCCTCCTCGACTCGTCAGCAGCAACCGTCTGATGAAAAATCTCACTTCTGGCAAGGTATCGAGCGGATTTATCGCTGCTGTATTGGTATTGGCGATCAATGCCGTTGTTGCTTACCACAGCATCGATACAGTTAGCAATAACAATCGATCGCAAATCTCTAGCGGTCAGTTGGTGGATATTTTGGTAAAAATGCTCTCAACATTGAAAGAGATCGAGCTAGGGCAGCGAGAGTATCTATCGACCAACAATCCCCAGTATCTAGCGGCGTATCGGATCGATATCGCCCAAATCCGCGCTCAGTTAGGCACACTCACTGACTCAAACTCTGTCCGACAGATACCTGTCCCCTTGGAGGTGCAAATCGATCGACATCTCGATGAATTGGTCGAGACGATCGATCTGCGCCAAGCACGCGTCCTATTGCCAACTCGTCAGTTAGAGCTGTCCCAGCGCGGACAACAGTCGATCGCGCAGATCCGTCAAATCGTCACTAGCCTAGATCGAGCCGAACGCAGTAGCCTTGCGCGATGGCAGCGGGAGTCAAGCCAAAGTTTAAGTGATACCAAAGTTGCGTTGGCGATCGCGGGATTATTAGATTTAGGATTACTGACATTTTTGTACGGGTTGGTCGGTTGGGATTTTACCAAAAAGGATCGGGCAGAATCGACACTGCGCGACTATGTATCTGAATTTGAAGAGTTGTATCATACTGCTCCCTGCGGCTATCATTCGCTCGATGCTACGGGCAAAGTCCTGCGGATCAATCGCACTGAGTTGGAAATGTTGGGCTATGAGGAAGCCGAAATTATTGGGTGCAAAAATATTGCCGATTTGCTGACTAGTGAAAGTATGCAGAAACTCAATGACAATTTCGCGCTCATCAAAACACGCGGCTGGATTAGCGATATCGAATTTGAGATGGTGTGCAAAGATCGTCGCATCGTCCCCGTCAGTGCGACGATTGTCGCGACAAACGATGCCTGTGGCAATTACATTGGTGCGCGGGTGACATCGATCGATATTAGCGAACGCGTGCGGCTCCGCCAGCAAGCGCGACTATCAGCCGAAATCTCGCAAAAAATTCGCCAGTCGTTGCAATTAGAAGAAATCCTCCAAACAGCTGTAGAAGAAGTCCACAAGCTGTTGGCAGTCGATCGCGTTCTCATCTTTCGCCTCAATCCAGACGGCTCTGGTACTGTCGTCCAGGAGCAGGTGAGTGCGGATTATCCAGCCGTAATGGGGAGTAATATTGTCGATCCTTGTTTCGATCGCAGTTACCATCACAGCTACACTCAGGGCCGAATTTATACGATTACTGATATCACCACAGCCAGCTTGAGTCCTTGCTACGTCAAGTTTTTACAACAGTTTGCCGTCAAAGCTAGTGCGATCGTCCCCATCTACTTACGAGCTGAATTGTGGGGGCTACTGATCGTCCATCACTGTCAAGCACCGCGACAATGGCAGCCCAAAGAAGTGGAGATCGTGTCCCAACTTACCACTCAAATCGGCATTGCCCTCGCGCAGGCGCAACTCCTCGCCCAAGAACAGCTCCAGCGTCAAGAACTCATGCGATCGAATGCCGAGCTAGAACAGTTCGCACACATCGCCTCTCACGATCTCCAAGAACCGCTGCGAATGGTGATTAGTTACCTCCAACTCCTCTCGCGTCGCTATCAGGGCAAACTCGATCCCGACGCCGATGAATTTATCGATTACGCTGTCGATGGTGCCGTCAGGATGCAGGCATTGATTCAGGCATTACTGAGCTATGCCCGCCTCAGCAGCCGCAAGCAGCCCTTTAGCTGGGTCAAATGCGATCTTGTACTCCAGGATGCAATCTCCAACCTGCACGTCGCGATTACTGAAAGTGGAGCCATCATTTCAGCCGATCCGCTCCCAGTCGTCTGGGGCGATGCGACCCAATTGACACAGGTCTTCCAAAATTTGCTTGCCAATGCAATTAAATTCCGGTGCGGCATCCCCCCACAAATCCAGATTCGTGCCCAGCGCCTCAATTCACTCAACCTATCCTGTCCGCACATCCCGACAACGGTCATTGAGGAGCTGAAGACAACTGCTGCTAGTTGGTGCTTTGCTGTCGCCGACAATGGCATCGGGATCGAACCGCAATACCTCGATCGGATTTTTGTCATCTTTCAACGCTTACACACCAGAGCCACCTACCCAGGCACAGGCATTGGTCTAGCGATTTGCAAAAAAATCATCGAGCGGCATGGTGGTACAATCTGGGTAGAATCAACACCCGTGCGGTCGGATTCGACGTTGCTACAGCCTTTGCCAGTCCAGTCCGAGTGTTACGGGTCGATATTCTACTTTATACTGCCAGCGGAAAGTGGGATCTCTGTCCAACATGACCATCAACAGCCGCGCCATTGAAATTTTACTCGTGGAAGACAATCCTGGTGATGTAAATCTAACCCGAATTGCCTTAGCCGACGCCCCTGGGGAGACGCTCCGCGACCGCCAGATCGCAGTGAATTTAAGTGTAGTAGCGGATGGCGTTGAAGCCATGAATTTTCTCCATAAGTGCGCCATTCTTCCAGATCTGATCTTATTAGATTGGAATCTGCCCCGCAAAGACGGACGCGAAGTACTGATGGAGATCAGAGCAGATGAACGATTGCAGCGGATTCCAGTCATCGTACTCACCACTTCCCAAGCAGAGGAGGACATCATCAAAGCATACAATCTCCATGCCAATTGTTACATCACCAAACCCGTAGATTTCCATCAATTTGTCCATATTATCCAGTCGATCGAAGAATTCTGGTTCACCATCGTTGAGCTACCACCGGAGGCTAGGGATTAGGCTTTAGGGATTAGGCTTTAGGTTTTAGGTTTTAGGTTTTAGGGATTAGGCTTTACTTCCTTCCTACCCAAACAACAAACCATCCACCATTCACCATTCACCATTCACCATTCACCATCCACCATTCACCATTCACCATTCACCATTCACCATCCACCATTCACCATTCACCATTCACCCTAAATATCTAACTTGACACTGAAAGAAGAGTAGGTTTCAACTATCAACTATCAACCATCAACTACCAACTATCACCGGAGCACAGCATGATTACTGTTCTCAACATTTTGCTCATCGAAGACAATCCTGGTGATACGCGGCTGTTGCAAGAAATCCTCCGCGAAGTCACTACCACTCGCTGTCAGATCGTCCCCGTGATGACCCTTGCCGCTGCGATCGCCAAGCTATCAGCGAGTGAGGCGGAAATTATTGGCACATCTGGCGATCCTTGCTCCCACTTCGACGCGATCTTGCTCGACCTCTCCCTCCCAGACAGCCAGGGACTAGCCTCATTTATCGACTTACACGATCGCTATCCCCACATTCCCATCGTCGTCCTCACAGGCTTAGATGACCAAAACCTGGCGATTTCCGCCATGCAGCAAGGCGCACAAGATTATCTGATCAAGGGACAAGTCGATAGCAACCTTCTGCTCCGCTCGATCCGGTACGCGATCGAACGCGAACGCACCGATACCGAGCTGCGGCTAGCCAAAATCGAACTCGAACAACACGCGCTCGAACGCGATCGAGACCTCCAACAGACCAAAAATCGCTTACAACTCGAATTGATCGAACGCCAAAAAGCCGAAATCGCCCTCCACATCTCGCGATCGCGATTTGCGAGTATCCTCGAAATTGCCAGCGATGCCATTATTGCGATCGATTGCGATCGTCAGATTACCCTCTTCAATCAAGGAGCCGAACAAATCTTTGGCTACTCGGCTCAAGACGCGATCGGGCGATCGCTAACTCTGCTGCTCCCGCAGGAGTTTGTCGATCTTGTGAGCACCTTCGTACCAAATTCCCAACCCCAGAGCGTTAGATATCAAGTCATCGGCATCCGCAAAGATGGCAGCAAATTTCCAGCGGAAGCCTCGACATCCTATCTCGAACTAGGACAAGAAAAAGTCTACACGACGATCTTACGCGATGTTACCGCACGGCAGCAAATCGAAAATGAGTTACGCGATGCGCTCCAAAAACTGGACTTTCACTTTGAAAACTCGCCCCTAGCGGCGATCGAATGGGATCGCGAATTTCGGATTAGCCGATGGTCGGCTACTGCTGAAAAGATTTTTGGCTGGTCGTCAGCACAAGTTGTGGGCAAGCATCCCGACGAATGGAAATTTGTGGTGTCAGAAGATGCCGAACGGGTCGCTGCGGTGATGGATCGGCTCATATCTGGTACAGAAGTCAGCAATGTCAGCAGCAATCGTCACTACTGTCAGGATGGGACGATCGTCAATTGTGAATGGTATAACTCGGCGCAGTTAGATCCGAGCGGTCGGATGCAGTCCATTTTTTCGTTGGTGCTAGATGTCACCAATCGACATCAGATGGAACGGATCAAGGACGAATTTATTTCAGTTGTCAGTCATGAGTTGCGGACACCACTGACATCGATCTATGGTGCGCTCAAGCTGTTGGCAAGTGGCTTGCTAGATCCACAGCCACAGAAGCAAAAACGGTTGCTGACGATCGCGGTAGACAATACCGATCGGTTGATGCGGCTGGTAAATGATATTCTCGACATCGAACGGATCGAATCTGGGACGGTTCAGATGGTCAAATCGGTGTGCAAAGTGTCGGCACTGATGGCGAAAACTGTCGATGAGATCGAGCCACTAGCCGAGGCGGCGGGAATTCATCTCAGTGTCAGCGATGCTGGCGGTCAAATCTGGGTCGATCCCGATCGGATGATTCAAGCTTTTACCAATCTCCTCAGTAATGCGATCAAGTTCTCGCCCCGCGCGAGTACGATCTGGTTCACTGCGACCAAGCGATCCGGACAGATGTTATTTCAAGTCCGCGATCGGGGGCGGGGGATTCCGGCGGACAAACTGGGGATCATCTTTGAACGATTTCAGCAAGTCGATGGCTCGGATGCCCGCAATGGTGAAGGCACTGGCTTGGGCTTGGCAATCTGTCGGAGCATCATCCAGCAACACGGCGGTCAGATCTGGGTAGAAAGTGTCCTGGGGGAAGGTAGCACGTTTTCCTGTATCCTCCCGCGATCGCCTTCAGCTCAGGACAGCTTACCACCTACTCCGTGCAGCAACACTTAGCGATCCATGTAGCAAATCGCTCATCCCAGTCTGAAGATAATTCATCACTGATGACCTTTAATGCGATATTATATCAATAATTAAAGTTATCATTCAGATATCCAACAGCAAGCAATGAATCAGCACATCAAATTCGCGATCGGGTTCGCCATCGCGACCGTTAGCAGTGTGGCGGCGTCTCAGTATTTAGCCAACGTCGGTGGGATATCTTCAGCAATTGCCCAACCTCAACCACTCAAAATCGTCTTTCCGACCCGCTCCGGTGCCACAGACCTCCAGAATAAAGCTAAAGCAGTAACAGACTTTCTTAGTAGAGATTTGCAGCAACCAGTCGAAGCTGTGTTCGGGGATGATACCGCAGCAGTAGAAGCATTGCGAGCTAATCAGGCGGATGTCGCTTTCTTGAGCAGTCGCCCAGCACTCAAAGCGCAACAACTAGCCAATGCTCGGATGTATCTAGCAGAAGTGCGATCGAATTATTCCGGTGGGCATACATACAAATCAATTTTTGTAGTTTCCAAAAATAGCCCACTTAAATCGGGGACGGGAAAAGTTACGCTGAGCCAACTTCAGGGCAAGAAAATCGCCTTTACTTCCCCGACATCTGGCTCGGGCTTTATTTTCCCGGTGGCTGAGTTGGTCAAACAAAAACTCGTCCCAGATCGCGATCGGTTAAATGGTTTCTTTGGACAGGTAACTTATGGTGGTGGCTATGACAAAGCCCTGCAAGCTGTATTGAAAGGTCAAGCAGATGTTGCAGCAGTGTCAGAATATACGCTCGGATCGCCCTACATCACACCTGCTGAAGCTAGCACTTTAAGAGTGTTATACAGTATCTCTGGCGTACCTGCCCACGGCGTGGCGATCGATGATGATGTGCCCGTGAGTACGAGAAAGCGGTTAGTGACAGCGATGCTGAAATTAAATCGACCTGAAAATAATCAATTACTGAGATCTCTGTATAACTCTACTGAGTTGGTTGAAGTCAATCATGATAAGCACTTACAACCGATTGCTGACGCGCTCCTGAGTGCGGGAATGAAGCCGTAAACAGTTGACAGTTGATAGTTGATAGTTGACAGTTGACAGCAATTTGCGCTCTCGGAATATCGCTGCGGGAAGGTCGAGAGGGTGGAGCAGTAGCACACCATCGCTCAAGTTTTTAGTGGTTGGATGTTGCCACCCTCCTACTCTCGATCGCCAAAATATAGCAAAAGTTTAGTGAAGTTCGGTAAAAATTAAGTGGATGAAATAAATAATGAGATTAGCTCAGCCCTAATCGATCTACATCGACAGCCAGCATCAAGGGAACTTGCGCCACCCATAATTAAGTGTCAGCAGGTAGTGAGTCAGGCAAAAATCGGCAATCGACCGATTTTAGATGGGATCGATTGTGAGATTAAGCGGGGTGAGTTTGTAGCAGTTCTAGGCTTAAATGGTGCTGGTAAGTCTAGTTTGCTGCGATCGATCGCCGGATTATTACCATTGAGCGCAGGCAGTATTCTTGTTGATGATATCCCCGTCACGCCACGTACTCTCACCCATACACGTCAACACCTAGCGATGTTATTTCAGGGTGGCGGTTTGATTCCGCAACTTGGTGCGCTTGATAATGTGCTCTGTGGGCGATTAGGTGCGTTTTCTGGATGGCAAACTTTGACGGGATTTCCAGCTAGCGAACAGCATACCGCATTGAAATTACTCGATCGATTGGGGATTGGTGAATTGGCTTATCAACCGACGCACCAACTTAGTGGCGGTCAGCGACAGCGAGTGGCAATTGCCAGAGCCTTGATTCGCTCTCCACAAATTTTACTGGCTGATGAGCCAGTAACTGGTTTAGATATTATGGCGATCCAGCAGGTGATGAAAACTTTAGCCCATCTTCATCAAGAAGGAATGACAATTGTGACTGTTTTGCACGATCTCGCTTTGGCTAGTACCTACGCCCAAACTGCGATTATTGTCGATCGCGGTCGTGTGGTTTATCATGGCAGTAGCGATAATCTAGAAGCAGAGTTCGAGCGGCTGTGCGATCCTTAGAGATGACTAATTAATTGAAAATTACGCGATCGGTGCCGAATAAATCCAACTCAATTGTTAAAATACTCATATTTTTCACCGTTATTGGTGTTTATATATGGGCGTGGAATGGTTTACAGGTCGATCTCAAATCATTAAAAGATAGTGGTGGTTACATCGCCGATTTTATTTCTCGGTTATTTCCGCCAGATTTATCAATCCTCGATGTGGCGTGGGCGAGATTATTGGAAACCATCCAGATGTCTCTGTGGGGAACGACAATTGGCGCGATTATCTCTCTCCCGATCGCGATCTTATCGGCAAGCAATTTAGCACCGTGGTGGGTACGTTGGGGTGCTAATTTTATCCAAAATGCCGTGCGATCGATTCCCTCAATTATCTTGGGGTTGATCTTTGTCGCCGCTACGGGCTTGGGCGCACCTGCGGGGACTCTTGCTTTAGGAATTTATACAGTCGGATATTTAGGTAAATTCTATCAAACAGCGATCGAATCTGTCGATCGCTATTCCTTGGAAGCTTTACAGCTTAGTGGCGCATCTTGGTTACAAATCGCTCAGTATGGCGTCATGCCCCAAGTTTTCCCCCTCCTGTGGGGATACACGCTTTATATGTTTGAATACAATATTCGTGCTGCCTCCGTGCTCGGAGTTGTGGGTGCGGGGGGAATTGGCTTTGAACTAGTCAACTATATTCGCGGATTTGAATACAACAAAGCGACTACGATGATGCTGGTTTTACTTGTAGTAGTAACTTTTATTGATGCGATTAGTAGTCAATTTCGTCGCTACTTGGAACAAAAGTAATCTGGATCGATCGACTCCAAAACTCACAATCGATCGCTAGCCTTTCCACTGAAAATTAGCACTCACTGGCCGCTAAATGGGCGACCAACGCCTGTAAACCTAAATAATAACTATTCGCACCAAAACCACTAATTTGACCGATAACTAGCGGTGCTAGATACGAGTGATGGCGAAATGATTCACGTTTGTAGATATTGCTCAGATGCACTTCGACAGTGGGAATACTGACAGCAGCGATCGCATCGCGGATCGCCACACTAGTGTGCGTGTAAGCTCCTGCATTCACAACAATCCCATGATACCGACCTCGGGCATCATGGATCGCATCGACGAGGATGCCTTCATGATTTGACTGCAAACAATGCACTTGGATTTGAAGAGAGCGACCTATTTCTACCAATTTCCGATCGATCTGCTCCAATGTTGACACGCCATAAATTCCTGGCTCACGCAACCCCAACAAATTGAGATTTGGACCATGTAAAACTAATACGCTTAAATCGTTAGTCGTAGGATTCGCTGGCGGCGATATTTCATCCCCGATATCTGTCATAAATCTGGGACTTAGACTATCTCAGCCTGCGGGCACGATCGTCAACCGGAATCGGAATCAATTCAGGTTCCGGCTGCATTTCTGGCCCTAGCAGTGCTTCAATTAACTTGCCAGCCCAGTGCTTTAACTTTTCTAGCACTCTTTCGATATAATCCATCAGATCGCTTACTCCAAGAATAATTAAGCCTGAACTAGTGTCCCCTCAATGGTTTGAGGTTGGACTAACTGTGATGCTTTGACAGTTTAGGTCACTCACTGTTACCTATTGTAAAGCTAAATCTCATCAAGATGTGAGCGCGACTGGGGTCGAGTTGGTGAAATTTATTTTGTAACTAAGTCTAGAACTCAATCCCAGAACGAGATCGACCTGTAATCACTTCCACTCGATTGACTTCCTTAATTAAATATTAAGATCGTCTGAAAATAATTTAGGCAGACAATAATACTCGATCCTCGATCGCTACACTTGTTGTCAGGTCTTCGGTTCAGATGGAACGAGATAAATCAACCCCGAGATGAGAGTGAGCGCAACAGCTAGCCAAAAAGCCACCAAACTGTAAAGATGCCAGTTATCGACCCTGAGCGGCACGGATGTCGATGATATGGGTGCCATCATCATCGCGATCGCGATGATTTGACTAGTAGTCTTGAGTTTACCCCAGATATTGGCACCACTAATCTGCGCTTGACCGACTCGCCACCCCGCGATCGTCAGTTCTCTAGCCAGGATCAGACAGACACCCACGGCTGGTACCAGATGAAGATCGATGAGGATCAGTAACGGAATCAAGATCAGTAGCTTATCTACCAAGGGATCGAGAAACTTGCCCAGATCGGTTACCAGATCCAGCTTGCGCGCCAGATAACCATCCAGCCAGTCAGTTGCAGCCGCCACCACAAATACGCTCAACCCAATCCATCGCACAGTTTGCTCGTGACTATAAAGACAATAAACTACTACAGGTAAACCGAGCAATCGGGACAGCGTGATCGAATTAGGTAAATTCATAGCTAGAGATGGTGGGAGAGGGTGATTTGCGGGAATACTAGTTAGGTCAGCATTCAATCTCACTACAGATAGCAATTCCGTGAGTTCGACACCGCCGCACCAACCGAGCGTTTCCCCATCAGCAGATTGCAACCGATAGTATGGACAACAGACACAACAACGTGCCGACACTGACACCGCTCTCAGTTCAAGAAGCGATGGCTTCAGTCCCCTTTTTGAGTGAATTACCGGCAGCAGCGATCGCCCCAGCACTAGCTCATGCGGCGATTCGCAATCATCCAGCCAACCAAATGATCTTACTCGAAAATGATTGGGGTAGTTCGGTTTACTTTGTGTTGAGCGGCTGGCTCAAAATTCGGACATATAATGCCGACGGACGCGAAATCACGCTCAATATTGTCGGGAGAGGGGAAATCGTCGGTGAGATGGCAGCCTTGGAGCAAGCACCACGTTCTACCGATGTCCTCAGTCTGACTCCAGCCACTATCGTCAATATCCCAGCGGATGATTTTGTCCGACTGCTCAAAACTGAGCCACTAGCCGGAATGCGCCTCGCCCAACTCATGGCAAGACGCTTGCGCCAAGTCAATCGCCGCCTGCGCCTGCGGGAATCCAATAGTGCGTCTAGAGTTGCCGATACGCTGTTATTTTTGGTTGAAGGACAGGGCAAAACCGGATCGCACGGCATGGAAATCCCCAATTTACCCCATCGCGAACTCAGCAGTATGAGCGGTTTAGCCCGCGAGACGGTGACGCGGGTACTCACCAAGATGGAAGCCGCAGGACTAATCTCGCGCAAGCAAGATATTTTGCTCATTCCAGATATAGCGGCACTGGAAGCAAGTATTGTGTAGGGGAGTGGTGGATGGTGAATGGTAAATGTAGGGTGTGTTAGGCACAAGCCGTAACGCACCAGTAGTAGGGTGGGTTGAAGTAGAGCAGAAATGTAGAAATGTAGGGTGGGCAATGCCCACAGACAATTTAGAGCTGAAGCAATCAGAGTTTAAACTGTGTTGTTCGATTACCTCCGGTACGCTACGCGAACGAACAATCTCTTCACGAATCGATCGATACTAATAAACCAAAATATTTATATTAGAAATGTAGGGTGGGCACTGCCCACAGACCATTTACAGCCAAGCAATAAGAGTTTAAACTGTTTGATTGGATCGCCATTTTTACACCAATCGGTCAACAATAGCTCTTCCAAATATTTGCATTACTAAATCGAAAATGGTGTTGGTGGGCAGTGCCCACCCTACAAAATATCTATCTTAAATTTAGGGTGAAAATCGCGATCTTTTCACTGCTTTGACAAAGCCAAGACTAGAACGTGAGGATCGATCGAATGGCTTTACCATCACGCATCGCCGCAAAGGCATCATTGACGCGATCGATCGGCATCACACTACTCACCAGATCGTCGATATTAATCTTCCCCTCCATATACCAATCAACGATTTTCGGCACATCAGTCCGCCCCTTAGACCCACCAAAAGCCGTGCCCTTCCAAACCCGTCCCGTCACCAATTGAAAGGGTCTGGTGGCGATTTCTTGCCCAGCTCCAGCTACGCCGACAACAACACTCACACCCCACCCTTTGTGACAGCATTCGAGAGCTTGACGCATCAAATTGACATTGCCCGTACATTCAAAAGTATAGTCCGCACCACCTTTAGTCAGATCCACTAGATAGGGCACCAGATCGCCCTCCACTTCCTGCGGATTGACAAAATGAGTCATCCCAAACTTTTCAGCCAGAGCGCGTTTAGCTGGATTGATATCCACACCGACGATCCGATCTGCTCCCACCATCCGCGCTGCTTGAATCACATTCAAACCCACACCACCCAACCCGAACACCACCACATTCGCACCCACTTCGACTTTGGCAGTATTGATCACCGCACCAATCCCCGTTGTCACCCCACACCCGATCAGACACACCTTCTCAAACGGTGCATCGGGACGAATTTTCGCCAACGCAATTTCGGGAACCACCGTATAGTTGGCAAAAGTAGAAGTCCCCATATAGTGGTGCAACATTTGCCCCTCATAGGAAAAACGACTGCTCCCATTTGGCATCACCCCCTGTCCCTGAGTAATCCGAATCGCTTGACAAAGATTGGTTTTGCCGCTGAGACAATAATCACAATTCCGGCACTCCGGCACATAGAGCGGAATCACTCGATCGCCCACTTGCAGACTCGTGACCCCCGCCCCGACCTCGACCACGACCCCCGCCCCCTCATGTCCCAAAATTGCCGGAAACAAGCCTTCTGGGTCAGCTCCAGAGAGCGTATAAGCATCGGTATGACAGACTCCAGTCGCCTTAATCTCGACTAATACTTCTCCCGCCTGGGGTGGTGCCAGATCGACGGTCGTAATTTCTAGAGGTTTGCCTGCTTGGAACGCAACGGCGGCTTTAACTTGCATGGTGAGTGTGGGGTGTGGGCTGTTTATTCTATCCTAATTGATTGGCAGATGCTTGAATTGCCGATCTCGCCGCTATTAGATCGAGGTTGAACCGATTACTCAGTTTTTAATGGCGATTTCCAAAGTCCGATCGATGGTTAAGCAAATTGCTAAATAACGCCAGTTCGGGATAAGGATTTGCGATCGATCGACTCCACTCACAGATCGATTCCCAGGCGAAGCTAATGCGAAGCGCGAATCGCTGCCCACGGATCGACCCTTGTGCAGGGGAGTTTGAGGGGCGGCACTCCGCTCCTCAACGGGGGGTCTGGGGGTCGGCGGCTCGCGCTCCTCGGCTTTGCCGAGGGTTTAGCGAGACAAGACAGTACCCCCAGATCCGGGTTCTGCCCACACCAGCAAAACTCGCATCCCACCAATTCTCTCCGTCTACTGCTGCGCTTATTACCAGCAGATTAGACATGACGAGATCGCCCGTCGCCCCAAACTCGCCACCTAGAAAGTTAAATTGTAAAGAAATGCAAATATAATTAAACTGATAAGAGTATTCATCAGAACATCGATCGTATAGGGGTAGTAGGAATAGATGCGTGTAGCCATTGCAGGAGCAGGTTTAGCCGGACTAGCTTGTGCTAAATATTTATCAGATGCCGGACATACCCCCATCTTGTTTGAAAGTCGGGATGTCCTGGGCGGTTTAGTTGCGGCTTGGCAGGATGAAGATGGTGACTGGTACGAAACGGGACTCCATGCCTTCTTCGGGGCTTATCCCAACATGCTCCAGTTGATGAACGAACTGGGGATTGAAGACCATCTGCAATGGAAAGAACACGCGCTGATTTTCAATCAGCCAGAGAAACCAGGCAAATATTCATATTTCAGCGTGCCGGACATCCCAGCCCCATTTAACGTCATCGTTTCGATCCTCCGAAACAATGACATGCTCACCTGGGAACAAAAAATCAAGTTTGCACTTGGATTGTGGCCTGCCGTCCTGCGCGGACAGAAGTATGTCGAAGACATGGACAAATATAGCCTACTTGAATGGCTCCGACGGCAGGGAATTGACGATCGCGTCAATTCAGATATTTTTGTCGCAGCATCCAAAGCTCTGACTTTTATCAATCCTGATGATGTGTCAGCGACGATTCCGTTGACAGCGATCAATAAGTTCTTGAAAGAACGCTATGGCTCTAAAATCGCCTTTTTAGATGGGTCGCCGACCGAACGCTTGTGTCAGCCTATCGTGGAGCATTTTCAAGCCCGTGGTGGCGAAATTCGGATGGAACGACCGCTCAAACAAATCGTCCTAGACGATGATGGTACGGTCAAACATTTTGTGATGCGCGGACTCAACGGTCAACCAGATGAAATTGTCGTGGCAGATGCCTATGTCTCGGCGATGCCTGTGGATGTCATCAAGACCTTAATGCCCGCACCATGGCGGGAGATCGAGTTCTTTGAGAAGATGCAGGAACTAGAAGGCGTACCAGTGATCAACTTGCATCTGTGGTTCGATCGCAAGTTGACAGATATCGATCATCTTTTGTTCTCGCGATCGGATATTCTCAGTGTATATGCCGACATGAGTGTCGCTTGCAAGGAGTATGAAGATCCGGACAAGTCTATGCTCGAACTGATTATCGCGCCTGCCAAAGACTGGATCGAGCGATCGGATCGGGAGATCGTCGCCGCTACTATGACCGAACTAGAACGCTTGTTCCCACAGCATTTGACGGGTGACAATCCTGCTAAATTACGTAAATCGAAGGTAGTGAAGACACCCAGATCGGTTTATACTGCATCTCCAGGGCGGCAAGATTGCCGCCCGAGCCAATCGACCCCAATTGCCAATTTCTTTCTAGCTGGTAGTTACACGATGCAAGAGTATCTGGGGAGTATGGAAGGTGCGGTACTTTCTGGTAAGCTTGCAGCACAGGAGATTGCGAATTATCAACCCGTAGTAGCAAAACCGCTAGCTACTGCCATGTAGAAGTAGGGGGTGGCGGATCGAAAGGAGCGTGTCACAATAGCGAAGTGTTGTTCGCGAAATCAACCGCCATCGCTCCAACAATTCACACTTTCACTCCCCTACCTGCCGACCCCCTACCCTCTCTGAAATGCTGCAACTGGAAAAGTCCCTATCGATCGTGACAATGCTAACATCAACCGAGGAATCGTATGAACTCTGTCGTCAAATAACTGCTGAATACGGCAAAACCTTTTATTTGGCGACACTATTGATGTCAGTCCCCAAGCGGCGGGCAATTTGGGCAATTTATGCCTGGTGTCGCAATACCGATGAACTGGTGGATGGAGCAGATGCAGATGAGACGACACCAGCGACACTCGATCGCTGGGAGAGCCAGTTGGAAGGGATATTTAGGGGTATCCCAACTGATAAATACGATGTAGCACTGGTCGATACGATCGCCAGATTTCCGGATCTGGAGATTCAACCATTTCGGGATATGATTACCGGACAACGGATGGATCTCCGCAAAAATCGGTACTACAGCTTTGAAGAATTATCGCTGTATTGCTATCGGGTTGCGGGTACAGTGGGGTTGATGTCCAATGCGATCGTCGGTGTCGATGAAAGTCAATTTACTGCACCCTGGAGCGAGCATCATCGGGATATTCCCACCGAACAGGCTGTAGCTCTGGGGATTGGCAAGCAGTTGACCAATATTTTGAGAGATGTGGGGGAGGATTCCGAGCGGGGGCGGATTTATTTGCCTTTGGATGAGTTGGCTTTGTTCAACTATACCGAGACAGATTTGATGAATCAGGTGGTCAATGACAATTGGCGGGCGTTAATGAAGTTTCAGATCCAACGCGCTCGCAAATATTATCAACAAGCAGAAAGTGGCATTAGCCGATTGAGTCCTGATGTGCGGTGGCCAGTTTGGGCGGCTTTATTGCTCTATCAACAGATTCTCGACTCGATTGAGCGCAATGATTATGATGTGTTTACGCGTCGCGCTTTTGTCAGTATGCCCAGAAAGTTGTGGTGTTTGCCAGGTTCGCTAATCCGAGCGCAGGTCAAATAACAGCAAGTGGCGGCACTTTAAGTCGTTCGCGATTGTCATCAATAGTATTCCGATCGATCTTTATTGCTCTAGTGTTAGTTGTCGGCTAATTGTAGGCAGTGTTCGTAACCGATTGCCTCAAATCGTGCCGCTGATTATGGGAGTGACGATCGCGAGTTAACGTTAATTTGGAAGCGAAGTTACCTAAAGATCTTCGCCAGAATTCAGCTTGATGATGTTTACTTATCAAAGGTATTTTATTCAATGGAAACTGCAATAAAAAAGTCTGATTTCGTGCTCAATCCATATATGAAGAGTAACGATCTATGGGCAACGTATCAGGTGTTAAATACTGTGGTTCCTTACTTACTGTTGTGGGTTCTGGCAATTCAAGTTTTCCCGATTTCTGGATGGTTGCTGATACCGATCGTTATTTTGATGGCACTATTTTCAGTACGGTGCTTTTCACTGATGCATGATTGCGGACATTATTCACTCTTTAGTTCCAAAAAAGTGAATAGATGTGTAGGGTTTGTGCTAGGAATTATCAATGCAATTCCGCCCTATGCATGGTCGCGAGATCATGCTTATCACCACAAAACTAATGGCGATTGGGAGCGGTATCGCGGGGTAGCTGATTTTATCTCTACTGAAGAGTTTTCGCAGCTAAGTTCAGCCGATCGCCAGTTTTATGAATTGCTACGTCATCCATTGATGGCTATTCCTGGTGGGTTTTTCTATCTCGCAATTCAGCCGAGACTGACCTTGGTACTCGGTATTTATGGTTTTTTCAGTCATGTAGCTACTGGCTTTGGTCGCACTCCGAGGCTCGGTTTAGCCGAAATTGTCTCCACTCACAAATCCAAGCACTGGCAATCGACAGGCGAATTTTGGGATCTGTTGTTGAACAATATCTGTGTATTGAGTAGCTGGATAATACTCAGCCATGTTTTGGGAGCAGGTTTCTTCTTGAGTATGTACTCGATCGTCTTGACGATTGCGGCAGTCATCTTTATTTATCTATTTTTCGTGCAGCATATTTTTGAGGGGACTTACGCTCACAAAAATGCCGATTGGGATTATCTATTGGGTGCGCTTGAAGGTAGCAGCTATCTAAAATTACCAGCAATCCTCAACTGGTTTACCGCCGATATCGGCTATCACAATATTCATCATCTGTCCGAACGCATCCCTAACTATCATCTGGCAGCTTGTCACGATCGCAATCGACATCTACTCTCGAATGTCAAAACATTAAGACTCGGTGACATGCTCGATTGTGCCAAATTTATCTTGTGGGATGCTGCTACCGATAGTTTGATATCAATCGAATCATTCGATCGCAGTGTCGCAACAGCAGCTATAGACGTAACATCTAAATTGCAACCAGTTCCAGTAAGTTCCAAATAATTACGATTAAGATCCCGCTCCTGTTAATCACTCAATTATCCAAACTTTGAGGTTCGCTCCCAATGAATTTATTACTATCTGCGCTGGTAATCTTTCTAGCAATCCTGACACTTGGGCTGTCTATCTATCTGCTGACAGCTCGTCCTTATCAGTCTGCCAAATCTGTTGCTACTTCCTATGATGATTGGACTGAAGATGGCATTTTGGAGTTTTATTGGGGCGAACATATTCACTTAGGTTATTATGGCTCACCGCCACAACAGCGAGATTTTCTGGCGGCTAAAGCTGATTTTGTGCATGAAATGGTGCGGTGGGGCGGTCTAGCTCGGTTGCCAGCAGGTACTAGTGTGCTGGATGTGGGTTGTGGGATTGGCGGTAGCAGTCGGATTCTAGGGCGAGATTATGGGTTCGCAGTGACGGGGATTACGATCAGTCCGCAGCAAGTGCAACGCGCTGGGCAGCTTACGCCACCGGAACTAGATGTCCATTTTCAGGTGGATGATGCGATGGCACTATCCTTTCCCGATGCGAGTTTTGATGTGGTCTGGTCGATCGAAGCTGGCCCACACATGCCTGACAAAGCGGTATTTGCGAAAGAGTTGCTGCGGGTACTCAAGCCAGGTGGGGTGCTGGTAGTGGCAGATTGGAACCAACGCGACGCTCGCCAAATTTCGCTCAATTGGTGGGAAAAACCCGTGATGCAGCAACTACTCGATCAGTGGTCGCACCCAGCCTTTGCGAGTATTGAGGGCTTTTCAGAGCTGTTGGCAGCGACAGGCTTGGTAGAGGGGCAGGTAACTACCGCAGATTGGACGGAGCAGACTCTCCCCTCTTGGCTGGATTCGGTCTGGCAGGGAATTGTCAGACCAAAAGGATTGGTGAGCTTTGGGGTCGGTGGGTTTATCAAATCTGTGCGGGAGGTACCGACGATTTTATTGATGCGGCTGGCATTTGGCGCGGGACTGTGCCGATTTGGGATGTTTCGAGCGGTACGCGGACATGGTAGCGAAAAAGTAGCCGCCAAATCAACAGCACATCAGCTCCCCGACTTCTCCAAGCAGTCGGGAATCTAGCCTCGTAGATATTGGATTGCGTGAGACTTGCATCATCAAAAATCGGGGAAATTAATGAATTGCCCTACCTTTCGATCGGTTGAGCGTACTTATACAGCGTGAGTCCGATACCAATCGATCGTGTTTTTCAAGCCTGATTCGATATCAACTTTGGCAGTAAATCCAAAATACTCTCTCGCTTTTTGAGTATCCAAACAGCGACGCGGTTGTCCATTTGGCTTATCAGTTTGCCAGACGATCTCGCCTTGGTAGTCCATCAATTTACAGATGAGAGTAATCAAATCCTTAATCGTAATTTCATAGTTGGTACCAAGATTGACGGGATCTTCGCGATCGTAACTAGTAGTGGCGATCGCAATCCCTCGCGCGGCATCATCGACATAAATAAACTCGCGACTGGGACTACCGTCACCCCAGACTGGAATCTGCTTGTCTCCAGCTTGCTGCGCCTCATGTACCTTCCGAATTAAGGCGGGAATGACATGCGAACTCTCAGGTTTGAAGTTATCAGCAGGGCCATATAGATTCACAGGCAAGAGATAAATACCATTAAATCCATATTGCTGACGATATGATTGCAATTGTACTAATAACGCTTTTTTAGCAACACCATAAGGGGCATTAGTTTCTTCGGGATAACCATTCCAGAGATCTGCTTCTTTGAATGGTACGGGTGTAAACTTGGGATAGGCACAAATTGTGCCAACGCATACAAATTTGCCAACTCCCGCTTGATAAGCGGCATGAATGAGTTGGGTACCCATCATCAAGTTGTCATAAAATAATTCGGCTGGTTTGAGTTGATTTAAACCAATTCCCCCTACATGTGCTGCGAGGTGGACGATGATGTCTTGGTCTTTGACTGCTGTGTGGCAGTTGGCGAGTACCCGCAAGTCACAATCGGCAGATCTCGGGACTGTAATGTGAGCACGATTGGCACCAGCCGCTAGTAGCTGGCTAATGACTTGTGCTCCGAGAAATCCGGCACCTCCAGTAACGAGAATACGCTTAGTAGATAAATCTAGATTTGTCATAAATTCGATTAATGCGGGTGTCTAAATGTTAACTGTAAAAGCGGGTATTAATAACTACGTCAGAAAGCGTAAATATTTGACGCTGCCAAGTCGCCCCAAATCTAGACAGTAGTCACCCGCTCCAAACCTTGGCTGGGGCGGATACAGCTCCGCCCCAGCCAACATGCTCGGTATGGGAGTCAACATGGTTGACGCTGAGAACGGCAACTGTGCAACGTTCTAATCGTGCATGGTAGCTAGTGCTTGACGGACGATCGCCACATCGGGTAATGTCTCTTCACCGACATAATTTGGCGACTTCAATCCGAGGGCATGAAGATCGGTATCGACCATCAGGTGGACTAGTTCGGTAAAAGTGACCGATGGTTTCCAACCGAGCTGTTGGTGGGCTTTGGTGGGGTCGCCAATCAGTAATTCAACTTCGGCTGGACGCAAATAGCGGGCGTCAAACTCGACATAATCTTGCCAATTGAGATTGACATAATCGAATGCAACTGTCAAAAACTCGTGGATAGCGTGGGTTTCACCAGTGGCAATCACATAGTCATCGGGCTGCTCCTGTTGCAGCATCAGCCACATGGCGACGACATAATCCTTGGCATAGCCCCAATCCCGTTTTGATTCGAGATTGCCCAAGTAGAGTTTATCCTGTTGCTTGGCAACAATGCGGGCGATCGCGCGAGTAATTTTGCGGGTAACGAAGGTTTCACCACGCCGAGGTGATTCGTGATTGAACAAGATCCCGTTACAGCCAAAGATATTATACGATTCGCGATAGTTGATCGTTTGCCAGTGCGCGAAGAGTTTGCCGCAGGCGTAGGGGCTGCGGGGGTAAAACGGCGTAGTTTCTGACTGCGGGACTTCTTGCACCAATCCATACATTTCGGACGAGCCAGCTTGATAATAGCGGACTTGGAGTTTAGTCCGCTGTTCGTAATCACGAATGGCTTCGAGCAACCGCAACGCACCCATCGCGACTGTATCGACGGTATACTCGGGGGCGTCGAAGCTCACTCGAACGTGGGATTGGGCACCGAGGTTGTAGACTTCTTGGGGCTGGGTGAGTTCGAGGAGGCGGCGGAGGGTCACGCCGTCGGCTAAGTCGCCGTAGTGGAGAAAGAGTTTTGCCCCAGGTGTATGGGGGTCTTGGTACAGGTGTTCGATCCGATCGGTATTGAAAGTCGATGTCCGCCGGATGATGCCATGAACTTCGTATCCTTTTTCGAGCAGGAGTTCGGCTAGATAAGAGCCATCTTGACCAGTAATACCAGTAATTAATGCACGTTTTGTTTCTGTCATTTTAATCGTTCTTCAGCGATTGGTAAGGTCGTTGGGGTCTAACTGTCCCATCATCATATATCCCAAGTGCGATCGCATCTTATCAGTTTTTCACCGAGAGATATTCGCTACTTTTAATATGCCCCATTATTTTTGGGTATTACCGTTAAGAGTACAGTTTTGCATACGATCCGCAGATCCAGCCAAAAGCTACGCCGCTTGACGTAGCTGACATCGATCCGAATTCGTTTGGCGTAGGGGAGATCGTTGCGACCGGAAACTTGCCATAATCCTGTAATCCCTGGTCTAATCGTCAATACTCGATCGATCTGATTTCCATATCGTTCGATTTCTTCAGGTACGAGCGGACGCGGACCCACTACACTCATCTCGCCTTTGAGGACATTGATAAATTGCGGAAACTCATCTAAGTTCGTGGTTCGCAAGAACTTACCAATCCGCGTAATTCGCGGGTCTTCCTTGAGCTTGAAATTTTCGGAAAACTCTTGACGCAGGTCTTCTGACGATGCCATCATCTCATGCAATAGTCGATCGGCATCCGGGATCATTGTCCTAAATTTGATACAGCCAAAGTGGCGATGATGCCTACCGACGCGTTCTTGGATGTAAAAAATCGAGCCTGATGAAGTACAAGCGATCGCGACAGCTAACACTAGGTAGATTGGGGCGCACAACACCAGCACTGAGAGCGAGAAGACAATATCAAATAGCCGCTTGACAACATCGCTAGATTTGAGATGCGCTATTTTTAGGGCTACCGACTTGACGGTCGTACTGGCAATAGGTTGACTATTTGCGGTCATTTTACTCCTCAATTTCACTCTATCACCAATATTTCCCAGATTATACAGAAAAAAAACCCACTCTCACCGCTCGATTGTCCATGCTTTTGAGTCACTCAGACTTCACAAGACCAGCGATTTAGCTCCCAATTTCCACTGGTGATAGTAGCGATCGACTAAACTCAGATATTGGGATTGAAAAACTGGCGTCGCAAAACCTTCGGCATGGGCGCGAATCACCTCGGCTTGAAACCGATCGTGGTAAGTTTCAAAGATGGAGATCGCCTCAACTATCGCTGCTGTAGTTTGAGTAGGAAAGAGGATTCCCGTGCCACCATCGGGATGCGCGCGAATATCCAACACAGTTTCAGCAGCACCGCCAACACCATAAGCGACAACTGGCGTACCACAAGCCTGTGCTTCTACCAATACAATACCAAAATCTTCGCAAGCTGCATAGACAAATGCTTTGGCACGAGCTAAATAATCTTGGACAACTGAGTCAGGGCAGAACCCGATTACTCTGACGTTAGATTTGGCAATTTGTTGCAATTTTTGTAATTCAGTGCCCGTACCAATCACCACTAGCTCTCTCCCATTGAGATTAAAGGCTTCGACAATGAGTGCGACCTGCTTGTAACCGACTAGACGACAAACTGTCAAGTAAAAGTCTTCTTTGTCAGCTTGACACGTAAACCTGTCGATCTTGACTGGGGGATAAATCACATCGGCCAGGCGGCGATAGCATCGCCAAATCCGGCTGGCTGTAAAATGAGAGTTGGCAATAAAATAATCTACCCGATTGGCAGAGAGGACATCCCACTGGCGCAAGCGATGCAAAAGGTAGCGGGTAAGGATGCCAGGGATGCCGTCTCCGAGCCGACTTTGGTGTAAATAATCAAAAGTCAAGTCCCAAGCATAGCGCATGGGCGTATGGCAATAGCACAGATGCAATTGTTGGGGTGTAGTGAGGATGCCTTTGGCGACTGCATGGGCGGAGGATAGAATCACATCATAATGCCGCAAGTCCAACTGTTCGATCGCGATCGGCATTAAGGGCAAGTATTTCTGAATCCCCCTTTCGGCTCCAGGTAAGTTTTGGAGGAAGGTGGTGCCAATTTGGCGATTGTAGAGGTAACTAGCGGGATTGGTGGATTCAAAGTCAATCAGGGCATAAAGATCGGCGTCGATACATTGCAAGATTTCTTTGACTACTAGTTCTGAGCCGCCAGTGGCTTGGGGTGTCAGCCATTCGTGGACTAGAGCATAGTTGATGTCTGTAGGGATGCTAGTATTCTCTTTTAACACAGCGGGGCACGGAGGTTGCACGGAGCAACACGGAGGGAGTTATTAGTTCATTTTAGGGGGTAAGGGGCGGATAATTTGGAGCGGTTTAGAGCTACACGGGGATCTGCTCGATCCAGGTTTTGATAATCAATGCGCGATCGAAATCTGGTTGAGTGAGATAAATCGCGACTAAGTTATTGAGCATTCGGAGCAAAAACTGCCGATTGGTAATTGGTTGAAGGATTTCTGGCGGTAAGAAGGGAATATCTTGTTGATAGATATCCATCAATTTTTGCCGACAGTCTTCCACAAATAAGATCTCGCCGCGATTGAAGACATCTACAAATATCCCCGCGCCTTCAAAGTTGGGACGAATCAAAAAATGTCCGGGCATTCCAATCCCTACCATCGGGAAGTCGATCGATTTAGCGATATGTAGATACATTAGGGCTAATGAGATCGGAATCCCAGTACGGCGATCGATGACATCATTGAGGAAGCTATTGCAGGGATTATAATAATCAGTGCCATTACCATAAAACTTGAGTTCTGTGTACAGATATTCATTGATAGTTTGGATGACTTTGAGCGGGTACTGTGTTTCGGGCAATCTTTTCGCTACTTCGGCTCCCATCGAGTCTAAAATTCGTAGGTAGCGATCGATCTCTAAATCTGGATACTCAATTTGGGCGACATATAATGCAGATGTTGATAAGTCAATATCTCGATCTGGTTTGTTTATTTCAGCGATGAATCGATCTAGGGGAGTAGTCATTTGGTGGATGGTGAATGGTGGATGGTGAATGGTGGATGGTAAATGTCGGGTGTGTTAGGCGACAGCCGTAACGCACCAAAGTTGCAAGCAGAGGATCTAACTTAGGATTGCAATACCTACTTATGAAGATCTTTTCCTGAACTATATTTCCACGATTGAAGCGGTATAGTATGATGTGGGCACTGCTCACCAGCTAGGTTCTAGGTACAATCTATCTGACAACTTATTGCATCTATGCTACTTATGAAGATCGTTTCCAGATCCATATTTCCATGCTTGCAAAAGTTGTTGATAATAATACTGTTGCGATGGTGGCAGTTGGGCGAGTAATGGGCTAACTAATTGGGCAAGTGGATAGAGTTGGCTATATGTACCCAAATTAAGATAGTTAATCAACCAATCGAGTAACGTCATGACACCCACATGAGGGACGATCGGAATGACAGCTTGGGGACTAGAAAGTGAGGTTTGAAATAATGTGCGGGAGAGTGCCGGAAACTGGACGACATCTTGCAGAAAGGGACGGAGGACATCATCGCCTAAGTACTGCATTGACTGGAATACTGCTGCTAATAAATTATTGATCCGATCAGGATTGATGTGTTGGTTTATCCCCACACTCATAGCACGTTGAAACATCCACGTAACGGCAATGTTGGGCTGGTAAGGTTGGAGTAATTGGAGATCGCGATGACTGAGGGCATCAGCATGAATCGCCATTTCAATCCCACTAGTCAGTCTAGACAAATGACGAATCATCGCGCCAAAACCCCCGAAACTCACTGGAGATTGACTACCACTACTATCGCCAATTAATAAGACTCGATCGGATGATAGTTTCAGCGGACTATCGCGATAGGAGGGAAAGCAGCCAAATAGACATCGCCCAAAATTGAGCTGGGATAATTCGACTTGCTGATATGTCGGCAGTAATCGCAAGTATTCCTCAAACAGAAATTCTAAACTAAACCTGTCAGGATGTGCATCCATGTAGGTAAATAGATAAGTCGTGCGCCCATCTCGTGCGGGAAATGCTTCCCAGAAATACTGACACTGATGTTGGATGGGGGTAATCGCCGCAAAAATATCACCCGTCTCATTGAGCGGGTATCCCGTCGCACAGCTCCCAACTACCAGACAAATACCCTCCGGTTTGACACCAGCTCTCGCTTGGGCTGCAATTGGGGAAAAATGTCCCATCGCATCAATGAATAACTTACTAGTCAATGTTGCATCCTTAACAGCAATTTCGACACCATTCGGATGAATCGTGACTCGATCGCATGAGGTATATTCGAGTAACTTACCCCCAGCATCCAAAAATTTTGCCTTGAGGGTGGCGAGTAGATAGATGGGATCTACGCCAATATTCAACACATCGCGCACCCAAATATCGGGTGTATTGGGAAAAGAGATGCGGGCTGGGTTGTACTCAGTGACGATCGCAATTGCTAATTCTGCCTCAGATAGTAGTTCCATCTCTACTAGCACCATCAATTCGGCGCGCGAGATATTCCACTCCTGCACTCGCCCTTGAAGTTCTCCCCGCTCGATGACAACCACTTGGAAACCACGCCGTTGGAGAGCCGCCGCGAGGATAATTCCCAATGTACCACCCGCGATCGCGATCTCGAAATCGGTGGTTTTTAAAAATTCATCGCTTGAAACGACCATTTCTGGTGGGGAAATCTGTCCCTGACGCAAATTTTGCCACATTTTATCGACGCGATCGAGATTGGCAATCGTATCGGCAGGAAATTTGGCAGCCATGTCAGTAGCGATCGGCATAGAATTAGAGCAGAGAATTACTCACTATGGTAGATCGTATGGATACTCAATCTCAACCACGATTGCTAATGAAAATCCTCATCGGTGTCGCTTGGCTCGATGGTGAAATCCAACCCCAAGAACGCCAATATCTGGCGAAAGTTGCTCAGACACATCACTTGGAGCAAGACACCCAGATCGATTCATTGTTGACTGGTAATCTCAAAGTTACCGCCACAGACTGCGAGCAGTGGATTCAAGACTATCTGGGAACTCGATCGATCTATGATGACGATCTACTCATCGAAGCAATTAGTGGCTTAATCTACAGCGATGGAGATGTAGCCACTGCTGAAGCCAAACTTCTAATCGATATTCAATCAGAGCCAACTGCGATATCATCACCCACACCACCACTCATCGCTAAAATTCAGCGACTTTATCAAAATTGGCTCCACAAAGTTTAGTTTGGTTTGGTTTTAGAGAGTGTTTAGAAATACAGAGATCTACCCCCCAACCCCCCTTGTGAAGGTGGGGCTTCTATCCCCGCTCGTAAAATGACTCGTTCCCTTTCAAACCGCCCGATTACAGCTCAGATTCAGGCTATTTTCACCAGTGAAACCTTCCTGTATATTGTCAAGCGATCGCTCCAGGCAATCTTAACTTTATTTCTAGCTTCAATTCTGTGCTTTGCGATCGTCCAGCTATCCCCAGGCAATTTTCTCGATACGCTCAAGCAAAATCCGAAGATTACGCCCCAACGGATTAAGGAACTGATGGAGCAATTTGGATTGAGTGATAATAAAGACTTTGGAACTTTGGTGCAGCAGTATTTTAAATGGCTATCTCAAGCCCTCCAGGGCAACTTGGGCTTGAGTATGCTTTACTTTCAGCCCGTGACATTGCTGATCGGACAACGAATTAGAGCAACTTTAGAACTAGCGATCGCGTCCATTATTTTAACATGGGCGATCGCGATTCCCTTGGGAATTATTGGAGCTGTCAATCAAAATAAATTTATCGATAAATTCTTGCGTGTCATCAGTTATACCGCCCAAGGATTTCCAAGCTTTGTAACAGCCTTATCGCTACTCATCGTCGCTCAAATTTGTTCGCCACTGTTACCTGTCGGTGGGAGAACTAGTATCAATCATGGCGAATTAACCGCGATCGGTCAGTTACTTGATATCCTGTGGCACATGATCCTCCCCACAATTGCGCTGACAGCGACGGGATTTGCGGGATTGCAACGGATTACCCGAGGTGAATTATTGGATGTCTTGCGTCAAGACTATATTCAGACAGCTAGAGCCAAAGGCTTATCAGAAAATCGGGTAATTTATGTCCACGCACTGCGGAATGCGATCAACCCACTCGTGACGCTACTTGGCTTTGAATTTGCCAGCTTATTGGGTGGTGCTTTTATTGCAGAATTTTTCTTTAATTGGCCGGGACTGGGTAAACTAATTTTAGCGGGAGTAACTGCCAAGGATCTCTATCTGGTGATGGGCAGTTTGATGATTGGTGCCATTATGTTGATTGTGGGAAATTTAATTGCCGACTTACTTTTGAAATTTGTCGATCCCCGCATCAAATTAGCAGATCTGAAGTGATGACTCGATCTGAGATATCGCTCCTAATACCTCTGTAAATGATTCGGCAATGAGATGTGGCTGATGTGCTGGAGTTGGAGGGCGGATGTGCCCATATTCTGATGCAGGATGTTTAAATTGGATTGTATACATCCCTAATTGGCGCGCACCCAAGAAGTCTTTGCGAGGATTGTCACCAATATAAACACTTAGGGGTGGTGATACTTGCAATTGCTGCAATACTAGCGCAAACGGAGCCGTACTAGGCTTCCAATTTTCTCTACCCAACTTATCCGAAAAAACTACCGCATCAAAGAATGAATCTAAATTTAGTGCCAGCCATTTTCGCTGTTGCACTGCTAAGTAACCATCGCTTACCAAGCCAATCTGATAAGATCCAATCAGGGTTTTCAACAAATCGATCGCATCAGCAAATGGAATAATATTCGGTGAATGTTGACGGTAAATATTAAGTAACTCAGGGATGATTTCAGGGCGATCGATCTGATGAATCTCCAGCCACCGATTGAAAGTATTGTTTCTAACTCCCTCACTATAAAGCTGGAATAACGTTGTATATCCTAATTCTGGATCGATCTCCAAATTTAAAGCTGCCCACTTAGCAACCGATCGAAAGCCACTCAATACAAAGTCTCGTTCTGAATATAGTGTATCATCCAGATCGAAGACGATCGCCTGTAACTTATGCATCGCTGATGATTTAATACTGAGTATTCACACAATTCAAGCGATCGAGCATTAATAATCCAAGCAAAATGTCGGTTGGTGACGTCAATTTTTAGCTGATAAAGCCAGCTCATCAGCCTTGACAAAAATCGCGTCATCATAACGGAGCATCGCTAAATCATCTTCCCATTCATCGATCGCCACTTTCGGATTATTGCCTGCTAATGACTGCACGATCCAACTAGGAAAATCTGCGCCAGCGCGATAAGATAACGGGTAACCACCACCAAAGCGGGGATTGATTTCGATAAAAACAATCTCACCATTTGCCTGTAGAAAGCACTGAATCGTGATGCAGCCGATCGCTCCAGGTAAAGAGTCTACCACATATTTTGCCGCTGTAATCAATGCTGGATTTTTGACAGTGACCCCCTTACTAACTTCTCCAGCTCTGGTTTCCAACCGCAATCTTGGCACGATTGAGATCGCATTTCCTTTGAAATCGACTAAAATGTCGATCGTATATTCATCGCCTACAATCAGCTCCTGGACGATCGCATCTTTGATATAAGTGACAAAAAAGTCTAACTCCGTACGATCTCGTACATAGTGTACGCCAATACTAGAACTACCTGTATTGGGCTTGACTATCAGTGGAAAAGTTAGCTCTAGATTTTGACTGAGATCGTGTATTTTGGGAGTCTTTACACCGATTTGTGCAAAGAAAATACCTGTCTCTTTTTTGCTGAAGCAGATTTCATTGGTTCTCTCTGACGATAGGAGTAGAGTTACACCCCGCTCCTTGAATTTCTGTCGATGCAGTGACAGTAGATGTAGCTCCGTATCGATCAATGGAATGAGTAAATCGATACAATGCCGATCGCAGATATCCAACAATTTTTCGATATAATTAGGATCGTCAATTCTTGGAACAAGTTCGACACGATCGGCTAGAAATGATGCTGGAGCACTACGTTTGAGATCGGCAGTAATTATCTGACCAGAAATATTCGAGCGATACATCGACTGCCGGAAAGCTTTGAGTAATTCGACTCTTCTACCTACACTTGTAAGTAAGATATTCATATAATATACCTAGTTTCAATAAACGTCCAATCGAACGTGTAGACTTGGTTGAAAAGATCTAGCCACTAATAATATAAGTTCTTGATAGACGATGCGATCGGCACTAAGAATCGACTCTGTGCGAAACTACACCCTTTTTTTGGGAGTATCGACCGAGCGTAGTGTCCAATTTACTCAAAATTCACAAAAATCTTATTTGAATATCTTAACAACGAGCATAGCATTAGTTCAATCTATCGATCGGTCGATCCATCACCTCAAAAAATCAGTAATAGATACTAATTCACGACACAATTGCAGTAATTTCAGTCAAATACAGCTAATGAATATTAGCGAATTTAATCGACTACAGCAGGAGGATTAGATCTGGTACAGATGTCCCCGCAATCTATCTACTATGGCGGTAATTTATACATTGCCGCTACCAGTAGATATAGTTAGCGGTTATTTAAGTTACCGCTGATATCTCATCCCTGGTAACTGCGTAACCAAACCAAGCAACTCTAATTGTAAAAGGATGCCAGAAACAGCAGCGATCGAGAGTTGGGAACGAGTGACAATCTCGTCTAAATTAGTCGGTCGATCGGTAATAATCAACCATATTTGCTGAAGATCTGGACTGAGATCTGGTGGTAGTTCTGACGCTATGGCGATCGCGCTGGTTCCCTCCAGCCCTGAAGTGGGCAAAATTGGCGATCCGGTAGGGAATAGTTGCAGTTGAGCAGGGGCGTCAAATTGTGGGATGAGGGAGAGTAATTCGAGGAGCTGTTCTAGCCCGAGGATGGGCTGTGCGCCCCGACTGAGGAGTCCCAGACACCCTAGCGAGTTGGGGTTGTCGATCGAGCCAGGAAGGACGTATACATCGCGTCCGAAGTCATTGGCTTGATGGGCGGTAATGAGTGCGCCCGATCTAGTCGGAGCTTCGATGACGATCGTCACGCGACTCAATCCTGCAATAATCCGATTGCGGGCGGGAAAATGACCGCGATCGGGTGGCGTTCCAGCCGGATATTCACTGACAATTAAGCCATGCTGAGCAATATTGGCGGCGAGAGTTTGATTGCGGGGTGGGTAGACGATATCGATCCCCGTCCCGACGACGGCGATCGTCCGCCCACCTGCTTCGAGACAGGCGGTATGTGCTTCCGTATCGATGCCCTGTGCCAACCCTGAGACGATCGGATAGCCTTTACTCGCGAGTAGAGTGGCGATCTTCCGCGCCCAGCGTCTACCATAATCTGACGGATCGCGCGTACCGACGATCGCGATCGATGGCAAATAGTCCCGATTGGCGGTAGCGATTTGCCCTTTGTAATACAAGACTCCAGGTGCGGAAGGAATTTCGAGCAATAACTGGGGATAATCTGGATCGACGCGCGTCCACCAGTGGGGATTGGCGATTGAATGTGTGCCAAATAATGTTTGGGGGTCGATTTTGGCACGAGCGGTGAGGATCTGCTCGACAGACTGAATCCCGATCCCGTCGATCGCTAGTAGTTGCTGACGATCGGCATTCCACGCAGCTGCGAGATTACCAAAATGCCGATCGAGCCGCTCGATTAAGATCGCTCCTACCCCCGCAACTTGCGACCAAGCCAACCAATAAATCCGTTCTTGTGACATCCGTTCCAGCCCACTTGCGTTCAGTCTAATATGCCCACAGTAGCCAGTGACGATCGACGCCAACCGCGAGTTGAGTGAGAAATTAAAATTCGGTATTTGGAGATCTACACAAATCGACCGCCAGATCGATATGATAAGGGACGATTGGGTTGATACTCAGAGCATCAACCCGCGATCGGTACATGTTGTTTGGGTAAAATCTTGACCGAATCTACTTACTTTGAATCAGAGCGTTACGTGCCATTACCACTGATTAGGAGCGCACCTACTCTTGTCGCCAGCACCACTAGTCCTAGTCAGAGTGAGCGACTCGCCTTAGCCAGATCGCCGCAACACCGAATTTTTCAAGCCCTTGCACAGGTGCTCAGTCCACTGGGGATTCGGTTTGAGTTGGAGATCGAACAGCTCCCCCAACCGTCAGCATTTACTAGTAGTAGCGACCAAGCTAGATTTCAGTCTCCAGACTCATACTTGCAGCCACAATATCAATTATCGGTATGCTGCTACGCTCAAAAGAGCTTAGAGTGTCAAATCCTCGCTGCACCGCTTGCCAAAGTGCTCCGTAGCATCGCGCTGGACAATTTTCAAGCAGCGATCGTGCAATACTATCGATTTGCGGGAGCTAGTCTCCCGACTACTCAAGTTGCCGACTGGCGGTTGAGAGTGGATCTGACTCCGCCGCCGATTAAACTCAAGAATTGGGCGCGGTGGGGTGATGTCCAAGCGATTACGCAGTTACTCAATTTGGCACTCGCCGAGGCGGACATTCAAGTCAGTGCGGTGTTAAAGAATCTCACCTTACAGATTTTTTGCACACTCAAGCATCCGCACTCGGCAAAATTTCCAGCCAAAAAGATCGTGCTTGATACGATCGCGCCATTGCTGCTCGAACTGACACCGCAAGGTATCCACGGTGCGACTATTCATGGCGTCCAATCTCAACCAGAGCAGAGCGGACAGATCGAGGAGCCACCCGTCTGGATTCATTGGCTCGATCTACCTGCTTTAAGCGACCCCAAGTTTTCACCAACATCAATAATTTTAGCAGGGCGCGGCGATGAAGCTGCCCTGACTTTCATCCTCGAACGCCTGCTCAACCCCGAGCTAGACCAGTGTTTGGCAATTGGTGGGATCGATATATCGCTACTTTACCGTCATCGCATCCTGCATGTGATGAGTGAAGCTCCGATTTGCCCGATCCAAAGTCAAGTAGCGACCACTGTTGTCAGGGTGCTGATGCAATTGCATCTGGTGGGGCTGCGTGGTATCCGCGTGCATGGGCGGATCTCCGGGCAATCGATCTCCCGCTGGACTTATGGGGTCGATTTTGACAACCAGCTCCTATTGCCATCGGTGACTTGGGCACCTCAAGTTGAGAGCGCGCCAGCGATCGAGATCGGTTTGAAGCAAAGAATGAGTGAATATCTGATGACTACTAAGATCTGGAAGCCGCAACCGTCGGGCGATAAAAATAACATGCTAGCTTATCAATCTCGATTCCGGTGGCAACCATCGATGCTGTTATTGGTAGTGGGATTAGGATTGGCTACACTGGGCGATTTAGGTATGAGGTTTAGTTTAGCTGCCAGAAATATTACCGCCAGTTCGATGCCAAATACCAGCCAATTATCATTTAATAATCCCCTACTCGAACAAAAGCTCGCTCAATATCAATTGCGTTGTTTGCAACATGGCGTCCCTGATGTGTTGATTGTCGGTAGCTCTAGAGCGTTGCGCGGGATCGATCCTGAAGTATTCCGGCAGGGTTTAATCGCTCGTGGCTATCCCAACCCCCAAATCTATAACTTTGGAATTAATGGCGCAACGGCACAAGTAGTGGACTTAATCCTTAGACAATTATTAACACCGCAGCAGTTACCAAAATTAGTAATTTGGGCAGATGGAGCTAGAGCATTTAATCACAGTAGGAGCGATCGCACTTACGACACAATTATCTCATCCGATCGCTATCGCCAGTTGGATTTGATGTCTGGGAAAAGGAACAGCAGCTCATCACTAATGCAAGTCCAGTCTACAGTTCAAAATACTTATCAGGCGATCGATGATGAGATCGATCGCCGACTGACCCAGGTATCATTGGCTTACCAACATCGCGATCGACTCAAAACTTGGTTACAGCGTCAAGTTCTGGCGATCGTTCAAATTGATGAACCTCGTAATGGGGTTGCCAGCGATGCGAGTGGTACGAACGAGCGAGATATCGACTTTAATGGATTCTTGGCACTCGACTTCCAATTCGATCCCGATACATATTTTCAGAAATATACTCAGGTCACCGGGGATAGTGATGGTGACTATGCAAGTTTTCAACTAGGTGGCAATCAGGATCTCGCTCTGCACCAGACGATCGAGTTATTGGCAACTCATAAAATCCCGTTAGTATTTGTAAATATGCCCTTGTCAGATATCTACTTAGATAAATTTCGCGCTCGACATGAAGTAGCATTCAAACTCTATATGCAGAAATTGATGAACTCACATCGACTGACTTTTATCGACTTAGATAGGTTACTAGCTAAACAATACGATCGGTTTTCAGATCCCAGTCACCTCAATCAACTGGGTGCAAGTGATGTCAGTAAACATTTAGCCAAGTTTCAAGAAATCTCCTGGCAAGTTAAAAATTAGCTAAATATTGTCGTTCTAAATGCACTTCATCTCATCTAGTTATGCGATCTTCCTCGGTCTAACTTTAGGCTGTTATTGGGGGATAGCTCGAACTCAAAATCAGAAATTATGGACGATCGTAGTTTCGAGCACTCTATTTTATATCTCTTTTCGGCAACTTCAATACTTTCCAATTATTCTCGTAATGATTCTGGTGAATTATTGGATTGGCAAGCTCTTATTAGAAAGCCAAATCATTGAATATAAAGAAGTTCAAGATCGGCTAGGTGAAGATTATTTTCATCGCTGGTTACCTCGCGGTAAACAGCAGCGCAGACGAGTTGCAATTGGCGGTATAGTTTTTAATATCTTACTATTAGTTCTCGCCAAATATATTCCTTTTTTATTGAGTATCTTAGCTCCAGCCAATCCACTAGCAATTCAGTCTTTAGCAACAGCGATTAAAATAAATTTCTTACCACCTTTAGGAATTTCTTTTCTCAGCTTTGAATCTATCGCTTATCTAATTGATGTCTACAAAGGTAGCCCTGCAACAGGTAACTTACTCAAATATGCTGCTTACAAATCATTTTTCCCCAAACTAGTATCAGGGCCAATTACTCACTATCATCAATTTGCACCTCAGTTAAACAATCTTCAGTTTCCATCGCTCGATCGACTGACCGAAGCTGGCTGGCTGATTGCCAGCGGTGCAATCAAAAAGACATTGATTGCTGATAATTTAGCAATGTTTGTCAGGCTCATATTCGATCCAAATAATCTCGATCGAGCTGGTAGTATCGATTTGTGGTTGGCGATTTTTGCGTATGGCTTGCAACTGTATCTAGATTTCAGTGGTTATGTCGATATCGTCCTCGGTACCGCAATTTTGTTTGGAATTAATCTACCCACCAATTTTAACTTTCCTTATCTGAGTACGAGTATCGCCAACTTTTGGCGACGCTGGCATATCAGTCTGGGAAACTGGTTGCGTGACTATATTTATATTCCGCTGGGTGGTTCGCGATTGGGACTCATCCGTACTTGTCTAAATCTATCGATCCTGATGCTAATTTCAGGAATTTGGCATGGTGCTGACTGGGGATATCTGATGTGGGGGGGTATTCATGGACTCGCGCTCATCGTCCATCGGTTGACATCTACACTCACAGCAAAAAATGAATCGATTGCCCAATTTTGGCAAAGTAAATTCGGACATATTTGCGGTTGGCTCTTGACTCAACCGTTTATTTTTGTGGCTTGGATTTGGTTTCGACTCCCCAATCTTCAGCAGTCAAATTTAGTATTTCGGCATCTATGGGGTTATCCTCGCGATGCTCAGTTTGTCACCAAAGTTTATGTAGAAAGTATCAAGCTAACTGATGGTCAAATTCTGTCAATCTTAGTAGGATTAACGATCGCGATGATGGTTGCTTATACATTCGATCGCTTATTAAAACTCGATCTCAATTGGCATTTTAAGCTGACACTGATCCCGATCTGCTTATATGTTGTCTGGTTATTGTCTCCGACAGAGAGTTTAGCTTTTATTTACTTCGACTTTTAGCAATCGACCTACTTTGCAGCCTGAGCTAGCAACCAACCATCGATCGCTATCCCGATGGTATTCGGCAACCAGCCCGCTAAGAATGGCGAAATAACCTCACCCTGACCCAAACTTTCGCAGATAAAGATCGTGAAATAGTAACCAAAAATCAGCAGCACACTCACGCCAAAACTAGTTGTTTTACCCGTGCGTTGGGGACGAATACCCATCGCCGAACCCATCAACCCAAACACCACGCAGATGAATGGAAAAGCCAATTTACTTTGGATTTTAACAGTTAAAGCAATGATTTTTTTCTTGTCACCGCCGAGCTTAATTTGTTCTAAATACTCTAGCGATTCAGCTATATTCATGTTGTCAGGATTTTTATCTGATGTTGTAAAATCCAAAGGGAATTTTGGTAATGGTATCGGTAAATGTTTAAAGTTGAGAATATTGGCAACAGAGTCATTGGCTGTGAGTTGATAAATAGTTCCATCATAAAAATCTCCTACGCCTTTATTGGTATCGAGGACGGCAGACTTGGCATTGATAATTCTGCTCATCCCTTTGGCTTGTTCCGAGCGATCGATGATTGTCAATCCAGTCATCGTTTTACCATCAAATTTCTCTGCATAAAATAGCCACTCTAATACCTGCTCTTTTTTGCCATTGCGATCGACTTCTTTGAACAGAGTTTTGACAATATTATCGGTATTAAATGTTGGCTTGTCCTGCTTCAAAGCTTGCCGGAGCGTCAGCTCTGCCTGTTGATTGGAAATCGGCACGATCGATTCACTAAACAAGAACGTAATTCCCGTTATCAGTACACTCAAAACTACCGCAGGTGCAATCAAGCGATAGATACTTAGTCCACAACTCCGAAATGCAATAATTTCACTATCTGCTGAAAATTTGCCGTATGTCATCATCCCCGCCAATAGCAGTGACATTGGGAATGAATAAACAATAAACAGCGGCATTTTCAGTGCCATGACTTCGATCGCAATCGAGATCGGCAATCCCACTTCGGCGATCTTTCGTACGATGTCAAACAACCCACCTACCGCTAAAACAATCGATGAAAAGGCACCAACGCCAAATAAAAATGGCAGCAGTAGTTGGGTGAAGATGTATCGATCCATCACCGAAATGCCTGGTAGTAAAACTCGCGATATTGGATTTCCCACGATGTTAATTTAGGTGAGTAGTGAGATTTGAAAAGTGGATAGTAAGTGTCTGCTGTTTGGGTGGCAAGTGAGGAAGATTGCGGCATCTTTTAGATCTGAAAATCACTGCCCAGATAATATTGTCGGACTAGGGGATTTGCATACATTTCTTCACTACTACCGGACGCAAATACCTGACCTTCCCGCATGATGTAGGCTCGATCTGTTACTGCTAGAGTTTCGCGGACATTGTGATCTGTGATCAAGATTCCCATATTGCGCTCGCGTAATCTAGCAATTATTTTTTGAATTTCGGCAACAGCGATCGGATCGACACCTGCAAATGGTTCATCTAAGAATAAAAATTTTGGCCCATTAATTCCGGCGGCTAAAGACCGCGCGATTTCGGTGCGGCGTCGTTCTCCTCCCGATACTTGATTTCCCAAGGTATATACTACCTTCTCTAAATTAAATTCAGTAATCAAATCGGTCAATTTTTGATTCCAGAGCTGGCGCGGGACTTGTGTCTGTTCCATCACCAACAAAATATTATCTAGCACCGTCAAACTCCGAAAAATACTCGGCTCTTGAGCTAGATAACCGATCCCCAATCGCGCCCGCTGGTGAATAGATAGACTCGTAATATCTTCGTCATCCAGCCAAACTTTACCCTGATTTGGCTTTTCCAATCCAGTCGCAATATAGAATGTTGTCGTCTTACCCGCACCATTGGGGCCGAGTAAACCGACAATTTCACCTTGGGAAACAGATAGACTGACGCGATTGACAATATTTCGCTTACCGTAGGATTTATGGATATTTTCGAGAACGATCTTCACAGGCTCAAATATTGACGGTCTGGTAAACTTAGATCTATTGGCGGCTAGTTCGATCGGGAATTACATAGATAGACTGCACGGGTAATCCTGGTTTTTGTTTGGCAATAAATCGCCCTTCATCAATAAGATAAGTAATGGTGTCTCCTTGCAGGCTACTGCCATTTTGGACGACGAGAACATTGCCCGAGAGGACGATTTGTTTGCCTTTGACATCGTATTGAGCGGTATTGGCTCGCGCCTGAAGCTTCTTGTCAGGATAGCCGATCCGCACATTACCACGCGCGGTGACCGTCTCGGTTTTGGAGTTGGCTTCTTGGGTATTTGCCAAAATTGTCATTCCTCTCCCACCTTGTGCGGGGTCGATATAGTTGCTACGAACTTGCTGCTTGGGTTTGGGAGTCGCGATAAATTTGCCTTCATCGATGAGATAAGTTACGCTTTCCCCTTCTAAAGTACTCCCCTCTCTAGCAATTAAAACATTACCAGTCAAGAGGATGCGTTTCTGCTTGATAAAGAACTGGGCGAGATTGGCTTGAGCTTGAACTTTGCGACTGGGATAGTTGAGTCGGACATTGCCTCTGGCGGTGACTACTTCGGTTTTGGAGTTGGCTTCTTGAGTGTCTGCTTGGATCGACAATCCTTGGGGATTGGACTGGGCGCGGACGGGTACCGTCTGCATCGGCACCATCATCGTACCGCCACCAGCGATCGCCAGTAGTAGCAACCATTGCCAATGGGTATTCCGGTGAGCTGAGCTGGAGATCGGACGTAGCCAAGGTTTGAGTGAGTTGAAAGTGGCAGTTAAGCGGTACATGTATTTAGATCTTACCCCCTTCCCAGTGTCAAATTTAGACGTTTAGGGTAGGAGGTGGATGGTGAATGGTGAATGGTGGATGGTGGATGGTGGATGGTGGATGGTGGATGGTGATTGGTTATTTCTTGAGTGGGTAGAGAGGATCTGGATGTGGTAATCCCGATCGATCGCCGCGAGAACGGGGATTGACATCGAGCTACCGTGGCAATCTCAGCTTCTTGACGCGCTCAATTTAGGATAAGTTTCGCACCAAATCCGACCGCAAAGGCGATCGTGTCACCAGCCATCAGATCTTGACTAAAATTAAATTTATGTATCAGCACTGGTCAACCGCTACCGATCGAACCATATAATTGTTAAAATTGATGAAGAATTTGCAACATACTGGGAACATGCAACCGTTATGGGTCGATTAGGGGTTTTACTACTGAATTTGGGCGGACCAGAGCAACTATCGGATGTGCGTCCGTTCTTGTTTAACCTGTTTTCCGATCCTGAGATCATTCGGATTCCGGTTGCGGCACTCCAAAAACCGTTAGCTTGGCTGATTTCGACTTCACGGGCAAAGAAATCACAAGCCAATTACCAGAAAATCGGCGGTGGTTCGCCCTTGCGGCGCATTACCGAAGCCCAAGCCCGCGCACTAGAAATCCAATTGCAAGCCCAAGGTGAGAATGCCAAGGTCTATATCGGGATGCGCTACTGGCACCCATTTACAGAAGCAGCACTCGCTCAGATCGAACAAGATGGGATCGAGCAGTTGGTAATTCTCCCCTTGTATCCGCAATTCTCAATCAGTACCAGTGGTTCTAGTTTTCGGCTGATCGAAAAAATTTGGGGCGAAAATCCCCAACTCAAGCCACCAAAGTATACAGTGATTGCGGACTGGTATAAAGAGGCAGGTTATCTCCAAGCAATGACCCAACTGATCGCCACCGAAATTGACAAATGCCCAAATCCCGACCTGGCGCATGTCTTTTTTAGTGCTCATGGTGTGCCTGTCAGCTATGTCGAAGAAGCTGGCGATCCCTATCAAACCGAGATCGAAGAGTGTACTGAGCTGATTATGCGGACACTCGGACGCTCGAATAGTCACTCTCTGGCATATCAAAGCAAAGTCGGTCCGATCGAATGGCTCAAACCCTATACTGAAGACGCGATCGTCGAATTAGCAGCACAGGGCGTCACAGAATTAGTTGTCGTCCCGATCAGCTTTGTCTCCGAACACATCGAAACACTCGAAGAAATCGACATCGAATATCGAGAAATTGCTGAGGTAGCAGGCATCCACACCTTCAACCGCGTCCCCGCTCTGGATACCAACCCGATCTTCATCCAAACCCTAGTAGATCTCGTCCTCAGAGCCGCCGCAGCCCCTAGTCTGGATATCGATCGCGTCACCCAGATGAAGAAGAAAATCAAGATGTATCCGCAAGAGAAGTGGGAAATGGGTCTGACCACTGCGGCGGAAGTCTGGAATGGTCGGCTGGCGATGCTAGGTTTTATTGGTATTGTCGTGGAACTAATCAGCGGTCGCGGCCCATTGCATCTATTTGGCATTCTATAGGCGTAGTTCGGGCGCAGGATATTGGCTAGATGTCAACCAGTTACGATTTATTCAACCACTGCAATCATCACCGATCGACATGAAATGGTCTACTGCCGATAACTATTCGATCGACCGCAAGGTCATCATGGCTGGTACTGGTTTATTTTTGATGCTCTTTCTGATCGTGCATCTGGGTTTGAATCTGACTATTTTTAGTGGTGATGGTGGCAAATTGTTCGATCGGACGGCGGAGATGCTGCATCAGAACTGGGGACTACGTAGCTTGGAGCTGCTGGTCTGGGGGGGCTTTGTGCTACACATCTGGCAGGGGATATCAATTGCGCGTGCCAATGGGGCAAAACGGAGCACTAGCTATGCTGTGAGTCCCAGCTTTTCGCTCGATCCCGCCCGCATGATGCCGATGTTAGGGGCGATCGTGTTAGCCTTTCTACTCCTCCATCTCTACCAATTTTGGTTGCCACAGGCGATCGGTAGTACGTCTCCCACTAGTGAATTGTCTCAACTGGTGCGATCGACTCTGAGCCAGTGGTGGGTAGTAGTTATTTATGTATCGGGCTGTCTGGCTGTCGCTGCCCATTTGTGGCATGGTTGGCGGAGTGCCGCCATCACGCTCGGTGTAACAGGTCTGTATTTTCAACCGCTCTCTGTGGTTGGTATTAGCTTGGCGATCGGTTTACCATTAGGATTAGCTGCGATTCCGATTGCCCTCTTCACTAGCACCCATGCTCGATTCTAAAATTCCCGCCGGACCACTTGCCCAACAGTGGCAAACTTACCAAGAAACCACGCGGTTGATAAGTCCGAGCAACAAACGCCAGCTCGAAATCATCGTCATCGGGACGGGATTGGCTGGGGCATCTGCTGCCGCCACCCTTGCCGAACAGGGTTATCGCGTCAAAGCCTTCTGCTTCCAAGATTCGCCGCGCCGCGCCCATAGCATCGCCGCGCAGGGGGGCATTAATGCGGCTAAAAACTATCAAAATGATGGTGATTCCGTTCAGCGGTTGTTTGCTGACACGATTAAGGGCGGTGATTATCGATCGCGAGAAGCCAATGTGTATCGGTTGGCAAGTATTAGTACCAAAATTATCGATCGCTGTGTGGCTCAAGGTGTCCCATTTGCCCGCGAATATGGTGGTACCCTGAGCAATCGCTCCTTTGGGGGTACACAGGTACAGCGGACTTTTTATGCGGCAGGGCAGACGGGGCAACAACTCTTGCTCGGAGCTTACCAAGCACTAGAGCGGCAAATCGCACTCGGTAATATCACCATGTATACCCGCCACGAGCTGCTGGAAATCGTCCAAATTGAGGGCAAAGCGCGGGGGATTATTGCCCGAAATCTGGTTACAGGTGCGTTGGAGCGGTATTTTGGTCATGCCGTTCTCCTCTGCTCGGGCGGCTACAGCAATGTTTTTTATCTGTCTACCAATGCGATGGGGAGCAACGTCAGTGCTACCTGGAAAGCTCACAAGCAAGGTGCCTTATTTGCCAATCCTTGCTTTACGCAGATTCACCCGACTTGTATCCCCGTCGCTGGCGCACATCAGTCCAAACTCACGCTGATGTCTGAGAGCTTACGCAACGACGGTCGGATCTGGGTGCCCAAAACTCCTGCCGATCCGCGACCTGCGGCAGAAATTCCCGATCGCGATCGGGATTACTTTTTGGAGCGGCGATACCCAGCCTATGGCAACCTCGTTCCCCGCGATATTGCCTCCCGCGCGGTCAAAGAGGTGTGTGATGCTGGTTATGGGGTGGGGCAGTCCCAGCGGGCGGTGTACCTCGATTTTGCGGCGACACTCGATCGCGATGGTCGCGAAGTCCTCGCTAGTAAGTATGGCAATCTGTTTGCGATGTATACCCAGATTACAGGTGAAGATCCCTACACGGTACCAATGCGGATTTATCCCGCCGTCCACTATACGATGGGCGGGTTGTGGGTGGATTATGAGTTGATGACAACGATCCCTGGCTTGTATTGTCTGGGCGAAGCCAACTTTAGCGAACACGGTGCCAATCGGCTCGGCGCATCAGCGTTGATGCAAGGTTTGGCAGATGGCTACTTCGTCATCCCCGCGACGATTGGTAACTATCTAGCCGCCGATCTCGGTATGCCGCCAGCATCACTAGAGCGTCCGGAATTTGTCCAAGCTGAAAATGCTGTCCGCGCTAGACTCGATCGCTTGCTTCAGATTCAAGGTAGCCAAACTGTGATTAGCTTTCATCAGCGATTGGGCAAAATCATGTGGGCGCATTGTGGAATCGTCCGCACTGCGGCAGGATTACAACTAGCAATTGAGCAACTCCACGCCTTGCAAGCAGAATTCTGGCAAGATGTCAAAATTCCTGGTCGGATCGACGCGCTCAATTCCGAACTCGATCTCGCCCAGCGGGTGGCTGATTTCCTCGAACTAGGAGAACTGATGTGTGTGGATGCTCTGCACCGTCAAGAGAGCTGTGGCTGCCACTTCCGTACGGAGTTCCAAACCGAGCTGGGTGAAGCCCAGCGGGATGACACTGCCTACGCTCACGTCGCAGCTTGGGAATATCAGCAAGACCATCAATGGCAGTTGCACTCAGAAGCGTTAAAATTTGAGCTAGCGCAGTTTAGCCAGCGTTCGTATAAATAGATCTTCTGCGAAAGTCAGAGGTTAACTGTGATGAGAGGGTAGAGGGTAGAGGGTAGGCTCAAACTGTTGCCGTGCCTATTTTAAAAACCTAATTATCAATTAATTTAGCAGGAGGTCTCATGAAACTTACTCTCAAGATTTGGCGACAGGATCATCCGCGCACAAAGGGGCGGTTGGTAACTTACCAGCTAGACGATGTATCGCCAGATATGTCGTTGTTGGAGACGATCGATTTACTCAATCAAGACCTGATTTTAGCAGGTGCCGAACCGATCGCTTTCGACCACGATTGTCGAGAGGGGATTTGTGGCTCCTGTGCGATGTATATCAATGGTCGTCCTCACGGCGCAGACCAGGCGAGTACTACCTGCCAGCTCTACATGCGATCGTACCAAGACGGCGACACGCTGACGATCGAACCGTGGCGGGCAAATGCTTTTCCAGTGATTAGAGACTTGATGGTCGATCGATCGGCGTTCGATCGGATTATCCAAGCTGGCGGCTATATTTCGGTCAATACGGGCAGTGAGGTCGATGCCAATACGATCGCGATCCCCAAAGAGCGCGCTGAGGCTGCGTTTGCCGATGCGATGTGTATCGGTTGTGGAGCTTGTGTGGCTGCTTGCAAGAATAGTTCGGCAATGTTGTTTGTCGCTGCCAAGATTTCACATTTGGCGCAGCTACCTCAAGGTCAACCAGAGCGTCAGCAACGGGTTGTCAAGATGGTGGCGCAGATGGATGCAGAAGGGTTTGGCAGTTGTAGTAATACTGGTACCTGCGCGGCTGTATGTCCCAAGGAAATTTCGGTACAGGCGATCGCTCAACTTAACCGCGAATATCTACAAGCTAAATCTTATCGGTGAGGTTAGCAGTGGTTACTGGTGCGTTAATGCTTGCGCCTAACATACCCTACATCAACTGATGTTAATTTATTAGTCCGCGAAGGCGGACTTGGCATCACGAGTAGTGTTTTTGACCACTTTGAGTGTCGGTAGCAACTTAGGTTATTTAGTACCTATTTTTTTAATTCAAATTTATCGATCGCCCCTTGAGAATAATCACTCAAATTCAAATCCTTAATTGTTTTGCCCAGACGTTGATATAGAACTTCCTTTACTTCCAAACCCTCACTTTCCTTGCGCATTCCGACGATCGTTAACCTGCGCTGCAAGGAATTTCCAGCCCCATTTCGCTGACAAGTATCACGTTTGAATTGACCCAGGTTGAGGATTGGATACTCTTTGACTTGAAATAATTGCTTGACAAGTTGGGAGTGAATTGTTTTGGCACGATTGAGCGCGCGCAGCTCTTCTTCCGCTGTACTGCCCTCACATGAAGCAGTCCCAATCGCGATAATTCGATTGGGATTATCCATGATTTTGAAGATACCTTGTTTTTCCAATTCCTGTTTCAGGATAGCAATCGGTAGGGATTGAGTTTGTCCCTTGAGTCTGACTTGATTATCCGAAGCCAATTGCCATTCATAGCGATCGCTCAGGACTGCCATATTGATCTCGGCTGACTTGCCCCGACTATCTTTAGTCGATAGATATGGATAGTACAGCACATCACCGATTTTTTGGGGCGATTGTGGTGCTACTACCTTGGCAATTGGCAGCGGACAAACTGAATTGTGTCTGCCGAATTGGCACTCAATTAGCTCTTTATTGCCATAAGCGACCAATCCCATTGAGGTGACTGCTGACAGTGCGGTTGCCACCATCGCTTTGAGTCGCCAATTGTTGACAGGTGGAGCAGCTAAGGCTGCAATAATACAAGAAATTGATTGATGGCGATCCTGCACCTCATTCATCAACATGCGATCGATCGCCGTGGCGAGTTGCTCGTCGATCTGGCGTTCTTGTGCGACTAATTCCTGTCGCCAAGTCCATTTGTTGGTCATGAAATCATACAATCGATCGGGCGTAATATCAGTCAGCAAATGGATGCAGGTCGCCCCTAGCGCATAGATATCACTCGCTGGATATGCAACCCCCGCCCGAATCTGTTCGGGGGGTGCGTAGCCCATCGTGCCGCCAGTTGTACCTCTAGACATGACCGTACTATTGAGGTGTTTGGACATCCCAAAATCGATGACGACAAGTTGTCCATTAGTCCGGCGCATGATGTTTTCCGGCTTGATATCGCGGTGAATGATGCCGCGATCGTGGACGAATTTTAAAATGGGTAATAAGTCGTCAAGAAGCTGTCGAATCTTCTCCGCTGAATAAGCACCATTTGCATCCAATTCTTTCAGCAGATTTTGCCCATCGATAAATTCTTGAATGAGATAAAATCTCCGCTCTTGCTCCAAATAAGCAAATAGTTGTGGAATTTGCGGAGAGTCAGCACCCAACCGATTTAATTGCTCACCTTCGCGCTGAAATAACTCGATCGATTTCTCAAACGCTTCGACATCATCCAATACCTGCGGAGCCGGAAAGAACTGCTTGATCACACAGCGTTTTTCTTCAGGCATATCGGTATCGATCGCCAAAAAGTTGCGACTCATCCCCCCGCTATCGAGAAAACTAATCGCTCGGTATCGATCTTTTAATAGTAATTGGCTACCACAAGCCTTGCAAATCTTCACCTCGCGATCGTTCTGGGGCTGAGGGCAGTTAGGGTTGAGACAATAGCTCATGGCTGTGATGGAGGACGATGCAATATGTGGATTTTAGCTTAATGTTACATACAAGATTGTCAGACTATTTACTAAATTATCAGCAATCCGATCGATTGGGTCAGTATGAGTGAATGGTGGATGGTGGAAAGAGAGTAGCAGATCGTAACTCTGATGGGAAATCGTTCCCAAACGCGAGATAATAATATATCTGACTGACGTATTGATTTTCTACAGATCGCGACTATATGCCTCAAATCAAGTCCCTCTTCGATTGGTTCGCCGATCGTCAAAGAACTAGTCCGAGTATCCAGCAACAACAGGAGCGGGAGATTGCTGATGGGCTATGGACGAAATGTGAAGATTGTAATGCGATCGCTTATACCAAAGATCTCGCCGCCAATCAGTTGGTATGTCTGGAGTGCGGACATCACAAGCGCGTATCTAGTCACGAGCGCATCAGTCAACTCATCGATGCCGATACCTGGGTACCCCTAGATGAAAATCTCCAACCGACAGACCCGCTCAAGTTTCGAGATCTCAAGGCTTATAGCGACAGATTACTCGATATGCAGCACAAGACAGGCTTGACTGACGCCGTACTCACTGGCGCGGGTAGTATTGAAGGCTTACCGCTGGCTCTAGGGGTGATGGATTTTCAATTTATGGCAGGGAGTATGGGTTCTGTCGTCGGTGAAAAACTGACGCGGGCGATCGAGTATGCTACCAAAAACTGTCTCCCCGTCGCGATCGTCTGTGCCTCTGGCGGTGCTAGAATGCAGGAAGGAATGCTCAGCCTGATGCAAATGGCGAAAATATCTGGCGCGCTAGAACGCCACCGAGAGGCGCGATTGCTCTATCTGCCCATCCTCACCAATCCCACTACAGGCGGCGTCATTGCCAGTTTTGCCATGCTGGGGGACATTATTCTTGCCGAACCCAAAGCCACGATCGCGTTTGCAGGCAGACGAGTGATCGAACAAACCCTGCGCGAAAAACTTCCCGATGACTTTCAAACCTCTGAATACTACTTCCAAAGGGGTTTCATCGATAAGATCGTCCCCCGTACCCAACTCAAGCATACGGTTGCTCAGTTGATTCGCTTGCATCAGGGTAGGTTTTAGGTTTTAGGTTTTAGGCTTTAGGTTTTAGGCTTTAGGCTTTCGGGTGGAAGTTTAGGTTGAGGGTTGATAGGTGGCGATGCCTGCGCCCTCTTATGTCCTAAGACCTAAGACCTAAAGCCTATCCCAAAGCCCAATTGTAAATTTTTCTTTACTTTATGAGGAAAAGTCGCCAGATCGGGGTCGAGATAATGAGATGATATGACTAATATAAGATAGCTGTGGCTTCGGTCTTGAGTTTAGCTGTGTTGTGTAATTATCATCTAATTTAAAGTTATCTTTTTTGAGGGAGAACCATGTTCAAGCGATTCCTGTTGCTGGCTGTGGCAACCATATTGTTTGTATTCCAAACCTTAGTTACCAGCGCGAGTGCGATCGAACTAGATACGGCAACGCGTACAGTCAAATTGAATGAGCAGGGTGAAACTGCCACCCTCAACCTAAAACAAGTCAACCAAGGTAGAAAACTCTTTGCGTCAACTTGTGCTCAATGCCATGCTGGGGGCGTTACCAAAACCGATTTCAACGTTAGTTTAGGGCCAGTAGATTTGGCTGGTGCAACACCTGCACGAGATAATGTAGTGGCACTAGTGGACTACATGCACCATCCCACGACTTATGATGGTGAAACACCGATCGCGGAGCTGCACCCGAGTATGGATAGTGCAGATATCTTCACCGAAATGAAGAATCTCTCCGAGGATGATATGTACAATATCGCTGGACATATCTTGATGCAGCCCAAAATCATGGGCGAACAATGGGGTGGTGGTAAAACAGTCAGATAATGACTGGCAGTGTAAGTATTTTGTGCAAGCTCAGCTAGCTTGGAGACTACCCGATCTTGACAGTCAATCTGCCCTAGTCAGCACATCTGAGTGAGGCATCCGCTAAAGTAGTGAATGATAGCTTGAGTCCAATCTAGAGGCAGAGCGGTACTTTCGCTGCTTACGATGCGCTCGTCAATCGACTAAAGGAACAACTCACATCTCATCACTTAAATTTAGACAGGAGAACCGTTTTGAAGAGACTAATTTCGATTTTTACACTGGCGATCGCATTATTTACAGTTACATTTAGTAACCCTGCGTTCGCAGCAGATGCGGCTGGTGGTGCCAAGATTTTTAGTGCCAATTGTGCGGCTTGTCATGCTGGTGGCAACAATGTCATCATGGCAAAAAAGAATCTCAAGAAAGAAGCTTTGGCTGAATATGGGATGAACACGGTTGCTGCCATCACCACCCAAGTCACCAAGGGTAAAAATGCCATGCCTGCTTTCGGTGGTAGACTGAGTGCTGCTCAGATCGAAGATGTTGCCACCTATGTCTTGGCTCAATCTGAGAAAGGTTGGTAGTTAAACAGTTGACAGTTGACAGTTGACAGTTGACAGTTGACAGTTAATAGCTGCTTCTTGGCTGGTAATTGTGGAGGGTCGATCGAGAAACTGCTCATCGTTGAGTTATTTTCGATCCCTATCTTCGATCGCCAGCCATTATGCTATCTAAATTAATTGATAATTGAAAAGCCTAAAGCCTAAAGCCTAATCCCTTCCCCATGCTAGATATCAACAAGGTTGCGAAACAATTACCTGGCATCGGGCAACATCTCGTCCGTGAAAATGCCGCAAATCAGCAGCGATTACAATTAGCAACCGCATCCCTCCAACAAGCAATCCAGAGACAGATAGAGCTAGCCGAGATCCAACAACAGTGGCACAATCGGCTATTTTTCAACACATCCATTCCCGTCGAAGCCCTCGATACTCGGATCGATATTGCCGCGCCCCCATCGCAACAAACAGTACTAGCCACAGATGGCTCTCAAATCGCTCCCAGTCACCACGAAATTGCCTATTGCTACCTGATCAATGTCGGAAGAGTGATGATTCATTACGGGCAAAATTTGCACCCGCTGCTCGACAGCATCCCAGAAGTTTTTTATCAGCAAGAAGATCTATATATCTCCCGTCAGTGGGGGATTAGCACTGAGGAATGGTTGGGCTATCGCCGCGCTGTTTCTGAGGCGACAGTCCTCGCAGAATTGGGCTGTAACTGGGTCAACCCACCATTCGACATCGGCAAGGTCGATTCAGCTTCGATCGTGCTCCAGCCCCGCGTACCCACCTTAGCGATGGTAGATGGTTCGCTCGTCTACTGGTTCCTCGAACAACTGCCGACAGATGCCCGCGAACAAATTCTCAATCCAATCTTAGCCGCATGGGAGGAGTTACGGTGTGTCGGAATTCCGATCGTCGGTTATCTCAGTGCCTCGCGGAGTATCGACAATCTCAACCTCCTTCGGTTATTAACCTGTCCCCATGATACACCTGACTGTCCGACACACTGTGCCGATGCAACTAAACTTCCCTGTCAGCAGTTTGAAGGGGTGCGAGATACCACATTATGGAATACCCAATTATCGCCAGGACAACGTAGTTGCTGGTGGCAGAGTACCGCCAAGATTTTGGACTGGTATGATGACTCTCACAAGGTGTATTTTTGCTATCTCCATGTCGGCACAGAGATCGCTCGTGTGGAAGTTCCCGCCTGGGTAGCGCAGGATGAAAAGTTATCCAGCACAGCATTGAGTCTCATCATCGCTCAAGTCAATAAAGGCTTTGGCTATCCTGTCGCCCTAGCAGAAGCGCACAATCAAGCCGTAGTCAGAGGCGCAGATCGATCGAGCTTTTTCGCCCTCCTCGAACAAGAACTAGTCAAAACAGGCATCAAAAACATCGGCACATCTTACAAGGAGACTAGAAAGCGCGGTAGTGTTGCGTAGGAAGGCTTTAGGCATTAGGCTTTAGGCATTAGGCTTTAGGTTTTAGGTTTTAGGTTTTAGGTTTTGGGTTTGAGACTCTAACAGATCGCCTCTACCCTCTACTCCCTACTCCCTACTCCCTAACCCATCACTTCTTCTTAGAAATTTGACGCTGCAAACTAGTCAACAGCTTCGGCTTGAGAGTTTCCAACTCTTCCTTGAGCGATCGTTTGCTTTCCTTGATTTGACCATGTGTGGCGGGGCTATTTTGACTCTCTGACAACCATTCCTTTAGTAATTGAATCTTCCTCGTTGGAATTTTGCCATCGATGGTGCAGATGCACCGTTCGTCACCTTCGAGCGCAAATAATACCAATCGATACGTACTTGTCTGAGTGAGGATTTGGAGAATTTTCTCACCGAGCGGTTTTTTGAGATCCAGGTAGCACGGTAACATGCGATGCTGCTGTTCGTCTTGATACAACGTCGTCAGCCATAACAGCATCGGATGTGGCGATCCGACAAAGAGAAACTGAGAATGTGGTTTATTGTCTTTGTATTTCTCAATATCCGTAGCAGAGAGCATGATCCACATGGTAACTAATTCAGAATTTTGATACTGGATCAGCTGTGGAAAGACGATTTCAGCTCTAGGCTTATCTTTGGGCCAGGTACTTTGACGGCAGATCTCATCTGCGGTCTGTAGGCTGTTGTGATGTCCGGTGGCTGCTCGCTCTCCACCATTATTGGGTGTAGTTTGAGCCGCTAATCGGGCTGAGTCTTGCTCGATTTGTACGAGAGTTTTGAGAATCTCATTGACACTGCCCGGACGTTGTGGGGCTGTTTTGGCCATACACTGATTGACAACATCCATCAATGCTTGCGGTAAGTCTAGTCTTGCCTTAACTTCATTAAATAACTTGGGCGTTTGGTAATGGTGAGATTGAAACCACCCTTCAAAGGAACTAGCTTTGGGCTTGAGGGGCAGTTCGCCTGTGAGCATTTGAAACATCATAATGCCTAGGCTATAGATATCGGCACGATTGTCGAGTGTTTTGCCATCCATCTGTTCGGGCGAACAGTAAGCAGGTGTCCCCATGAATCCAGTTGGGGATTCATCTGATTTGAGTAAGGCGATCCCAAAATCGAGAACTTTGACTAGTTCGCCCAGTGTCGCATCTTTGGTAATGATAATATTGCTGGGTTTGATGTCCCGATGCACTACTTGGGTAACATTTCCATCGATCTCAATCCCATCATGAGCGCATTGTAACCCCAGACAAATCTGCCGCATAAAGCTAAAAAACTTCGGGAGTGGCATGGGTTTGTTCTGCATCACATCTTTGAGACTAGAGCCTTTGAGGTACTCCATCACGTAGAATGGCATCTCCTCTTCATCGACACCATAGTCACGCACTTTAACGATATGAATACTTTGTTCGCCTAGTAGCGCACTGATCGTGGCTTCGCGCATAAATCTGTCGCGTACCCGTTGGGTCATTTTCGATCGCGACAAAAATTTGACAGCCACAATTACACCCCCAAGGAGTGTGTCTTTAGCTTGATATACTTGCCCCATCGAGCCTTTTCCTGCTATCTCCAACAGTTGATAGCGTTGCACCAGTAAGCGACCATAATATTCATCTCTCACGCGATTGATGCCTCCGTGCCGATCGCGAGTGGGATTGGCAGCCAATTAATAAGATTGATAAGTTGAGAATAAATATTGAACATTAAAACAAAAGCAATCGGGTTGAGCGCGATCGTCGCCGACCTTACTTCAAATATACCCAATTCATTTGCACGGATGGACATCACCTAATAGTACAGCCTGTTTTGCTCCGGTAGCCGTCGGTAAATTACCAGGGATTTGATGATATCGCCAGTAAGCTAAGACCGCAAAAGCGATCGCTTCTTTGAAATCGCCATCAATGCCAACATCATCAGTAGTCATGATTTGGGTGTCGAGCAGGTGGTGCTGGAGGCGCGATCGCAGATAGAGATTGCGACTACCCCCACCGCAGAGCAATACCCGCGCTGGCAATTGTGGTAAGCAGCGGCGGTAACTATCGGCGATACTACTGGCTGTCAAGTCTGTCAGCGTTGCCAACAGATCGGCAGACGCGAGCTGATAGTCGCTGGCGTCAGCGATGCAAGCCTGAAGATACTCCTGCCCGAATAACTCTCGCCCTGTCGATTTGGGGGGTGGGGCACTAAAGTAAGGTTGCATCAACCATTTTTGCACTAGCGGTTGACAGACTTTACCTGTGGCTGCCCACGCGCCATCCCGATCGAATGTCAATTGACCCTCGCTAAGCTGGGTGACGGCGAGATCGAGCAAACTATTACCAGGGCCAGTATCCCAGCCCCGCACCTGCTGCTCCCAGTCGGGCTGACTCGTAGGTGGCAGATAGGTGACATTGCCAATCCCACCGATATTCTGCACGCAGCGATGTTCGTGCGGATCGCTCAACAGATAAGCATCAGGCTTGGGGACGAGGGGCGCACCTTGTCCGCCTGCGGCAATATCAGCGGCACGGAAGTTGTCAATGGTGGTAATTTGAGCGATGGCAGCGATCGATTCGCCGCGCCCTAGCTGGAGACTGTAACCCATCTGGGTAGGGGTTGTCGGGCGATGAAAGACTGTTTGACCGTGAGAACCAATGAGGGTGGCAGTAGGCTCCTCACTCGCGGCAGCGGCTTGAAGCGAAATTACTGCTAGTGCAAAGCAATTGGCGATCGCATCATCCAAGGCAGCAACTTCCGGCATCGCTAATTTTGCCCCCGCACAGACAGCCAGAATTTGCGCTCGGAGATCCACGGGATAAGGATAAGTAGTTGCAGCCAGTAGCTCTACCCGCAAATCGAGTGTCGTGCCGACGATCTCTACCAAGGCAGCATCGATCCCATCCACCGATGTACCGCTCATTAAGCCGATTACTTTCATAAGTTTACATTTATTGGCAAGATGTTCGCTCTAGATTCCAGCAGATTAGCCAACTGCCATGTTAGAATAGAAAGGCTGTGGGTCAATCATGTCACTCACTCATATTATCAGTTAAATTGCTCCAAAATGATTAAAATACGGCTCAAAAGATTTGGTAAAAAGCGGGAAGTTAGTTACCGTTTAGTAGCGATGCAAAGTACCAGCAGACGCGATGGTCGCCCCCTGGAAGAATTGGGCTTCTACAACCCCAGAACCGATGAAATCCGTCTCGACAATGACGCGATCCTCAAACGACTCCAACAAGGTGCCCAACCCACCGAGACCGTCCGCCGGATTTTGGAAAAAGCGAATCTGCTAGAAAGAGCCAATCCGATCGAGCAAAAAACAGGTACCAAAGCATTGTGACAGTCTCGACCGATCGACCTAATTTACCTGACTATCCACAACTAGTCAAATTTTTATTCAAACCGTTTGTGAGTGCGCCAGAGGAGATCGGTGTCGATTGTGAATACACGATCGAACGTCATCGGGTCTGGATTCGAGTGGCTGTTGCGGAACCCGACCGAGGCAGTGCTTTCGGTCGCGGTGGTCGCAATCTCCAGGCAATTCGGACAGTGCTCCAAGCAGCAGCAGCCTCAGTTGGTCAATCTGTCCATCTTGATGTCTATGGGAGCAATTCCAATAGCTATTCAGACGCAGATCGATCGCGAGATGACGAGATCGATCCCGAGCGCGTACCCAGCAACAAACCTCGCAGTGCGCCACCAACTCGTCGCGCCCCCGATGGCGAAGATCGACGGAATGGTGAAGATCGCCCCAATGTAGCACCACCACGCCGCCGATGAGGTTAGCTGTGCTACAATCAAAATTAGCCCATTGTTACCTGCTGCGTCGCGATTAAGGCGGCTAGTCCGATCGCGCCGCGCTGGGAGCCATGATAATTAGACATTCCCAGCCAAATCCTGTCGCTACCCCGTTGATGGCGGTAAAAGCGCGGTGAAGCATTGATATAGACGCAAGCACTATTAACTCCAGCGACAAATTGCTGGGTTTCGAGATAAGAATCAGTAATAATCCCATCAGCATGTCCGCTACTGTGACGATCGATCGTGGCGATTGCTTCATCGACGCTTTTGACCGATTTGAAGGCGATAGTTTTGCGTAAATATGGTTGAGACCATTCGGCGTCTTCAGCGAGTTGCAGATACTCGCCATAGCTCGTGACCAACTCGCGATCGCCACGCAGTTGAAACCCTTTATCTTTTAAGCTTTTCCAGAGTGTAGTGAGCGAAGTCGAAGATCGATCGGTATGGACCAAGACTTTCTCGATCGCATTGACAGCATCTGGTTCACCCACATGACTGTCACAGAGCGCGTAGCGGACTAGATCCAAGTTTCCGTTTGCGCCCCAGTATAAATAACAATTGCCGATCGCTGCTGGCAAAATCGATACTGTTGCTTGTTGAGTAACTTGATGGATCAGGCTCGGTCGTCCATAGCAAACTGCCAAATTTACCTGCTGAGTGTGGGTCAATAGCTCGTACAACAGGCTGGGATTAGAGTCAATTAGTTGGATAGCATCGATCGGGAAACGAGCGCGCTCTAAGCCGCTTCTCAACGCGATCGAGATTGCCAGATTGGTATGTTGTGCCTCGATTCCCCCACGGAGGATGATGCTATTACCTGTTTTGAGACTCATCCCAGCGGCGATTGCCCCCAACTCTGGTAAAGCTTCATAGATGAAAGCGACCGTACCCAGCGGTTTTACCTGGCTGTAGCTATGCCGATCTCCCGATGGTGAGCCGAGGTCGGTACTTCCATACATTGACGACAGTTCGCCCAGGCGATGCAACAAGTCTATGTACCTTTGCAGCCGCTCGGGAGTCAGTTTCAACCAATCCAATAATAAATCGGAGATCCCTGATTCGCGGCTAGCTTCCAGATCGAGTGTATTGGCTTCGAGAATATCGTGAAAGGCACCACGCAGGGCTGTAGCCATCGAGCCGATTGCCTGTTCTCGTTGCTTGCTACTAGTGAGCGCGATCTGTCGTCCAGCTTGAACGGACTGATGCAATACGCTAGCTAGACTGAGGTTAGCACTTGCATTTTCCATAAAGTCGGGGTGTTAATCTTGGTCGAATAACCAGAACGTAATGACGGTGATGACCACAATAGCTATTGCCATTGATAGTACAAGATTTGAGATCGGATTAGTTAGGGTTATTCTACAATAAAGTTGATAACCGATCCAGAGTATCCCGATCGCACTTAGACATTGTAGCCACTGCCACCGCGCTGGTGAGCCGAGGTATGCCCATACAGTGCTTTTTGGCAAAGATCTCAGCACCCGAAAGCGGTTCCCATCCCAATAATAACGCCGCTTGTAGGGATAAGTAGCTGCTAGTTCCTCGATCGCCAAGCCGTCTTCTTGCAACACAAACAGCCGATGGCAGCGATTGCACCCAAACGCCTCAGTCAAGACGATCTCTTGCAATTTGCCGTGCAGATGGCAGGGACAGGGATACTCTTGGTTTAGATTGATTTTCTGCTGGTGGTGGGGTGACACAGGCGGTAAGCAGAGGAGAAAGGACGGGGAGATCGGGAAATTGATAATAGCCGCATCCTAGATCTCGATTTGATACTTCGGAACATTGTGGTGTCAAGCGTCAAGATTGACGATTGTTTTATCTTAACGTGTCTCAATTTAAGACAGCGGTCTTGCTAAAATCAGCAATGCCTTTACCAGATCTTACAAAAAAGTCTCCCAAGTTGAGGAGACTTTTGTGCTTTATTTACATATATCTAACAAGCGGGAGACGCGATTCGAACGCGCGACATCAACCTTGGCAAGGTTGCGCTCTACCACTGAGCTACACCCGCATCTGGTGTTTTTAACCACGTCTCTTATACTCGCATGAGTTTCATGATTTGTCAACATCCAGATCGTCGCCAATTGGGAGCTACCTGTTTAGCCAAGACTTTTGAGTCGATTGCCATCCTCCCCAGATCCACTCACTGAGACTGGTTTAGTCGATTTTCTGCAAACCGTCAATTTTAGGATCGATGATTTTTTGACCGAGATTTGGAAACTTAATGGCGATCGACTGCTTATTGCCAGTGCCAAATACATGGGAAATCTGACCGACTCCAAAATTGCGGTGAATCACGCGATCGCCGACGCGCCACCCTGTTGTTTGACTAGTGGAATTACCGACGGTCTTAGGGTCTTTTTGCTGGGTTTTGGCGGTAGTTTTCGCTATGGCTACACCACGCAAATTACTATTGAGTAGTTCGGGTGGTAATTCGCCGATAAATTGCGATCGAATGGCGGGTTCTCTGGAGCCATATAAGCGACGTTCTCGCGCGTGGGATAGATACAACATTTCTTGTGCGCGAGTGATGCCGACATAGCATAGTCGTCGCTCTTCTTCGACAGCTAGCGGATCGTTGAGCGAGCGAAAACTAGGGAATAATCCCGCTTCTAGTCCGACGAGGAAGACAATCGGAAATTCTAGTCCTTTGGATGCATGGAGTGTCATCAGCGAGACAGCTTCCTTACCTTCCTGGAGATTATCTAAATCGGAACTCAGCGCAGCACTACTGAGATATGCTTCGAGTGTGGGTGTCTCATTTTCTTCCTGAAATTGGAGCGTCGCGTTGACTAATTCTTGGATATTTTGAATCCGTTCGAGGGCTTCATCTGTCCCTTGCGTTTGGAGTTCGTGAACGTAACCAGTATCTTCAATAATGCCAGTGACAATATCGACAACCGGACGAGTTGCGGCTTCGTTACGCCATTTATTGATAATCTGTGCAAAAGTCAGTACGCCTTTTGACGATCGACCTGCTACTGTTTTAACCGAAGTATCATCATTCAGGATTTCCCACAGGGGTACGCCTAATTGATGCGCGGCATTTTGGAGATTATCGATCGTGGTTTGTCCGACTCCTCTTCTGGGTGTATTGATCGTGCGTAGCAAACTAACTGTGTCGCTAGGATTGGCGATCGCTCGTAGATATGCAATCATATCTTTGACTTCACGGCGATCGTAAAACTTCAGCCCACCCACGATTGTATATGGAACTTGCGCGCGGACAAATGCATCCTCGATCGGTCGGGATTGAGCATTGGTCCGGTATAGTGCCGCAAAGTTACCATAGTTCAGTTCGGGATTCTCGCGCAATAGTTTCCGAATCTGACTGACGACAAACTCGGCTTCATCTATTTCATTATCGGCTTTATATAAAAAGATTGGTTCGCCCTCACCACGCGTAGCGATTAGAACTTTATCGATCCGTTGAGTGTTGTGTTGAATGAGGTGATTGGCGGCTGCTAAAATATTCTCACGCGATCGATAATTTTCTTCCAGTTTGACCATTGTTTCGGTGACATCATCGGCTTTACTATCACCGAAGTCGTCTTGAAAATTCATCAAAATCGTGAAATCTGCCGCACGGAAGGAGTAAATAGATTGATCGGCATCGCCGACGACAAAGATCGATCGATGTTCCCAGGCATCGAAAGTTTTACTATCAACACCATTGGTAACCAAGAGTTGAATCAGATCGTACTGCGTTCGATTGGTATCTTGATATTCATCGACTAATATATGTCTGAATTTTCGATGCCAATAATCCAAGACTTGAGCATTTTGACGAAATAAATGAACGGGAACTAATAACAGATCGTCAAAATCGAGGGCATTATTTGCACAGAGCGCATCTTGATAATGCTTATACACATCTGCAATCACCCGCCCTCGATAATCATTTTGCTCTTTACTATACTCATCAGGCGATAAACCCTGATTCTTGGCTGTACTAATCGCATAGCGCACAGAGCGCGGCTCAAACTTCTTATCATCTAAATCTAACTGTTTGATAACGATTTGCTTAACTAGTCCTTGACAGTCAGCATCGTCAAAGATCGAAAAACTTTTATTCCAAGTTCGCCCCTTCTCATCTTGATATTTCTCGATATCATATCGGAGAACCTTACTAAACAAACCATGAAATGTCCCAATCCAGAGATCTTTAATAATTGTCTTGTAAACATGCGATCGCATCTGAGTTTGCTGATACTCATCCAATGCGCCCCACGCTTTGCCAAATTTTAATTCTGCCTGTTGTTGGGCGAATAAGATCTCGATTCGCGATCGCATTTCTTTGGCAGCTTTATTGGTAAACGTAACTGCTAAAATGTGCGAGGGATCGACGTGATGGGTGCGAATGAGATTGGCAATGCGGTAGGTAAGGGCGCGAGTTTTGCCACTACCCGCACCCGCAACTACTAATAAGGCTCCGCAATAGTGCTCGACGGAACGCCGTTGGGAAGGGTTGAGATGTGCGAGAAAGTCAGTATTAGCCATTGAGGGAGATGTGATGGGATTTCTGGATGCGGAGATCTACCCACCCCGCCCTTTGGGCACCCCTGTCTTGTCGGTTTTTTTATTCTGGGGAAACCCCAGAATAAAACCGCCGCTCCTGGGAGGGGATTTTTCATACTAGATTTTGAATAATAGATTTAGTTGTAGTTGTAGGGTGGGCAATGCCCACCAGCTGGGTTTCGGGCAATTATCATCAGATTGATGCTGATGCACTCTCAACCAATTTAAAGACAACCGAAAGATTATTTGCTGGCATCGGGTAAACTTTTTGAAGCTCTAAATTATGGCTGTGGGCGACACTAATTATTTCTTCCAAATCTCGAATCCCCCATTCTGGATTTTGGCTCTGAAGGCTGGCATCAAAGGCAGCATTGCTAGAAGCTGTATGAACTCCACCTTGCTTGAAGGGGCCATATAAATACAAGATACCATCGATCGGCAGAACGCGTTTCGCGCCAGCAAATAGCCCTAGACAAGCTGATTTTGGCGCAATATGAATCATGTTAATGTTCACGATCGCCGTGATTGGTTCTTTTAATTCTACCAACCATTGCGAACTACGAGCATCGAGATCGATCGGGGAATACATATTATCGCATGGCGCGGACTGTTGCCAAGCTCTGATACTCGCTCTGGCTTCTGGATTGGGATCTGAGGGTAACCAATAGCGCGGCGCGAGCTGGGGAGCCATAAAAACCGCATGTTCGCCAGTCCCGCTGGAAATTTCCAGAATCGTACCTGTCGGTGGTAATACTTGCCGCAAAACTGCGAGAATCGGTTCGCGATTGCGTTCGGTTGCGGGTGCGTACCGCCGGAGATCTGGGGTGTCTGACATCGATCCTGAACTGCTGAGATTTGATTACCTCAGTATAAGCTAGCCTGCGAGTGTTAAAATCCGATCGCTTACGGTACGCCGTGCGTTCGCACGGCGGCTAAAATAAGAGATCTCCGCTTTGAACCACTTCGATGCAAACGTTAGAATAAGTAGACTATAGATCTTAATTATTAGGATTACTATAAGCTAGATCTTCGCCTGTAAGTATCCTTAAACTCAGTATGGTTAACACTTCCGCCCCCAAAAAGCTCGCCAAAGTAGAACATTTAAAGACCGATAGTAACTATCTGCGGGAACCTGTTGCCAGCGAGCTACTCCTCGATACAAATTATTTCACCGAAGACGCGATTCAGATCCTCAAGTTTCACGGTTCCTATCAGCAGGATAATCGCGACAATCGCGTCAAAGGTGCCGAAAAAGATTATCAGATGATGCTCCGCACCCGCAATCCGGGCGGATTTATCCCACCCCAATTGTATCTGGCACTCGATCGATTGGCGAGTGACTATGGGAACGAAACCATTCGCGCTACTACCCGTCAGGGTTTCCAGATGCACGGCATCCTCAAGCACAACCTCAAGCCAGCGATTGCCGCGATCGTCCAGAACATGGGTTCTACCCTCGGTGCTTGTGGTGACTTGAACCGCAACGTGATGGCACCCCCAGCACCCTTCAAAAACAAGCCTGAATACGTCTACGCTTTGCAATATGCCGATCGGATCGCGGATCTGCTCACGCCCCAGTCAGGTGCGTATTATGAAGTGTGGTTGGATGGAGAAAAAGTCATCAGTGGCGAACCTGCACCGGAAGTAAAAGCGGCATTAGCACGCGACACCAACCATACAATTTTCCCTGGAGATTTAGAACCGCTGTACGGTATGCAATACATGCCCCGCAAATTTAAAATTGCGGTGACAGTTCCAGGCGACAACTCGATCGATATTTTCTCCCAAGATTTAGGATTAGTAGTTATAACTAATGCTAAAGGACAATTATTAGGTTTCAATGTTTATGCTGGCGGCGGACTAGGACGTACCCATAATAAAGAAGAAACATTTGCCCGCATTGCCGATCCGATCGGATATGTAACTAAAGCAAATATCTACGACTTAGTTAAAGCGATCGTGTCCACTCAGCGCGATTATGGCGATCGTACCAATCGCCGCCACGCCCGAATGAAATATCTGATTCACGATTGGGGCGTGGCTAAATTTAAAGCCAAAGTAGAAGAATATTATGGCAAAAAAATTCAACCCCTCAAGCAACTTCCAGCCTTTAAATATCTGGATTTCTTAGGTTGGCACGAACAAGGCGATGGTAAAGTATTTTTAGGTATTTCTGTTGTCAATGGACGGATTAAAGACGAAGGCGATTTCAAACTCCGCACAGCGTTGAGAGAAATCGTGCAGACGTATCAAATCCCGATGCGCGTCACGCCCCATCAAAACGTGTTGATCTACGATATCGATCCAGCCGATAAAGCAAAAATCGACAAAATCCTGCTCGATAATGGGATCGAACCAGATCCCCTCAAAATTGATACCCTTGTCCGCTACTCGATGGCTTGCCCGGCCCTGCCTACCTGCGGTTTAGCAGTCACCGAATCCGAGCGGATCGCCCCTAGCGTCAACGAGCGTTTCCGCGCTCTCCTGGACAAATTAGGCTTACCTGACGAGCAATTCGTCATCCGCATGACTGGCTGCCCGAACGGTTGCGCCCGTCCCTACATGGCGGAAGTCGGCTTCGTTGGTAGTTTCCCCGAAAGTTATCAAGTGTGGCTAGCTGGCTGTCCCGCTCAGACTCGTCTGGCGCAGGTGTATGTAGACAGAATGCACATCAACGATTTGGAGACTTTCTTTACGCCGATTTTGAACTATTTTAAGATCGATCGTAAGCCTGATGAAGGTTTCGGCGATTTCTGTAACCGTGTTGGATTAGAATCAATTCGCGAGGTTTGTAAGCATTAAGGATTACCGATTTGCGATTATATATAATCAAATGATAGGGGCAATTCATGAATTGCCCCTATCGTTTGATTAGGTTTGGTACCTTCTCACAACGAATAAAGCCACAAGTAATGGCAATGATTGACAATGATTGCCATAATTAAGGTATAGATATCAATAAGGCTATCCCATGACAATCAACGTTAGCTTGACCCCCCAACTCGAAGAAATGGTGCGGCAGAAAGTATCAGGGGGACTTTATAATAGTGTGAGTGAGGTTGTCCGCGAAGCTTTACGGCTGATGGATGCACAAGACCGTTTGCAAGCAGTTAAACTGGAGCAGCTTCGGCAAGACATTCAGAACGGTATAGAGAGCGGCGATCCGACTCCTTGGAATGCAGAAGAGATTAAACAAGCAGGTCGCCAGCGGAGATCCACTCGTAACGGTGACAAGGTTACAGGTGCCTAGAGAATGGCTAAAATCATTAAACTCTCCCGTGCCACAGATGACCTTGCCGAAATTTGGGATTACATCGCCGATGACAGTGAGGCACAAGCCGATCTGTTCATTGACACGATCGATCGAAAACTTCAACTTTTAGCAGAGCAGCCTAATCTTGGACGATCGCGTGGTGAATTGGCAGAAAATATGAGAAGTTTTCCAATTGGTCGTTATGTGATTTTCTATGTCGTCATGCCGTCCTGTATTCAGGTTGTCCGTGTTCTTCACGGTGCGCGCGATTTAGCCCCGATCTTTGAGGCCGATGATTAATTTATCATTTTAAGTCAATGAATCTCGACTTAATAATTCAACCGAAAATACAATTACTGCCAACCTGCTTGCATTGCTGAAATCTCATACTCATAATCATACGAGATAGATGGTCTCACATAAAACGCTAATTGCAACCCAATTTCTCCTGCTACCGTCACAAGCAGTGGAGAGAAAGATAGACATACAGAAGAAACCCCTGAGCTGATATGTATTTCTGGACTAATACCCAAGATGACAGCTTCTACATTTTCCCACTTCACTACTGCTTCTAACGCATCTCGATTTTGTCGGATGTATTTAATCGCAATCGTTTCTTGTTCATCAGTATCTAGATTAAATTCGTTGCCAAGATACTTTGAAAAGCCACTACTGGTATGTAGATTCTTTCCTCTATACCAAATAGAACTATAGTCAATACTGAACTGACTTAAATAAAGATCTACATCAAAAAATTCACCAACTGCATGTAATCCAAATCCACTCATATACAAGTTTCACAAATTTTAATCGAAGCTTTAACTTCTGCCCAAGTCATTACCTCGTCAGGATTTGCTTCGTAATCCTCAATCCGTCGATCGAGTTCCTGCTTTTGCGATTCTGTAAGATCGAGATCGACCTGTTCTGCTGCAATACTATCTAAGATGCCTTGTACCAGACGAATTCGATCCTGGATATCTAAGGCAATGATTTGATTTAAAGTGGTTGTGATGTCCATGAAGCTACCCTAAACACCAGAGGCAAGTTGGGCCTCTTAAATATAACAGACAGGACTCTGACCCACAAACCGAACGACACGATCTTAGCAACTCTTGGTAAAGGAATCTGTCTTGACAAAATAGATCGAGCGAGCGAACAGCATTAATACAGTCACTGTTTCATCGAAGTATTAAATTGTCATTCCCCAGCTAGATCGAAAATAACGATCGAGAAGTATGGTATAGATCGATCGACTATCGTGAGTTGGATGGAGTGATTATGACATCAGCCTGGTTTCGTTGGGTGCTATCGTTGGCAAAGCCGCTCCTGTGGAGCATCGGATTCCCTATATTATTAACAGCCTGTGGCACGAGTAGCAATGCGCCTAGTGCTGGGGAAAATACCTCTAGCACTGGTGGTGCAATTCCGATCGGGATTGCGGTCGCTCAGACAAGTAATGTGGCTCTATTGGGGCAAGAGCAGGTTGCTGGAGCTAAATTAGCTGAGAAATATTTTAATGATAAAGGTGGCATTAACGGTACGCCAATCAAGCTGGTATTGCAGGATACAGCGGGTGATGAGCAGGGGGCGATTAATGCTTTTCAAACCTTAATTAATCGCGATAAAGTAGTTGGGATTGTTGGCCCAACTTTGTCCCAGCAAGCCTTTAGTGCCGATCCGATCGCCGATCGAGCAAAAGTACCAGTATTGGGGCCATCGAATACAGCCAAAGGTATCCCAGAGATTGGTGACTTTGTAGGGCGGGTATCGGCTCCAGTCGCGATCGTTGCGCCGAATGCTGTAAAAGCGGCTCTTAAAATTAATCCCCAAATCAAGAAAGTTGCGGTATTTTTTGCTCAAAATGATGCGTTTAGTAAGTCAGAAACTGAAATTTTTCAGCAAACAGTGAAAGAGCAAAAACTAGAACTTGCCACTGTCCAAAAATTTCAGACTACCGACACGGATTTTCAGTCCCAAGTAACAGCCGGAATCAATGCTAAACCCGATCTGGTCATCGTCTCTGGATTAGCCTCAGATGGCGGTAATCTCATTCGCCAACTGCGGGAACTCGGCTATAAAGGGTTAATTATTGGCGGTAACGGATTGAACACTTCTAATCTGTTCCCCGTATGTAGAAAACTGTGCGACGGCATCTTGATTGCCCAAGCTTATAACCCTTCCCAGCCCAACGCTCTAAATAAGGCTTTTAGGGATGCTTATCTGGCGCAGTACCAGAAAGAACCACCTCAATTTAGTGCCCAAGCGTTTACGGGTGTGCAAGTTTTTGTCGATGCGCTCACGGCATTATCGAAAGCGAATCCTACGATAAAAGTTAATGCCCAACCAATTGCCGAGCTACGGGTAAGATTGAATAAACAATTGTTGGCGGGTAAGTATAGTACGCCTCTGGGTGAGATTTCGTTTACGCCAACAGGTGAAATCGTCCAAAAGGACTTCTATGTGGCACAGATTAAGATGGATGCCGATGGTACTAGTGGTAAATTTACATTCCTGAAATAAGTCTATCTATTTCAAGTCCCCGACTTCTGTGAGAAGTCGGGGATCTGTTGTGGCACCTACGGCTGATAGAATATAAAACTATGACGGTATTTCTACAAAATTTATTAGGCGGTTTGTCGATCGGTAGTGTCTACGCTATTTTTGCGCTGGGCTACACCTTGGTTTTTTCAATTCTGGGGATAATTAATTTCGCGCATGGGGCAATTTTCACCCTCGGTGCTTATTTTACCTATGCCCTCATCGGTGGGAAATTCGGCTTCAATGGCTTACTGGCAAACTTTTCGCTGGGTATCCAATTACCTTTCTGGCGCGCCGCAATTTTAGCAGCAATTTTAGCAGGTGGAGTAGCGGTAGCGATCGAACGATTAGCTTACCGTCCCCTGAGACGAAAACAGTCAGATCCACTGCTGATGGTGGTTTCTAGTTTGGGTGTCGCGCTAGTGGTAGTGAATTTAATTCAATATCTGGTTGGAGCCGAAAACTATAGATTTCCAGATGATATCTACGGGAGAATACCGACCGCGATTAATTTTGGGAGTGAGGCAAATCCGATCGCAATTCGGACAGTTCAGATTATTATTTTTGGCATATCAGGTATAATTCTCGCTGGATTGACTTATTTCATCACTGGCACTAAGTATGGTAAGGCGATGCGAGCAGTAGCCGAAGATCCGACTACAGCGAGTCTACTGGGGATCGATACCGAACGGTTTATCATGCTGTCCTTTTTTGTCAGTGGCTTCTTGGCGAGTATTGCGGGTACGCTCGTCGGCTCTAGTTTTGGGATTGCGGGGCCATATTTTGGGATTGGTTTCGGGTTGAAGGGTTTAGCTGTAATTGTGTTAGGTGGATTGGGGAGTATTCCAGGCTCGGTGATTGGTGGCTTATTAATTGGCATGGTAGAATCATTTGTCCCAGATTCGGGGTATAAAGATGCAATGGCTTTTGCAATTTTATTTATCATTCTCTTAGTCCGTCCTCAAGGGATATTGGGACAGAAATTAATCCAAAAAGTATGAATGATTTTTTATCTACCTATGGCTTTCTGATTGTCTCGATGCTATTTGGATCGATGTTGGGGATTTCCCTCTATTTACCACTGATGGCGGGACAATTATCACTGGCAAGTCCTGGTTTTTATGCTGTTGGCGGTTACATTGCGGCGATTTTGTCAACGAAAGTATTCGTGACGACGGGTATGTTTCCGATACCCTTATTGCTGCTAGAAATGGCGATCGCGGGGATTGTTTGCGGGATTTTGGGAATTCTAGTCGGAGTGCCAGCCCTGCGGCTACGGGGCATTTATCTGGCGATCGCGACGATCTCCTTTATCGAAATTCTCCGCATTCTTTCTCTCAATCTCGAAATAACTGGTGGCGCAGTCGGGATTTTTGGGATTCCCCAACCTTTTAATAGCCCGATCGAGTATCTATGGATTGCTTTACCGTTATTGTTATTGAGTATGGCATTTGTCTATCGACTCGAAAATATTCGCGTCGGACGCGCTTTAGTTGCCATTCGAGAAGATGAATTAGCTGCTGATGCGATGGGTATTAATCCCACTTATTATAAGGTTCTAGCATTCACATTAGGAGCGATTCTTGCGGGGGTTGTCGGTGCCGTCAGTGCCCACTTTCTCAACACTTGGAATGCTCGACAAGGTACTTTCGATGCAAGTATTGTCTACTTAACTTTTGTCTTAATTGGCGGTTCGCGCAGCTTTTTGGGCGCGGTACTGGGGGGCATGGTATTTACAGCGATGCCGGAATTGTTGCGGTTTGCAGCGGATATACCTAATTTACCGTTATTTATCGCGCAGTTTCTCAAGGATGGGCGATTAATGATTTTTGGATTATTAATCGTATTGGGTACGATATTTTTCCCTCAAGGTTTAGTACCTGCGGGGTTATTTAAGCGATCGACCGACCGAAAGCCAAAGTCGCTGAAATAATGATATGGCGATCGCTAAAGCTGTTAGGAAATAACAGCGATTTCAACTGTCAACTGTCAACTGTCAACTGTTTAAACTGTGTCTAAATCTGAGCGACTATTTTATAAATAGCACTAGTAATTGCTGTGAGTTCTGATGGTTGAATAATATACGGTGGCATCGTATAGATCAGTCGCCCAAACGGACGCAACCAGACACCCTCTTCTACAAAACGCGGCTGAATCGCTTGCATATCTATGGGAGCGTGCAGCTCTACGACCCCAATTGCGCCCAATACTCGCACATCCTTGACTGCCGCCAAACTCCGGCAAGGTTCCAACTCTGCGGTAAGCTGAGATTCAATCGATCGAATCGTGGATTGCCAATCATAACTTTCTAGCAAGGTTAAATTTGCTAAAGACACTGCACAAGCCAAGGGATTCGCCATAAACGTCGGGCCGTGCATAAATACCCCTGCCTCACCTGCGGCAAAACTCTCACTAATCTCTCGCGTCGTCAGAGTCGCTGCTAGCGAGATCATTCCTCCAGATAAAGCTTTGCCGACGCACAGAATATCGGGACAGATCGAAGCATAGTCGCACGCAAACATTTTGCCAGTTCGACCAAAACCAGTAGCAATCTCATCTAAAATCAGTAAGACATCATATTTTTCACATAATGCCTTGGCTTGTCGCACATATTCTGGATGATAAAAGCGCATCCCCCCAGCATTTTGCACCACTGGCTCAAAAATAGCTGCGGCGATCCGATCGTGATGTGCTGCTAACAACGCCGCAAAACTCTCAATATCCTGCTCTTGCCAATCTCGATCGAAGGTCATCTGCGGTGCGTCAGCGAAATATTGCGGGGTCAAAATGTTGCGAAAAAGATGGTGCATCCCATTCACCGGATCGCATACTGACATGGCTGCAAAGGTGTCCCCATGATAGCCATTGCGAATGGTGAGAAAACCTTGCTTCTGCGGCAAGCCGCGATTGTACCAATATTGCACCGCCATTTTCATCGCGACTTCGACAGCAACTGAGCCAGAGTCACAAAAAAAGACCTGTTGGAGTGGATCTGGCGTCATGGCAATCAATTTCATGGTCAAATCGACTGCTGGCTGGTGGGTTAGACCACCAAACATCATATGCGACATCCGATCGATTTGGGCATGAGCCGCTTGGTTGAGACAGGGATGATTATAGCCATGAATAGCAGTCCACCATGAAGAAATCCCATCAATGAGCGATCGACCATCCATTAACTCAATATATACGCCACGGGCGGATGCTACCGGAAATACTGGTAGCAGATTGGGCATCGCTGCGTATGGATGCCAGACGTGCAGGCGATCTAGATCGAGGAGTTGCTGTAAAGATTGCATGGAAGAGTGTGCGGGTTGGTATTCTCAGATCTTGCATTAAAACATAGTTATCAGTGGATAGTGGATAGTGGATGGTACCGATTGTGACATCGAGCGCGATATTTTTAATTGTAACTGCTCCAGACAGATGACGAAAGTATCAATGATTCAACCCATTTTGGCTTAATATGTAGTAGCTGATTTAGCAGCCCATTTACATCACTCGATCGATGACATCTATTCCCCCCCAGCCTGATGTTGTACTCACCGCCCAAGGACTTACCCGCCGATTTGGGGGTCTGGTGGCGGTAAATGATGTTTCTTTTGCGGTGAAAGAAGGGGAAATATTTGGCTTGATCGGCCCTAATGGTGCGGGTAAAACCACAACATTTAATCTGATGACGGGATTAATTCAGGCATCTAGCGGACAAATGTTGCATGAGGGTATCGATATTTCGCGCTTGCGTCCCTTTCAGATTGCCAAACGGGGGATTGCGCGGACGTTTCAAAATATTCGCCTGTTTGGTAATCTATCAGTATTGGAAAATGTGACGATCGCCCATCACATTCAGACTCACAGCGGGCTATTTCAAGGCATCTTTAATTTACCACCCACACCAGCCGAAGAACGCGATATCCGCGATCGATCTTATCAATTACTAGATTTAGTTGGTTTAGCCGATCTAGCCTCCAGTACGGCGAATAACCTTGCCTACGGCGATCGGCGGCGGCTGGAAATTGCCCGTGCTTTGGCATTGAAACCTCGGATTTTGCTATTGGATGAACCCGCAGCGGGGATGAATCCCAGTGAAAAAGGTCAATTGAGCGATTTTATTCTTCAAATTCAACAGCAATTTGAACTGACGATATTATTAATCGAACACCATGTCCCGCTGGTAATGGGTTTATGCGATCGGATTGCTGTGTTAGATTTTGGTCAATTAATTGCTATCGGTAATCCTGAAGTTGTCCGTAACAATCCAGCGGTGATTGAAGCCTATTTAGGTAGTGAGTAAACAGTTGACAGTTGACAGTTGACAGCGAAGTAATTAGAACGGAGATTTAAACTCCCTTCTAGTCACAATCTGCCTAAAGGCGGGTAGCTCTAAACCCCTACGATTCGGTAGTTAAAGAGTTGATATTGAATGATGTGCTTAATGGGTTAGAAGAAAATATGTTGACTGAATCACAATCTACACTGCCGATTCTAGAGATTAAGGAGCTTAATGTTGATTACGGCGGGATTCAAGCCCTGCAAAATCTCGATCTGATTGTCAACACTGGGGAAGTTGTTACCCTAATTGGCTCCAATGGTGCGGGTAAAAGTACGACCTTGCGGGCTATCTCGCGCATCGTTAAATCTCATAGTGGGCAGATTATTTATAACGGGAGAGAGATTACTCACGATCGTGCTCATGCGATCGTCAAGCTAGGGATTGCCCATAGTCCTGAAGGTAGACGGGTATTAACCAAGCAAACAGTACTAGATAATTTGATGCTAGGAGCCTATTGTCGTGGCGATCGACTGGGCATCAAGTCCGATTTAGAAGTACAATTTCAGCAATTCCCCCGACTAGCAGAACGCCGCAATCAATTAGCCGGAACACTCAGCGGTGGGGAACAGCAAATGCTAGCGATCGCTCGTGCCCTGATGAGTCGCCCCCAACTGCTACTATTAGACGAACCGAGTCTAGGTTTAGCACCCTCGATCGTGCGTGAAATCTTTGGAATTATCAAAAATCTTCGCGAGCGGGGTGTAACAATTTTGCTGGTAGAGCAGAATGCTAATCTCGCTCTCCAGATTGCCGATCGCGGTTATGTGCTGGAATCGGGACAGATTACCCTCTCAGGACATGCGGCGGATCTTTTGGCAGACGAGCGCGTGAGGCAAGCTTACCTGGGCTAGAGCGGTCAATTCAACTAAGTAACGTGAGTTCGGGTTAAGGATATTTGCTTCGATCGAGTCCCGCCACCGATTGAAATCGGGGCTAGCACTGCAAAGTCCGCCTTCGCGAACTAATATCCTAGTCCGCGAAGGCGGACTTTGCATCACAAGCCGAGACTTCCAGTCTCCAGGCTCTTCTTATCCCGAACTGACGTTCAGTAGTAATTAAATATAACCAATAAGAAGCCGACACACAGAACTTACCTGCTGGCATTGAGAACTTCTGATGCCTTCAATCCCAACGCTGGAAACGTCGGTGAAACGATCGTAACATCGCCTACAAATACCAGATCGGTATAAACCTGAGTTCGATGAGGCTAGCCTCATCATCAAATCAATTACCTGACTGTGTTTGAGCCAATCACTACCAATCCTCAAAAACTAAGTGTTTCATAAATTATTATCAATAAGCTCTGCTTGTTGATAATTAGCGGTC
>NZ_JBGSPA010000198.1:0-7652 GCF_041738855.1 Chamaesiphon sp. | reverse complement strand
GTAGACTTCCTGCGAAAGTCAGGTTTTAGGTTTTAGGCTTTAGGCTTTAGGGGAAGATATGGACGAAAACAGCGGTGCGCTCCCTTGGAGGTTTCCTCCGCATGAAGGCGCAACAAGACAACACTAGCAAAGATTTTGTTTTTACTTTCGCAGGAGGTCTAGTAGGCTACTGTCAAAGTCACTTCCTGAAACCAGCGCGTGGGGATCGATTCTGCCGATCGAGTGGGTACCATAACGATCTAGGCAGTAAGTTTAGTTGTGAAGTTAGATAGTTAGTGATGAGTAAGCAGCTACAACAGATACATGAGTTAAATTTTGAACCGAGAAGTACAGGTAGAGTGGGTAAGGACGATCGCTTAGCATCAACGCCAGTAAGCGGTTTGGAGTTTACGGCAGCTCTCAAGGCTCGATCCGATGGTTCGCGTCCGATTGTCGAAGATGTGATTTTTGCGACATTGGATTGGGCGGAGTTGGCAGCAGGTCAAAACTGGCTGGAGATCGAGCATTCTAGTAATCGTGAAGATCGGCAGAAGCCATACTATGAGACGAGTATCACCAATATATCGACCGAACGAATCCGGATCGATCGCTTTGGGACGTATATTCAAACAGGCAAGACTTTAGTACTCCACTCGATTACGGGCGGTTTTTTTAGCAGTCAACAATTTCAAGAGTGGTACAATTTGGGTCAAAGTCAGTGGCTCGAACCAGGACAGACAGTTGGCGATCCCAATAATCACAGTAGTCTGGGTGTGTATTGGGCTTATTTTGGCACTACGGCTAGTGGCAAGCAATTTGTGGCTGGTGCTCCTTGGAGTGCGAAGCGGTGGTGGCAGTTGTGGGATTAGGTTTTAGGCTTTAGGCTTTAGGCTTTAGGCTTTAGGGGTGGATGGTGAATAAATTGGGGCTAGAGTAGTAGGGTGGGCACTGCCCACCATCTGGGTTCCAGGCACAATCTATTTTACAAATAATTGCACTCACATACTTAGATACTTATGTCTTAGCTGTCAACTATCAACTGTCAACTGTCAACTATTTTGCCGTAATCTAGTTTGAGTAGACGATCGGCTAAGTGGAAGTAGCGATCGTCGTGACTGATGACTAGGACTGTTTTACCCCGTTGTTTGAGTTCTGGTAAGAGTTGTTGATAGAATATTTCGCGAAAGTAGGGATCTTGATCTGCTGCCCATTCATCAAATAAGTAGATCGGGCGATCTTCGAGGTAGGCGGTGAGTAGTGCTAGCCGTTTGCGCTGTCCTTGAGAAAGGGCGGTGGTAGAGAGTTTGCCATCTTCGACGGTGACTTTGTGCGTGAGTTGGAGTTGGGTGAGGTAGTTTTTGGCTTGAGCGTCTACGTCGTCTAACCGCAACCCCACCATCCGATCGAATAGATAAAAATCGGCAAATACCGTCGAAAATAACTGGCGGTAAACTTCCCGATGACGATCGTCGATGACGATACCATCGAGCCGAATTTCACCAGTGTCGGGTACATATAGCCCCGTGAGTAGCTTGGCTAGCGTTGATTTGCCGCTGCCATTGCCGCCGACGATAAAGACTAGTTCGCCAGGATGGAGGGTGAGATCGACAGGCCCTAATGTAAAGGTGGTTTCTGCGCCTGCAAGCTGATAGCTGTGGGTAGCTTGACGGATCTCGATTTGGTGAAATTGATGTCGTGTGGTCGTCTGGACGAGGTTCTCGGCACGACTAGCCAGTGATAGTCCCAAGGTATCGATCTTGCGGAGGGCGACACCTGCTTGACTCAAGCTGGGTAAGATCGCGAGGGTATTGCCGATCGGTCGCATCAGATAGGAGATCGTCAGCACATATCCCGAAAGTAGTTCGGCAGAGACTGTCTGGATCTGGGGCAGTCCATAGACCAATAGTCCCAGCAGCGCAAAAAATGATAACTCGCCCACGCCACTAGATAATGCGATCGCCCGTTGAGAGCTAATCCGGTACTCGCGTAAATTGGCAGCCGTAGTTTGCAAATCCTCTTGCAGGAAATCTTCGCGCCGCTGGGAGTGCAGTTTGAGTTCTTTGATCCCGTCGGTAATTGCTTGAAAGTGTTTCATCAGCGCGTCATTTTCTTCCCGCGCTTCTGTAAATAGGCGAACTGCTTGGTTAATCAGCAGTTGTACCAAACTAATGGAGAGTCCCATAAATACCAGCGTCCCGATCAGTACCCCGATCGACAGCCAGCCCAGATACACCAATGAGGCAATAATAATCGCGGCATTGACACAGAGGGTGGGGACACTAAAGACAGCACCGGAAATTGATTGAATATCTTCGGTGAGCGTGGTTAACAAGCGGTTTGCGCCTAGTTCTTCGAGATGCCGGAGGGGGGACGCTAAAATCCACCCACTAATCCGCAATCGGAGTTTGTAGATGGCATCTTGCGCCAACTTGACGAGTAAAAACTGAGAGATGAGATTGGTCATCAGCACGATCGCGACAATCCCTAGAAAGCCCCACAGGAGTTCTGGCGGTGCCTGGGGATGTGCGGGGTTAATCTGGCTAATCGATCGATTGATGAGGGCAATGGCGGCAGCACTACCCATACCACTAATCGATCCGGTAATGGCTGCTGCCATCACACTCAGCCAGGATGCTTTTAGTAGAAACTCAATTAGATTCATCTTATCTGTAATAATTTCCCTTTTTGTTCAACGAACTACTGCGGCTTTAAAGATGACAGTCACCGTCGTGCCGACATCTACTTGACTATCGATCGACAGTTCGCCCTGATGACTGGAGACGATCGATTGGGCGATAGCTAGTCCCAACCCCGAACCGCTACTGACATCGGACGCAGTGGCTGTGCGTGCGGGATCGACTCGATAAAACCTGTCAAATAAGTGTGGTAGTGCCTCCGTTGGGATGCCCATTCCGGTATCGCGAACCTGGACTTGGAGGTAGGCGGCATTTTGACGGATCAGCTGTTGGAGTTGGACATCGATCTGGGCTGAATGCGTGACAGTCAGCCGATCGTGTTCGGATTTGGGGGGTGTATATTGGATCGCATTGGCGATCAGATTGGTAAATAGTCTACCCAATCGATCCCAATCGCCGTAGATACTAAATACTTCGAGGAGATCGCCAGTGGCGGGGAGCGGATCGACTATTTCTAGCTTCAGATCGATGCCCCGACTGACGGCGGCTAGTTGTTGCTCGTCGATCGTTTCCATCAACAGTGCATCCAAGGGCACTAAACTAAACACAGGTGTGACGCTACTATCTTGACGTGCCAAAAATAATAGATCGTCCACCAATCGCCCCAACCGCCGCGTCAAGCGTTCGATCGTCTGAAGTTGCTGGCGTTGTTGAGGCGGGATGGGTTCTTCGCTCAGTGCTACCTGGACATTGGTTTGGATCGTCGCGATCGGGTTGCGGAGTTCGTGGGAAGCATCGGCGGTAAACTGTTTGAGCTGTTGGTAGGAAGCCTTGACAGGCTCGATCGCAATCCCAGATAGTAACCACCCGATCGCTGCGACACTGGTAATCACTAGCGAAGTACCGATCGTCAGATCGATAATGAGTAGCTCAGTGGGTTTAGTCACTTCAAACCAGGGATGACTGACTCGCAAAAATCCCACCAATCGACCATTTTCGTTCACAGGTGCCGTAATTTGACGCAGAATTCGTTGGTTTTGCCGATCGAGGGTAGTGTTATTCCCCACGCGAACGGTCGAACCGTCAAGATCGAGCCAGACAGGTAGATCGAGCGGTTCCTTGAGTGTAGACCACAATAACTCGCCACCGCTATTAAATAATTCGAGATCGATCCGATCGTCTTCCAGTCGATCTGAGTTGTCCTGAAAACTTGCTCCCACATTAATCTGGAGGCGATCGCTCGTGCCAGGAGCCGCGATCTTGTCGATCGCGATCGATCGAGTGACAACTTCTACGACATGATTTAAAGTATCGTCAATCCGTTCGATCAGGGTACTCCGCACATAGACATACATCCCGATCGCAAATAGCAGTAATACGATGGCTGTAACGGTTGTGTACCAGATTGCCAAGCGGCGGCGGGTGGTTTGAAACATGGGTTGAATAGTTGACAGTTGATAGTTACCTACAATCTCAGCGGTTAAAACCGCTGCTAGTGATGCGAAGTCCGCCAACGCGGACTAAGAGATCAGTCCGCGTAGGCGGACTTTGCATCACTAGCCACGATTTCAATCGTAGGCGTTCCACAAGTAGCAATTTGGGTTAATTATCAAAGTGCGTGGTCGAGAGGATAAAATAAGAATCGACCTTAGCCTACCGCTGTTGCTGCATCACCTAATGAACGATCTCATTGATATCGATTGGGAACAATTACATCAAGTTTCCGAAGATGACCCAGAATTTGAACTAGAACTCCTCACGATGCTGGCAGAAGATGTCAAAATTCATATTGCCGAACTGCGTCAAGCAGTAGTCGATCGCGATCCCCTGGCGATCGCTCATGAAGCACACTACATCAAGGGTGCCAGTGCCAATGTTGGGATGATCGGGATTACTGCCTTAGCCAGCCAAATCGAACAACTTGCAACCACTAAACTCATCGCTGATACTGCTACGCTAGTCGAACAAATGGCGATCGATCTTAGCCATTTAGAATCTTATCTAGCGACTAAAACTGCGATCGATTGAGGATCGATTACTCAAGCAGACAGCTCTTTGCGGTTGAGAGCATTATCATCGATCGATGAACCCCCAATTTCCAATTTTTGACCCGCTAACTTGAGTTTGAGGAAATCGCCTTTCAATTCAACATTGACATTCACCCGCTTTACTAGTCAGCAGCTCGACACCTGCGATCGATCCGTGCTTTATACTTATCCTCAACTTTATCCTGGCACTTTGGTGGCGCGCTACAAGCGATTTTTTGCAGATATTCAACTAGACACAGGCGAACTCATCACCGCACATTGTCCCAATACTGGTCCGATGACTGGGGTTTGTCAAATCGGTGCGCCCGTGCAGGTGTCCTTCCATGACAATCCCAAGCGGAAACTAGCTTACACCTGGGAAACGATTTTCGTTCCCAAAGGCGATGCCAACACAGTCGGTGGTGTGTGGGTCGGTATCAATACCGCATTGCCCAACAAGCTTATCAAAATCGCCCTCGAACAGCGGTTATTGCCAGAACTCGGTGAATATCAGACAATCCGATCGGAGGTGGTCTACGGGCAAGATCGGCGCAGTAGAATTGACTTTGTGCTCGGTGATGGAGCGCGATCGATCTATCTAGAAGTCAAGAATACTACTTGGTCGATCGACGATGTGGCGATCTTTCCTGATACCGAGACCACTAGGGGGCAAAAGCACCTGCGCGAACTCATCGATGTCATGCCCGAACATCGCGCTGTGATGCTTTACCTGATTAATCGCGGCGACCAGACCAAATTTGCACCCGGTGACACCACCGATCCCGTCTACGGGCAACTCCTCCGCACCGCCGTCGCTAAAGGATTAGAAGTGCTGCCATGTCGCTTCAACGTTACCCCTGAAGGGATAGAATATTTGGGATTGGCAGAATTAGTCCTGTAAATTAAGTCAGTTTTAACATCATTAATAAGCCTTGAATCAAAATAGATCCCGTTACTGGTGCGGGGCCAGACATATCTGTGGGGAGAAAGATCCGCGCGCTTGAAGCCACTAAGGCAAACAGGAAGATCAGTAGGATGATAAATGGGCCGACGTTTTGACGAATGAAAGTCATAGCTCTAGATGTGCGGACAGATGATGGTATTCATCGATTGTAACAAAAATTAATCTAGACATCTTTGAGATCGGGTTGTAAATCGTCACTCGATCGATCTAGTCCTCTGACTCACTTGGTTTGGATCGAGCGCTTTGAACTACGCTTGTTCTAAGCATTGTTTATTCGAGCGATTGCTTAAAAATAAGACGATCGCTGCGAATTCAACTAACTAAATTACGGAATGCATCATGAAGTCAATTTCCTCATACTTGGCAGTATTTAATAGTCGGAAAATGGTAGCAATTTTGCTACTTGGCTTTGGCTCTGGTTTACCATATGCTCTAGCTGATGATGCTTTTAGAGCATGGCTGGCTAAGACTGGATTTGATGTCAAGACCATTGGTTGGTTGAGTCTAGTGGGTTTACCTTATTCGCTCAAATTTATCTGGTCGCCATTAATTGACTATTTTCGACTACCTTTGTTGGGACGTCGGCGGGGCTGGATTTTGGCTGCTCAAATTGGGCTAATTGTCGCAATTCTGTTTTTGGCCAGTCAGATGGGGGTAATTGCGGGATTAGATACCGTAGGTAGAAATAATGCCCTGCAATTAGTTTCGATTACCGCCGTGGCGATGGCGTTTTTAAGTGCCACCCAGGATATCGCCGTTGATGCCTACCGAACTGATGTCGTTAGCACCTTGGAAGTGGGAGCTGGCGCATCTGTGGCTCTGTTGGGCTATCGGGTGGCGTTACTGCTGACGGGTTGGATTGCCTTCGTTTTGGCGGATCGGATTGGCTGGGCATCGGTATATGGTGTCATGGCGATATTTTTGGGGATTGGGATCGTGGGTTCTTTCATCGCGCCTAATGAAAAAGCCAATATTACCCCAAAAAATATTGGCGAAGCTGTCGTGCAGCCTTTTCTGGAATTTTTCCGCCGCCTGGGTACCCAACAAGCTATTTTAGTTTTAATTTTTATTGTGGTGTTTCGGCTCGGCGATGCCATGGTAGCTAAAATGGCGGTTCCTTTTCTCGGCGCGAAAGGGCTTACCTTTAGTGATACAGATATCGGGAATATTCGGCAAGGGATGGGTCTAATTGCGACGATCGTCGGTACGCTGGCTGGCGGCTCCTTCTTAAGTAAATTAGGGATCAATCGCTCCCTATGGATTTTTGGCGGTTTACAAGCTGCGAGTAATTTGGCTTATTACGCTCTGGCTTTAAGTGGCAAGAATCTCTCGGCGATGGTAGTGGCAATTAATGTCGAAAATTTTTGTAGTGGTCTAGCTGTTGCAGGTTTTGTGGGATATCTAATGAGTCTATGCAATCCCGAATTTTCAGCTACTCAGTTTGCACTGTTATCCAGTTTGATGGCGGTAGGTCGAGATCTAATTGCTGGGCCAGCAGCGGGGGAACTGGCAACTAAGTTCGGAGTTGGGACTGATGTGGCTGGATTAACTGGCTGGGGAGGATTCTTTTTGGCTACATTAGCAATTGCACTACCAGGGATGGTGATGCTGCTTTTCATGGCACCTTGGAATACGAATAGTCCTGAAGATGCTATTTCCAGACAAGATAGGTAAGTGCTTAACGATCGCTAGTGTCATCGATCGATTGACTGGGTGAAGCCAGTTCTAGCGATCGAGTGTGACTTTAGACCTTCAAGAGTGACAAATCAGGGATATTGAGTTGACGATCGAACATCTAAATTGCTGTAAAGATTGACAATAACCGTCACGATCGCACAAACAAGGCTGAAAAACACAGCCAGCAACACATAACCAAAACTCATCACCCCCATCAGTTCTCCAAAACTGAGAATACTTTACAAACGTTAACAATCAAGTTAGATTAAGTACATATCCATCCAACACATCCCGTTCTGCACAGAACACCAGCAATCATACAATGACCACAACCTTACAACGCACCCAGAGCGCAAACATCTGGGAACG
>NZ_JBGSPA010000175.1:0-42036 GCF_041738855.1 Chamaesiphon sp. | reverse complement strand
AATTGGCGGTGCTGGCGACGATCTGATTTTTGGCGGCTTGGGCGGCAATACTCTTACTGGCGGTGCGGGTCAGGATTTATTTGTGCTCTCAGGAGTAAATTTACCCAAAACCCCGAATACGATTACGGACTTCAATCTGCTAGATGATACGATCCAAGTCGATCTAGCAACTGGCAGTAAAGACAGTGACGTGACGACTGTATTTGGTACTACTGATACTATTATCAGTTTTGGCAGCACTCAACTAGCAATTGTCAAAAACGCCAAGCTAAGTGCCAATGATATCATAATTTCTACATCTACCCCAACCCCAAGCCCAACACCGATCGCAGGCATCGGTTTAGCTCAAAATCTATTGACAACTGACACGACCGTTACAGGCTTTGGCGTTAGTGCGATCGCTCAGAAAGCTGGTAGCAAAGTCAATGAAATTGGGATATTCGCAGTCGATGATGGGACGGGTAAAGTCGGCGGCATCGCTGTTGGTGCGGCAGATTATCTCAAAGCTGTCACCGACTCCGCCAGACCGATCTTCGCTAGTTTGGGTGGCACTTTCTTTAGCACCAACAAGCGAGAGATTGGATTAGATCCGAATAAAACATATCAATTCTTCCAGGTGCAGGATGGATCGATCGCCGATCTGCAACAACAGATTGCTAGTGGGAAGACACCGACTAATATCCTCTTTTCTCGCCCCGATGCGAGTGGGAATAGTCCGATAAAAGTCACCAATAACAGTACGAATGATGGCTATAAAGTATCAGTCAATAATGATGAACTGGTCTTAAATGTCGCGAAACTAGATGGAGCTACCCCAAATATCGCCGTTGGTGCTAAGTCGCAAGGGTTGGCGCAAGGACGGACGATCGATCTAACTGGCTTTGCAGCTACACCAATCAAGGTCGATATTACCACCACCAGTTCCGCAGGCTATAACAACAACATTGGTTTTTATGCGGTCGAAGATGCGATCGGGACAATCAAACTAGCCAGCGGTACTACACTCAAGCCTGGTGATGCCAACTATGCCATTGAAGCGATCCGAAGTGTGGTACTGCAAGCAGGTAAAACTGATAGTAAAACCAACCAAGATCTAGTTGGCGGTAAACTCTACGCGCCTGTAGTCGTCGCCCAAGGCTCACTAACTGAGTTTGTCAGCAGAAATGTCAATAACAATAGTACTGACCCTAATGCGATTCATGCTTATTTCAATTATCTCGGTGCCAACCCCGACCAAATCGACCATTTCCGCTTACTGGGTAACAATACTTTTGGTGTAGAGGATCTCTATGGTGGTGGCGATCGCGATTTCAACGATTTAGTTGTCAATATCAACGTCAAAACTGCTTAGATTTTGAGACAGCAATAGTACCGATCGCACCAACTAAGGCAGGTGGATGTGGCGCAAGGATTGCTGTGAGACTACTTGCGCCACATTCACCACTAAATCTTGCACTCAGCAAGTTTAGATTGTCCCAATTCTAGATCGTGCCCTTGGGCGATAACCGCTCGCCCACTACTTGCTAGTCGAAAGATCCGTTTTGAAACTAGCAACGTATGTTCGCACAGAGCCACCAATCTATCCACCGTTCGATTACCAATAGGATCTAATATGTCATTTGCAATGTTTAAGTTTGCTAAACTTAACTGGAAAAAATCCCTCATCTTGGGTGGCATCTCGATCGCCGCGATCGCCGCTGCAACTAGCTTACCTCAATATCTGATGGCTTCCGATCACGATGATGGTGAGGTCGATTTCAAAGGTCGTAGTCTCAATTTGACCGACTTATACGCATTTCGGGAACAAGATCAAAATCCTGGTGCAAATCCCAGCGATCTAGTCTTGGTGATGAATAGCAACCCACGATCGATCGCCCGCCAGCAATATTTTTTTAGTACCAATGCCCGCTACGAATTTAAAATAACTCGCGTAGCCGACAAGGATGCGACCCCCACAGGGCAAGAAGATATCACCCTCCGCTTTGAATTTAGTGCGCCTAACGAGCAACAGCAGCAACAAATTAAGTTGACTGTTCTCAAAGATGGACAAGAAACCTCCGCAACAAATCTCCGCACCACGCCGCTCGGTGCCTCCAGACCGATCGTCAATCAATTGTCATCTGGTGGTACCAAGCTTTCTGTCTTTGCTGGATTACGCGAAGACCCGTTTGTCTTTGATGTCGAACAATTTTTCCGAGTTCGCGCTGGTGCCTTGGGATTCGGCCCCGCCGTTGGCTTTCGTCCACCTGCTCAAGCTGCGGACTCCTTCAAAGGTTTTAATGTCAACGCGATCGCGATTCGGATCCCGCAGCAATTTCTGCAAGGTACCAGTGGTGCTACCACCTACGATATCTGGGAGACAATTTCCCTCAGAGATCCGGCAACTGGCAAGTACCAACAAGTAGAACGCCTCGCCCGTCCCGCTATCAACGAAGGCTTGATCGTCAGCAATGACTTACTCAATGCCCTCAATAGCGTGCCACCTACCGCCGAACTCAATCCCCCTGCACCGATTGCCGCAGAAGCTGTCCGCACGCTCAAAGCCTTGGGCAATGATGATGCACGGACTAACGCTTTATTAGGTGCCTTTCTACCAGATGTGATGCGGATCGATACCACTGGGGCGAGTGGCTATGGTAATGCTCTCAATGCCAAAGGCAGCCCCATTCGCGGACGGTTGCTCAAGGATGATGTCATCGACATCACTCTCAGCGTCCTCACCAACGGCAAAATCACCAGTGATAATGCCTCCTACGAAGGCACTCCAGGTAACGCCGCTCAAGGACACAAGCCATTGGAAGGGAGTTTTCCTTATCTAGCATTGCCAAACTAGGTAAATAATTGACAGTTGATAGTTGACAGTTGACAGCTAGCTTAATGTCGGGTGCGTTAGGCTCAAGCCTAACGCACCAATATCTGCTACTGAGGATCTAGCCTCACAGTCCCAATAGAAAATAAATCAGCCCTACCTCTGATAATGGGCTGGGGTTTGGGTTCCGCTCCCCCCTCTGCCATATTATGAAATCTGTTCTACTTACTTCTGTCATATTAGGGGTGCTGACTACGGCGTCTCCCACCTACGCTCAATTTTCTTCATTCCCAGTCAGCTCCGATGCTTGCTCCACCCTGTGCCTCAAGATCGATCTTGGCTCAATCAATAATGACTCTTTCGGCGGTTTCAATAATAGTTTTAATAGTGGTTTCAATACTGGTTTCAATAATAGTTCCAATAATGGCTCCAGTGGAATCCGGTGGCAGATCGGGGTGACTTGGCGACTATCGGCACCGGAAGTTTCACTAGCCGAAACCGAGCGTGTCAAACGCCAACTCGAAGACAATCGCAGCTTGATGCTCGCCCTCGCCGAGTCAATCACTCAAAACAAAAATGAACTGGCGAATGGGTTGGCGATCCTATTGGCTCCGCGACTAGGTTATGGCGATCCTCGCAAACTACTTGCCGATCTCAAAGCCGGATCGATGAGTATTGGTTCGGCGAAGATCCAGCTTCAACCAGCAGCTACTCCCACGATCGCCGCTCCGATCCAGCTCCCGCCTGGAGCAACTAATGCCGCGCCTACGCCCGAACCCCCAGCAACGATCATCGAGCTGCGGTAATACCCATAACTACCCAATCGCTATGCAAATGTCCCTCTTCAACCGATCGTCCCCGCGTAAGTTGTGGCTAATTGCGCTGCTAGGGATTGGTAGCTCGATCGCCTTGACGACACTACTATCCGCCCAGCGCACCAATTCTGTCTGGAAATATCGCTTTGAGCGTCCCCCCGTCGGCAGTATCACCACCAATATCCAACAGGAAATCGCCTTTCACCAACGCATCATTCAACAGCAACCGACAACCGGATTGGCGCGAGCTGCATTAGCTCAAAATTACTTAAAAATGGCGCGGGCAACTGGAGACAGTAGCTGGTATCTCCTCGCCCAACAGACAGCAGAGCAATCGCTCGTCCATTTACCATTTGAAAATTATGGGGCAATGTTAGTCCTAGCGAAGGTAGCAGTTTCCAAGCATGAGTTTACTCAGGCTCTAGCCCTGCTCAAACAACTTCCCCCACGAGCTGAATCCCTACCGCTATTAACCACTACCCATCTAGCTTTAGGTGATGTTACAACCGCCCAGAAAACTGCGGATACCTCGGTGCGACAGCTACCCACACTCGGCAATCTTGCGCTCAGAGCCTTGGTAGGTGTCGCACGCGGCAACGACACAGCCGCGATGCGAGATTTCCAAGCGGCAATCGCTGCTGAGGAGCCAGATGAGGCGGGAAGTTCGGCGTGGGTACGGACGTTATTGGGGCGACTTTATTACAAGCGGGGACAACTTCAGCAGGCGGAGGAGTTGTATCAGTCTGCCTTAGAAATATTACCTCAATATCCTCCAGCTTTATTGAATATGGCGGAGTTGTCGGTACGACGGTGGCAAGCCGATCCTACTCAGACGCAGGATCGGCAGCAGGCGATCGCATTATACGATCGATTTTTCCTGACCGATCGACAAAGCCCGACAGTCTACGATCATGCTGCCCTCAGAGGTTTGGCGCGGGTACAACGATTGCAAGGGGATGTTACCACAGCCGATCGCACCTGGGAGCAAGCGGCGTCGAGGTTGCAATCCGATCTCACAGATTTCGGACATCGGCGGGAGTTGGCGCAATTGTTCATGGATCGCGGACAGGGATCTGATAAATCGGCAGCTTTAACCTTGATGCAGGCTGAAATTAAAATTCGTCAAGATCCCGAAACTTGGGATACGTTGGCGGCTGCTCACTTGCAGATGGGACAGCTAGAGCAAGCCCAGACGGCGATGGAGATGGCTTTGAAGTCAGGAATTCGCGATCCAGGGTTATTCGATCGAGCAGCCGCGATCGCGGCTGCTCGAGGGCAATCGGCACAAGCCCAAATGTATCGAGCACGGGTGAAGTCGATCGATCCAACCTTCGATGCTGGAGCCAGACAGGCTCTAGGCTTGGGTGTCGGATTGTCAGGGTTGAATTAGGGTGAGTTTTAAGGATCTTTGTTTCTTTCCTACACCGCGTAGGCGGACTTCGCACCATGAGCACCGATTTCAATCGAGTGCGGTGCTTAAACAAAGCCAATATCTATAACCCGAACTGACATTAAATTAGGGTGGCAATCGACTATCAACTATGAACTAATTAAAACGTCATGCTTAAAAATTTGCTGCATTCGGCTCGTCAAAGATATCAGGTTTGGAGACTCGCGATCGCGTGGGGATTGGGACTATTAATGGTTTTAGGTTTGGGGCTGCCCAGTCAGGCTCACTGGGCGGATTTGGCTGTAGCTGATATTCAGATTGAGAACCAAAATGTCAATATGAATTTAACAGTACCGACTGGGTTGTTTGCACAGTTTGATGATGATAAAAACCAACAACTATCGGTAGAAGAAGTAACTAAATATCAACAAGAGCTTCAGAAATTTTTGAGTGAAAAAATTCAACTCACAGCAGCTAAAGTCAAGTATGATACTTTAGTAGTCAGCTCGACCACTGCTAAAAAATTATCCTCCAATCTCGTCGCTACCCCCGATACTCACAGCAATTTATTATTGCAATATCAGTGGGCGCAACCGATAAACCAATTGCAAATGAATTACGATTTATTCGTACCTGGGGTTAATACGGCGCGTTGTCTGGCACAGGTATTTCGGGATGGTAGGGTTGATAATATCGTCTTTACACCGATATCAAAAAATGCAGCCTTAATCGATGCACCGATTTTACAGCAGATTACTAGTTTTGTCGGATTGGGGATCGAGCATATCTTTACTGGATACGATCATATTTTATTTCTGGTTAGCCTACTCATGCTAGGCGGATCGTTAGGTTACTTGATTAAGGTAGTTACCGCCTTTAGCATTTCTCATTCGATTACTTTATCTCTTGCAGTTTTAAATATTGTTTCTGTCCCGAGTCGCTGGGTTGAAATTATAATCGCACTATCGATCGGTTATATTGCTGCGGAAAACTTGTGGCGCAAAGAGCCTAATCTTGCGAGATGGCAATTAGCTTTTGGGTTTGGCTTGATTCATGGATTGGGCTTTTCTTCGGCTTTACAGGAATTGGAATTACCTCGAAATAACTTGGTAGTTTCTCTAATTAGTTTTAGCGCAGGTATCGAAATCGGTCAGATAAGTATCGTGTTATTAACTTATGTTTGTCTATCCTATCTGCGGAGATTCCCCTGGGATCTCACTATTCGTCGGCTAATTTCGGTAGGGGTAATTGTGATGAGCGCGATCTGGTTTTGTGAGCGTGCTTTTATAGGCTAGTTAATAAATCATCATAGTACTAACCCAAAAAAATCCCCTCCTCGGAGCGGCGGTTTTATTCGGAGGTTCCCTCCGAATAAAAAAACCGACAAGACAGGGGTACCCGTAGGGTGGGGTGGGTAAATCTACCCACCCCACCCACCGACTTCAATCTGTTTTGTTAATTAATCCCAAACACAATTACCAAACCCAAAACTGCGCCAAAGACAATCAAGGCGTAGTTTTGAGCGCGTCCGGTTTCGAGGTATTTCAAACCTTCACCGCCGAGTAATGTGGCTAAACCTGTGAGATTGACTGCCCCATCGACGACGCGATAATCGACTTCCATCACCTGACGGGCAACCCGACGTAAACCAATAACGAAGACACTATTGTAGATGTCATCGATGTACCACTTGTTGAGCGAGAGATTGTAGAGGTCAGGAATCCTGGACGCGATCGCACTCGGGTCGATTTTGCGGCTGAGGTACATTAGCGATGCTAAAGTAATCCCAATCAGACCGATGCCGACTGAGCTACCAGCCATAATTAGAAATTCATTGAGATCGAATTCGTGCGCGATTTCAACGGCTCCAGGTGCGGAGATAAACGCCTCAAAGTAGTTATTGAACGGCGTACCGACTAAACCGATGAGAGCTGAGGGCACAGCAAGAATAACTAATGGTAAAGTCATACTCCAAGGCGATTCGTGAGGTACCGCAGCATGATTGGAGCTGTGGGCATCATGTGCATGGTCATCATGTGCATCGGCACCACTCGGACGCGCTGCCGCGAGTAGTTGTTTTTGAATCTTGGTATCGTTGCCTCGGAAACTGCCCTCAAAGGTCGAGAAATACATGCGAAACATATAAAACGCGGTAATGCCAGCAGTGAGGAAACCAACGCCCCACAGCAGCGGGTTGGCGGCGTAGGTGGCACCGAGAATTTCGTCCTTCGACCAGAATCCGGCGAAGGGGGGAATCCCCGAAATTGCCAGGGTACCGATAAAGAAGGTCGCAGCGGTGACGGGCATGTGTTTGCGTAAGCCACCCATCAGGCGCATATCTTGAGCCAAGGCGGGGTTGTGTCCGACGACATCTTCCATGCCGTGGATGACTGAACCGGAACCGAGGAACATCATGGCTTTGAAGTAAGCATGAGTCATCAGGTGAAATAATCCAGCCGAGTAAGCTCCGACACCCATCGCCATCACCATATATCCCAATTGGGACATGGTGGAGTAAGCCAGACCTTTTTTGATATCATTTTGGGTAATCGCGATCGAAGCTCCCAGAAAGGCGGTGATTGCGCCAGTCCAGGCGATCGTATCCATCGCCGTGGGGATACCTTCAAATACGGGATACATCCGTGCGATCAGGAATACACCTGCTGCTACCATCGTCGCAGCGTGAATCAGAGCCGAAATCGGTGTGGGACCTTCCATCGCGTCGGGAAGCCAGACGTGGAGCGGGAATTGAGCGGATTTGGCAACTGGCCCCATAAATACCAGGATGGCGAATAGGGCAGCTAAACCGCCACCAATTGCGCCGGATGCGACCAATTCTTGGAGTCTGTCGCCCATGATTTGGAAGTCAAAACTACCAGTCGCCCAGTAGAGTCCGAGCATGCCCAAAAGTAGCCCAAAGTCACCGACGCGGTTGGTAACAAATGCTTTTTGACAAGCATCAGCGGCGGCTTTGCGATCGTACCAAAAGCCGATCAGCAGATACGAACACATCCCCACCAATTCCCAGAAGATATACACCTGGACGAGGTTGGGGCTGATAACTAAGCCCAACATCGAAGAGCTAAATAGACTTAAATAAGCATAAAATCTGACATAGCCAGGATCGTGGGACATATACCCGTGGGTGTAGATCATCACCAACATGGCAACAGTCGTAACGATGACCAACATCAATGATGTCAGATGGTCGATCGTGTAACCCATATTCAAGTGAAAACTTCCCGCCGCTGCCCATTCAAACGATCGCATGTAGACGGGATGCCCTTGAAACTGACTATTGAGGATGGCGAATGACATCACCATCGCTGCACCCATGAGGGAAATAATCAGAACTGCATTGAGATCTCGCAGTCCATTGGTAACTTTGTTGAGCGAAATCAATCCTAATCCGACTAGCATTGCCCCAGCAAGGGGAAATACTGGAATCAACCAGGCGTAATCGTATAGTGCTTCCATGTATGTACTTAATTCTAACGATCGAGGATAGACAAACTCAGTCTCTGAAGATGGGTGATGTGAAGCAAAAGCGAAGTGGAGTGCGATCTTATCGATACGGTGGCAATGCTTCAATTTTACCCAACCGTCAAAGTTTAGCTGTCAGAGAGCGAACATCCATTCGATCGGGTGTTCTATGAGTAATTATACCGATCCCCACCAGTGCTAACTGACAAATGCTAGACATTCATCAATAATCCCAAGAGTGAATTAACTTTTTGGATCATTTCAGCGGTGGAGAACCCCTTGTTGAGATAGTCACTAGCTCCCAAGCGGCGGGCTTCTCTACCCCATGCTTCAGATGCCCGTGAGGAGACGACCAGGATCGGGATCTGAATGTGCGCTTGACGCACTCGATCGATCAGCGTGAACCCGTCCATATTAGGCATTTCCACATCAGTAATCATCAGATCGGGGTGGGGATTGTTTTCTAGCCAATTCAGGGCTTCTAGTCCATCGTTACAGGTGTAGGTGACAAATCCATAGGTATGCAGACTGGCTTCAAGCCGTCGGCGCATCAGCGCAGCATCATCGACGATCAGGATGGCGGGGGCAGATGATTTGGTCTGCTCGACAGTGATGCTGCTGAAACTATAGTCAGCCACCCGACGATCGGTACTAGTAGCAAGCTGGGTTGTCAGGGCGATCGGATCGAGAATCGAAATCAGCCGACCATCTGATTGGAGGCTAACTCCCAGCAGTCCCGCAGGTGCAATCAAAGGACTGGGGAGCGGATTGATTAACAGTTCTGCTTGTCCGAGGAGATCGTCAGCAATCGACCAAATTTCGCGCTCGTTACTGCCCTGACGAGTCCGAATGCAAACTGCGATATCGGAGAGCGATCGCACTGTCGATTGCCAGTAATTGGCAAGATCGAAACCACGGACATCGCCGCTAGTGGTTGTTAGCGTCCACGCACAGAGCTGGTTTTCATCATCGGCGGACATTTTGGCGGACATCGAACTCAGTAGTGCTGTTTCGAGAACTTCTTCGGTGGGAAAAGCCACAATGCGATCGCCAACTTGGAATAGTACACAAGGAACTAATAGTTGCGGTGCAGGCACTTCGATCGTAAACGTAGTACCCTGACCCACAGTGGTTTCCAGGCTCAATTTACCGCCGATACTGCCAATCTGGGCGACGACTACATCCATCCCGACACCTCGTCCCGATACTGCGCTGACAGTGCTGCTAGAGCTAAATCCTGGTTGGCACAGGACAGCCAAAAGTTCGCTATTAGTCGAAGTTTTATCGAGTGAGAAGCCTTTAGATTTGGCAATCTGATAAATCGTATTGGCATCGATACCGCCGCCATCATCTGCAACTTCTAACCGATAGAGATTGCCCCGTCGCTGGAGCGAAACAGAGATCGTCCCGCGCTCTGGTTTGCCCGCAGCTAGTCGCTCGGTGGCAGATTCTAACCCGTGATCGTAGGCATTTCTGAGCAGGTGCAGGAGGGCTGGTTCCAATTGTTGAATGATGCCAGCATCCAATTCCACTCGATCGTTTTGGACGATTAGTTCGGCTGGTTTGCCGTAGCGATTGGTGAGATCGCGGAGGATGGCTTTGGCGCGGAGAGTTAGATTCCGAAATGGTACTAGACGGCTGGTTTCGATCCCATCCTTGAGCCGGAGAATGCTCCGATCGAGATCCTCTAGATGGCTGTAGTTTTGATAAGTCGTTGTTTCGATTTCTTGCCCTAGTTCGGACATCCGCAGCATATTTTCGAGCAGCCGGACGATCGTCGTATAACCTTGACGATAACGTTCGATCGAGACATTACTGCTAGAGTCTCGCTCGTCGCTGAGATCGCGGAGGAGGGCGTAGTTATCTTGAAGTTGCCGCAGTCTGGTGACAAATTGAGAACTCTCTTGAGTTAGTACGCTCAACTGGCTGAGTTGGGCTTGGAGACGGCTGGAGGCATTCATCACTGCCCGCGCTGTCAATAGTGTGTCTACTACCTGTTGTGCCGATCGATCCAGCCGTTCGAGGGGTACGGGGATCGAGATTCCTCGTTTAACTGCTACTACTGAACTAGCGGCGACGGTTGCTGGAAGTGGTTGAGGCTCGGCTGTGGCTACGGTAGCCACTAAATCCATAGTTGCCGCAAATTCTTGCTCGACTAAGGCAATTAAATCTAGTTCATCTAGTTCGTCTAGTTCTATGAAGTTATCTATTTCTAATTCAGACTGGAGTGACTGTGGCGAATTGAGATCGGCTGCGATCTCTTCATCGCTGAAGAAATCATCTAGTAAGTCGGGTAGATCTTCATTTGACTCAATTTCTATTCCTATAAATTCATTAGTTGGTGCAACTGGTTCCTCGCTCGATTCTCCAGTTATAGGTAAGCTCTCTTCATCCATGAAGAAGTCATCTAGTAACCCTGACAAATCTTCACGGGAGGCGATCGCCTTCGGTAGAGATTCATTAATTATTACAACTGGTACGCCGATCGATTCAACAGTTGAAGGGATCGGTAAAACTTCCTCATCCAGAAATAAGTTATCTAGTAATCCTGACAAATCTTCACTAGAGACGATCGTGCTGGGTAGAGATTCATGAGCTGGGGCGACTAGTTCAGCGATCGATTCTATAGTTTTAGGTATGGGTAAGATTTCTTCATTCATGAAGAAGTCAGCTAGCAACACTGATAAATCCGGATCGGATACTGATGTCGATTCGACGGCAACACGATCGAGAATGATTAATTCTTCACTGCTCAGATTGCGAGCTAAATCCAATTCAATATTTGAACTAACTAGATTAAATCCAGATTCAGTAGTAACTATTAATACATCTAAATTTTCAAGTTCGACATCACCAATCTCGCCGCTATTTTTGATACAGGTTTTGAGTACTTGAAAATATGGCAACCAGATCGATCTCCACAATTGAGGATTGGGATTGCTAATTAATGATTCACCGCGTTGGAGCAGCATTGTCCACCCGCGATCCAATTCGAGTTCGGTACCGATCTGAGTCAGTTGGTCGATCGTCGATCGAGCTGCTGCGATCGTATTGGCAGGAATTTCACCTTGCGCGGGAATATTTGCCAGCTCCATCTCTAGATCCAAAACGACCAGATCGAAACCCTGCTCGGCAAACTCTTGATGAACTTGCTTCATTTCATTCCAGTCTGGTAAATATCGTGCTTTTACCTGAGCGTGGAGAGTTTGGAGTCTCTGGATTGTCAATTGGGCGCGATTGCCTTCTGCAACATTATCAGTTCCTGGCTCCGAATCCAGACAGCTAGCGAGGAGTTCGCCAGCTTCTAGTAACATTTGGCTCAATTTGCCATCTGCAAGCGGTGGTGCTACTTCTAGGTACCGCAAATCTGATAATAGATCTTCTAAAGCGGTCGCTCCATCCAACATATTATTGGCTTCAACCGTCACCGCCCCACCTTTGATCGTGTGGATCGCGCGGTAGATCGATCGAATATCGGCAATCCAAGACTCTGGTTTGAGTCGGTGGATAATGTCAAAATAAGTCTCTAGCTGTTGCTGGGTATCAACGAGAAACATCTCCCGCAACTCTTGCTGTAATTGTGCTTCGGCTGAATTGTCGGGTGCGATCATGATGTTTTGTGGTATGTGGGCCGATCGACGCATGAAGGAATTTACTAGGCGCGAGGTTGGAGGAGGTCGTATACCGCCTCAGGATTTTTAACGACTGTAGAATCGGCGGGCGGGAGAAAATTGTAAATCGCCGAGGGAGTTTCATCGTTCAAGCGGAAAAACTCGACTCGCGCCAGTAGATTTTGGGCGAGATTACTCACTACTTCGATCTGTTCGCGGGTGGCAATTGCCTTGTGTTCGGTGCTTTGAGCGATAACCCCGATCGATCCAATTGCCTGAAGAGTATCGCCAACTACGCGGATGATATCTTGACTAGAAGTACTTACTTGTGCGCCGACGATCGCCACTCGATCGGTCACTAGTTGAATATTGGTAAAGGCTTGGCGAGACTTGCCCATTTCATCCGTGAATTTTTGCACCAACTGATTGATATCGGCGACATCGCGATCGAGACCGGAAGTTACAGTTTGAATCTGGTTGGTACGATGTTGGAGCGAAACCAGACTATCATTGGTATCACCAGCTAACTCATTCACCCGCTCGGCAATGGTTTCAAATTCATGTGCCAGACTGGCAAACTGGGTCGGGTCTTGCTCTTTGACGGCGCGGGTAGAAAGTAAGGAAGCATTGAGGGCTAGCACTCGCGTGAGGGCGGCTACCCGCTTTTGATCCTTGGAGAATTGGGCGGCTAGCTCCACGAATTCATTCAGGCGTTGCATCCGCACGGAGATTTGCTCTGTACCCTGTTGGAGGCTGGCAATCCCATCCGCCATTGCCTTCATTTCTTGCTGACCGTTGCCAACAGCAGCTTGAGCCAATGCTACGGCATCGATCGTTGCCAGTGCTTGCTGCTGGGAGTTGGTACTCAGGCTATTTACTTGAGCAATTAAAGTCTCAATCTGTTGAATTGACCTAGTTTGGTGCTGAGCTTGACTGGCTGTTTCTACTGCTAATTGCTCTAGCCCAAGCGCACTACCAGCTACGCGATCGGCACTGGATGCTACTACCGTGACAACTTGGTGTAGGGACTCAATCAGACGATTGAGTGTATCCGCGATCAGCCCAGTCGATCGTTCGTTGACCGCAGCTTGTACCGTAAGATCGCCATCTTCTAGCAAGCTGACAATATCGAGAATATGACTGATATCTGTTTGGAGCGTGTCACTTTCGCGTACGACTCGCTCCTGTTCGACGGTTCGTAGTTCGGCTTCATGTTTGAGTTCGTCGTTGAGCGTCAGCAGATTGGCTTGGAATGCCTGGAGGGATCGCTGGGACTGCTCGCGATCGCGCATATAGCTTCTAACTGTCAGCACTACTAGCAACCCAGTCACGACCAACAGCCCCAAACTCACCAGTGCTAACAAAATGGCATCTCCTAGTGCTTGGCGATCTGCTCGAACTTCACTTTCGGCAGTAGTTTTGATTTTAGAGATCGTTGTGGCTACTCCCTGTGCATAAATTTGCTTATTCTGTTGATATTCGGGACTAGACAATACTGCTGAGGCTGCTGTTAACTTAGCCTGTTGAGCTAATTTAAAAGCCAGATCTTCCAGCCCCAGCAACTTTTTGTTGGCGGCATCAACTTCCTGAACTGGAGGTAGATCTTTTGTCAATTCGGCGATGGTACTGTCGATCTTGGGGGCATTATCGTTGTAACGTTTTGCCCACATTGCTTGACCAGTACTGGCAAACATCCGTGCCGACATTGTGAGTACTTCATCCAAATAGGTAAGTCTGCTGCTGAGATCTTGCTGCCGATCTTGCCTAGCGATAGTGGCCTGCAACCGCTGGGAAGTCTGCCAAACACTCCAGGTCGAAGTCCCTGTCAGTCCCAGATTGAGACAAGTTGACAGGACAATGGTGCTGACTAAATGCTGTTGGAAAAAGGCGCGGAGCTGACCGATCGATCTAGTGGGTTGGGCTGGCTGGGGCGATCGATCTGGTGATAGTTCGAGATTCATATATTTTACTTGGCATCAAAAAATTAGGGGTCGCTGATATCAAACAGCCGCAAGTTCTGGCGCGGTTGGTAGCTTGAAGATCTGGATGTTTTCCAGCAGATCGGTGGAGAGAATATTTAATTGGTCGCCCAAGTGTTGAGCATCTTGAGACTGGTGAGAAATTTCCTGACTGAGAGTAGCAATCGAGGCGATCGCGACAGTTGTCGAATCCGTCGCCGTGACAATACTCTGACTGGCTGTAGATACCTGATTTCCCGACTCTACGACTTGCTCAGTTACCGCCTGAACTGTGGCAAAAACGTCGCTTGCCTGCTTGACACCTTGGGTAAAGGTACTTACCAAACCACCCAGTTTTTGCACGTCTACGTCTACGGATGACACCACCTGGTGGATTTGAGCACTACGTTGTTCGAGACTAGACAAACCTTCACTAGTTTGTTGGGCTAGTTGACTGACTTGGGTCGCGATGAGTTCAAATTCCCGCGCCACACCAGCAAATTGTTTGGGGTCGCGCTGTTCGGCGGCTCTAGCGGCTACCAGGGAAGCATTTAGAGCCAAAATCTGAGTCTGAGTGACGATTTCACCTTGATCCTGCACAAATCTGTCGGCTAGTCCGACGAATTCACCCAGGGTTTTGATTTCTTGGACGATCCGATCGCTCCCAGCTTGCAATACACCAATTTCGCGATCGAGACTGGAAATCGTCCCTTGCCCCTCTGCAACTGAAGACTGGAGTGTCACTAGCGATCGATTGGTCATCAGCAGTTGCTGCATGGTATTTTGTGCCGATTGACGGACATTCTGCGTCAATCGCAGCATTTGACTGACTTCGGCGGTCTGTTTGCCAGTATTCTGGGCGACAGTTGCTGCCATCTCTTTTTGAGTTTTACTATTGGCGTCAACCCGATAAGCCGCTACCGATACTTGTCTGAGCGTTCGCCCCAACTCTTCGATCAGCCGATTGAGCGTATCGCTCACCAGTCCAGTCGCGCGATCGTTCACCTGCGCCTGAATTGTCAGGTTGCCAGCTTCGATCTCGCTTACTACATCGAGTAATTCCCCAATATCTTGTTGAAGTTGTTCATTTTCTTGGCGAGTCAATTCTTCCTGAGCTTGACGCTCTCTCGCTTCATTTTCCAAACTCATATTCACGCTCGTGAGATCTTGCTGCGATGCTTCTAGTGCGACTTGCGCCAACTGTCGATCGCGAATATAACCCCTGACAGCGACCACGATCCCAGTACCCGTGACTGCCAACAATCCTAAGCTAGCCAGTGCTAGCCCGATCGACCAATCTAGCGCGAGTTGTTGTGCTTGAATGCGATCGTTTGTGGCGGTTTTGATACTGGCAATCACAGTTTGGACGCCTTGACTATAAATCTGCTTTTGCTGACTATATTGTTCGCTCTGAAGTATCGCAGTAGCACCAGCAAAATTTTTCGCCTTGACTAATTTGAATGCCCGCTCTTCCATGGCAATTAGTTGTTTGTTGGCGTCATCGATTTGACGATAAGCACCGCGAACAGAGGGGGGAATATCTTGGAATAACTTAGCCGTAACTTTTTCAAGTTCGGGGACATTATCGTTGTAACGCTTTTCCCACATCGGCTGTCCGCTACTCGCTAGCATATTCGCTGACATCGTTAAGACTTCATCAAGGTAAATCACTCTACTACTGAGATCTTGTAGATTTGCTTGCTGTTCTACAGTCGTTCTTAAACTCTGGGAGGTACTCCATACATTCCAAGTTGACGCTCCAATTAATACTAAATTTAGACCAACAGCGGAAATAATTGTCGTAATTAAATGAGATCGAATAAATCGTTGGGCGAGTTGAATTGGCGTAGATGAAGTTGGATTAAACATAACCGAGATATAAATTCACAGAATAAAGATTGTAAATAGCGATCGAAATTCACTTCCCACTTTCAACTAGTTATGCGCCGACCAGAATTGTGGTTGCCAGACATTAGCAGGCACTAAATGACTTTGCATCATCACCATCGAGCCAGTACGGTGAGCTGTAAATAAATCGGTCGGCAATTCCTCGCGCTGGCGAGTGCCGATCGCCCGATCGACGATAATACTCACATTCTCCAACTGTCCGGCAGCTTGATTGAGACGCACCACGATCGATCGTTCTGGTAAGGAAAACTGTGCTACTTCTAGTAGGCGGGCAGCAGCAATCAGTGGTGTAACCCGACCGTTGTAATTGGCAACCCCTACCAGTAGTGGATCGTAGAATGGTAAATCCAGAATTTGCGATCGACTGACCCGCCAGATTTCTGCCACCCAAGTCGCTGGAAATACTAGGGTCAGCTCCTCGACCTGAGTCAAAATAAACCGAGTATCTAGGAGCGCAACGGTGTCAACGGCTGGTGACATTTGCGCGCTATTTGGCGAAGTTGGATCGGTGACAGTGGCAGTCATATAGCGGTGAGATTGGGGGTAAGTGAAAGAGTCGATCTTCAGGCACAACCTCATCACAGTTATGCACGAGGTGTAGATAGAGCAGGTTAGCAAATCGCTAGATTTGCCGATCGAGCCATCGCTATGATGGAATTTTGGCGAGAATTTGTTGGATACTTTCGCGACTGACTGGTTTGGGTAGATAGTCATTTGCGCCAGCCCGCCGCACACCATAATCGATCTCTAGGGCTGTCTTCTTGCTGGAGCAGAACACGACATATTGATTGGCAGTATGGGGATTGAGCCTCACCGTTCGCAAGAACTTATAGCCATCCTGTTCTGGCATCACCACATCTAGAAATACCAAATCGTATTTGCCAGCTTCAACGATCCCCAAAGCATCGATCGCACTCTCGCAGCGATCGACTTCATGTCCGAGTATTTCCAAAATTGAAGCCAAAGCGTGTCGATCGACTGAACTATCATCAATGATTAAAAATCGCATAATTTTTGCCTGATATGGGTTAACTGTCGATCGGGGAAGCAGATGCGGTCAGTAGTCGGGGAATCAACTCTTCAAGTTGAACTTGAAAATCACCAATCGCCGCAGTTGTCAGCGGTTTAGTCAAAAACTCACACCCACTCCACTGCGCCCGCCATTTATTGGACAGCTTTTGTTCTCCAGTTAAGATCGCTAGGGAAATTCCCTTCAGATCTGGATGTTGCCGGATCTGCTTGACTAGCTCGAATCCAGAGACTTCTGGCATGTTGATATCGATGAAAATAACTGCTGGCTTGACCGCCAAAATCATGCTCAGTGCGGTTTTTGCCTCTTGACAAATCGTCACCGAGTAACCCAAAGCCGAAACCCAGTGCTGAAATTGAGACAGCAGCACTGGCGAATCATCAATTACCATCACACTCGAATGAACATGTTGGTGGAGGGGCTGAAATTTGACCAAGCCGATTCTGGCTAATTTGGCGAATATCTTGGCGACTTCCAGGTTATCTTTCGCCATTTCTTCGGCGATGGAGTTGAGCGATCGTTCCGCTCCCACTAGTGTCTCAATCCGTAGCCGCTGGCTATCGGGTAGGTTAGCTATTTTCATAGCTTCAGGATCGAGGATCGGACACAACTTCATTGAAGGTACTTGCTGTCGCAATTGCTCCCATTGCAACTGTCGCTGTTGGGCTTCATCGAACAGTAAGGTCGGACTAAAGCCAGCGATCGGCAACCGATCGTCGATATCTGTGGCAATAAATCTCGCCGAGCCACTACCGATTAATAAGTAGATATCTAGATCGTTGAGAATTTTGATCCGCAGTGCTTCTAACAGTTGGGCTTCAGTAATGATGTTCGCTTGTTTCATCATCGCCAGTAACTGGACAGGATCGAGCGATTCTCGCTGGAGCTGACTCTTGATGAGATCGAACTGGGACTTGACAGCCTCACTACGAGATCGCAGCACATATCGCCCCACAACTCTCAACAACATCTGTACCGACCAAAATCGATTGCCTGAATACAGAATTTGACCGTTGGCAATTCCCAGATTCCAGTAAAAGGGTTGCTCTCGATCGGCTAGTCGATCGAATTGGTGCTGCCAATAGCCTGTTTCACCACACTGAATATGTTCCAGGAGTTGTGCTGGCAATCCTCTGGCGGTAAATGAAAATTGGTCGGTTTTCGTACTGGCTTGCTCCACATTATCCCCGGTGCAACTTGCGTCAACAGATCTATGATTTTCGATCGTAGAGCGGTGAGATTTAGTATCAATGGTCATTGGCTTGGTTCGCGTAGAGCCTACAGCAGAGGATCGAGATCTAAGTAACAAGCTGTAGTTAGCTTGCTCCTACGATTAGGGTACCCACGACCACATCGATTGGCTCACAATGCCTCAAAATACTTTGATTACACTTGACATATAAAACCCTCTCTACCAATTTGGTAGAGAGGGTTTGAGCGATTTATATCGATCGTCTCAGATCCCAAAAGTCTCACTCCAGATCTGCACAATCTAATTTTTTTAGAGAGTATATTCTGCGACTGATTTAGGTCAGTCGGGTCGAGATCTCAATTGTCAAAATACTTAGTATTATCTCTAATAAAATAAAATTTCTGTGCTTAGCCCCAGTCATCGATCTCCAATCCGAGTTCCATCCTAATATCTTTGAGTAGTTTACGATCCCACTCAGACCAATCAAATTTATTGATATTTTTAACCTTGGCTGTTCTACCAAACCGAACACCGCGATCGAAGATCTTCAGTTCTGAATAACTCAGCCTATATTTGTGCGGGTAAAAAAAGTAGGCGGCAATTTTCAACACTAATAAATGTAGCCAATTCACACTAGTGTCATTACCCATAGTAAAACCGACTATATATGCTTCTTCAGCCGAGCTAAACCCTTTCTTTAACAGTAAATGGATACAGTCATGTCCTAACAAATTAATACTTCCAGGCATGTTTAAAGGACTAGCTGGATTTTCTAACAGCCAGACTAAAAAGGGGATTTCACCTGGCGGATCTCCTTGGAGATGTTCACAAGCTGCTGCTAATGTATATTCATCTAAGCGATCGGGATATTTATGCCACAACATGATACTTGAATCTGTTAAAATAAAGATATTTACTACTTATAAATCTACAGATCGATTACCAACAAGATTTGCAAACAAAACACATGAGATCTCATCTGAAAGCATTGGAAGCATTTACTTGAAATAGATGAGCTGGGGACTATCGATATTACTTAACTAATAATCCAGCGGAAGATCCCCAGACAATCGACAAAACAAAATAACGATCCTGAATAAATAATCATCGGTGTATCCCTAGTCCGTAGGCTAGCTACTAGCATTTGACTAGAACTCAGTGCCAAAAATATAAATCGATATTTACTAATTGTGGGGATGTTAGCAGCAAGGATCGTTCCTCCGGCGATCGCACAAGCACTACTAGTTAATTGAAGTATTTTGGCTAATTTATCTTCAGGTACTGATAGGTTTTGCATTTTTTGATGATTGGTATGTTCAACTGAATATGTGACTTTTGTCATTACTCATTTAGAATATTCGGAAAATCTTACTTACTCCATCCGTGGTTATACGGAAGAATATCTATTCCATAAAATCTCACAGATCGTGATAGATTTAGATCGTCGCTTGGTGCGATCTCGATCGCTAAAATTATAGATCTGTGTGATTTAGCTATTAATTTGCCATTTACTCTCCACCACCCCCTATCTACTCGGTGCTCGATTTAACTCCAATTGATACGCTTTTGCTACCATTTCACCAGTTTGGTGTAAATTTAGGTCTGAACCGGATTCAAGCTCTACTCGCAGCACTAGGATTCCCCCATCAGTCGGTGCCGATAATCCATGTCGCAGGGACAAATGGCAAAGGTTCTGTCTGTGCCTATCTATCCAGCGTCCTCAGTGCCGCAGGTTACAAAGTTGGTCGGTATACATCGCCCCATTTGGTAAACTGGAATGAGCGGATTTGTATCGACGATCGACCGATTCCGACTGATGTCGCGGTAGAGATCATCGATCGAGTCATTAACGCCATCGATCCCACTCTCCCCACACCCACCCAGTTTGAAATCGTCACTGCGGCGATGTGGCTGTATTTTGCCGAGTCACAAGTAGATATTGCTGTTATCGAGGTCGGATTGGGTGGTAGGCTAGATGCTACCAATGTTTGCGATCGACCGTTAGCAACGGTGATTACGTCGCTCGCGCTCGAACATTGGCAACAACTTGGTGATACCATTGCCAAGATCGCCTGGGAAAAAGCAGGTATTCTCAAACCAAACTGTCCGGCAATCATCGGCACCCTGCCTCCGGCGGCGGTAGCTGTAGTTACAGACAGGATCGATACGCTCAATTGCCCTACAACTTGGGTGCAGCCAGCTGTCACCGCCCGAAAACCCGACTTAGAGTGTGAAACTTCATTAGCATCAGCTACACTGCCGTGGGTCGAATCTGGGGGGATTAGTTATCCGTTATCATTGGTGGGTGAAATCCAATTGACCAATTCGGCGATCGCGATCGCCACCATTCAAGTGTTACGCCAGTCAGGGTGGGACATTAGCGATGCCGCGATCGTCTCAGGGATGGCAAATACGCGCTGGTTGGGGCGGCTCCAATGGACGAGTTGGCAAGGCTCTAAATTGTTGATTGACGGTGCTCACAATGCCGCTGCGGCGATTGCTTTACGTCAATATGTGGATACTTTGCAGACACCGATAAGGTGGGTGATGGGGATGCTATCGACCAAAGCCCATCGGGAGATTTTCCAAGCTTTATTGCGTCCTGGCGATCGCGTGGATCTGGTGCCAGTACCTGGACATAGTTCGGCAGATCTCGCCATGCTTGCCGATTTAGCTCGCTCTATTTGTCCCGATCTCAGATCGATCGCTACCTACGGCGATCTCACTGCGGGGCTAGCCGCTGCGGTAGCTACTACAGATACTCACCAATTAGTCTTGTGTGGTTCGCTCTACCTGCTTGGTGATTTTTTGAAGCTGGAGAGTAGAGGGTAGAGGTAGAGGGTGGATGGTGGATGGTGGATGGTGAATGGCGATCGAGTCTAAATTCCTGTCCCGATTGCCATACTATCAACTGTCAACTGTCAACTGTCAACTGTCAACTGCTTACAGGGTTTCTAGGTAGCTCAATAGATCTGCCATCTCTTGAGGATTGGGCTGAAATTGGGGCATGGGGGGAGTGTTGCCACTGGTGACTTGTTCGATCAGACTGTGAGGAGATTTGCGTTTGGAGATTTCGCGGAGACTAGGGCCGACTCGTCCACCTGCGTCTAGTCCATGACAACCGCTGCAATTGATCTGAAAGATGGCATGTCCCAATGTTGGATCGCCTGTTTTAGCCAAGACGCTACCAATGTAGGGATTGGATTCTTGAAGAGAGTGCCAACCGACGAGCGCACACAAACAGATGGACAAGCAGGTGATGATAATTGACCCCATCTGTTGCGACGATGGTTGCCTGATTTTAGGGAGTCGGATATCCAAGACGGGCCTGCTATAAGTTAACTTACATTAAGGATCTAAAGAGTGTAAATTGAGCCGCGAGGCTATTACCTACATTTATTAGTGTATCTATAAATCTCAGATTTACGATACATTTCTTAAATATCTTAAGCTTTTTCTCGTATTATTAAGTTTTGCAGCTTTGAAGTTGGAAGGCAAGCACCCCACCGTCAAGCCAATATGTGCGTAAGCACACCCAAGACCAATGGTGTCATCCCTTTTCCCCTCTACCCCTAAAACCTCACTCCCCTCTCGCTCACCACAATCGATCGCCAAGAGCTTGCGCCCATCCCCCTAAACCCGATACGCTAGAGGCAACTACTTTAACAAATTACGGAGTCTCAACGTGGTAGAACCCTTACTAGCTGGCATCGTCCTCGGTTTAGTTTTCATTACTCTCAGCGGCTTATTTGTAGCGGCTTATCTCCAGTACAAGCGTGGCAACCAAGTCGGTTTGTAGGGTGGTTAGGCTTTAGGTTTTATGTTTTAGGGGTAGAAGGTGAAGGGTCGGGGACTTTGGTTTTCGATCGGTTCGATCCATCTACCCAATCTCTATGCCTGGAGCTGATAGAAGGAAATTGCGGTATTACCGTATGACTTGTGGCGACAGAGTTCGAGTGTAGCCAGCGAGGCTGGCAAAGTACTGAGCTGTGGATTGGGACTGTGTTCTACAGCGAGTTCGCCCATCGGAGCCAACAACTCATACCGATCGATCGCTGCCAATACTGGCTGATATAATTCTCCGGCATAGGGTGGGTCGAAATAAATCCGATCGAACTTTTGTCCGGCGAGATCGGCTAACCGTTGGATGACATCTCCACGCAAAAGTTGAAATTGTTGGGACTCAGTGGCGACTTGCTGCCAATTTTGATGGATGATATTGCAAGCAGCAGTAGATCGCTCGATGCCGACAACCACTGCGGCATCTCGACATAATGCCTCAGCACCCATCGCACCGCTACCACTACACAGATCCAACCAGCGACAACCCGCGATCGCTCCTTGCCAGATATTAAACAAAGCTTGGCGTACACGCGCAGGCGTAGGTCTAGTCTCCAGTCCTGGCAACGTTTTCAACTCTCGATTACCATAAATCCGAATACTCATTATCTCCCATCCACCATCCACCTTCTGTCCCTAAAGCCTAAAATCTAATTACCGTCTACCCCTAAAACCTAAAACCTAAAGCCTAAAACCTAAAGTGCCACTTGCGTAAAATGATTACGGGGGTTAAAAGTACGAGCAGTACGAATTTGTTCGTAAAGTTCGCGTTCGGCGGGAGTGATACTTTTGGGGGTAGTAATCACAATTTTAGCTAATTGATCGCCGCGTTCGCCTCGGGGGTTTGCCCAGCCTTTACCACGCAGCCGCAGTGACTGACCGGATTGGACGCCAGCAGGTACATTGACCGTCACCATGCCGTCGGGGGTGGGAATCTCAATTTGGGCACCGAGCACAGCCTCATCGGGGGTCACTGGGACTTCACAGATTAGTTGTTCCCCATCGAGTCGGAAGAATGGGTGTGATTGCAATTCGACAGTGAGGTAGAGGTCACCGCGTTGTTTGTTATAGGTATTGACATTGCCTTTGCCACGGACGCGAATCCGACTGCCAGCTTTGGCACCGCCAGGAATTCGCACTTTGATCGTCTCGGTGCCGAGGTTGAAGCTTTTTTGGACGCCTTTGTAGGCTTCGGTGAGCGAGAGACTGATAGTTGCCTCGCGATCGCCGCCGAGGTTGCCAGTACCACTCGTGTTAGGGTTGGCACTGAAGTTATCAGCTCCGTTCTTGGTGGCAGTTGTTTTGGCACCAGTAGGATTGGGATTGCTGGAATTATTAAATCGCCCTAGCAATTCATTGACAAAATCATCAAAGTTATTGTATTGTCCAAAATCAACTGTATTAAAATCACCTGGTGGGTTAGTGCCTGGAGTAGGGTTGGTAGGGCGAGTGTTGGATCTGGGTTGTTCGGATTGTTTCCAGTATTGTCCGAATCTGTCGTATTGGCTGCGTTTGTCAGGGTCCGAGAGGACTTCATTGGCTTCGGTGATTTCTTTGAATTTGGCTTCGGCAGTTTTATCCCCTGGATTGAGATCTGGATGATATTTGCGTGCCAATCGTCGATAAGCTTTTTTGACATCATCTGCGCTGGCGTTCTTGTTCACTCCTAAAAGCGCGTAATAGTCCCGAAAATTTGTCGCTGCCATATTTTGAGAGAGTGGCTAGTAGATAGAGATAACTGGATGCCGTTGGCGGTTGCGAAGCGTTCGCAGGGAAAGCCGATTAGAGGAGATCGTTACTTCATTATGCCCTTGTTGCCTCCAAAGTCGATCGATCTCCTATGGCTACGCCAATAAGTAGGTAGCTCCAATTATTTATCAGATAGATTGGGTCTGGAATCTATCTGGTGGATTGGGGCGCGATTTTTGCGGGTAGGGGTAGCAGCCCACCCTCCACAATATTTTAGATGTAATTACGCCTACCTACTTACTAGTTTTTTACCATTACTTATGATGCAAAATCAACGCGACATCTTTGGCAAAATAGGTGAGAATCAAATCTGCACCAGCTCGTTTGATACTGAGGAGAGTTTCCATGATAATTTTCTTCTCGTCAATCCAGCCGAGTTGAGCCGCAGCTTTGATCAGTGAGTATTCACCACTGACATTATAAGCGGCAACTGGAACGTTGCAGTTTGCCTTGACTTGATGGATGATATCGAGATAAGCCAGAGCGGGTTTGACCATAACGATATCTGCACCTTCAGCGATATCGAGTTCGACTTCGGTGAGAGCTTCCCGCGCGTTGGCAGGGTCCATTTGGTAAGTTTTCTTGTCGCCAAACTTGGGTGCCGAGCCGAGTGCATCGCGGAAGGGGCCATAATAGGCAGAGGCATATTTGGCGGAGTAAGCCAGGATGCCGACATCTGTAAAACCATGCGCGTCCAAACCGCGCCGAATTGCGCCGATCCGTCCGTCCATCATATCGGAAGGGGCAACCATGTCGCAGCCTGCTTGCGCTTGCGAGACAGACATTTTTACCAAAATTTCTACAGTTTCATCGTTGAGGATGACCCCATCGGCGTCGAGTACGCCGTCATGTCCGTGGGTGGTGAAGGGATCGAGTGCTACATCGGTAATGACGATCGTCTCTGGAGTTTGCGCCTTGATGGCGGTGACAGCCCGTTGCGCCAATCCTTCGGGGTTGTAGCTTTCGGTGCCAGTATCATCTTTTTTGGCGTCGGGGACGACGGGGAATAAGGCGACGGCTTTGATGCCTAAAGTGTACAGTTCGGCAATTTCCGCCAGCAGCAGATCGAGCGTATAGCGGTAACATCCTGGCATTGAGGCGATTTCTACCCGCTCGTTTTCACCTTCCATCACAAACATCGGATAGATCAGATCGTCAACTGTGAGCTGAGTTTCGCTCACGAGGCTGCGAATGCTGGGATTGCGACGGAGACGACGCGGACGCTTGGTGAGTGGAAGTTGACGATCGATATTCCGATTTGATGGAGACATATATGTGCGTAGATTGCCGTAGCCACTGATTATACCGAAAAAAATCCCCTCGCCGCAAAACACTTTACCTGGCTTTACTAGGTACAAAATCGCTAGTGAAGTGGAGGTGTCATCGATCGGATCTTGTATTGCCAACATGCGAACAGTTGCTAGACGCATCGGACTGATGGACTCTAGCATTGGACGCAGCGATCGCCGCTTTACCACCGCCGTGCTAAATTAGTATCTAAATCTAACAACATTACTTTAGAATCAAATTGAAACTCAATAAAATTCATCATGTTGCGATAATTTGCTCTGACTATACCGAGTCAAAAAAATTTTATGTTGATGTGCTGAATCTCTCAATAATTAACGAGACTTTTAGAAGCGATCGCAATTCATATAAGCTAGATCTTCAGGTTGCCGATCGCGACATCATCGAACTATTTTCATTTCCCGATCCACCACCAAGACCGAGCAAACCAGAAGCCTGCGGGCTAAGACATCTAGCTTTTGAGGTCGAGAATATCCAGGAAAGTGTTGACTACTTGATATCACAGGGCATCAACGTCGAACCAGTTAGAGTAGATCTAATTACCGGAAAGAAATTCACTTTTTTTAAAGATCCTGATGATTTACCTTTAGAGATCTATGAAAGTTAGGATGTTATCGATCGCGAGTAACTGGCTCGTGGGATCGCTGCTATCAATCGGATTGTTTGTGAGTATGTGGATCTGCTTACCCGCACCAATTTTTTCACTACTTCCTTTAAGTGTGGGTGCGCCCGAAATTAGTCCAGTGTTGGTAATTTTTAATGCGGGAGTGCTCCTCCTGTGCTGGTTACTGTTCTGGCTCAGAGATTACCGACAACCCCGATTGGTTATTTTTAGCCTCTGTGTGAGTGGATTGGCAGTGGTGCTGAGTGCAGCACCACTACTGCAATTTTCCGCAGCTCAACAACAAGCGCAATCAGCGATCGAGTCTAGCTTGGGGCGAGATTATCTCCGCGATCTTCCCCCTGCACTAATTGCCAAAATGCGATCGCAACCGCTAGTTATGGGCGATATTTGGAGCCAGATTCCGATCCCTGAAGTGAGGCTCGATCGCGACTTACTTTTTGCGAATCCTGATGGCGTGAAGCTGACAATGAATATCTATCGACCGCTCCAAGTTGGTAAATATCCGGCGATCGTGTCGATTTATGGTGGTGCTTGGCAACGTGGTAGTCCCGATAGTGATGACACGTTCAATCGTTATATCGCCGCCCAAGGTTATGTGGTGTGGGCGATCGATTATCGTCATGCGCCCACATATCAGTTCCCGACTCAGCTTGAAGATGTGCGATCGGCATTGACATTTATCAAAAAACATGCTGATGAAAATGAAACGGATCTCGATCGAGTCGCCCTCATCGGTCGCTCGGCTGGTGCTCAATTAGCGATGTTGGCAGCTTATCAAGATCCACCGTTCCCGATCCGCGCTGTCGTTGATTATTATGGTCCCGTCAATCTGACGGCGGGTTACGAGCAGGTACCTACTCCCGACCCGATCGAGTCTCGCGCCACACTCCGCGCCTTCTTGGGTGGCACACCTCAAGATCTGCCCACACTTTACCGCCAAGCTTCACCCCTCACTGCCGTCAAGCCAGCTTTACCACCATCCTTACTCATCTATGGTGGCAAAGACCACATCGTCGCATCCAAGTATGGCAAGTATCTCGCCGCCCAATTGCGATCGCAAGGAAATCAAGCCGTTTTCATCGAGATTCCGTGGGCGGATCATGCTTTTGATGCCGTGTTTTCAGGTCTGAGCAATCAACTCGCACTCTACTATACCGAACGATTCTTAGCTTGGGCACTACTAGCTCAATAAGCTCCCAGCCGCGTGTTACGGTTCGATCGACATTTAGGGTGAGAGCAAACAACACTAAGTTATGCCCTTTGATAGACTAAATACTGAGGATCGATCGACTAAGATGCAATAAATTATACAACTCTCTTGCAACTCGGAGATCGAAAATGCCTAATCGTAACAACGACCCACAAGCTACACCAGCCGGAGACGAGCGCGGTAGGATCGGCGCAGACGAGATTCAGTATCAACGCGAACGCGCAGCCGAAAATAGCGGCACTGCCAACGGTTTGCTCATCGGTAGTCTCGTACTTGCCTTGGCTGGCATTGGGGCGGTAACAGCGTATTACCTGAATAGACCAGCTCCTACACCTACAACTATCATCAATACTCCCCCCAGCCCCGCTGCTTCAGTAGCACCTGCACCACCAAAACAGACGACAATTATCGATCGCACGGTGGAAAAAACGGCACCACCACAAGTTAAAGTAGTCGAAGTAGATAAGCCTGTAATCGTGCCTGTCCCCGCTCCGCCCAAAGTAGTCGAAGTACCCAAGCCAGTGCTCGTACCTGGGGCGACCAAAGTGATTGAGGTACCCAAACCTGTGGTTGTACCAGCCAAGCCAACCGTCACTGATGACTCAGCGACTCCCTCAGCTTCACCTGCTCCGGCACCTGCCCCTGCGGCTATTGAGAGTTCGGACTCAGTTACTGCTCCCGCACCTAGCACTCCCTAGCACCAACTTGATAGCTCCCTGACTGCTTGAAAAAGTTGGGGAGCTAGCAGTGATGGTCGCAATGTTTCAACCCTGAATATTAGGTAACTGAGAAGTTAATAAGCGATCCATCCAGCCCTCAAAGTATGCCATGGTTGCTGCTTTTTCACGCGGATCTTCACTGTCCAACGGATGAGGAGCCAAACCCAGAATGGTGGCACTAGTCACACAATACATCGACTTTTGAAAACTCAGACAAATCTTCACCAACAGATCGTCCTCTTGCCGTTTAGTATTTTGGTACATTTCGTGCAGATATGGGGGTAAATAATGCCGCATATCCTGCATCAGCAGGGTCGGTGGAATCCCCGCCCCACCGATCGGTAACGCATCAGCATACAATGCTCCATAGGTAAAAGCATCTTGCTGGATGGGAATCTGGTGCGCCTGAGCATTATAAGAAACCACTCCGAAAAATGGTGTACCGCGAAAGAAAATAGCTTCTACATAAGGCACCGCCACATCCATCAAAAATGTCAGCTCCGCAGACTTGGGCAAGATATCATACGATCGACCATCAATATCTACTGCATAGGTAATTGGATTACCAGCAGCAGCAACCAATCCCGCCTTAATCCAATCAACAACCTCTGGAATATTCGTAACTTTTCCCTGTTCGTAAGCTCTGGCTAAAGTGAGAAAAATATCAGACATTACCTCCCAAAATTGACCGAGGGCATTGTAATAAACCGATTGCCGGACTTGCTCGGGCAAAAACTCTGGAAACAAGCGATGGAGGAGTCTAATCGTGGGGCTGCCTTTGATTTTGGATTGGATCGCTGGTTCGATCGATTGTCTAAATTCTACTGATTCAATATACTGCTCTAGTTTGCCGCCACCATGCCAGAGCATGACTTTCATGCAGTATTCGGCATACTCAAAATTAATCCGATCGTGCCATAAATGCTGTGACAACTGCGCGAATGATACTTTGCCATTAAAGTATTTAAAAAATGGAAAAATAGTTAAGAACTCGCGATCGGCAATGTGCTGAAGATTTTGCTGATAAGCAGCTAGGACATAGCCATAACTATCCAGAATCCCGACTACTTCTTTGACATTATTCGGGTTATCTGGTAAGAGGCTTTGACCCTGGTAGAATCGATCGATATAGGTCGCAAAACGATGACAAGAATTAATAGCAGTCATGGCTGAATTGATGAAGTATTTACAGTCGCAATAATCGCGGGCGGTTGGAGCGTAGCTGAAATAGTTGGTTCGCTCCAGCGGGTAATCCAACCAGGTTGCAGCCCAAACAGGACGATCGCACCTGTGAGGATCATCGCTGGATAGCGTTCGCGCCAGGTGACAGATTCGAGATCTTGGACGGGTAGTGACAATCTCCCAAAAAAGGCACGGTTGATCAGCAGCAGGTAATAAACCGATGTCAAACCCGTACCGAGCATACAGAGCAGCGTTTGGACTGGGAAAATCGGGAAACTACTCCGAAAAATCAGAAACTCAGCCACAAAGCCCACCATCCCAGGAATTCCGGCACTAGCCATCACGCCCAGTATCATCAAACTACCGATTACTGGCATTCCCCGCTCGGGATTGAGTAAGCCTTCGAGAATCTTGATATCGCGGGTTTTGGTTTTCTTGTACACCACACCTACCAATAAAAATAGTGTCGCCGAAATCAGACCGTGACTGACCATCTGAATCATCGCAGCAGAAAAACTCAGCGCGGTATTCGCCGCTGCTGCCAGCAAAATATACCCCATATGACTGATCGAGCTGTAAGCTACCATCCGCTTCATATCTGTTTGAGCGATCGCCATCAATGCTCCATATAGTACGCTCACGATCGCCCACACGGCGATCCACGGTGCAGCGATCTGCCAAGCCGCTGGAAATAGCCCCACACAGAAACGCAAGATCCCATAAGTAGCCAGCTTGAGCAGCACTCCAGCCAGCAGCACCGAAATCGGTGTCGAGGCTTCGACGTGGGCATCCGGCAGCCAGGTATGAAAGGGAAACAGTGGCATCTTGATCCCAAATCCCAACAATAACGCCCCTAATAGTAAAAATTGCTGACTCAGGGGCAACGCATGTGCCAGCGCGGGATTGTAGGTGAAGCTATTGCTACCACCAAACCACGCCAGTCCCAAAAAGGCAGCTAAAATCAGCGCACCAGATAAAGCGGTATAAATCAAGAACTTTGTCGCCGCATAAGCACGCCTTTGACCGCCCCAGATCGCAATCAGCAGATATAGTGGAATCAGCTCTAGCTCATAGGAGATAAAGAACAGTAACAAATCTTGTGCCAAGAATACCCCAGTCACCGCCGCATTGAGCAACAAAATCAGACTGTAATATAGGCGCGGTCGAGCGATCCGCTCATCGCTACTATAGATTGCCACCCATGTCAACAAACTATTGAGAGCTACCAATGGCAAAGACAAACCATCGATACCCAACCGATAAGACAAGCCCAACGCATCAATCCAGTTGACATTTTCCACGAACTGCATACTGGGATTGCTCAGATCGAATTTTGTCAATAGCAACACCGTCCAGCCAATTACAGCTATTGCCATCCACGCAGCGATCGATCGACCGCGCTCTGCGGCTAGACACGCCACCAGAATTGCCCCTAGTAACGGAACTATTAGTAAAATACTCAGCATTGGGTTTAGGTATTAGGTATTAGGTATTAGGCTTTAGGGAGTAGAGGGTAGAGGGTAGCGATGCGCGATACGTAGGCTTTGCCGAGGGTTTAGCGAGACAAGACAGCGCATCAAGACAGCGAGACAAGACAGCGCATCAAGACAGAGGGTAGGTGTTAGGCTTTAGCGGGTAGAGGGTAGGTACTTTTTGCTGTCTGGGTTTGGGGAATATTCTCAATTTTTTTTATTTGCGATAGTGCGATTTGGTCGCCACAACCTCACATCTAATCCCTAACACCTAACACCTAAAGCCTAAAGCCTAATCAAAAATAGCCAAGCAACCATCGTACCGAGGACACCAATGGCGATCGCAATTGTCAGGACATAGCTTTGGGTTTGACCGGAACTACCATACTTCAAGCCTTCACTACTAAAAATCGTAGCAAAACCGACTAAATTGACCAAGCCGTCTACTACATACCGATCGATCCAAGCAGTGAGTTGGGACAGTTGATAGACCGACCATACCACCGTCTTGTCGTAGATTTTCTCCACATAAAAATCATAAGTCAACAATTCTTGCAGCCAAGGTAGTGCCAGCTTGACAGGCGTGCGATCGGCTCTAAAGTACACTAATCCACCCACCAAAAATCCTAGTAAACTAGACAAACTAATCGTACTGAATTGAAATAAGCTAATATCAGTCAAATCTGGTAGTACTGAAAATCGCCACATTACAGCAGGTGCCAACAATGTCAAGACTGTCAAGAATACCATGGGTACAGCTAACGGCCAGGGTACTTCTGGTGCGCGCCTAGTTTTGGGTTGAGTCTTGCCCAAGAACACCAATCCGAACACCCGTGCGAGATTGAAAGCAGTCAAGCCATTGACGATCGTAATCACGCCAATTGCCCACGGATAATCTTGCCACAGTGCCTCAAAACCCTCTCTGAATGCCCAAAATCCCCCCAAGGGGAATACCCCAGTCATTGCCAGTGTCCCGACGATGTAGGCGATCGTCGTCGCAGGCATACTCTTTGCCAACCCACCAAATTCGCTCACATCTTGGTTATTGGTGGTCAAAATTATACAGCCAACGCTCATAAACAGCAGAGCTTTGGCAAGCGCATGGGCAAACAATAGCAGTAGCCCAAAACTAATCCACTTAGCACCGATCGCAATAAATACCAAACCGAGATAAGCACTAGTGGAATAAGAAATAGTCCGCTTGATATCGATTTGGGCGATCGAGACCAACGTCGCGCCGATCGCCGTCACTGTCCCGATTACCATCAAAGTATTCGTCACTACTGGCGACAGATACAGGATCGGGTGGACTTCGATCAAAATATACGCACCGCCAGTGACTACCACCGAGTTGCGGAGAATCGACGCCGGATTCGGGCCTTCCATCGCTTCATCCAGCCAGAGATGCAGTGGGAATTGGGCACATTTACCGATCGGTCCAGCAATCAAGGCTAAACCAATCAGCGTAGCCGTTGTGGGTGAAATATCAGTGGTTTCACACCACGCATACAGATCGTCAAAATCCAGACTCCCAGCAATACTCGACAGGGCAATTACCCCCGCAAACAAGATAATATCCCCAGCCCGCTTGGTCAAAAAAGCATCCCGTGCCGCCTTGACAACCAACGGCTGAGCATACCAAAAGCCCACCAGCAAATAAGTAGAAAGTGTCAACAATTCAAGTAAGCCATAACTTACCAGCAATGAATTGCTAATCGCTACCGCACTCATCGCCCCTTCAAAGAACCCCACCAATGCAAAAAATCTCGCCAGTGCCCAGTCCTTCTCCATGTAGCCCAGCGCGAACACCTGAGCGAGTAAACTCAAGATCGTCACTGACTCCATCGCACCTACATTCAGAGCTGATAGCTCGAAAGTCAGATCGAAATCCAAACCAGCTACCGTCCACCACTTCACTACAATGTGATAGGGTTGGTGGCTCCACATCAGTTGCAGCAGGATCGTGCCGTGAATAAACGCGATTGTTGTCATCAAGATATTGATATATGCTGCTGGTCTCGGCCCAGTCCGGCGCACCAATCTAGTCATCCAGGGCATGCTCAGCAAAGCCCCAACAAAGCCATAACCAGGTATCAACCACCCGGTGTCTAGCAATATCTGTTCCATAAATTGCGCCTAAATATACTTATCTATTATGTTATCTGTGTTGGATGTCTTAAAAGATGATGTTAAAGTCAGCCCTGAATAGCTCGGACGATCGCTCGGAAGTGAGAATTAGATCGGATGCAGACGTGCCCTCATGCCAGCTGCGAGTAGGGCAATTTCTGAAATCGCCCTACTCTCGCAACTGCGATCGGGGCTTCAAGTCACGTTGCTCAGAGTCAAAAACTCAAGTATTTTAAACAAGGGTGAGAGGATTTGGTTGATTTTCAGCCTTTATTCATTATCGATCGCAACTGTAGCAATCGAACATCCGCGATAAGTCCGATCCTGCGCTGACACCGATCGCATACTACCCAACAATCGCCCTCAAGCTGCCCACAGATAGCATTAGCATCCTTCCTTTACCACAGATCGACTAGCTAGATCGGCGTCACCACAACCACCGACCTAGCTGTGAGTATCAGCTTAGCTTATCTTCAATATCAAAAAGAATAATTTTGTATTATGTTGCCAAAGCCAACACCGAAACAGTATTGTTGATTGTAACGTTAGTACGATTTTTAGGCTGTGTGAACTCCCAATATGTCAAGCTTTTGGTAATTGCCACCACGGGTCTGGTTTGTGGAGGTTGTGAGATGACGATCGAGCTAAATTAGCGATCGACCGGATCTCATCGCTCGAACCTGAATTTGTAGTGAGGACGCCCGACTGGTACCGTAGGTGCCAATCTCATCGCTCTGCTAGCCAAACTAGGCTCTGGGACTGTGACGATCGATGTCCGTGGGGTACTCTGAGCAGCGATGCCGAACCACTCTAGTCGGCATCGCTGCTCGGTAAAAAAGATGCTGAATTATTATAATAGAATTTACAAAAGAAGGATTTAGATCGTGATAGTAGCCCAGAATAACGTTACTGCTTCCCCACCTACTCCGTGGTCAAAGAGCCTGGTAGAGCCAAATATTCACCATACAGCCTACGTACATGCTTTTTCTAACATCATCGGTGATGTCCAGATTGGCGAGAATGTAATGATTGCCCCAGGGATTTCGATTCGGGCAGATGAAGGCAATCCCTTCTGGATCGGTGCGAATACCAATATTCAAGATGGGGTCGTCATTCACGGTCTCGAACAGGGTCGCGTCGTCGGTGATAATGGCACGCCCTATTCAGTGTGGATCGGCAAGAATACCTCGATCACCCACATGGCACTGATTCACGGTCCCGCTTATGTCGGCGATGATTGCTTCATCGGCTTTCGTTCGACAGTATTCAATGCCAAGGTGGGGGATGGTTGTATCGTGATGATGCACGCCCTGATTCAGGATGTCGAGATCGCCCCTGGCAAATACGTCCCATCCGGCGCGATTATCACCAACCAGCAGCAAGCAGATCGCTTATCCGAAGTCCAGCCTGACGATCGCAAATTTTCCTCCCATATCATTAGCATCAACGATTCGCTCCGCTCTGGCTATCGCTGTGCCGACGATATCGAATGTATCACCCCCCTCCAAGAAGCGATCGATATCTCGACTTCAGGCTTGTACAGTATCGCTAGAGCGGCTACTCTTCAAGCTTCTAGCTCCACCCATCGAGCGAATCTTCACCCTGATGTCGTCGCCAATGTACGGAATTTACTAACTCAGGGGTATGCCGTCGGCACCGAACACGCCAACAAGCGTCGGTTCCAAACCAGCTCCTGGACTAGCTGTGCGTCCTTCAATTCCGATCGGGAAGTGGAGATCCTAGACGGTCTAGAAGCTTGTCTCCAAGAGCATAGTGGTGAATATGTCCGCCTGATCGGGATCGATACCAATGCCAAGCGGCGGGTACTTGAAACCATCATTCAACGACCTGGAGATGTCCCCGCAGCGACCCAGACGCATCGATCTGAGTCCCCACTGCTTCACAACGTTACCGCCTCCTTGAGCCAGCCTAGCTCCCTTCCAACCCAGAGCAGCCACCAAGCACACCTCAGCACTACTTTAGACACCGAGGTCGTCAAGACCGTCCGTCAGCTCATGCACCAAGGCTGCCAAATCGCAGTCGAACGTGCAGACAAACGTCGCTTCCAAACCAGCTCCTGGACTAGCTGCGATCGGATCGCCTCCCAAACCGAAGCCGCAATCTTGGGCGCGATCTCAGACTGCATCGCCAACCATCCCCACGACTACATTCGGGTAATTGGCGTAGATGCCCATGCCAAACGGCGAGTAGCTGAGAAAACCGTCCATCGTCCCGGACAATCGATCGCGCCCACTAGTAGCGTGAGTGCCTCTAGCACCGCCAACCATCGAGATCGAGTGGCGACCCATAGCCTCGGTGCTACTACAAGTAATGGTCATAGCACCAAAGCCAGCAGTACAGTCCTGACTAGCGATACAGTCGCCACCATCACTCGCTTAGTCGCCCAAGGTTGTGACATCGTCACCGAATTCGCAGACGAGCGGCGCAAAAAGAGCAACACCTGGGAAACTGGCGATCGCATCTCTGGCAATGCCGCCGAAATCATTCGCACCCTAGAATCGATCGTCAGCGATCGCTCTAAATCCTACATCCGCGTCATCGGTGTCGATCGCACCGCCAAAAAACGCATCGCCGAACAAATAATCCACCGACCCACCAAGTAGCATCTCACCCACCCCTGTGTTCGGTTACGGTAGTGTCAATTGCGACCGCTATTACCGCACCATCAGTGTGGATAAGTAGTCGATCGCCAATATTTATGAGCTAGATATTGCCTAAAACCTAGATGGTTGGCAGTGCCCACCCTACTGGGACTACTTTTACCTAACTAGCCAAATAGCCGATTGACTTTTCAGACACCAAGGTCATATTTTTTACCCCGATCGCGCAGCACCAATCCCGATCGACCCCTCACCCACAATCGCATAAAATTGTCAACAAGATTTCAATCGATGCTACGGGGATCGCCAACGGCACATAAAACTTTCTGATACTTAACTTAACAAAATAAAATTGTTGCTTATATTGCCAAAGCGCAGCGTCTCAGTCTATGCTTGACTTTAGCAGATGCATAATGCTGAATTTTTGATAGACAAAAGTCTATGGAAACAATTAGCGTATTCTACTAAATATAGATCCCGCTCGAATGTTCGGTCGGATCGTTAACTACAAAATACTACTCATAAGGACGAAAAATATATGTCTATTGCCGTGGGAATGATTGAAACCAAAGGTTTTCCTGCTGTTGTGGAAGCTGCCGATGCCATGGTCAAAGCCGCACGAGTCACACTAGTCGGCTATGAAAAAATTGGCAGCGGTCGGGTAACTGTCATTGTCCGTGGTGATGTCTCTGAAGTACAAGCTTCCGTATCCGCAGGTGTGGAATCCGTTAAGCGCGTCAATGGTGGTGAAGTTTTATCCACACACATCATTGCTCGTCCCCACGAGAACCTAGAGTACGTCTTACCCATGAACTACACCGAAGACGTCGAGAAATTCCGCGTCTAGTCTCAAGTTCGCTAAAATATCGCACAAAGTTAGAAAATTTAGGAGTCATTGATAATGTCAATTGCAGTTGGGATGATCGAAACATTGGGCTTTCCCGCAGTTGTAGAAGCTGCTGACGCGATGGTCAAAGCCGCACGCGTTACTCTCGTCGGCTACGAAAAAATCGGTAGCGGTCGCGTCACCGTGATCGTCCGTGGCGACGTATCTGAAGTCCAAGCTTCCGTATCCGCAGGTGTCGAATCTGTCAAACGCGTTAACGGCGGACAAGTTCTATCTACTCACATCATCGCTCGTCCCCACGAGAACCTAGAGTACGTCTTACCCATGAACTACACCGAAGATGTCGAGAAATTCCGCGACAGTCTCAACGGGCCTGGCCCATTGGCGATCGGCGGTAGACGTTCGTAGTAGGCTCAATGAAGCTAGCCAAAGTGTTGGGTACTGTGGTCAGTACCCACAAGGAACCGAGTTTGACTGGAACTAAGTTTTTGCTCGTGCAAATGCTTGATGCCGCAGGTAACGACCTACCGGAGTACGAAGTCGCCGCTGACTGTGTAGGAGCGGGTTTGACTGAGATCGTTTTGGTAAGTCGGGGCAGTGCGGCTCGTCAAGTTTCCAATAAAGACCGTTATCCAGTCGATGCACTAGTTGTGGCGATCGTCGATACGGTAGCAGTGGGGAATGACTTGACATACAGCAAACGAGATGAAAGATAAGAAATTATTATACTAAATCGCGCCTGAGTGGAAACTCCCACGCTGAGGATGTCGGCTGTATCTAGTCTGTCAGAGACTAAGTTTAAACTCAGAATTTATTGATGATTTAACAGAGAACCGAAGATATGAGCAATATTAGTGATGGCGTTCGCCAACAAATTCGTCGTTTATTAGGTCAGGGGCACCGCGTTGGGATCGAGTATGCCAATGCTCGTCGGTTCCGTACTGGTTCGTGGACTAGTGCGACGATCGCCCAAGGTGGCGAAAGCACGGTATTATCCAGTATCGCGGCGATCTTGGACGAGCATCAAGGTGAATACGTGCAACTACTGGGTGTCGATCCGCACTCCCGCACGCGCGTACTGGAATTGATGATCCAACGTCCAGATGGTGCTGTGACCCAAGTCAGTCATGCAGGGGTCAGCGGTCGGGTCGCCACCGCAGCTAGCAACGGTCATGCCGCAGGTACTACTCACGATACCACTGGCTCGATTAAGCAACTACTCAATCAAGGTTATCGGATTGGGACAGAGATTGCTGATGCCCGTCGCTATCGGGCTAGCTCTTGGACTAGTGGCCCCTCCTACCAAGGTGCGCGTGAAAGCGAAGCAATTGCCATGCTCAACGAGCTAATCGCCGCTCATGAGGGTGATTACATTCGCTTGATCGGCATCGATCCCCAAGCCCGCAAGCGCGTAATGGAAGTGATGATTCACAAACCAGGCGAGCCAGCTACGCTCAAATTTAGTGGTGGTAGTAGCCAAGCTAGCTCGTTTAGTAGTCACGCGAGTGCGAGTGCGACTAGCAATGTGAAAACATCTCTCAGTCCTGCCATCGTTGCCTCCGTGCGTCGCCTGCTAGAGAATAGCTTCCAAATCGGTACCGAACATGCCGATAGCCGTCGCTTTCGGAGTAGCTCGTGGCATACTTGCAAACCAATGTCCGCCACAAGACTGCAAGATGCGATCGCGCAACTGGAAACTTGTTTGACCGAACACCAAGGTGAATACGTGCGATTGATTGGGATCGATAGCCAAGCCAAGCGACGCGTCCACGAGGAAATCATCCAACGTCCCTAACGGTAACACGAGCGGCGAACGGCAAAAAGTTACCAGCAAACAGTTGAGCGACAAAGCGATCTTGAGTCGGCTCAGCATCTAGTTGTTGAATTGCAGTCATCGTCAGCGGTTCAGATCCTGGGCGATCGTCATCCTCACATTGCCCATCACAGCTCACGATCGAGATCGCTTACTCGATCTGGTAGCTCTGTGTTTCCCGTTCCTCTAGCAATCCTCATGCTGACCAAGTTTCGAGCTTTATCCAGGGAGGTAGTTCCCGTCTATCTAGATGGCAACGTCTCGATCGATCCGACGGCAGCAATCGCGCCTGGAGTACTGCTTCAAGCCGAGGAAAATAGTCGAATTACGATCGGGTCGGGGGTCTGTATCGGTGCGGGGACGATCGTCCACGCCTCCGGCGGCAACTTGGATATCGGCGCGGGGGTCTGTATCGGTCGCGGGGTACTGATTATTGGGAGTGGGACGATCGATCGTCATGCCTGCATCGGCGCGGGTACGACCATCTTCGATCCGCAGATCGGTGAAGATACAGTCATCGCCACCCACTCACTGATCGGCGATCGCAGTCGGGGCGAGGTGTCTGTTGTCATCGATCCGCCCACACCTACTGCTCCGGTGGTGCCCGATCCCTCGGAAACTGCTGATGTCTGGGATACTCCAGTGGTGCAGCCTCCAGTGGTGGAGACTCCGTCCCCTGAGACTCCCCCCACAACAGCAGACCGACTGACTGTCACGATCGAGATCGACCAGCAATCAGTCAAATCTGTAGCTGGACGTGCCAATTTCGATCGACTCAAACGCCACTTGTTCCCCAATGGTTGAACTGATGACTACACTAGTACCACCAAAGCTCAGATCGACCAAAATTACAGTCGTGTTGAACGGTAAAGGTGGTGTAGGCAAAACGACAACGGCAATCAATCTCGCGGCTATTTTTGCCGAAGATTGCCGCGTATTGCTAGTCGATGCCGACCCTCAAGGTTCGGCAAGTTGGTGGGTGAAACAATCCGAAGGTCGAGACTTGGGCTTCGAGACGACAGTCCTCACCGATCTGACAGGCGTCAATCGCCAACAGTGGGCAGATTATGACATCGTAGTTGTGGACATGCCGCCAGCACTGGATTCTGTTGCTTTAGCGGCGATTTTGCCGATTGCTGATTACCTCGTGTTACCCACCCCACCCGCGCCCATGGATCTTGCCGCATTGATCCGCACAGTGAGACAGGTAGTAATTCCCTCCCAAATTGCCCATCGCGTCCTCCTGACCAAGGTCAATGCTCGCGGTTTGAGAGAAGCTCAAGAAGCACAACAAACCTTATTACAGTGCCAAATTCCGGTTTACTATACAGTAATTCGGAATTTGAAAATTCACGAACGTGCTGCAATGGCGGGGTTACCCATCAGTCAATACAAGAGTCAAGCAGCCGCACCCGCAGCCGCTGACTACCGCTGTGTCGTCAATGAAATCTGGAAAGATTGGAGCTAAATATGACTGTTAGAAAAAAAAGATCGTCAGCATCTGATGTGTTGCGTCAAGAAATGCAGCAACCCCTAGTCATCCCCGAACGACTTGCCGTCCCAGAACCCGATCGCGCTAACACCCCACCACATCCAACTTCTACTACAAATACTAAGATGAATCCACCTAACGATGATGCTACCACGATCGCTCAACTCAAAGCCGCTCAAGAAAAAGAGTCCAAGCAGCAGCAGCAGCAATTCGAGGCATTGATGAAAGAACTCAAAGATGCCAAAGAGACGATCGTCAAATTGTCAGAACAGGGACAAGCTCCAGCCAAAGGCAAAAGTGCCGCACTTGTCAAAAAAGATACCAGCAGGTCCACTGCCTCCATCACCGCTCGTCCGACAGAATCCCGTGAAGAGACAGCCCGCCGCCGTGCCAACACCGACATCGGCTGGCTAGACTAATATTCGAGCTAGTGACGAGCACAGTGAACGCGCGTCATCGCTGAAGATGCGTTCCCTCAAGCATCTCCCCTAGAGCATCGCGATCTGGCACTATCTGCATCTGTGAGCTAAGCAATATGGCGATGAGTTTATAAATCAGGAGAATATTTTTAATGGCTAAAGATCGCAATTCTCGTCAGGCAGTCGGCACGATCGAAACTGATGGATTTCCGCCTGTATTGGCGGCTGCTGATGCGATGCTCAAAGCTGGGAACGTCACCTTAGTCTATTATGGCTTGGCAGAACGGGCGGAATTTATTATCGCCGTGCGCGGGGTAGTATCCGCAGTCGAGCAAGCGGTAGCGGCTGGTGTAATCGCTGGTGAAGCTACCAAACGCGGTGCGGTAGTCAGTCACTACATCATCCCCAATCCACCCGAAAATGTCGAAAGCGTCTTACCAATTCACTATACCGCAGCATCTAGAGAGTTTTGGGTGTAAGTTAGTTGACAGTTGACAGTTGACAGTTGACAGCTTGCGTTAAAGATGTGCCAAGGTGTTAGCGGTTTGTGCTTGCGGAGATTAGCTTCAGTTTTCACTGACGATCGATAATTTTATTAATATTTAGGAGTATATTTTCAATGGCTGATTCTATGAGTTCTCAACAAGCAGTTGGGTCGATCGAAACTAAAGGTTTTCCCGCTGTCTTAGCCGCTGCTGATGCGATGCTCAAAGCTGGGCGGGTCACGCTAGTCGGCTATCTGAGAGCTGGTAGTGCCAGATTTACCGTCAATGTCCGTGGTGATGTCTCTGAAGTCAAACAGGCAATGGCAGCCGGAATCGATGTCGTCGAAAAAGTCTATGGCGGCACCTTAGAATCTTGGGTCATCATCCCCCGTCCTCATCCCAACGTTGAGCGAATTCTGCCAATTGGTTATACTGAAGAGGTCGAAGAATTTCGCGCGCAAGTAGAAGGTAGACTTAACTAGCGATCGACCGTAATCATTGATGTCGGTTCTGACCTAGCATCTATGCACAGGTGGGTGTTGGCATCACAGCATCAGAGCAATATTAGTAGCGATCGCGCTCATCTGTGCCCCACCATCAACTCTCAATACTCAACCGCTGTACAATTGGGGACTTCACCACCAGCCATGTCCGACATTCATGCTGAAAGTGCGATCGGGTTAATCTCCACGCGGAGCTTTCCGGCGATGGTGGGGACGGCAGACATGATGCTCAAATCTGCTGCCGTGCATCTGGTCGGCTATGAAAAAATTGGCAATGGTTATTGTACTGCCGTCATTCGCGGTCGATTTTCAGATGTGCGACTAGCTGTCGCCGCAGGTGCTGAGGTTGCAGCACAGATGGATGAACTAGTGTGTCAATCAGTTATCTCTCGTCCGTTTCCCAATCTTGATGTCGTCTTGCCGATTAGCAATCGCTTCTTAGCACAGATTGTCGGCAAAAGCAAGCTCAACAATCTGGCGATCGGCTTACTCGAAACTCGCGGCTTCCCGCCGATGGTCGGTGCGATGGATGCCATGCTCAAAACCGCTGATGTCCACGTTTCTGGCTACGAAAAGACTGGTGCAGGCTTCTGTACGGCGATCATCCGTGGTACCGTCTCCAATGTGACGATCGCCCTCGATGTCGGGATGACTGTCGCCGAAAGCATCGGTGAATTGCGATCGATCATGGTGATTCCCAGACCACTTGAAGATCTCGAACGCACCATTCCCACCGCCAGCTATTGGCTCGAACAACCACTCGCAATTCCAGAGCAGCCACTAGTGTTACCACTGCGGCTACCACAAGTTGTCAACGCACCAGTAGTGGAAGTGGAAAACGTCGAAGTCGAACTCGTCGAAGTTGAAGTCGTCACATCCACCGAAGACTCTCAAGCGATCGATCGGCGATCGCTAGAGTAGCGTGAGTTCGGGATAAGAAGAGCCTAGAGACTAAAGTCTCTGCTCATAATGCAAAGTCCGCCTGTCTTGAAAAGGTGCTCTACTTGGGGAAACCCCAAGACCGCACTTTTCGCTTCGCGGACTAAAAGATTCAGTCCGCGAAGGCGGACTTTGCAGCACTAGCCACGATTTCAATCGGTGGCGGGACTAGGGCGAAGCCAATAATATTAACCCGAATGCACGCTGGAGTAGTAATCATCCCGCTCTTTAAACCGCCATCGTGCTAATAGATCCCCGACTTCTCCCAGCAGTCGGGGATCTGTGCGTGGGAAATCTGGGATCTGTGGGGCTTGATGAGGATACTATTACTAGAAGAATTGAGTTAAGCTATTAACCTGAGTTCGATGAAGTTTTGTCTCCTCAAACTCAGGCATTTCAACACTTTTAGGCTAACAGCAGAATTTTTTCAATTTTTGGCACATTAAAATCCACCATCAATATCATTAATAGTTGAAAAAACATTGATTT
>NZ_JBGSPA010000092.1:0-6512 GCF_041738855.1 Chamaesiphon sp. | reverse complement strand
CCCACTCCTTATCTGTCAAATCGCTTGAATATCCCATTTTTACCCTAGCCTGCTCAAATTTACCTACTCTATCTTGATTTTACTCGACCTGCCTTGGTAGCACTTCGCGATCGCCAAAAAGATCTCAAATGGGTTCTATAGATGGGTTGCAATTCTTCATCAGTGCGGACTTGATACTTGAGTCCTAGTTGTTCGGCATAAACTTCTCCAGGTGGGCATCGCCACGAGCCATCTGCTGCTTGGAGATAGCGAGTGGGGTATTTTTCGCTCAGTTTCTGTAGTTGAGCTTCGGTTTTCCATTCCACCCAGGCGGCATTATCCGCGCTCAGGACAAAGAAGTCTGGCGTATGGTAGTGACCGATCTTGCGTCAAGACTTGTTGGTGTATTGAATTTTAAAGCAGGATGGTTGGTCGTAATACTCTAGAACATTTGGGTCGTGTTCCATTAAGTAAATCGCCCATAATTCCACTTTGTGGCTCTCAAATTGGATGGTCAGCCCCATTTTTTGGGAAGGATAGGTACCGCTGACATTATTGGCTCGTCCCTGGACGCGACGGCTTGGGGGAGCCGACCGGATCGCGGCGATTGATTCAATGCCTGCTGCTGATAAATTAAGTGTTTGGCACCAGCGTTCAAATTCTCTTGGGTTCAAGCCCTTGTACTCCTCCTCTTTTTCAACCATATCTTGGCTGAGAGTTTTTTAAAATTGCCATTTTTAGCGATGTTAGCACACAATTTCCTAAAAAAACTCATCGCCTTATTATGATTGAAATTAGGAACTCAACGCCAAGTTATGATTGAAACTAGATTGCAATCGATCGCCTGAAACGACGTGTTTTCGTTATTGCGAAGCCAATTTATGGTTTACAACTGCGCCAAGTTATCCCATAAGTCACACAATTCTAAAAAGAACTCATCGCCTTATTATGATTCAATTTCAGAACTCAACGCCATTTTATGGTTTAAACCTCGATCGATTAGATCGTCTAAAACAACGTATTTGCGTTAGAATTCAGCCATTTTATGATTCACAAGTGCGTCAAGTTATGGGTAAAGTGACAGTCTTAAATGTTCAGGGTGCTTGTTTCAGCTTTGATGCACTTCATACCCAAAAAAAACTGTGCAGCAGATAATTGATAGCGGCAATGACTATCTGGTTGCAGTTAAAGGCAATCAGCCTAATTTGTATCAAGAATTAAACAATCAATTTGAGCAGGCTGTTGAGATAGATACAGACATTCAAACTGACTCTAGTCATGGGCGACAAGTGCAAAGAAGTGTGAGTGTCAAGACACCAACGCTGGGCATCGATCCACTTTGGGTCGGAGTCCAACGGATTGTCAAGGTGGAACGCACAGGTACCCGTCAACTTAAACCTTTTGAGGAAATAGTGTTCTACATTAGTTCACTCTCAGAAAATGCGGCTCAGTTGGCTGCTCGCATCCGAGCGCATTGGCAAGTGGAGAATTGCCTTCATTGGGTTAAAGATGTTGTTCTCAAAGAGGATGAGTCTCCTTTGTGTGGTGGTTCGGCATTAGTTAACTTTGGGATTCTGCTCGTGTCGGGTCACCCGACACGAAGGACAATTGCGATGAATATCTTTCGGAAAGAGGGCTATGCTTTAATTACCAAAGGAATCAGGTTTCTGGCTCACGACCTCGATCGATTATTTTCCTTTCTTCAATAAATCAGCCCTGCGATTATGATGGTGGTCTTCAGCCGCATAAAACTTGGTTAAGGGCACTACTTGAGTAGCAATTGGTTTGGTGAAAACGTGAGCCTTGTTCAGCCGCTCGATATAAGCTTTGGCTACTTTTTACTGGTCGGAATTGGCGAAAAAGATTGCCGAGCGATATTCATCTTTTACCAAAACCTTGTAAACCACTACTGCAAACGATTGCAGCCATTTTCCTTGTTAAGTAATTACTTAACAAGAAAAATGGCTGAAACTTGCTGGTGGCAACGGCTATAACGATATCTGGTTGAGTTAGACCTTAGTGCTAATTTCGAGCATTAGCGCGATTCTGTAGTGAATGTTTGTAACCGCTAGTTACTATAGAAAATAGCCCTAGCAGCAGATGGCTGAGAGCTATAGACCCACTATTAAATTTCAGTGACTTAGACCAAATCCAGTTAGTCGAACCCGCCATAATCTGACGCACTACCGAATTTTAAAATTCAAACCCCCCTAATCATTGTTGGTAAAAGGGTTTGAGGTTTAAGAGTGCGATCGGCCAATTTTGTCGATGATTCAATCGATTGGTGACAGCGAAATTCAGCAGACGCTAAAAAATATTGCTCCCATTGATCATCTCGCAGCGCATATCGTCTCGTTGTCATTATCAAGCGTGATTTTTTACTTGTCCTAATTTTACCTAATTGATGACACGCCCTAGGGTTATAGGTAGCAACTTGGGTGACTTAATCAACGTTGTGTTGGCTCTAGCCGAATCAGTTGACCCTCAGATGCATCAGTCAAAATATACAATAAATCATCGGGGCCTTGACGAACATCTCTAACCCTCGCACCAATTGAAATCGGCTCTTGGTTGAGGACTTTGCCGTTAGCATCTAACTCGATTCTGCGTACCGCTTGATCGACTAAGCCACCTGCAAAGAGATTTTTTTGCCATTGCGGAAATCGCTTGCCATCATACGTCGTCAAACCCGAAGGTGCGATCGCGGGTGTCCACACTGCTTTGGGATCTTCTAGTCCAGGTAGGGATTTATTCGGTGAAATATTATTATTCGAGCCATACTCTGTACTATAGGTTGCCAACGGCCAGCCGTAGTTTTTGCCTTTTTGCACTAGGTTGAGTTCGTCGCCACCACTCGAACCGTGTTCTGTCGCCCAAACTCGCTTGGTAACTGGGTCGAAGGTCATGCCTTGGATATTCCGATGTCCGTAGCTCCAGATGGCCGGATCGGTATTTGCAGCTTTGACAAAGGGATTGTCGCGGGGAATCGAACCATCATCTTTGAGCCGGAGGACTTTACCGAGCTGGCTGCGCCGATTTTGGGCTTGGAAACGGGGTAATTTGCCCTCGATTTGCAGTGGTGGATTGCCGCCATCACCGATCGCGAGTAACAAGGTATTATCGGGTAGCCAAGTAATCCGCGAACCGAAATGTTGCGATCCTGGTTTGACGGGAGAGACTTCAAAGATAACTTGGAGATTTTTGAGGTTTTTGCCATCGAATACGGCTCTTGCCAGCCGCGTGCGATTGGCGATGTTGTTACCGTGAGCATAGGTGAGATAAACCAGCCGATTCTTGGCAAATTGCGGATGGAGCGAAATATCCATCAATCCCCCTTGACCGCTGGCAAATACCGCCGGAACGCCACCGATCGCGGTAGGATCGAGTACGCCATTGCGAACAATTCGCAGCCGCCCAAGACGCTCGGTGACGAGCATGGTACGATCTGGTAGCCAAACCATACTCCAAGGATGCTCTAAGCCTTTTACTACTGGGACTAGACGATAATTTGCCTGGGTGTTCTGACTGACTGGAGATTTCTGGGCGTTACCAGAGCAAGCCAGACAAGATAGCACTGCCAGCGCGATCGTTTTCAATGCTATTGATCGCCAAGAAAGTTTGGTGAGTATATTCACAACAAGTTACAGATTGCTAAAATATTTCAGCGATCGGACATTACCGACCTATCTATATTTTTACATCCTTTTCTAATTAGCTAGGATGAAAGTAGATATAGCAAAAAGAAGTTGGGTTCTATCTAGGTTCTGTGCGATCGATGATTTAATAAGATAAAAGTGTAGATCGCCTTTTCTTTGACGATTTCTTGGAGTGAACCAGAGAGTCCCACCCACAGACAGGCACAGACGAATACCAGCAGCACTTGGATTGCTGAGTTAGCCTGGTTGCCAGCTACCGCTGTAAATGGTTTCACATCGCTAATTGCAACTTTAAGCAAGCCGATCCCAATGGGGGCGACGAGAATCGATAGGAGCAGATTTACCCGATCGCGTCTAGTAAGTTTGAGTTGGCGATGGCAGCAGATCCGCCACTGACGGGCGAGGTTTGACTGAGGAGTGGTAAAGGAAAGAATTGAATTGGATGGCGGTTGTAGGCAAGCAGTAATATATGCTCGGTAATTGTAGCGGCCTGCAATCATAATCGTTAGAACCTGCAATCATCGCAGTTTCTCGCCAGGATTAACTGCAACTATAATTTCACACCAGCCAGAATTAACTGCAACTGAGCCAGAATTAATTGCAACCAGCCTGCAATCATCCGTTTGAGCCAGGATTAATTGCAACTATCCGAAAGTCAATTCAGGCAAGCATTTGGTAGTTTAGTCATAAATTGCGCCAACCACCAATCAAATTAGCGCAATTCCAGCCAGGATTAAATGCAACTATAAGTCGGTAAAGAAAACGTTCGTTTTCCTTACTCTGATAAAAATTGTCAGGCCGAGCCAGAAACCGAATCAAGTTTGGTAACGAAACTCGGTAATTCTAACAGCGGCAACATATGTTGGTAATGCACGGGCTTCGTTACTCAGGTGCGCCAAAGCCAAAATGTTAATCGGTTATGCACGAGTTTCCACAGACGACCAAAATCTGCACCTCCAAATGGATGCTTTTAGTAGTGGGAGATTGATTTTCCACCTCTTCGGCGCACTAGCAGAATTTGAACGTAATCTCATGCGCGAACGCACCACCGCTGGACTAGTCGCTGCCAGAGCGCGGGGTCGTTTGGGTGGCAGACCCAAAGCCCTCGACCTCGCCAAACGCCAATTACGGGTACGACAACGATTCGTGCAAAACTGGATCGTGACAGGCTTAAAACCCATGTATAGCAATACTTTGGAAGATCGATTCCCCATAGGTATGTGAACCATTTTACCGCTTCGATCGATGGTTTAGTTCAGCGATTCACCTCAAAGCACTGTGGATAGGCTGTTTGAGCGGTTCTTTCATTCTACCTACGATGCAACTTCTCAGTTAACTAGCACCATGTAGTATGTATTGGGCTAGGTATTGACCATCTGTAATCTAAGAATTCATGAGAAATTATTATTGATTGAAACGGAATGCTCGTTTCAACATTTAGCTATCGATTGGGTTAACTTATATCACTTGAAAATCAGTGACAATCAGATTTTAGCAAGCAGCCTATAAGAGTTATAAATATTGCCCAAAGCTAATTCTTGCTGTCTAGGATGTGATAATACGGCTTTTCTGTTCCAGGATAAATTGTGTTTCAAATTTGAAATTGAAGACTAATTTAAGAAGGTTAAATCTGTCTTATTCGGAAAAATAGTAAAACGGTTCACGACCATTGCAGAAACGGAGCTTTGAAAGTATTGCTATTCAAGGGTTTCAAGCCTGTCACGATCCAGTTTTACACGAATCGTTGCCGTACCCGTACTTCGCCAATGTCTCATCAGCTTGGGGAGCTGCATCCCGAACCGTACTTTGCATAAAGTATATTCAAAAAAGTATGCTTTAATAATAAATTAATATCTGCACTTTAATCTAAAGAGTTTAAGTAAGTAGTGTAAAATCATGGTGACATTAGCTAAGTTAGCTACTGAATTTTTAGAACGTCCGGGACTAGCTGCCACCACATTACGTTCTTATGAATTTACATTGATGCCTTTACTCAAAGAGTATGGTCGGTGGTCGATCGATATTTTAGACCGACAGTTATTAGTAGCATATCTCAACAAAATCACTAATATTTCATATACCACTCACCATCGCCATCAAGCTGTAATTACAGCTCTATTCAACTTTGCTATCGAGCAAGATTACATTCAATCTAATCCCATCTCTAATCTCAAACGCCGGAAGCCAAATCGGGCAGATGGAGAACATGCCACAGATGAAAATATTCGTTACCTTACACCAGAGCAATTGAGTATTTTAGAGCGTGCTGTTAAAAAAGATGCGCGGATGTCTGCTCTAGTAAACTTGCTGCATAGCAGTGGAGCGAGGATTGCTGAGGTGTTAGCTTTGGATTTAGCCCAAATAAATATCGATGCTCGTAAATTTCAAGTTATTGGCAAAGGCAATAAAACTAGATGGTGCTTTTATAGTGAAGATGCTGCCAAAAGTCTAAATTACTATATTAAATATTACAGACATTCAGATTGTTTGGCACTATTTACTGCCGAGCCGCCATTTACGCATATACATTCTCGTCTTTCTTATCAAGCAGCTTATCAATCTTGGACTAAACTTTTAAGTTCGGAGATTCAATTGCAAGGCATCCGCTTCCACGATCTAAGACACACTTTTGCAACGAAGAGGGTTGGCTTGATGGGGATTGAGGAATTGAGAGCGTTAATGGGGCATGAGAATATTCAAACGACATTAAAATATTCAAAAGTTACTTCGCAACGTGCCGAGCAAGTAGCTCAGTTAGCATTTGAACTGCTATCTGCCGAGCGAGAATAATTTAGCTATAAAGATCTACTTTTGAAATAGCGATCGATACTTTTGAGTGGTTTTAAGAATGAGCAGATAGAGAATAGGTAGTACTAT
>NZ_JBGSPA010000034.1:0-6715 GCF_041738855.1 Chamaesiphon sp. | reverse complement strand
GTTACTATTTGGCTAATCGCGGTATTGATACTCGGACAATTCAAAGTTACCTGGGGCATAACAATATTCAACACACGGTGCGTTACACCGAACTTGCTTCTAACAAGTTTCAAGGGCTGTGGGATGGTTGAATGTAGTGTCGTGAATTTTATTGTCTATCTCCCCCGAAAAAATCGCTCTCTGCGATGGGGGTCACAAAGGGACAGCATTTCAACCCTTGGCTCTGGAGCTTGAAACGCCCAAAGTAGTGGAAATATCTGTGTAAGGTTGATATTTTCACCAAATAGTTCTAATTAGAATAGTTTTACTCAGGAGAAAAATATGAAAATTACGATTCAAGATGTTCGATCGGTTGACAATCGGGCACAACGAACAAAACCGACGATCGATCTCGCCACAGCCCCATATACCATCTTAGTTTTACGGATTAGTCTTGGCTTGTTGTTCTTGGCGCATGGATGTTTGAAGGTGTTTGTCTTTACTTTGCCAGGAACCGCTCAATTTTTTGAAAGTGTGGGGCTACCAGGCTGGATGGCAATGCCAGTAGCGATCGCGGAAATTGGAGGTGGATTGCTATTGGTAGGCGGAGTTTATACCCTATGGGTCGCATTAGGACTATTTCCGATTTTGCTGGTGGCAACTTTCAAAGCGCATGGAGCGAATGGATGGCTGTTTACCAATCAAGGTGAGGGCTGGGAATTTCCGGCATTTTTTGCCGTTGCTACCGTGGTGCAATTTTTGCTGGGCGATGGTGCATACGCAATTGGTTGCGATCTCGATGGTTCTTCTAAATATTTTTTGAGCGGTACTGTTTCTAATGACTAGTTTACCTGCAATCTTTGTATCTCATGGCGCGCCGGATTTGCCGATTCGGGGTGGAGCGGTGACACATTTTTTGAAATCGTTGCATCGACAATTTCCCAAACCCAAAGCAATTTTGGTTGTTTCTGCTCACTGTAATTCTGCCGAACCGACTGTTAGTAAGGCAATTCAACCTCAAACTATTTATGATTTCGGCGGCTTTCCAGATGCGGTTTACCAACTCAATTATCCCGCTCCTGGTGCGCCTGAACTTGCCGAGAGAGTCGTGGGTTTACTTACCCAAGCTGGGATCTCCAGTCATACACATCCTACTCGCGGATTCGACCACGGGGCTTGGACTCCACTAATTTTGGCATATCCAGATGCAGATATTCCCGTTACCCAACTCTCGATTCAATATCGTGCTGGAGCCTTACATCACTTTCAGATCGGGCAAGCACTCGCACCCCTTCGGCAAGAAGGTGTACTGATTTTGGGCAGCGGGAGTGCTACTCATAATCTGTGGGAATTTAACAGTCGCTATGATGCGCCACCACCAGATTGGGTGCGAGTTTTTGATGAATGGTTGGCAGAAAGAATTGCTGAAGGTAATTGGGAAGCTGTATTGAACTATCGAAAAATTGCTCCCCATGCAGAACAGAATCATCCAACTGACGAACATTTACTACCTCTATTTGTGGCGTTGGGTGCGGGAGGTAGTGAGGTAAAAGGGGTGAGGTTGCATCATAGCTACAATTACGGCGCATTTAGTATGGCTGCTTATGCCTTTACAGGATCGGTGTAATCGAGATTAATTATTTTGGAGGAAAATATGGCATTGGGTAAATTAATCGACGGTAAATGGACGACTGAATGGACAGAACATAATCAGCAGGGTCAGTTTCAGCGAATGCCGACGGTATTTCATAATTGGATTAGTCTCGATGGGACGAGTGGATTTAAAGCCGAAGCTGGACGCTATCATTTGTATATTTCTCTGGGTTGTCCGTGGGCACATCGGACGGCATTATTATGGAAACTAAAAGGATTGGAAGATGTCATTGGTTTGTCGATCGTCGATCCGATAATTAGCGACTATGGGTGGAAGTTTTCAGCTAAACCAGGCTGTATTACCGACACTGTAAATGGTGCTGATTATCTCTGGCAAATTTATGTCAAATCCGATTCCAATTATACAGGGCGAGTCACGGTACCTGTCTTGTGGGATAAGCAATCTGGCAAGATTGTCAGTAATGAATCGCGTCACATCATTCAAATGTTCGATCGAGAATTTGGTGAGTATGCGAATGATACTAGTTTTTATCCTGTAGACTTGCAAGCAGAGATCGATCGCGTACTAGATGCAATTTATCAGCCGATTAATAACGGTGTATATCGCAGTGGCTTTGCGGTATCTCAAGCTGCATATACTGAAGCAGTGACAGAATTATTCGCAGCCTTAGAGCATTGGGAAGGGATATTGGGACAACAGCCATATCTCTGCGGAAATCGTATCACCATTGCTGATTGGTGTTTATTTACTACGTTATTTCGATTCGATCTAGCTTATTATGGATTGTTTAAGTGTAACCTCAAGCGGCTGATTGATTTTCCTGATTTGTGGAAATACTGTCGCAAATTATATCAATATCCTGGTGTGCGATCGGTTTGCAGTGCCGAGCATGTTAAGCAATTATATTATGCTGGTTTGCCAGAACTAAATCCGAGCAGAATCGTCCCGATCGGCCCAAATCTAAATTTAGATCTATCGCTCGATTGACGGGCAAAATTATCGCTTTAATTAATATAAGGGGTCGTCATAGGGAGGAATCAAATCAGTTTCTGCAACTGTTGGGGAATCGAGGGCTGGTTGGTGAAGATCGCTACGATCTGACTCACTAGCTCGGAGTTTCGACTGTGTATACAATCCTAAAATTTCAGCAACTTTGCCAGTTGAAGATACAATTGCTGCTACAAGTTTTTTGTTGATAGCTATCATATTTTTTGGATATCCAAGCTTATTTTAATCGTAGGCTATTAGTGTTAATAATTAGCTGAGTTGTCACTCTTGACTTTCTATTTCACTATCGATAAGAATCCACTGAGCTTGCTATAGTTTACATGTGCATAAAAAATTGCTCTGGTTTGGTTTCCTCCTCTTTTTTCGGGAATAAATGTTTGCCAAACTTGGCATATAGAGCAGGCAATACCAATAACGTAATCGCCGTAGAAGTAAACAAACCACCAAAGACAACGATCGATAGAGGCTGTAATAATTCCTGTCCCGATCCACCTTGGAACACCATCGGTGCTAAACCCAATCCCGAAGTTAAAGCCGTCATCAAGATCGCGTTTAATCGCTCCATCGAGCCTTTGACAATAACTTCCTTCATTGGCATTCCTTCAGAGTATTTAGTATTGTAGTTATCCACTAGTAATAATCCGTTCCGAGTTGCTACCCCAAACAAGGATACAAATCCCACTAGAGACGCTATCGAAATTACGCCACCCGTCAGAGCTACAGCAATGACCCCACCGACTAAGGCAATTGGTAAGTTAATCATAATCATTGCCGTTGAAGCGATCGACTTAACAGAAAGATACATCAAGACAGTAATTGCCACAAACGCGATCCCGCTGAAAACTAAAATGTTTTTACTGGCACGTTCTTCAGCTTCAAATTGACCTGCATATTGAATAAAATAGCCCGTCGATAATTGGATGTTACTTTTAACTTTAGTTTCGATCTCTGTAACGATCGAGCGAATATCCCGACCTTTGGCATTGGCTGAAACGACAATTAGGCGCGAAACATTTTCCCGATTGATGGTATTCGGCCCTTTCCCTTGTTCGATCTTGGCGATACTAGCTAACGGGATTTTTTGATTGTTGGGAGTATCGATTAAGAGATTGCGAATGGTTTCTAGACTCTGCCGCGCTTCTGGTTTCAACCAAACAACTAAATCGAAAGATTGTTGATTTTCGAGAACTTTAGAAACAACTTTACCATTGAGGGCAGTTTCGATCGTCTCAGACAAATCGCCTACTGTATGTCCGTAACGACTGGCTGCATCCCGATCGAATTTAATTTGAATCTGAGGTACTGGCAATTGGGGTTCGAGTTGTAAATCGACGACACCATCGACTGTTGCCATTTGTTTTTCTACTTCTTGCCCAATTTTCCGTAACTCCGCTAAGTCAGAACCGAAAATTTTCACCGCGATCGAACTTCGCACTCCCGATAAAACTTCATCCATTCGATGTTGGATAAACCCACCAATATTTGCGGCTGCACCTGGGATTTTCTCGAATGCTGTTCGCATTACTTTGAGCGATTCTTGCCGATCTTCCATCCCTAGTTTACTTATTTCGACATCAACGTGAGCCAGATTCACACCTGCGGCATCAGAATCACCAGCAGCGCGTCCGGCGCGAGTTTGAATGAATGTGAACCGCTTATCATTTTTCAATGATTCTTCGACCACATGACCTGCTTTGGTGCTAACTTCGAGAGAAACAGTTGGGTAGGACAATAGCGTGTTTACCATCGTTTGCTCCTGAAACTCTGGTAAAAATGCTCTGCCAAATGAAGGGATAATTACAATTGATGCGACAGTTAAAGCCGTAGCAGTTCCCATAATTAAGAGCGGATTTTTCATCGCGAAGTTCAAACACGCGCTATAAATCGCCTTGCAAAATCTCGCTAGCCACGGTTCTCGTTGTGACACCTTAGTAGCGGGTAGTAAAATCGCACATAAAGCTGGAGAAACGAGTAAAGATTCTAAACTAGAAACAACAACTACTGCTAAGTAAGCAATTCCCATCGGGGTGAAAATCTTCCCTTCAACCCCTGGTAATGTAAAAATTGGTGAGAATACAATAATTCCAATAATCGTCGCGCCTATGAGTGAATCGCGCACTTCTTCAGAACCTTCAAAAATGATTTCTAGCGGGGTAAGTGGATTGCCCTCAGCTTTATTTTCACGCAAGCGACGATAGGTATTTTCACCATAGACGATCGCATCATCGATCGCTGTTCCAATTGCTACTGCCAAGCCGCCTAATGTCATGGTATTCAAACCAACTCCCAGCCATGACAGCACCAACATCCCAAATAGCAATGTCAAGAAAAAATCTAATAAACACACCGTCAGAATTCGCCAATTCAACAGAAAGGGAATCAGAATAATTGCCGCGATGATACTACCTTGAATCAACGAAGAGCGCACATTATCGACGGAAGATTCGATGTAACTATCTTGACGGAAAGTGGTGGTGACTTTGATGTCTTTGGGCAAGCCAACTTTAATTTCAGCGATCGCTTTTTCTACCGCATGGCTGACAGTGGGCGTATCGTAGCTGGGTTGCTTATTCACCATCACGATAATTGCTGGTTTACCGTTAAAACTGCCATCGCCCCGTTTTAATGCCGCACCAATTTGGACATCAGCGACATCTTGCAGTCTAACGGGGGTGCCATTGCGGGATACGATCGTCGATTTTTGGAGATCTACGATCGATTCGATCCTACCGATTCCCCGAATTAAGCTCTCGGTATCAGGAGTAATATAAAAACCACCTGCGGCATTGACATTTGCTTTTCTAGTCGCTTGGGTAACTTGGTCTAAGGTAATATTAAAAGCTGCTAATTTGACCGGATCGACTAATACTTGAAACTGTCGCTCGTCGCCACCGAACACCAAAACTTGACTGACTCCTGGCACGGCTAAAAGGCGATTTGTCACTTGCCAATCGACAATCCGCCGCGCTGCCATCAGGGAATTTGGCGTAGCACTCTGCTCATTATCAGCGACGGTAAAAGCATACTGCACCACCAAACCGACGGGCGAAGTGGTGGGAGACATTTGGGGCGGTTCGACTCCTGGCGGTAGTTTACTAACGGCTTGTTGCAGTCGCTCGGTAATCAGTTGCCGCGCCTGATAAATGTCAGTTGACCAGCCAAAGACCGTCCGCACTACTGAAATTCCCGCCACACTGGAAGAACGCACGGCTGTAACTCCAGGCGTACCATTAATCGCACTCTCGATCGGTAATGTTACTAGGGATTCTACTTCTTCTGGTGCGAGTCCGGGTGCTTCGGTTTGGATTTCTACCTGCGGCGGCGCGAAAGCTGGCAGCACATCCAGCGGCATTTGGGGGATGACATAAACTGTCCATAATGAGACGATAACAGCGGCTAGTACGACCAGCCAACGACGGTTAATTACCCACTGAACGATATTTCCGAGCATGTTTAGTGTTAGATATGAGAATAAGTGTCAGCGGATTAATTACCGAACCGAGCATAATAATTAATAGTCATCGATTTCAATAAAACCAGCTGATATAGGGAGGTTCGGCATCATCATCATCTTCTGTCTCCTCGATAACGATCGACCGATCTCGATCGGGATCTGACTCTGACATTGGTAATTCGTCAGCGGAAATAGCTGGCACTCTTGCCTCCGGCTCGATTGAAGCGGTTGCAAGGCGATCTCGTCTGCGATAGAGCCACAAGGCACCACCGATAATAATGCCCGTGACTGGTACTAAGCCCCAGAGCAGATTTACCGAAAATATTCGATCCATAACAGCCTCGCTTTTGCTGAATTACTTTTTAGCTGCCGTTAGGTTTGAGGTAATTGTGAGAAAGTCGCGCCAAATAGCAACTGACGATCGATCGTCGTGCCAGTATCTAGAAATTAGCGATCGTCGCTCTTCGTCATACCGATTGCGGCATTTTCGCGATCGGTAATGTAATGGTGGCGATCGATAGCTGCTTCCAGTGCTGGTATCTCTGAAACTTCTTCCTCTGGCTCGATTAGATCGACTAGGCTCGTTGTGACTCGATTGCTCTTGCGTCCCAGTAAAAAAGCACCGCCGCCAACAATACCAACGGCAGGTACCAGTCCCC
>NZ_JBGSPA010000116.1:0-5734 GCF_041738855.1 Chamaesiphon sp. | reverse complement strand
TATAAAACAGGGCACGGACGATTGACCGATCGGGAATGGTTTAGCATCCTGGAGCGTACCGAAAAATGTACTGGTGCCGAACTCGCGCAGATGGCCATCGAAGCTGCTACCTACCAATTCTATCGTCTTGAAGTAGGCGATCCGATCGAACTATCAGCAGAGGATATTCTAGCCGCAAGAACTCGCGTTAGAACGCTCTATACCCGCAATCCTGAAGGAATTATGGCGATCGAGAATAGAGCTAAAGCTTTTACCGAAGCTTCGAGTTCGGATTTGCCCCATCCCTTTGACTTACCAGAAGAACCCTTATATTCACTTAACTGTAATTAACTATGACTCAGGAGATTGACAAACAGCCAGAGCAGCTTAAATACAGTCAGTTTTACTGGGTGTTTTTCTTAGCTTTTCCCTTTATCATGCAAGGCTTTAAGCCAGAAGAAATTGCCCCAAAGTCAGCTATTATCTTACCGATTGAGGCGCAATTAATTAATGGTGATAAAGCGATTAATTTAGAGGTGGCGCGAACAAAATTGGATATCGCTCGTGGGCTAACCTTTCGAGAAAGTAAGGATATGGCGGACGATCGGGGAATGCTATATGCTGGCGATTTTACGTCCGATACGGCATTTAGTGGCAAGGACAATAAGTTTGCGACGGATATCTTATTCTTCAATGGCAATCGAGTCGCTTATATAGCTCGTGTCGAAGCTTGCGACGAACAAAGATGCTTGAAACATCGCACCAATCAACCGTTCGATCGAGTAGTTGAAGTTAAAGCTGGAATCGCCAACAAGCTCAAGATTACAGTTGGTTCGACTGTCGAAATTCGCTTTATCCCCAGGAGGTAATAGATGACAGATTTAACTCGTTACAGCCTGTTCGCTCAAAAAGTTCAGATCGATCCAAAAACCAAACAACCCGCCAAGCGCAAGATTCTTGGTGAAACGCTGCTAGATTTCTTTATCCCTGGAGAGAAGTTATATTTAGCTCAAAATGATGACTTTACAACTCAAGCAGAGATTATTAGTAACGCTCCCGCAGGAACGCAATTAATCTTAGTCGATCGCGATGATTTAATTTATGGTTCTCCAGAAGCTGCCCAAAAACTCAAGGAAGTATTGCCGATCGACTATTTAGCTGGAGCTTACTCCAGCATTTTCAAAGGTGGTTGCGAACCACTCAAAGCGGATCGTCCGCTAAAAATTGTAGTAGTCGATTTCGCCAACGGTTATGACAGTGGTAACGCTAACATTCCGCCAGAGATCTCTCGCCAATTCGTTCATGATTCTTGTGGCGCGATCGATAAAAATTTATTGAAGGAGCTGACAGATAAAGATAAAGCAATCCAGTTTCGGATGGGGGTCAAAAGTGCTCAAGCTACCACATTTGCGAAAGGATTCTTAAATACAATCGATCTACCCCAGTTATTTCCCGCTGGCGACGCTCCAGACATGATTTTATCTCTCGATAGCTTCAAGGGGCAAAAGCCCGTGCCTGGAATGTATGAATATCAACCGGAAGAAATATTCTTCGGCATCAAGAACGACAGCCAAAATACTAAGTCAGCCATTAGTGAAGTATTATCGATTTATCCTCAAGCAGCGCATGATGTATTGCCTGTCGTTCAAGCAGAAGCTCAAGTTCTTGCCGCTCACAGTCAAAATCTAGTATTGGCTGCTGCGTGGGCATTAAACGACTATTACATGGAGAACGAAGCTCAACCTGACGAGTTTAACACCATCAATTTGATGGATATGGCATTGAGTACGGGGCGGTACGATTTGCTTAACTCCGTCCAAGTTAAAGACTGGCTGGGAGACAGGTTGAGTGCATCCTGGCGCAATCTCTCATTTGCCGATACTCGTCGTTTGAACGGTGACAATGCAACAGTTCTTCCTGCATGGGATCTCAAATATGGAGAGATTGCCGTACCTTGGCTCAAGGATGGCGAAGAATTTGTATTTTTTCGCTCTCCAGTAGTCAATCGGAACGGGCTACTCACAGTCAAAAATAACCTGAAAGCTTGGGAAAGCTTACAAAAATTGGGAGCCGATCCCGACATCATGTATGTCAATATTCAGACACTCGAACGAATTGAGGCAGAAGACCCAGACACCTACGATGCACTGATCGAGGAATATGGCACGGAGGAACGCCTCAAAGCAGAATTTCAGACGTTGATGCAGTCTACTCAGATGGACTATGACGGGGATACTGGTAATGCCATTTCACGGACGATCGTCCCAAATTTATATGCGGCGGTACAAGAAAACGAACATCCCGATGCCAAGCTACCTAACTTTGAAAAACGGGCAAAAAATCTGCCGACAGAGATGACTTTACCGGAGGTCGCAATTCACATTCGTCCGCCTTATGTCAATTTAGTTTATAGCCAGAAAGCACGGCTACACTTATCAAAGTCAGAGATCGATCTGGCTATCGAGAGTGGTAATGCGGAGTTAATCGATCGACTGGCAATCGAGTATTTGGAGAAGACAAATCAGTCTTTATTTGCGGCAGTTAAAGATCGGTTTACTGGGATGGGGATAGATGGAGAGTTTTATCCAGTAACTTTACCCAGCTCGATTAAAGATGCAGCTCAAGTTTTTAGCGATTCTTTTGATGAGAAGTTGGCGATCGCAGCTTATGAAAGTGCCGGATACCATCGGTCTTTATTCAAGATGATAGATTTTCAGAAGTCCCTGGCTCGATTCCGCGATGACTGCGAACGTTTGGAATTTACTACTCCCGATGGAAAGGTCAAAAATAAGTTGCCCGAAAAGCTATTGACTGCCATCTATGATTTCAACCGGATTTATTTACCAAACTTTATCAAAAAATATCCCGAACGCGCTGGCGAACTACAAGAAGTTGTCGATCGGTATCAAAATCTCTCGCGGTTGATCGAGCAGGGCATCGATACTAATATTCCACTTAAATTTACCGAAACTCGCGAACGGTTCGATCCTCTAGCAAAGCATTTTATCAAATACGAAGATACCGAGTCAGTTAAGTTAACTCGTCTAGCCGCCGATCCCGAACTGTCTAATATCGATCGATTGAGATCGTATCAAGATGTATTAGATGAGGCGATTGTGGTTACGAGTCAACTCAATCAAGATGCCGTCGATATTTTTAAGTCTGCCAATCAGATCGAAGTCGAATTGAGTTCGGCAATTGCTACTAACTTTAGCCGAGATAAATACACTTCGGTATCTGGAAAATCTAAATCGGCGGCTTATAATAACAACTTCAAGCCTAAACCGACTGGTTTTAGTTTACCAGAGACTTTACAAGATTTATGCAATCAAAATTATCAGCCGCTCGATCGCGAGACTACTTCTACTAATGCAAATTTAACTGGAGCATTTAAAGATATTCCGGTTTCAGAGCAAGCATTAGCAATTGCAGGTTTTTATATCAATGACGACCAGGAAGCGATCGACAAATATGCAGAGTACAATCGCATCGCTAAATTAGCAGGTAAGGAGCGAACTTATCTCGAAATTAAATATGCAGGGACGAAGATCGATATTTTCAGTTTGAATGTCAGTGGTGTTAATGTACTTAAAAACGCTGAATTTGGTGAATTTAAGTTAAATTTATTTGATGAAAATGCGACCTATATCGAGCGAAATATTAACGGTGAATTTGTCACACAACATGATGTCGGCTTGTTAGATCGTGAATGGTGCAAAAACTTTGCACAAAAGTGTGGAGAGAGAAAGATCGAATTTGAGGCTGTAGATTTTCAGGCAGGAGTAGCTAAAGGTTTAATTGATTTTGTGAAAGTCGGTGATACAAAAGCAGCGATTCAACGCGAACGTAAAGCCGCAGTGGTTAATATGCGTCAAGCGTTTGAGAAAGCTGAGATCGGTCAGATGGAAAGTTTAGCAGCGATTGCGAAGGTGACTGGAAATGCCAATCCAGCATTGCTTTTAGCAGCATATCCGCAAAGTCTGGTCGAACGAATTAAGGTCGCCACCGATGAATCACTCGTTCTCGACAAAAGTGCCGCCGAATTACTCGAATTATTGGGCACGGAACGATTCAAATTTAATGTTGATGACAAGGGTGCTTTAAACCCGATCGCACCCGATGGTAATAGTTATAAGATTGAATTTGCATCGAATCTACATCGTCAGGCTTATCGACAGTCTGGTAACTTTGCAGATAAAGCGAAGGCGGCTATGTATTCGGCTTTACCAGCAGGATTACTTGGTGAAGGTCGCTTGCAAAAAGAGACTGTTAACCTGTCGATCGAATTGAGTAACAAGAAACGCATTCTCGCGGTTAATTTGACACCAACGGGTAAATCTGTGGAGAGTGCCCAAAATTTGACACTTGAGAAAGTTACCAGCACACCCTATCAAATCGATATAAAAGGATTAAAGTGTCCGGTGGTTTATACCAGCGATGAATTGAGCGAACTATTCGACCGCTCGATCGGCGATGATGCGGTTGGAAATCTGCAATTTAGTGAATTTCGGGTAAATCCTCGATCGCTCGCAAATCAGAAGCCCACATTTTCAGCAGTTCTCGAAGATAATGGACGAGAGTATTATTTAACTGGAATAATGCCGGATAGCGATGCAGCGGGAGAACCAATCGATTATAGTAAAGTTCTATCTGGTTATGTTGCATTTAAGAATATCGATCGTCAAATAATCAAAGCAGACCCAGTAATTATCGGGTACGAAATCTATCAAAATATTGACAGCAATCGCCATAAATTAGGGGATATCACCGCTCGTTCTGCTATTACCGCACAATTAACTGGTGACGAGCAAATTTCCGCTATTTCACCCAATCATCACTATCGACTAGATATTCCCGATCCTCAGAAAGTGATGAATGCTGCTGTGTGGAAGATTCAGTCTGAATCTAAGTTATACGAGCCAACTGTCTACCAACGGGAGCCAAGTGAGACGGACACTCAAAACGCTAATATCAGGTCGCAGATTTTAAATCGCTTGAGTAGTAATTCAATTCTAATGACTGAGATAAAACAACCAGTCATTAAAAACGATGGAGTCGATCTAAAGAATTTTTACCAAATCGATCTTCCAGTTAGTGTTGCTGGTGAGATGAAGGAATATCTGAACAAACAGAAGATTCCATATCAGTCTTATCTCGATACTCATCCTGCTTATGTTGAGGAATATCGGCGTGGTTATGAGGTATTAGTTGTAGATCCAGTCGAGCTAGAGCAAAAGAAAGGCTCAAAGGTCGATAAACTAGACCGCTTTATCTCTAAATTTGGCAAGCCGCTCGAACCAGATGCTTATCAGCAAGCGTTAAGCGATGCTAGAGTAGTGCGTCCAGTCATCGGACAGGATCTACGAAAACTTGGTAATTGGCTCAGTCAAGCCAATCTTGTTAGCACTGAGTTACCCGCAATCGATGTCGATAAGCTGGGTTCGGTGCCTTCATTTCTTAAAGGTATTCAAGCAGAAGTACGATCTAGGTTTGGCGCGAGGATGGGCGTTACTGAAGATGGCAAACACGCGGTATTCTCGTTTGGAGTCGATTATCTTCGCCAACAGCTTAATAATGCCTTGGGCGACACTCTAACGAACGTTGAATATACCTCCGAGCAGCGGCAACGTCCGGTTTATGCCGCAGTCATCCCGACAGCAGAATTAGAGAGTTACGTGCGCGAGCATTACCATCAACTCAGCTATAATTTCGATCGAGAAACAGGTAGTACGATCAATCCCGTACTCAAGACTTT
>NZ_JBGSPA010000225.1:0-6044 GCF_041738855.1 Chamaesiphon sp. | reverse complement strand
AACAGGGGTGAAAATCCCTCACCTTTTAGGTGGATTGTGCTTGGTTCATTTTCATGGACAGGGAACCTCCGCGTGATTTGGGTCGCTAAACCCTCTCCTTGGGAGACGCTGCGCGTTGGCGTAGCCTGCGCCTTGCGCTTATGGCAAAGCCTACGTATCGCGAGCCGCTGTCGCCAACACACCCTACCTAATGAAGTTAAATGTTTTTATTTTTATCCAAACTGCTCCCGCTATTTTTCTATCCGATGGGTGCAACTTGCTTGTTATTGACTATCGCTTTAGGGTTGTGGTGGATAAATTCCAAGTGGACTCCCGCCGCTATTGGCGCGGCTTCGATCGTGTTGTTTCTCAGTGGAAATGTATGGGTGAGTCACTGGCTAGCGCAATCTTTGGAGTGGCAAAATATTGTTAGAACTGAATTACCGACAGCGGATGCGATCGTCATCTTGGGTGGGGGGATGAGATCGCAGGTTTATCCACGTCCAGATGTCGATTTTACCGATGCAGGCGATCGAGTGTGGTACGGCGGCAATCTCTATCGCGCAGGTAGAGCACCAAAAATCATCGTCAGCGGGGGTAGAATCACCTGGCAAGGTGGCGGTAATCCCGAAGCTGACGATCTGACCAAAATCTTGGTGAATATGGGTGTACCGCAGCAAGACATCATCCCTGAAGCCGAATCTTACAATACCCGCGATAATGCGGTAAATGTCCAAAAGATCCTGCAAGCCCAAAACTTCAAAACGATCTTGCTAGTGACTTCTGCGATCCACATGCCAAGATCGATGGCAATATTCACGCATCTGGGGATAAACGCGATCGCCGCACCGACTGATTATCGAGTCTCTGAGTCGGAACTAGACCAACCAAATGGTCAAACTGAGTCGGTGATTTTGAGTTTTTTGCCGACGGAAGAATACTTCTCGCTGACTACCCAAGCGATCCGTGAATATGTGGGGCTGGTGGTTTATAAATTGCGAGGTTGGCTCTAGACTTATTCGCCGTCAACGCGTTCTAGTTGCCAGAGAATTTGATTGCCTTCGCGGCGGACTCGTGAAACGATCCAGTTGCGCCAAGCCCATCTGTCACCGCGACTCGTGACAGCACTGGCATTGATGTCCATGAGATCTGCTAGTTCCGAGCTGGCAATTAGATAGCCATGTTTGGCAATTTCATCAGTGATCCGCAAAGTATCGATGAGGTGGTGAAGATGGGCGACACGTACTTCGCGGGGAATATGTTCGGTACTATCGTGATGAATAGTCTGTTCTTCTAGCATGGGGACAATCTGCAAATCAGGGAGAGAGAGAGTAGCTGCTACCCGAGCGGGTGGATGCTGTGAAACAGATGATGGCTCTGATATTCCTATTGTAGAACGTTGCCGCAGTTGTGGTGGTTGACCACTAGAGAACCCTCTGGCGATCGTGTCGCAGCGTTCGTTGCCGACGTTGCCAGAATGTCCGCGGACATGTTGCCAGGAGACGGGGACTTTGGTTTGGGATTGGACTTGTCCATTGAGCCTGTCGAGGGTTTCCCACAAGTCTTGATTGAGGACGGCTTTGCCAGCCGCAGTTTTCCAGCCCTTTTTCTTCCACCCTTTCACCCATTGAGTGATGCCTTTGATCAGGTACTCACTATCGGTATAGAGGACGCATTGGTGGGTTTGATTGGTACTTGCAAAAAACTCCAGTGCCGAGATGGCTGCCTGCATTTCCATCCGGTTATTGGTCGTCGCGCTGTCTCTGCCACCAAGTTCGTGGCACTCACCATCGTCAAAATAAGCAACTGTCCCCCAACCACCAGGGCCAGGATTGCCCGAGCAAGCTCCGTCTGTATATAAGTTGGTGATTTTGCTCATATCTGCTTAAACTCCACGCCGATCGGGTGTATTGGCTGCTTCTGGCAGAGTTTGTTCGATCGTCTCTAGGTTACTGCTTTGCCAAGGATCTTCGGGTTTGTACTCCAATTTGGGGAAAGGTGGCGGGGGTGGTGGTGTGCTGTGGTGCTTGGCCGAGATGCCTGGAATGGTCGGAGTTGATGGGGGCATCTCTGGCGGAGTGGAGGGGATTGGCGGTACTTCTGGCGGCGGCGCGGGAATTTCGGGTGGCGTGGCAGGGATTGGTGGTACTTCTGGCGGCGGCGCGGGAATTTCGGGTGGCGTGGCAGGAATTGGCGGTACTTCTGGGGGAGCTGGCGGAATTTCGGGCGGGGTGGCGGGAGTCGGCGGAGCCGCTGGTGTTGGGAAAACTTCTGGCTCAACTGCTGGTGGAGTCAGTTCGCTGGAAATCGGCGTGAGGTCGCCACTCACTTGTTGGACTTGTTGCTGCATCTGAGCCACAACAATATTGACGATCGCTTGTGGATCGGTTGTTTCGATCCCAAATTGTTCGGCTAGCTCGGCGACTAAGCCTGGATCTTGATGGAGCATTGCTGAGAATTCTTCGAGGGTAATTTCGCGGGTTTCCGCAGCGGTAGTGTCGGCTTCAGCCCGATCTGCCGCTGGTGGTGATGGGATCGGCGAGTTATCGATGAGTAATTCTGTTGGTACTGCACCGAATTGGCGATATTGGCTGTTGCCTTCACCCTCGATCGCCTCAACTGGGATCTGGTCATCGATGCGATCGAATTCTAGCTCATCGAACTCCATAATCGGTAGCAAGTCTCCTAAGAATTGTGGGGCTTGACGATCGAGTAGCCGTGCGCCATACTCACCAGCGAGATCGCCGATCTCACCACAGTCAAGCTGACCCAATTGCACCATCCGTTCGGCTAGTTCATAATTGGCTACAGGTGCTGATAGCAAATTATCGCCAAATCGCTGGAGCCAATCTAGCCAGTCGGATTTACGGACTCTTTGTCTAATCTTGTTGAAAAAGCCGATCGCGCGGGGTTGTTGCCAGCCATGAGCTACTCCCTCTAGCAACTGCATGAAGAGATACTCGCGATCGGTATCATCGAGCGGTGGTAATTGGGCTTGAGCTACCATCCGGTCTTTGGCAGAGCCTCGCTGTGCGAGCGTCGCTCCACTCGACCCTCGCCCGAATAATTTGCGAAACCACCTCACCAATGACTGCCAGATTTTTTTCAACATTTACTGATTCCTCGATGCACAATTTAGGTACATTAGATCTAGAGTATCTTAGAGGGTAGTACTAGGTAAACCGACTCGATTGAGAGTGCTCTGTTCCACTAGACTTCCTCTTTATTTATCCCGCAGATGGCATATATACCTCTACATCATAAATATAGACCGCAAACTTTCGCCGATCTAGTCGGGCAAGCAGCGATCGCCACCACTCTAACTAATGCACTTAGACTAGAGAAGATCGCACCAGCATATCTGTTTACTGGACCAAGAGGTACAGGCAAAACTTCGAGCGCGAGAATACTAGCTAAGTCTCTTAATTGTATGGCGAGTCAGGTACCTACAGCGCAACCTTGTGGTAAGTGCGAAGTCTGTAACTCGATCGCTCTTGGTGCGGCACTAGACATCATTGAAATTGATGCTGCTAGCAATACGGGCGTAGACAATATTCGCGAAATTATCGAACGCGCCCAATACGCCCCCGTTCAGTGCCGTTATAAAGTTTATATCATTGATGAGTGTCATATGCTGACGACAGCAGCATTTAACTCACTCCTCAAAACGCTCGAAGAGCCACCAGATCGGGTGGTATTTGTCCTCGCTACGACCGATCCACAGCGGGTGTTGCCGACGATTATCTCGCGCTGTCAGCGGTTTGACTATCGGCGGATTCCAGTCGCTGATATGGTCGCACATCTGATCTATATTGCCAAAGTCGAACAAATCGCGATCGCTCCTGCCGCTGTGACACTCATCGCCCAAATCGCTCAAGGTGGCTTGCGGGATGCGGAGAGTCTGCTAGATCGGCTGAGTCTACTCGATGGCGAAATCACACCCGATCGCGTGTCTGATGCGATCGGTTCGGTACCAGAACGCGACTTGCTGGGGATCTTGCAAGCGATCGTCAGTGCCGACCCTGAAAGTTTACTCGATCGCACTCGCCAGATCCTCGAACGCGGCAAAGAACCCCTGATCGTCCTCCAAAATCTCGCAGGGTGCTATCGGGATCTAGCGATCGCCAAAACCGCTCCCCAACGCGCCGATCTTGCCGCACTCACACCCGAAACTTGGGTCGAACTAGTCAAAATCGCTCAAAGCTGTCAACTAGACTGGATTCTCGCGGGACAAACACATCTCAAAGATAGTGAAATCCAACTCAAGCAAACCACTCAGCCGCAATTGTGGTTAGAAATTGCCATCTTCGGGCTAATGACACTCAGCACTCAGTCTGCTCCAGCGATCGCCAGTATCCCACCACCTCCAGCCATCACACCGCAAGCTGCTCCAGCATTACCACCAAGCCAACCAGCATCAGTCGCGCCTCCCAATCAAATTAGCTCCAACACTACACCCCCTCCAATCGCCGTCACGGCTCCCCAAACAGCGATCGGGAGTGAAGACTTAGCTAGTACCTGGGAACGGGTCTTACAGCAGCTTCTACCTGCGAGTAGAGACTTATTTAAACCCTTTGGAAAGCTCGTCTCAATTTCCCAAACGCAAGCGGTAGTGGCGATGAAATCTAGTACCATGCAGACGATCGCTGCTGGGAAGGTGCCAGAACTAGCCAAAGTATTTACTCACATCTACGGTCGATCGATCTCCGTCAAGCTAGAAGTTTTGGGCAAAAGTCAACCTCAGCCTAGTTCCTTACCACCTTCACCACCGCCCGCAGCGATCGTCATCGATCCGCCACCGACAACATCTGTAGTGCCATTGGCAGGATACTTAACTGATGATGTGGAAGCAGAAGATCTCAGCAATGAGAGCGAAGCTGAGATCGAACCAACGATCGTCCCTTCAGTACCAGTACCAAATTCCCTACCGACTCTAATACCATTGGCTCAGGTAGATGTAGTTGAACCAGCACCAGCACCAGAACCCCCAGCGGATTTTGCCGAACCACCCGAATCACTAGATGCAGAGCGAGCCATACATACTCCATTATCAGAGTCGGAAGACCTAGAATTCGATCCGTTACTAGAAATGGCGACAGCTAATCTCGTCAAAACTTTTAATGGCGAAATCATCGATCGTACTCACGATTTATTCGATAAAATTGTTGGCAATTAACTGTTGGGGTGTAAATCCTCGTCATAAAAACTTCGCTGTCAACTGTCAACTGTTTAAAAAGCGGTCATCACTTGCCGCAGTTCTGCGGAGAGATCCTGGGAGCCTCGACCTTGCTTTTCAAATAATACGCCAGCCAGCAGATAGATGTTCGGCGAATAAAAAGCTTTTCGAGCGCTTTTGAGCGCGCTGATAGTCTCTCTCACCTTTGATTCGGAACTATAATAGCCAAATTCCAACGGCGCGATCGTAAAATCAATTACTTGATATCCGCAAGCGATCGCATACTCGATCGTTTCGACGGGGTTTGAATAGGCGGAGATAAGTGATAACACGCGATCGCAACCAACTGTAAATAGCCGCTTAGTAATCGCGGCACCATCTACCCCGCCATGTAAAGATGGCATGTAAATATCGTTGTCAGGCGCAGGTAAATAAGGTGGATTAGCAATCAAATAATTAGCCCCAGACTGTTGCCAACCCTCAAAGAAACATTGGTTACGAACGATATATTTGTCGCTTAATTCATACTGAGCGATTCTCGCTTGAGCTAGCTTACAGGCGGTATCAGTCAACTCATACCCATGAATTTTGCCTTGAAAAGGAGTTCTGAGCAAGCTGTGAATCACTGGACTGCCATCGCCAGAACCAAACTCAATCACCAGATCGGAACTGGTACAGCGATTGAGAACCAATCTTTCCAAACATTGCGAATAGAATTGAGATTCTTCGGGACAGAAGAATACTTCTTTACCTGAGTTCGATGAAGTTTTGTCTCCTCAAACTCAGGCATTTCAACACTTTTAGGCTAACAGCAGAATTTTTTCAATTTTTGGCACATTAAAATCCACCATCAATATCATTAATAGTTGAAAAAACATTGATTTAAATT
>NZ_JBGSPA010000096.1:0-48935 GCF_041738855.1 Chamaesiphon sp. | reverse complement strand
GACCGCTAATTATCAACAAGCAGAGCTTATTGATAATAATTTATGAAACACTTAGTTTTTGAGGATTGGTAGTGATTGGCTCAAACACAGTCAGGTAATTGATTTGATGATGAGGCTAGCCTCATCGAACTCAGGTTTATAATGTCCTGGGCATCCCGATCGCGGCGGGAATTCTGTTCCCAATTACTGGCTGGTTGCTCAATCCAGCGATCGCCGGAGCAGCAATGGCATTTAGTTCGATTTCAGTTGTCCTCAATGCTCTGAGATTAAAGGGGCTAAAACTATGAAACTTGTAGTAATTTCGATTGGGGCAATGCTCTCGATCTTTCCGATGGAGATGAGTAAATCTCAAATGCAACACTCGCCCACAAATCGTTCGTTTCGTCAGATCGAGCAACCTTTACCCGTCAAAGTCGGTGTAATCCTTGGTGGACTGACGCTAGTTGGTGCCGAACTGTGGTGGTTTCTGGGACGCAAACAGCAGAAACAACAAGCGACTCAAAGTAATGGGGTGCAATCGGTATTAGTAACGGTTGATGGTGGCTATCGTCCCGATCGAGTTATTGTCAATAGTGGTGAACCCGTGCGGTTGTCATTTCATCGTTTGGATAGTAATTCTTGTCTGGATGAAGTGTTAATTCCCGACTTTGGGATTAGTACCCGTCTACCCGTCGGACAAACAACAACTGTTGAATTTACGCCAACTCAGGTAGGGGAATATGCTTTTACTTGTGGGATGAGAATGTTTCGCGGCATTATTGAAGTCAAAAAACCAAATCTGACAACAAATTCGATACTTTCTTCTGCAAACTCTAACGACTATCATCATAACGCCCGATCGCATTAAGATCTGTATGACCGCTCAAATGTTGCAGCACTGCCAATTAATTACTTGCGATCGATGGCACCTTCACACGCAAAGCCAGAGATGCAAACCTATGCTTACTCAACGGCATGGCTGCTGTACTCGGAATTCTCGATTAACGGCTGATAATCATCGTCGGCAAAAGGAGTATGATTTTTGCTGTTAATAGTAGCATGGCAGAGTATTTTGCCAAATTGGTATATATCGTGATTAATTTTGGCAATGCTGAGATTAAAAGATGCGTTATGACGCTCTGATAGATATTTGATATATCCAGGTGTTTCTCCCAGTAAATATCCATCGTGGTAAACACGCCCTTCCCGAATATTTAGCATATTGCCAACTTTTAATTGACGAATATACTCACTGATATCATGACCTTCAATGGCTCCAATTCCAAAGTAATAATGATAGAGGCCATTGCGATCTGGAGTAGTTTCGGCAAATATATCAGAGGTATCGCCTCCAGTCTTACCGCCGCTTCTGGCGATATACTCAAATGGGTCGAATTGGGCCAAGTCAGTAGATAATCCTAGTCTGTCTAATCTTTCGGTGTCATGAAAAGGTCGGTTGACGGGCATCCGCACTTTGAACGATACTTCAATATCTTTAGTAGTCTCTACTCGATCGAGCTTAATTAATCCAACCTTGACGGCAGTACCCTTAGATGGATTAGCTGCGATCGCCGATAACATTCCTTTGAGGTAGACGGTATAGTATTTGCCATTTCCCCACGTCATCTTTTTGATGGGGAACCATCTTTTGCCGATCGGATCTGTCCAGCCCATATATAGTCCAGTAATCATTTTTTAACCCATTTTTATGATGGTATGAATAAATTCCTTTGATTTTACCAAAACTTCTTTGTCCAAAGTGAATAAATCGCTAAAAACGTTGATGTGACTGTTATTCAGGCGTTTTCCTTGTTAAGTAATTACTTAACAAGAAAAACGCCTGAAAATAGCTAGCGGCAACCATTACAGCGATATCTTGCAAAGCACAATATCTGGAACGAGTGTTGACTTTGTAGAGAAGTCATTCTCATCCTCGCAAAAGAGAGGCTTTAACTTAATTAAGTTAAAGCCTCTCTTTTTTTCAAGCCCAGTCAACCAAAGTTAATGCTCTTTACTTAATTTTCTCCAATGTCAACAGATGTTGTTTTGACGCTAGATATTCTTCATCCGACATTTGTGATTCATCGTCTTCATCATCATCCTCGTCTTCGTCGTCCTCATCTTCTTCCTTAGCCTTTTTAACGATCGGAATCTCTTGTAAATCGGCAATCACCGAAGATTGTGACGGTACTGCTATAGAAGCAGATACTGCTCCGTTCTCAGAATGAGAAGCTACACCAACGATGCTAGATGGTTGTACTAACGGCAATAAACCGAGATTACTTGGCGCAGATTGATTGATAGTTACAGTGCTGAATTCGTCAGCATTCATTTTGATCTCGTCATCCCGATAATGCTTATCTATTATGTAACACATCTGTTGCTTCAATTGACTCAAGCAATAATGTTCGGCTCTGCGGATTTCTTCTGATGTACTATTGGGGGATTTGGCGATCGCTAAAGAAAGATAAAACGCTTTAAGAGCTGCAATCGATCGAGAGCTAATTTCCCCGTCTCGCAAAAAATCAACTATGATTTCCAACTCACTATCATCATCCTTGATATTGATATAGAGATTATTTTTCTTTGTCATCTTCCTCTTTCTCGTATCTATTTTGATTTTTAAATTTAGATTCAATTCAAGGGAATATTCAGGTATTCCCTTGAACTTAGTGTACCCAGAAGATCCCTTGAACATATCAAGGGAATATCAGGAGAAATGCTAGGTAAATATCAGGGAATCACCAAGTCTTTATCTTTCGATCGACGATCGAGGCTTTAAAGTGGCAAAAATCATAAAACAGCCTAGTTTTCGATCCAAAGGAATACCTAAAATTATTCAAGGGAATCCCTTGATAATACCTAGAGAATATCAAGGGATTCCCTTGGTATTAAATCCTTAATCAACCCTTACTTCGCCTTGAATTGCGCCTAATTCGACGATTCTATTGGCAATTCCCCATCTTTCTTGCTATAGTTTAAATCCCTGGTGACGGGGGCGTTGACGGTGTGCGGCGTACCCCCTGAATTCGGAGGAGCTAGCAGTGTGTATCGCCTGACGGCTTTTGATTTCTGCGAAATCAAACACAAAGCAGGTTGGGGAAACCCCAAACCCCAAAACCCTAGATTTTAATCTTTAGCTAAATATTCAGTTTTCAAACATTAGCATTACCTGATTGTAATTTTTAGCGGCTTTTTCGTATTTCACAAATGTAGTGATTCGTTTTATCTTTGAAATTAAATTAAACACATGAGTACTCGTCGTCCTGCCAAAATTAATAAGGTTACGTTGCGATTCACTGACGACGAATTGCTTATAATTCATACTCGCGCTGCTCAAGCTGGGGTAACAGTAGCGGGATATATCCAGCTCTTAGCTCTTGATCGGGAGTTGGAAACCATTACTATCCCAACTCCCGATCCGTCCAAGGCTTTACTCTTCAAAGAATTAAGAATCCAGGGTAACAACCTAAACCAGATCGCCAGGGCACTTAACCGCGCTAGTCTGGCTAGGCAATCAGTTGGCAACTATCGCCAGCAATTAATCGACATCCACCAAGAATTAAAAAAACTTTGTCATGATTGCTAAAATTTCTACTCCCGATAACTTCAGACAAATACTCGAATATCTACTCCGCGAAAATAAATGTCCTGAGATTCTACCCTCATTCATGACGGGTACTAATTCGGCAGATTTAGCTCGCGAATTTCAGGCTGTGGCAGATCTTAGACCATCGACACAAAATAATGTTCGCCATATCTCGCTAGCTTTTGCAACTGGGGATGATGTCAATAATGTCGATAAATCTTCGATAGTTGATCGAGTGATGCAGGAAATGGGATATCAAAATTGTCAATATGTGGCAATTAATCATCACCGCGACGATCCAGGTCATGACCACGCCCATGACCACGACCATTTACATATTGTGGTAAATACTATCGATTTTTATGGGGAGCGAGTCAGTGATAGTTTTGAATGTTATCGCATTCAAGAAATATTAAGAAAAATCGAGATCGATTTTGGACTTGAACAAGTTAAAAGCTCGTGGAAAGTTAAACGTGATAAAGCTCAAACTATTTACCCCACAACTAGTTTATCGGTTGCGGTGGTAAAATCTCTCGAAACTAGTTGCGATTTAAAAACTTGGCTCGATCGATTATCCGAGGATGATATCGATGTGAGGTTTACATTGAGAAAGGATGGAGCGGTGAGAGGGATATCATACTTGAAAGACGGTGAAATCCATAAAGGATCTTATACGGTTGGGGCGAGTTGGGCGATTGTCGATGAAAAGTTGGGGACTAGTCCCGCCGATCTCCCCTTAATTACCGCTGCGAACCTCAAAAGCAATCAACATCCGATAAAAATATCCCCTGAGACGCTTGAACAGTTAAATCACGCGGCAAAAATGGCGATCGCAGCTCTCAATGGTAAGTCACGACTTAAAACGGGGCGAGTCGATATCCAAATAGCGGGGGAAACCCTTGCTGTATATAGGATGCGTCCATCTAAGCAGATGTTTGTGATGTCGAAAACACCCCAGGGGTGGGAACCTGTTGGTTTTCCAAATCTAGAATTTAAAGATATGGATCTTTTGTCTAAAATATCGGGACTGCCCAAAGATTTCGTTGTTACTCTTCCAAAAATCGACGAAATTGTGGGAGTAACTGCATCTACATCGGTGGCTGTCCCCCAAAATGTCAACAAATCATCCCCAGTGAAGAAAAAGCGGCGGCCGATCGAACGTTAACGCTGGGGCAACTAGTTGGGGATTGGCGACTAGTTGGGTAACTAGTTGGGGCACTTTCTGCACACTTGCTACTCAAACACCAACAATTAAAATAAAAAATTGCATGGCAAATCACGCCTACTTAGGTAAACTCAAAATAAATAGATATAAACGGGTGCTTGGTTGTTAATTAACTAGCAATTTGAGTTAAATTCATTTGAATAACTAACTTTTTAAGGATAATTCTCTGAGCAAAAGTCAGATTTTTGCTAGCCAAGTGTAAGAATTCTGCCGTCCAGACCGATCGAATGTCATCTAGTGCCTCAAGTGCCATATCTAGAGGATAAGTAACGATATCAGCCAACGTATCAGTGCCGGACTGAATATTAACCAATTCCGCTTGGGGTAAAGGTTTCGGCTCAAACGACTCAGCCGATTGCATAGCCGCGCTCTTTATATTAGGGACAATATTAAAGACCAAGACTATATCCTCTAGGCCTAGTTCGCCAGATAGGTACTCTCGGTGCTTTTGGTCGAGGGACTGATAGATTGTTTGTCGATGAGGACAATTGCCGTTAACGACCGCATATACGCGCTCCTGCGCCCCTGCCTTGCCTACTCGCCGCACTGATTTGGCTTGGTAGCCCAGTAGCTTGATAATCTTATTCACAGTGGCGATCGCGCTATTTTGAGTCGAGCCAGCACCATAGCCTTTACCTAGAGCTGATTCCTCTTTGATAATCAATCCAAACAGATTAAAGAACTTCTTGTAGTGTTTGAGCGCGTATTGTTGAATTGCCACAACAGCTTCGTCACCAGTCATATACTCCCGACCAGTTGTTAAATCGTTGATATATGACATTATTGGTAACAGCAATTTAATTCTTTGAGATTGGATCGGAACTTGGCTGTAGATAATGTGCGGCTGTTGAGCTTGCTTGGCTAAGATGGCTAACTCGATATTTTCGGCTAAATCTGGATATTTCAACGCCCAGCTCATTTCACATTGCCGTAAGTATGTAGCATTCTTACGGCTCCAGATTGCCATCAAAAAATCCTCAGTAAATTTTTCTTCAGGTATGGAGGGGAGTCGCTCTTGGAGCACACGTTTTCGTGCTCGTTGCCGTTCCTCAAATCGTGAGTTACTGCTGTGTAATATGGCTTGCGCTTGAACGACAGATAGTTCTTCAGTATCAGAGATATACATAGTATGGTTGTCCTCAACCAAAATAGTCTCTTTAGTCTCCTGGTAAATTACTCCTAATTCCTTGCTTGATACTGCATCCTCGATATTATGATCGACCTGTTCCTGCGATCTAACTTCTTCCCAATCGACTTGAGTAACATTGTGTCCTCGCGCAATTAGCTCCAATTCTAAGTACTCAGCCATGTATTTGGAGGATAAATGCGATCGAACTGAAAACTCAGCATCTAAACAATTCCAAACATTACCCTGACGACTCATCGGAATGCGACCAGCTCCATGCAGCAAGCTAGTTTCATTAGCGATTGCCGAACGCATCCGTAACAATGCCACTGGATCGCGACCTCTAGTACTACCAGCTTCCACGCCCTTAGCTAAGACAAAAATGTCGCGGGGAATGTCGCTCCGATCGCGAGACAACATTTGAATATGAGTCCGAAGATCGAGATTGGTGAAATAACCCATCGATCGATCGAACCAGTGCTTATAGGCTTTCAGCTTGATACTGAAACCACTCTCAACGGTAGGAGATAAAAATAGGATGCGGACTGGGTGTTTCTGTTGTGCCAACCAGCCGTCAGGGTCGGCTAATAGATCGTGCAGATCGGGGGCAGTTTTAGCGTCCAAACGAACGACCGAATTCTTCAGCTCTGGCATTTGATTGATAATCATCCGCTCTAGAGTTTGAATAAACTTTTGGTTAGTACTAGGAACAATAATGTTCTGACCACGTTTGAGCCGATCGATAATTAAGCCCATGTAGTGAGTAGGATTACCACCACCCATTTTGACATCCCAGTGAAATTTCTCCATCGTGTTACGAAGAATTTCAAAAGGATATTTGCGATCGAGCAAATCTAGGATTCCATTAATCGATAGATCGGTCAGATTATCCTCTAAACCAACCACTGCGCCGCCTGTTGATAATACTCGATCGATAATCGCAACCAGATGAGCTTGAACTGCCGCTCTTTTGCTTCCTAGCGTACTGCTTTGAGTGCCGTGCTTTAAAATCGCCTCAAACTCATCAAAAAAGACGAGCGAATTCGTTGTAATACTCTCTAGACGTAACTTGAGGAGACTATCGAGACAGATCGCTAATTTTTTGTAACTATTGATTGCCGCATCATCTTGTCCGTAGCCTACTCGGTAACTAGGAATGTTCAGACGATTGCGAGTCTGATCTAATAATCCATTCCGGTATCCGAAGAAGAAAAACTTGCCCTCTGGACATTTTTTCTCCCATCTAGCGATCAGTCCGACAAGCTGTTCTGTTTTACCAGTACTGCATGGACTGGTGACAAAACTTAACTTTCCTGGCTGAGGCAATGGTAGTTCGGATAGATACTCTTCAGAACGTTCGTGGGTAACGGGTAAAGACAATTTAGATAAACGAAGAAAGATTTGGCGATCGAGAGCAGCCTGAGCAGCCCGATCGGGAAGTTTGAGAAAATAATCTAAGTCAATTAACCTTGCATTTCTGAACTTCTTGGTAGAAATCTCATCGATATCATTCTTTCCCTTATTAAACTGACTCCACCAAAGGAATTTGACCTTGAATCCCAGCGACACAAAAAATTCATACTGTCGTTGCCAGTGCAACATCCGAGCTGGGTTAGTCACGTCCCCGCCGTCTAATGTAATGACAACAGTTTTAATGACCTCCAGTGCCGCTTTAACTTGGACTGGGGAGCTACTAAAATTCCCACTACTAGCTCCGACAAAGTATGCATCGTGTTTGTAACCAGCAAGTTTAGGCTTGAGCGTACCTTCACACAAGTAAGCAATTTGTTTCTTGCTAGGACTACCGACAACTTGAATTGGCAGCTCACCGATCGCATCCCCTAGCGGCAGATGGCTTGATTTTACACCTTTAGCCCAAGGATATTTAGAAGCACCCTCAATCCGAGGCACTGACAATATTTGCCAGCCAGTAGCCAAACCAGCATCATCAAAGGTAACGATCGCGATTCCTCGACCGTTTAATTGTCGATCGCCAAATTTGGAAACATATACCCCAGGCAAATTCAGAGGATAGTCGTCGCTAACTTTCTGCCATTTCTCAATCGAAAAGAACAGACCCTCATCGATTTGAGATTGAGTCAAACCGCGATCGAGCAACATTTTTCGATGCAGTGTGTAGAGTCCAAGTTCTTTGGAAAGAGCGCGAATGAGTGGATCGCGTTGGGTGGCTGTTAGACTGCCCTGACGCTTTTCCAGATTGGCTAGGCGTTGATTCTCTTCCCGTTCGAGTCTATTGGCATCCCATTGGGCTTTTTTCTCTTGCCAGTCGGGATCGTCGCCTTCGAGCGCGAAGAGGAAATGTCCCGCACTATCTTGCTTGCTAGTCTTGCGCCAGCCATCAGGGGCGAAATCAGACCGCTTGCAGACCCACAATGAGCCACTTAAATTGTAACACCAGTCAGTATTTTGGCAGATCGGGCAAGGAGCAGTTTTAGAGGCGTGAAGTAGGTTTTTCATTACCTCACACCCCCTAAATCACAAATAACCAGTAAGTTTTTTAAGACAGACTTACACGCACATTTTGCGATGCCAGTACTGTCTGAGCAAAGCTTTGAGCTGGAGAGCCACGATATCGAGCTGTCGAAACGAGCGGCTGAGAAATTTAGAAGTTGTTTGTTATTTAGATGTTTTTGTTGTGCCATAGTCTCCTTGAGACTACAGACCTGTCAGTATGGTACAGGAAGCTCCGCCGTTGTACTGTTTCCTTGCACCAAAAATTCGGGTACAATAAGATTAACTTTTCTTTTTAACCTTGTCTGGCAGGTCTGTAGCTAGAACAATTTGGCGGATTGGTACCCTTGTTTATTCTTAGTTAGGTCGCATTAAGCGACAATCAAACTCAGAATTTACGGACAACTAATCCGCCAAACTTGGTTTGTATAGATATCTCTATCAGTGCTGTGAAATCCAAGCTTCCACGAACTCAACGATATTCTTATCCATTACTATATATATTACCCCAGGAATGTCGATAGTACTCACTTTCATGTCGCCTATTTTTCGCTGAAGGGATTTTGGAAAGTCTGGTTGAATTTGACCTTTTCCGCATAAACAGATAATTCTAGCAATGGGATGTTTGGTATCACGAGAGTTGCCTCCCATCAAGTCTCGATGTTTCTTACGAAGTGTAACCTGCTGATGAATCAGGACATCTAGTTTGTCTCGCTTGAGGTCTCTGGTTTTTCCATTCTTATTTTTGAGATAGAGTATCTTCTTGATCGGGCTGTAATGGACGTTATTATTGCCAATGCCTTGTAAGGCAACCATCAAATATTTGCGCGTAGGAAATCTGATGTAGAGGTCGATCGTCCCAGCACCTTCAAGACTCGTTCGGGGAAACACCTCAATTCCTTTATCCTCAAACTTTTCTACTAAAGCCCTAGTGATATCCCGAACCTGCAAAATTTCTAGGATTTGCATGAAAAGATTGTAAGCTGGAGCAATAAAAGGTAGTCCTAATGCAGAAAAACCCGTCCCTAACAATGCTGCAACAATCACCCCACTAGTTACACCGTAGCCAAGCATTGGGATCATTAACTCATCGCGCTCTTTTTCTAAATCCGCAATCGCATCCCAATTACGCCGATTTGGCACCTCAACCGCAAATTTGGGAAAAGGCGATCTGGTGCTATTTTCTATATGCGGCTTGGAATTGGCTATAGTAGTCATATCTGGTCGGGACACACGGAATATATCTAATATCATAACAACACAATATCCTTGGGTTTGTCGCTTATTTTAACTGTTGTTAAGAGCCGAGTTATACTTAATGTAATTTTCAAAATGTCAAAAATATAAACTTTCAAGCTTTCATATTTTTGCATTTTCACGTACTCAAAAGTTTAAAGATGATTATTACTGTAGCTGGCTATAAGGGCGGGGTGGGCAAAACTAGTACCGCAGTCCACCTCGCTTGTTACTTTCATACCAAAGGTTCGACTCTATTAATTGATGGCGACCCCAATCGCTCGGCAACAGGTTGGAGTAAGCGGGGACAGTTACCTTATCAAGTTGCCGACGAACGACAAGCAGCTAAACTCGCTCGCGATTACGACCATATTGTGATCGATACTCAAGCCCGTCCCGAACCTGAAGATTTAGCCGCTTTAGTAGAAGGGTGCGATCTATTGGTGATTCCCTCTACTCCAGATGCCCTAGCTCTAGATGCGCTGATGCAGACTGTAGATGCTTTGCGTAAATTCAAAGCCGAACAATATAAGATCTTATTGACGATCGTGCCGCCAAAACCATCGCGAGATGGCGAAGCAGCTAGAGAGGAGATGCTCGGAATGGGATTGCCAGTATTTCAGACGGGGATTCGTCGCCTAGCCGCTTTCCAAAAAGCTGCATTAATGGGCATTCCCGTTTATGAGGTCAAAGATCCCAGAGCGGCAGATGGTTGGGCTGATTATCAAGCTGTAGGCAAGGAGATTAGATCTTGAGTAAACCGAGCAAATTTAAAGCTGTCTTTGAAAATCGACAGGAAGAGGAGCCTGTAACATCCGAACACGATGGTAGAGATGCCACCACAGCTTCAATTGAAGTAGTAGCAGCTACTCCAACTCAGAGCGAGGGAAAGCTTGCCGTAGATAATGTAGCAGCTAGCTCGTCAGAGGCTGTTCAAACACCGATCGCCAAGAAAATGGGTAGACCTTCTGGCAAACGGAGCGATCCAAAATACACGCAGGTAACAGCTTACATTCAGAGCCAGACCTATCGAGACGTAAAAGTCGCATTGCTGATGGGGCAAGAGCCACAGGAATTTTCTGAATTAATCGAGGATTTACTAAGTAAGTGGTTGAGTACGCAAAAGTCTAAATAGTTAAAAACTCGAAAATACATCAGACCGATCGAGACGTAAAAATGGCATTACTGATGGGGCAGGAGCCACAGGAATTTGCCGAATCGAGCGAATATTCAACCAGCGAGTGACTGAGTACGCAAAAGTCCAAACATCTAAAAACTTAAATATACAAAAGTGCAAAAACCTGATATTATTGTGGTAGTTAATGTAAACGCGACCGCACATTGTTACTAGCAATGTGCGGTCGCTAATCTCCCAATGCCGAAACATTGGATGACTAACATGAATATAGCAGAATTTGAATTCGACCAATCGACAGCTAGCGTTCAGGCAATCGAACGCGCCACCTCGATCTTACAATCGGTAGGAGTAGATTCACCCCACATTGCGATCTGGCGACTACGCCAGTACGCTAAATTCGATCCAGTCCACGCGAATGTCTATGAAGATGCGATCGAACCAGTTGAATGGCTAATCACTCAGCCCAAGCGACCCCAAGAGTTGGTAGAAACAGAATTATTGCCTACTGTAGACATGCTAACCGCTACCCAAATCGGCAAAATGTTAGCACAACAAGTTACCGATATTACCTATTCCCCTTCGGCACAACAAATCAATCAAGCTCTCGAACAGCTCAATTTTCATAGTCGCGATGGTAAAAAAATCTGGCAGTTGACAAAACTGGGCCAGCAATACGGACGACTTATTAGTGTGACTGACGAGCAAGAAAGAACTCGGTTACAAGTACGCTGGTTGCCAACAGTAATCGAACAGCTTGCTCCACTATTTAACGTAAGCTGAGGTAACGTTTCCAGTTCGCTGAAACTTTCCCCGACCAACAAATTGTCTCCGCAGTGCGGAGACAATTTAACCGCTCTTCCTGACTGGGAAAGAGAGATTGATGATGCTTGCTCGAACTAGCTCTCACCGTGAAGATCGCGCAGCCTCGCTCTGGAAGTTAGCAAGCCCTGATTCGCTAAAGTTTCCAGACGTTAATCGCAACAGGCGATCGCTCTTTACCTGCTCGATTACATAAAGTTGGCTAATTTCCAGAGCGAGGCACTTTTTGCTGCCGCTAATTGTTGTTACTGGCAGCAAACTTTTGCCATCCTCTAATGCGATCGCATTCAAGATTAGACTACTGTAGAGAGTAAAACCTTTTTGGAGCGGACATTACAGCCTCTAAATTCTCTCCCAATCTCACTCATAGTAGGCGATCTCCTTCAAGATCGGACTCTCTCCACAAGTCTAATTAGCTTAGAGCAACAGTTTGAGCCTTAAAACTCCCAAAAGATCGAGACTCACTTAATCCGATCGTCAATAGCATTAAGTAAGTCTCGATCGGATCTCAACAAAACCCCTGGTCTAATCCCAAGGCGCAGGACGTTCTAACAACGCTTTCAATGCTGTCAATTGCTGGGGATCTGGTTCCGCTTCCAGTTGTCGTTCAAATGCCTCAAATGTGGCATCGTCAACTAAAAAGAATTTGCGATCTAGTAGGAAGCTCGTCGCCTCACCATAAGCAGCATCGAGGATAAATTCCGTCCGACTCTTACCCTGAATCGCCGCTGCCCGATCGATCGCCTCTTTTTGGGCATCTCCCACTCGCAGGTTAATCGTGCCGCTGCGCCGCTCTGGTTGTTTGGTTTTATTAGTAGTCATAATTTTTATTAATTTAACAGTGCTGAAATTTTTTCAAGCGGGTACATCAATAGCAACGGTTCGAGTTTGGACTCGACAAACCCAAATCGAGTATAAAAATTTAGAGCGTCGGGCAAGCTGTGGACGATAATCGCCCGAATTCCAATGATTTGCGCCGCCGAAGCAATCCGCAAGACGGCATCTTTTAACAGCCCCGCTCCTATGCCCCGACCGCTCCATTCTCTATCTACTGCCAATCTGCCAATTACGCCGACAGGAATCGGGTCTGGAGCATTGTGTCGCAACGACCGGATCGCACTTTGACGGGCGACCGCACCAGCGGCAATACTATAGTAGCCAGCGATCTGACCTTCGGTGGTGGCGATGATATAGGTCTTGGAGGCACCACTACCCTGGTTATTCCAGGCGTGTTTTTGCAGCCAATCGTTCATTTCTCGATCGGTGCTGGCAAACGAGCTAAGATTGTCTGTGTCTGCGAGTAATCGTGGTTTGGTGAGATGGCTTGACATCTTCCTATTTTAGATTCTTGTATACACGATGTCAATACTTAAATCGTTGGGGCGATCTCTATGGATGAGCCAACACCTACTCTAGCCGCCAACAGTACGGCTCAAAACAGTCCTCCCGTCCTCGATGCGGATAATCTGATTCGGGTGTTTACCCACTTTTTGACTTTTGATATCGCCGATGGTGCGGCTAGTGCGGAAACGATTGTCGCCTATTGGAGTCAGGTTAAAGCTTATCTCCACTGGTGCCAAACCAACTCCGTCGATCCGGCGGCAGCGAATCGCGAGACGATTAAGCTTTATCGTCACTACATCATTGGGCATGGGTATGGGCGGAATACGATCGCCTTGAAATTAGCGGCAGTAAGACGCTTTTACGATGCGGCGATCGAGTATGGTCTACTTATCTACAATCCCGCTCTAGGGATTAAACCACCCCGGACTTCCACCCACCCAGCCGAAACGATTACTTATTTGGAGCAGGATGAGGCTAATCGGCTGCTACAAGGGATCGACCACCGCAATGAGTTGAAGTTGGTCAGAGACAGGTTGCTGCTCGGTTTGATGACGATCGAGGGGACGCGGACGGTGGAGTTATATCGGTGCAATCTAGAAGATATCAAACGGTTGGGAAAGGATGTCGGGTTGAAGTTAGACGGTAAACGCCGAGTGCGGACAATTCCCTTAACGCCTGAGTTGGCGAAGTTATTGGATATCTATTTGACGCTCAGACGGGCGGCAGGGTTTAATAGTACGTTAACCGACCCGTTGTTTATTAGTTTCGGGCATCAATGCTCAGGAGCGCGATTATCGCGACGGGGGATGCGGTATCTGGTAGACCACTACTTGAATGCAGCGGATTTGAAACATCAGCCAGGACGAAAGATCTCGGCGCATAGTTTGCGGCATACGGCGGGGACGCTAGCGGTACAGAATGGGGTGGGTTTAAGGCAGGTGCAAGAGTTGTTGGGTCATGCGGATCTCAGGACGACGGCGATTTATACCCATGTCGGCGATAAGTGGCAGAATAATCCAGGGCTGAAGTTGGGTGTGAGCGTGTTTAAGCCAGTGGAGCCAGAGGGTTAGATGTCTCAACCAGTAGGTTATGCAGATGATTGGACGGAAATTGCCACGGAGATTAAGCAAACAGCGGGTTATCGGTGCAGTCGTTGCGGTTTAAGGTGTTTGTCGGGGAGTAATAGCTATCGACATCTCGATCTATCCTTACGGCGCAGACTCTGTGCCCAAGTACATCATATCGATGGCAATCCCAGTCATAACGACAAGTCTAATCTGGTGTGTTTGTGCAGCGGTTGTCACCTCAGAATGCACCGCCATCGCCCGACTCCGACACCAGGGCAATTAGCACTCAAGCTGAAGCTACCAAAGAGTCGTCGTTTGGGGCAGAGCCACTCCAGTTTTCAATTAACATTTACCGATCTCATCGACAGATTACCTCGATTGCCAATCTGCACGAGCGAACAGCTTGAGTTGAATTTAAACATCCCCCCTAAAATCAATGTCTGCTGTAATCACTCTGTTACTGCGCTCTCGGCTCGACACCAATTTGTGCCGCTCAGTACTAGTAATCATCAAATAACCTGATAAGTCTCATCAGATTTCCAAAACTGAGAAAACTTTACAAACGTTTACAATCGCGTTAATCTGAAGTCATATACATAAATATTCCGTTCTACCGAGAACAACCAGCAATCATAAACCAATGACCACAACCTTACAACGCACCCAGAGCGCAAACATCTGGGAACGCTTTTGTAGCTGGACAACATCCACCGAAAACCGCATCTACGTCGGTTGGTTCGGAGTACTGATGGTTCCCACCCTACTATCAGCCACCATCTGCTTCATCATCGCCTTCATCGCTGCTCCTCCTGTAGACATCGACGGCATCCGCGAACCAGTCGCAGGTTCCTTAATGTTCGGAAACAACATCATCTCTGGTGCAGTTATCCCTTCATCTAATGCCATCGGTCTTCACTTCTACCCAATCTGGGAAGCAGCATCCTTAGATGAGTGGTTGTACAACGGCGGTCCTTACCAACTAGTAGTATTCCACTTCTTGATCGGAATCTTCTGTTACATGGGTCGTGAGTGGGAACTCTCCTACCGTTTAGGTATGCGTCCTTGGATCTGTGTTGCTTACTCCGCACCTGTCGCAGCAGCAACCGCAGTATTCTTGATCTACCCCATCGGTCAAGGTTCATTCTCAGACGGTATGCCTTTGGGTATCTCCGGTACATTCAACTTCATGATCGTGTTCCAAGCAGAACACAACATCCTGATGCACCCTTTCCACATGTTGGGAGTAGCTGGTGTTTTCGGTGGTGCACTGTTCTCCGCAATGCACGGTTCATTGGTAACTTCCTCTTTGGTTCGTGAAACAACTGAAGTTGAGTCCTTGAACTACGGTTACAAATTCGGTCAAGAAGAAGAAACATACAACATCGTTGCAGCTCACGGCTACTTCGGTCGTCTGATCTTCCAATACGCTTCATTCAACAACAGCCGTTCACTTCACTTCTTGTTAGGTGCATGGCCAGTAGTTGGCATCTGGTTCACATCTTTGGGTGTATCGACCATGGCGTTCAACCTCAACGGTTTCAACTTCAACCAATCAGTTGTTGATGCACAAGGTCACGGCATCAACACCTGGGCTGACATCATCAACCGTGCTAACTTGGGTATGGAAGTAATGCACGAAAGAAATGCACACAACTTCCCACTCGACTTAGCTGCTGGTGAAGCTACTCCAGTTGCTTTGACTGCTCCTTCCATCAACGGTTAATATCTGTTTGATATAAGAGTTTAAAATTTAAAACCCCCCTCACACTAGTGTAAGGGGGGTTTTTGCGTTTGGGTGATTTCTCGGCATTTACGCCACTAGAACTAGGCTACACTCTAAATATGCAAGATTCTCTGTTGTCCTATGATCTATCAAAAGATTATTACGATCGAGTCAGGTAAGCGCGGCGGAAAACCTTGTATCAGAAGGATGCGGATCAGTGTGTATGATGTCTTGGGTTGGTTGGCTGCGGGAATGTCTCAGGCAGAAATCATTGATGATTTTCCAGAATTGACAGCGGAAGATATCAGAGCTTGCTTAGAATTTGTGGCAGATAGAGTTAGCCCTATTGCTATCGATCCCATTTTGGATTTACGCAGAAAGTATTTCAGCTATTCCCGATTTGATCGATAGATCGTCATTTTTATTAAGTAGTTTAGCATTTGTTGTTTATCTCCAAGTTTTTGCAGCTATTTTTAATCTGTTACCAATTCCTGGACTAGATGGGTATGGAATCATCGAATTTTGGCTACCTACATATATTCAGACCCAGGGTAAGTATATTAGATAGAAAATACAGTACTTTAATTATCATTGGTCTATTTTGGTATGCACCTTGGTTCAACATTCTGATATTTAGAGCTATTAGATTTTTTACAAGTCAAATCCTGAGAGTTCCTGAGTTTTTAGTTAATGATGGCTCCTCCTTATTTCGACAACCAATCAATAAAGCGATCTCCTTGTCAATCCTAATGATGATTGGTTGGGGTCTAAGTTCACCCAAAAATACTTGGAATCAAAATCAAAAAGGTCAAATTTTAATTAAGAAGAAGCAGTATCAAGCGGCGATTGCTATATTTAATCGATCGATTGAGATCGATCCCGATAGCGAAGAAGCTTGGTCACAGAAAGCATATTGTCTATGGTGCCTCAATCTAGAAGATCTGGCGATCGAGTGTTTCCGAAAAGTTTTGGAAATCGCTCCAGATAATGAGTATGCTCAAATGAGTATTGGCAAGATATATTTTGTTCGTGAAGAATATCATCAATCAATTTCTTATCTCGATCGAGCAGTCGAATTAAATAATCAAGATATCAGTGCTTATTATTATTTAGGCTTGTCTTGGCTCAACATAGATGAAAAAATACTTGCTTATCAAATGTTCGACCGAGCTATTCAGATAGAAGCTACTGAGGAACAAGATTGGAGTGATAAAGCATCATTTCTATGGCATCTCGATCTGTTGGATCGCGCAGTTGTTTGCTATCAGAAGGTACTCAAGCTCAATCAGCACAATACATACGCTCGAATTAGTATTGGCAAGCTTTTATTTGGGTTGGAAAAATACTCAGAAGCAATTGCCCATCTCGAAGAATCGATCGCATTAAACTTTAAATCGATCGATACTTACTATTACTTGGGAATGTCCTTTCAAAAAGCTCAGGAATACGAACAAGCAGAAGAGGTGTTCGACCAAATTCTATCCTTATTTCCAGACAATTCTATAATTTTACGCGCTAAGGGAATTTTACTTTATGAGCTAAAGGATTATGAAGTGGCAATCGCTATTTATCAAAGATTAGTAGAAATCGAACCTGAGAATCCTATTTTCTGGTATGACTTAGCTTATTGCCATGCTTTGCATAATAATCCCGAACTAGCTGTTTCTGCGCTCCAAAGATCGATCGAAATTCAACCAGAAGAATTCAAACAACATGCCCGAACCGATCTAGATTTCGCATCACTGCAAGACAATGAAATGTTCAAGCAATTAATTGAGCGATAGGTAGACTCGATCGATATTGAGGTAGAAGCAATTCATGAATTGCCCTTACCTCAATCGAATCTTAACCCACTAACTCTAAGTCCCGTTTACATAAAGCTTCCACAGTGATGCCATTAAACGCAATCAATTGACCCGCAGTAGCCGTGGTTTCACCACGTTTCCAGGCGAAGGTATCGCGAGGCGAGATCGAGCGACCGTAAAACTCTATCTCAAACATCAAGCTCTTATCACTGTGTAGATTGTAAGTGTTCTGTGAGTGCTTGGGAAATGTTATCTTCTGGACTATAGATTCGTGAAGATGAGCTATTCGCCTTTAGCTTGTCAATTAGAAAATGTAAGGCTTCATCGTCGCGATGCTGGAGTAGGTAGGGCTTGCTGAAGATCTCAGCAAGCCAATCACTGCAAGGGTTTTGAGCCTTTTTTCAGAAATTAAGTGCAAGGTTTTGACGTTGAAAGGTTCAGAACCCTTGCACTCGATCGCTTGAATCTGGCGATCGAGTGAGAATATTTGCAACAAAACCATTTTTTAGCAAGGAGTTTAGGCTTTAGAACAGCATCAGGGACTAATTCAGCAAGCCCTACATAAACATTATTGAAAGGCTGACTGAATAAAGGTTGAGTGTACTTCATGAACAAGGAAAGTGCTGTAACGTCCCCGATGACCAAATATTACCTCGCGAACATATCTAGTTTGCTGCCACTATTTCTGCACAGTTTTTCAGGTGACGCAAATCTTTAGGGATAATCCATTGACCAAGTTGTTCAAATAGTTGACGATAGAGTTGGGGTGTAGCCATTATTTTACGTGGATTTGTCTTTCGCTAAAACAATTGAACCACGGCGTAAGCCCCTTTTCTATTAATTATTGTTCTCTAGACACCACAAGCTTTCCAGGACTTTTCTACACCACTAAGACCTACCTCTTTAAATCTATCCCAACCTGGATAGGGAATAAAGTGACTAAAGGTAAAGCCATCTAAGCGAACTTGGATCGCATTCTGTTTATCAATGCTCACCAAGTCATATCCAACTGGATTATTACTAAAGCTGCTACTTAAAACAGTATTGCTAGTGCCCTCAACAGTAATACTATTTTGGAGATTGACTAATTGCTCTCGAATTTCATACTCGGATTCGATCTCAGTCGCCATCTTCAGCAGGTGAGCAACTTCCACCTCTGGCGAGCATTGCACCTTAATGCCAATCCTTGCTTCAACAATAGGCGATCGCGAGTAGTAAGCTGTCAAACATTTAAAACACTCTTTTTGTCCTGTAGAACCTTTGCTGTAAGGGATTCAGTCAAAAGATTTAGATGTAAAACAGCTTATCTAGTTTTCTCCATAACTATATTGTAAATCTAGCGGCAATAGGATGATGCCCGATCTTTACAACCATTATAGCGATCGAGACTCCTAGCTCTTCAGTTAGTGCTCAATTTAGAGACTGATTTAGCTACAATCTTCACCAGCCACTAGTTATAACTCGATAGACACCTATCTGCTGGATGGTGGCGAGGGCTTTAGCGATAGTTAGTAAATTGCAAAGCCACTGGTAAATCTTCCTGTTTCATGCGCTGCATTACGCCCTGGAGTTCATCTTTATCCTTGGCGGTAACGCGGACGACATCGCCTTGAATTGAGGGCTGAACTTTTTTAAACTCGTCCCGAATTAACTTGGAAATTTGCTTGGCAATCTCTTGACTAAGACCTTTTTTGAGGGTGACTTCTTGACGGACTCGATTGCCACTGGCTGATTCGATCGTGCCGTAGTCGAAGATTTTTAGTGATAGATTGCGTTTGATTGCTTTACTTTGAAGCATATCATGAACGGCAGTGAGTGTCATTTCACTGGAAGTGTTGATGGTAATCTTATCTTCAGCTAGTTCGACGGTTGTCTGAGTATCTTTGAGATCGTAACGACTGATAATCTCGCGATTGGTTTGATCGAGAGCATTAACTAGTTCCTGCCTGTCGAAATCACTGACAATATCAAAAGAGAATGTAGATGCCATATAGGGTGCTTAGTTAGGTGGGATATGTGCTTAGTTAGGAAAGGCTTTAGGCTTTAGGTGTTAGGTATTAGGTGTTAAGAAAATTCAATTAGTTAAACCTAGATCTTACATGCAATCCCTAAAGCCTAAAGCCTAAAGCCCAAAGCCTAACCCCTAATTCATCGTGCTGATGATGCTCATTGACATGAGTGTGTAGATTGCCACCGAACCGACTCCAAACATCAGGGAGCGACCGATCGGGAAATTGATGATATAAAAGATTGAATAAAATAACCGTGCGGCTGTAAATCCGATCGCACAATTGACTACCGTTGGGGAATCTTGATTGGTGACATAGGCCATAAATGCGGCAGCACCATACAGTATAAATGCTTCCCAAGAGTTTTGATGTGCCCAAGTTGCCCGTTTGCCATAATCTGGCATTTTGTCAAACGCTGCGCGAGGAGCACCAATATCGAACCCGACTTGAAAGCGGGTAATTGCGACTACTAGATAAGGAAAATAGACTAGAGCTGCGGCAGCGGCGATCGAGCCGAGTAAAATTGTAGATGTAGAAAGATTGGCGAAGTTCATAAAACAGGTGCTTGCAGCCAGAAAGCTAGGTGAAACCTGCGCTGGATATAGGTGTAAGGGCTAGTCGAAATAAAATAAAGTTACAACTTTCCGCTGCTCTTCAGCTTCATGGCAAGTTTGCAACAGCGTGCTACTTTCATGGAAGGCAAAACAGATCAATTGCTGACAACGAGACACAATTTCCTGATTGCATAATGCGCTGGCTTCACCTAGAGATAGCGCATCATTGTTGGGGCTTTCCACTAGGTGCATCACATTTTGTAACTGCTCTTGAGACTCGCGGGGTTGACGAGCCAGACTTTGAGGTAAAATTACTGTCAGTAGGTCGCGATCGGCTCTAATTGCGCCCCGAATCGCCGCAGAATTTGTGCCCGTTGCCCCAGAGGTAATCAGGCGGTTGCCAGATAGTACCAAGGCGTAGCTCATCATCTCAATCAGATGTTGATGAGTAATCGGAACGTGGCGGGAACCCAGTAGCGCAATTTTTTTGGAGCCAGTCTGTTGAATCGTAGCTAGTTCCTGGGCTAGGGTATCGATATCAGATACGTTAATCAAAGACGGTGCATGGCTTAACAACTTTAATATTTTAACACAACGAGGTCTAGGTTTAGGTGTTAGGCTTTAGGCTTTAGATGTTTGCGATCGATCCCAGTAGCAATATCCCAAATTTGGAGACAGGTTCGATCGTTACCAGAAATTAGTTGGCGACTATCTGGGCTAAATACTAGGCTACAACTTGCTTTGACTCGCAAATCATTGGTGGAGCGCAAAGACAATCCCCCCAAATGCTTGAGTAAAGACAGATCGATCGAATCTCGCTCCGGTAAAATTGACACGATGCAGAGTGACATCAGCTAGATAAGCCGATCGAATGGGCAACTGGGAACAGTCCAAATCTGTGAGGGTGCGATTTGGCTCCAACTCAATTAGTAAATTCAGGATATTTCCAGCTAGATAGCCAGAGGGGATCGGCTCTAGAGTCTGCCATTGGCTCAATATTTGCCGCAGGTAGTTACTTAAATCGGCACGGTTGGCAACACTCAGCAATCGCGCTAATATGGGTCGTAAAATTAACTGAATCTGGGTATGACGGAGATAATCTCTAGCTTTTGCCTGAATAATGGCATAGGTATTGAGGTGGGAAAAATACTGTTGTAGATCCGAATTTGGCAGATTTACTAAAGGTGGTGTGAGTTCGGTGACAAACAGATCGATCGATCTGTTTGTGGCATAAGCGATCGTGACTGGTTGGAGCGACCAAGTTTGCTCCCGACAAGTAATAATACAACGGCGGGATAATGACTGGAGCGCGTTGACGATCTCTCCAGGGGCATGAGGATTGAGGATCGAATTCGATCGCAATTCTACCCCAGTCACAGGTTCGCGTTCGATCGCCAGCCAATAGACTAGCTGCTGTTCGATTTCCGATAGTCGCTCAAACTGACGATCCAAGACATCATCGATATTGCGAAACTGAAGTTGACCCCGTTCGATCATCGGGTAAAGTTCGAGGACTTTTTCGCCGCCACCAGTTATTTCTACTGCTGTAATTGCCGCAATTTTGAGCGCGAGCGGATTGCCGCCGTAGTGGTTGTGTACTTCCTGCCACATTTGCGGTGGTAGCTGCGGACAACCATAGGATTGAATCAATTGATGTCCGGCAGCGGATGTGATGCCATATATTGTCATCGCTCGAACTAGCTGTGGGTTGACGATCTGCGATCGCACGATCGTATGCGGTTTTTCGCGACTGGTGAGGATCGCACAACTTTGATGGGGGAGTTCGCCCATCGCCCGAAACAATCGATCGTAGCCTTCATAACCTGGCAAATATTGACCCGATTGGACTCCTCCTGCGAGGATCGATTCGACATTATCGACGATCAGTAGACAGCGAGATCGCTTGAGACAAGCGATTAACAAATCAATCTGTCTTTCAAGCGAGTCTGGTAGATCGATCGATGGTTGCGGACTCAAGCACTGAATCAGATCGGCACAAAATTCGGTAATTGGCGGTAAATTGAGTAGCGATCTCCAGATTGTCAGATCGAAATATCCCTCAAGCTGATGAGCGATCTCCCATGCCAATGTCGTTTTACCCATGCCGCCCATCCCAATGAGGAAAATCAGCCGACAACGTTCGTGGAGACACCAATCAGTTAGGGTGGCTAACTCCTCCGTCCGCCCATAAAAACGCATATCAGTTTCGACTTCTGGCTGCTGGTTTACAGTACTCCAATCTGCGGCGCACCTGCTGGGTAATAATGCTGGAACCTCAGCTAGTGTGGCTCCCGGCTGCTTTACATACCACGATAGTACTGCTGCCAAACTCTTTTTTGTCACTTTATGTTCCAATCTTAGGCTCAGAGACTGCCACAACCGAGCAGCAGTCTCTCTGACATAGCCGATCTGATATTCTTCTATTTGCGGATCGATGCCCAACTGTTTAGACGGCAGTTGAGCTTCAATCCGTTGGTATGCCCCCGCCCCGTTCGCTGATTGTTGGCTCTGCCAAATCGATTCGGCTCCGGTTGCCGCGATTTCTTGATAGCTATTTCCAGCAATGACTCCGCGAATAATCTGGATCTGAACTACACTCAGAGATTTGGGAGCCATCACTGCCTTAATAATTGCTATCGCTCGATCGGCATCCATAATTCGATTTTGGGCTGATTGATTATAGATATCGTACCTTTTATCCTACTTTTTACATACTTTTCTAGCCATAAACTACCTATTGACAAGAGTAAAATACAAATACAGAGTGTTTGTGTGTTCAACTTTTGATTCTTTTGGTATGACTTCCTCAATTTGAGTTGTCTTCCGAATCAATCTCCCCAAGCATAGTTGGTTTCTATCCGATAGACTAGCCATGCCTGGGGGTTTTTTATTACTACCTTTCCAGTATCAAATTAGACATCTAAAGTAGTGGCTGGTGGATGGTGAATGGTGAATGGTGAATGGTGAATGGTAAATAAATGACCGACTATAGATCGAGATTGTCTAGTTCTTGAGGAGGAAGGGAGTAACTCGAATTAGCGTTGTTGCATTTACTCTCGTACCAGTGTCAAACTCCATTAGTTCGGGAAACCGCACACAGATGCACCAAAATCCGTTTAGCACTCCTAGTCATAGAGTGCTAAATTTTGGAAGAGATGATTACAAAAAAAGAATATGGCAAAAATTATAGCGTTTAACGAAGAATCCCGTCGTGCGCTCGAACGGGGTGTCAACGCCTTGGCTGATGCAGTCAAGATTACTTTGGGTCCCAAGGGACGAAACGTCCTGTTAGAAAAGAAATTTGGCGCACCTCAGATCGTTAATGACGGGATTACCGTCGCTAAAGAAATCGAATTGTCCGACCCGTTAGAAAATACTGGAGCCAGACTAATTCAAGAAGTTGCTTCCAAGACTAAAGATGCGGCTGGAGATGGTACCACTACAGCAACCGTCCTCGCTCAAGAGATGATCCGCGAAGGCTTAAAAAATGTCGCCGCAGGTAGCAATCCGATCGGTATCAAGCGTGGGATGGACAAAACTGTAGCAATGTTAGTTACAGAGATCGCCAAACTAGCGACACCTGTTGAAGGCAAAGGCATCGCGCAAGTTGCTAGCGTCTCGGCTGGGAACGATGCCGAAGTCGGCGAGATGATCTCCGCAGCAATGGATAAAGTCACCAAAGATGGTGTGATCACAGTCGAAGAATCAAAATCGCTGACGACCGAACTCGAAGTCGTCGAAGGGATGCAGATCGATCGCGGTTATCTCTCACCATATCTGGTCACAGACCAAGAGCGGATGGTAGTTGAATTTGACGATGCGCTGATTCTGATTACCGACAAAAAAATTAACTCGATTCAAGATTTAGTCCCAATTCTTGAAAAAGTTGCTCGTGCTGGTAAACCTCTCCTGATCATCGCCGAAGATCTCGAAGGCGAAGCATTGGCTACACTTGTCGTAAATAAAGCTCGTGGCGTACTCAGCGTTGCAGCGATTAAAGCTCCAAGTTTTGGCGACCGCCGCAAAGCGATGTTACAAGATATTGCGATCCTGACTGGCGGACAGATGATTTCTGAAGAAATCGGTCTGAGCCTGGATACTGCGACATTGGAAATGCTCGGCACTGCTGCTAAAATCACGATCGACAAAGAGAACACGACGATCGTTTCTAGCAATAGTAGTAGTAGTGATGTCCAAAAACGGGTGCTGCAACTCAAGCAACAACTCGCGGAAACAGATTCGGATTACGATACCGAAAAACTCCAAGAACGGATCGCTAAATTAGCTGGTGGTGTCGCGGTAATTAAAGTCGGTGCAGCTACCGAAACCGAACTCAAAGATCGCAAACTGCGGATCGAAGATGCTCTCAATGCCACTAAAGCAGCCGTCGAAGAAGGAATCGTCGCTGGTGGTGGTACCACATTGATTCACCTCGCTGATAAAGTCGCAGCCTTCAAAGCGAACTTGTCCGATCCTGAAGAAAAAGTCGGTGCAGAGATCGTCGCCAAGGCTCTCGAAGCACCACTGCGTCAAATCGCCAACAACGCAGGTGTCGAAGGCTCCGTCGTCGTCGAACAAGTCCGCGCTGCTGCCGATCATATCGGTTACAACGCGGCTACTGGTGTATTTGAAGACCTACTCGCGGCGGGGATTGTCGATCCTGCTAAAGTAGTTCGCTCCTCCTTACAAAATGCGGTATCGATCGCAGGTTTAGTCCTCACTACTGAGGCTCTGATCGTCGAGAAACCCGAACCTAAGTCTGCGGCACCTGACATGGGCGGCATGGGCGGCATGGGCGGCATGGGTGGCATGGGCGGCATGGGTGGCATGGGCGGTATGGGGATGATGTAGTCCCAGTAGATACTTAGACAGCAATAGATCCCCGACTTCTTGGAGAAGTCGGGGATCTGTCGTATCTGGCGATTGCTATAGTTAAACTTCGTCTGGATCGATACCCAATTCTCGCAGTCTAGAGGCTAATCTGGTCGCTCGATCGCGTTCTTGGGCTAACTGTGCTTGCTGTTGTGCCGATCGCGATTGTTCTTGTGCTAGCTGTGTTCGATCGAGATCGATTTGCAGTTTAGCTTGTCTAATTTGTTCTGCTGGCGTGGGATAACGCTGGTTATCCTCTGCATACCAATAGAGCCAATCTCGCGTCAAGCCACCGTATTCGCCACGCTCGTAGCCGATGCCCAAACCGATTTCTGGCATCCAGAAAGGATTACTCTCTTGCAGCTCATATCGACCATTTACGAGCTTGTGAATTTCTAGTTTAGGCTTGCGTCGCCGCTTGGAATTGTAAATGACATAGTACAAGACTCCCATGCTGGCATAGCGATCGAGCTTGCTAGTATATTCTCGACCAAGTATAATCGAGACTACTTCTAGCACGAAACTAGGAACGACTTCCTCTTCCAAAAGGTCATAATTAGAGCGAAGTTCTTCATCATAAAATCGCTCTACACCCAAGCTCAAGAAGCCATCGGGAACGATCGGTGGTTGTTCGGGATGAAAGTAAATACCCATATCGATTCCAAAGAACCAATCCATTCGATCGACCCACAAGATCTGGAGGATTGATTTAAGTAAACTAGGGATGATTTCTTGAAGTTCATTATCCACAGGGGTATCGTCAGAGCAGGGGAGTTCGTCGGCAGTGGGGAGGTATCTGGGTATACTTGGCACGGTCAAAGCTTGCGCTTTTGATAAAAACACGATCTATCGATAATGTCCCCATACCCGACAGCCCACACCCCACACCCCACACCCTAACCTCAAATTATGACCGTGCAAAGTATAGTTCGGATTGGAACATGGCTACTATACCAAAGGATCTACAGCTATTTTACTCAGAAATTTCCGGCTCATCTGCGAGCATTCTACTTTTAACGAACAGAAGCTCTGGCTTCGGGGTTGAAATCCCCAGCGGGACAACATAATTATCAATTATCAATTATCAATTAATTTAGCAGCATCGAGATCGATCGCGAGTGCCAATTGATAGACATATCGTCGCGATTGAGAGATTTGTTCGGCGACGATGCGACTGGCTTGAGAACGTGATGTGTCATTGAGCATCAATTCGATTAAGGCGCGTTCGATCGCTTCATCCGATAGGGTTGGGTGGCTGACAGGGGCACCCGCAATGACGATCGCGTATTCCCCCTGGGGTTCGGTGTGGGTGTAATGCTCGATCGCCGCACCAATTTCGCCTCGCCAAAATTCCTCATGCAGTTTGGTTAATTCTCTACCGATGACAATCTGTCGCTCTGTGCCAAATGTCGTCGCAAAGTCTGCTAAAGTCTGGCGCAAACGGTGGGGAGATTCATAAAATACGAGGGTACGAGCTTCACCTGAAACTGCTTCCAATCGCCCCTTCCGTTCCTGTCCTTTGGCTGGTAAAAAGCCTTCAAATACAAATCGATCGCTCGGCAATCCCGAAGCACTCACAGCCGTAATTACCGCAGTTACCCCAGGAATGGGAATGACGCGAATCCCTGCGGCAACACAAGCTGAGACAATCAGATAACCAGGATCGGATATCCCTGGCATCCCCGCATCTGTCACTAGGGCGATCGATTTACCTGCTTGCAATTGACCGATCAGTTCGGGAATGCGCTGTTGTTCGTTATGCTGGTGGTAACTGATTTGCGGAGTCTTAATCTCAAAGTGATGGAGTAATTTACCAGTGTGGCGGGTATCCTCAGCCGCGATCGTATCTACATCCCGCAATACCTGAATCCCCCGCATTGTCATATCACCCAAATTACCGATCGGTGTACCAACTAGATATAGAGTTTTTGCAGTGACTTCGTTTGACATATTATTTGCGATGGCGGATGTGATGGAGCGGGTGCTTAAATCGAGATTGACTTGTGCTGGGATACCCATCCAAACCTGCAATGATGCGAACAAATATCTGTGGGTAGGGATCGGCTGTCAGCGGGGAGTGTCTAAATTAGTCATCCAGGAAGCGATCGAGTCAGTATTTACCGAGCACGATCTAGATCTTGCCACAATTGCGGGGATTGCAACACTCGATCGCAAAGCCAATGAGGCGGGATTGCTCGATTATTGTCGTGAGTCGGGGTTGTTTTTAAAAACTTATCGCCCAGAACGGCTAAATTCCGTCATTGTCGATCGTCCATCGCGATTGGTATCAGAATTAGTCGGGACTGCCAGTGTAGCTGAAGCAGCGGCTCTTTGTGCGGCACAAACCAAGACTTTACTAGTCCACAAGCAAAAACTTCGGATCGCTGGTAATGGTGTAACGGTAGCAATTGCTCAGAGCGATCGGAATTTAGCGTAGATAACCAAAGTTGTTACAGCACTTTCCTTGTTCATGAAGTACACTCAACCTTTATTCAGTCAGCCTTTCAATAATGTTTATGTACTCCACATAGCTGGAAAGTGCTGTATTGATAACCTCAGCGGTTTCTAACCCCTGCTCTTCATACGAAGTCCGCCGACGCAGACTAACATCTTTAACGTGAGTTGGGGCTGTTGGGTTTCGCCTTGCTCTACCCAACCTACAGATCCGTGTACTAAAGTGGAGTGAATGCCGCTCTAAGCTTCACACAAGCCATCCATACGCAGGGGAGTTTGAGGGGCGGCGTTCCGCCTCTCAACGGGGGGTCTGGGGGTCGGAACCCCCAGATCCGGGTTCTGTCCATACAAGTAAAACTCGCACCATACAAATTCTCATCGTTGCCGATTAGCTTCTCACCGAAAGATCTCAAATAGGTTATGTAAGTTAGATCGTCCCATCGCGCTGAAATAATCGAGAAATTTTGCTAAAAATCACCGTAAATACAAATAATTGTGAGCTATGTAACAACCCTATACCAGTTGTTGGGTACAATAGATGTAGTGGTGCGATTTAGACCGACTGTTAGTTCAGCGGTCAGCACCAATATTGAGTTAAATACATTTATCACATGGCATCAATCCCCCCTGGCAAGTCCAAAACCGAACCTCCTCGACGCAGATGGGGAGAGTTTTGGGGAAGTGCGATCGCGATTTTTACACTGATCTTACCTGTCGCGGCGATCGTTCACTACTCGCCAGCTAGCAGCGTTCAAGCTTTACCTACTTCCACGACAGCAGAGTTACCCGAATGATCTAAAAAACAATATTCGGACTCGAAAATAGCTATTATCCAATTCCCAATCCCTAGTAAAATGCAATTAGGGGATTACTTCCCCTAGCTTGTTTGAATTGGAGAATTTTATTTTGGACTTAACGCTCATTCCCGCTCAACCTAAATTCGGGATTATCAATGTTTTAATCGAGATTCCCGCTGGGAGTAAAAATAAATACGAATTTGATAAAGACATGAATGCGATGGCACTCGATCGCGTGTTGTCTTCTTCAGTCCAATATCCCTGCGACTACGGCTTCATCCCCAACACACTGGGTGATGATGGCGATCCGCTCGATGCAATGGTGATGATGGATCAGCCGACTTTTCCAGGTTGTGTAATTGCTGCACGTCCGATCGGAATGCTAGAAATGATCGATGGTGGCGATCGGGATGAGAAAATCCTCTGTGTCCCCGATAAAGATCCCCGCTATGCTAATGTAAAGTCGCTCAAAGACGTTGCTCAACATCGCTTGGATGAAATTTCTGAATTTTTTAAGACTTATAAAAATCTCGAAAAAAAAGTTACCGAAATCCTCGGCTGGAAAGATATTGATGCGGTAATGCCTCTAGTTCAAGAATGCGTTGCGGCGGCGAAGAAATAAGCAATGGGAAAATGGGACCCGGCAAATTACCAATTTTTTCCCATTTTTACCAAGCAGATAACAACTAATAGCTGCATCACATGCAGGGGGTGACTTTCCTACCTGTACAGGTGGATTGTTGTTGGATTCGGGCTTGATTTCTCGTTCCAACAAATCCCTAACCCCTCATCCCTTATTCCCAACTCCTAACTTATGCAGCGCACGTTACTAGCAGCTAAAATTCACAGTTGCACGATTACAAATGCTAATCTCAACTATATGGGCAGCATTAGTATCGACGAGCTGTTACTGACTGCTGCGGGCATAGTACCCTACGAGCAAGTGCATGTTGTCAATGTAAATAATGGCGAAAGGTTTATTACCTATGCGATTGCTGCTGCACCTGGTTCTGGATCGATCGAGTTGAATGGTGCAGCGGCTAGACTGGGCGTTAAAGGGGATAAATCGATCGTCATGAGCTACGCCCAATTCAACGACGTGGAAGCTCAAAATCACCAGCCAAAGGTAGTGATGGTAGACGATCGCAATCAAATTACTGAAATTAAATCTGACATCCCAACTGGATTGGGCTAAGTTCGACTCATCGACGAGCGCAACGCGAATAGGTTTACCATTTTCAAATTAGTTGCAAACTATTGTCATTTGCTTGCCGATCCGATATAGTAACAGTAACTGAGGAAACCAAAATAAATCTCTTGACTAGCAAATTTGAGGTGTGTGCAGTTGTTCCTGGTGTGGCGGGAGAATGCAAGCCGTTGTATAGTTGGCGATCTGGTAAATGAGTGACCAGACGGGCTAAATCAATCTGGAAGTTAGGCTGAGAATCTAGATCTATTGTACGATCGATATTTCATGGCGAATTAATCGTCGCCACTATTTAAAAAAATAGTAAGAATAATTATCAGTAACTATAAAAAAGGCCCTTTAGAAAGCACTATTTATGAGCAATCACCAGCGAAAACTTACTCGATCGCTAACAGGTCATTTTCTCGGCTGGGGGGACGATCGCACACCACACCGTTACATCAGATTAGCCACTCCCAATGGCGAACAACTAGTCAAAATTGCTAAAAGTCTCCGCCCGCAAATTCAGGATTGGCAACCAGGCATCTGGCTGACATTACTCAGCCAAGAACGGATCGGCGCTACAGGTGAGATCGAGATTAAAGTCAAACAGTTATTGACTCTACCACAAATGAAGTCGCCGCTGGAGAGTGGTTTCACCGCGCCAGTACCGCCCACAATCGAGCGTTACCCAGCAGCCAATAGCCCCGTCTTACCAACAAAAATTCAAGTGTGTCAGGGTTCAAGCTGTCGGCGACGGGGGAGCGAGGGGATCTGTCACGCCATGCAAACATATCTCGATCGCCACGATCTCACCGATCGAGTAGAAATTGAGACAGTAAAATGTCTCCATCAATGTAAAGCAGCACCACACGCGATCGTCACTAACCCAGCCGGAGCAATATTACCTGGAAAAACTCACTACCGCCAAATTCAACCTACTCAAGTATCAGCACTTTTAGCCAAGCATTTCCCGATCGATGTACAACCGGAATCGATCGGCTCTAATTTCATCGAAAAAATTGGTGCTTATTTGCAGCATCAGGTTTCCACCGCCGTTACTCATTAACTTAAATTTTTAGATTATGCAAGATTTAGACCAAGACAAAGCGATCGACGTGCTGCGATCGCTGATGGAATTTGAGCTAGCTGGAGTAGTGAGATATACACACTATGCACTGATGATTACAGGCCCCAACCGGATTCCAATTGTGGATTTTTTCAAAGCCCAAGCGACAGAATCTCTACTCCACGCCCAGCAAGTTGGTGAAATTCTAACTGGCTTAGAGGGTCATCCATCCCTGCAAATTGCACCGATGGAAGAAACCTACAAGCACTCTGTCAAAGACATCTTAGAAGAAAGTCTGACTCACGAAAAAAGCGCATTGCAAATGTATAAAAAACTCCTCGATATCGTCGAGGATGCAAGTGTTTATCTCGAAGAGTTCGCGCGAACGATGATTGGTAATGAAGAGCTACATACGATCGAAATCAAAAAGATGTTGCGCGATTTTATCTAACACTTAATTTCAGCACATCCTCAGTCCAATTATTAACACAGATTAGTCTCGATCGTGAAATCCCCTAGTAGAGGGTTTCGCGAGTATCGTGCTGTAAAAATAATCAAACCTGAAATATAGCAATCCTAAACGATCGGCTATGTTGATGTAGAATGTGTTGGGCGTAAGCCGTAACGCACCAGGATCGATACTAGCATACACATCTCAATCGCCCCTTGTTACTTAGTTATCTCAGGATTAAATATGTTGAACCGAACACTAAACTGGCTTTCAATTACATCAGGTAGCCTAATAGCAACATTATTGCTAATTACTAGTGCCCAAGCCGCAGACACCATCTTGGCATCCAATTCACTCAATTCAACACTCGATCTACACAGCCCCAACCAGCTCATCGCACTTAGGAACAAAAAACGCCTCAAGCGCAAAGTTAAGTCTAAAGCAAAAACAACTGCCACTACCTCATCAACTATCGCCGCTCCAACAAATCTCACTCAAATAACTCCCCCGCCAGCTCCAATCGCCCCCTCCACACCTACCGAAGCAGTTCCGCCGACACCACCCGTTACCCCCACAGCCCCACCGACAGCAGTTCCAGCAGCTCCAGCTCCTAACCAATTTTCCTTAAATACCAAACTGAAAGGATCGGTAATTTTTGGGGCAACTGGCACTCTATCTGGTGATTACTCACGCAATACAGCCTTTGGAAATCGAACTAGGCTCGAACTCCAAACCGAGATTGGTAGCGGCATTCTCACCACTCGGCTCCAAGCAGTCGGATTGGGTTTGTCCACCAAAAATGCTAATTCAGGTACTAGTGCTGTCTCTACCAATGAAGGCAGTTTATCTTGGACTGACGGTACAACCAATAGTAGTATCGGCATTGATGCACTTAAATATGAGTTTCCGCTGACCCCACAAACACAGGTAGTCGTCGCCGCCAATGCTGGTGCCGCTGATGACTTTACAGACACCATCAATCCTTACTTTGATGGCGATGGGAATAGCGGCTCGATTTCCACCTTCGGTAATCGTCCCTCGATTTACTATACAGTCCAAGGTCAAGGTGTCGGCATTCGGCACAAGTTAAACGACAAAACTGAACTCAGCGTGGGTTATCTAGCGCGTAATGGTAACGATCCAGCCCCAGGAAATGGATTGCTAGGTGGTGGGTTTGGTGCCCTCGCTCAGATCGGTTTTCAGACGGGAGAAAATTCTAAAGTTGCTGTGACTTACACGCGGACTTTTAATTCAGATCCAGGTACGGGTAGCATAAATGCTAATTTAGGTGGAATTAGTAATAACTTCGGGTTGCAAGGTTCCTTTCAGTTATCGCCTCAGTTAGCTCTGGGTGGTTGGGCTGGCTATACCCAAAATCAAGCAGCGGGTGGCGACAGACAGATCTGGAACTGGGCACTTACAGCCGCTGCACCGGATCTAGGTGGTAAGGGGAACTTAGCTGGGTTCCTGGTTGGGCAAGAGCCGCGCGTTGCTGCTTCTAGTATCGATCCTGCTACTGGCAACAATACGACGGACACTAAAACTGGACTACATATTGAGGGATTTTATCAGTTTAAAGTCAATGACAATCTCAGTATCACGCCAGGGATTATCTACCTGACAGCACCCAATCAGGATGCAAATAGTAGCAGTGTTGTAATTGGTGCTTTGCGAACTACTTTTAGCTTTTAGGTGCTGAAAATCTAACGTTACGAGAATATTTGCCGTGTCTCCTTTGCGATCGAACGCGGCAAATTATTGAGAATTGAGATGCAAATAGTCGCAGTACCGACCTCAGCATCTTGCTAAAATTATATTTTTTAGTCACCGCCTTTTGTGCTATTTGCGCCACTTTCAAGCAGGTGGCTATAGCCGAAGGCAATTTAAAGATTGGGTGATTGACAACGGGATCTATGATAAAAAAGCTAGTTCGATCGCGACAATGACAGCTCTAATACTCGAAGTGACCGAACGAGGCAAAATGACTTCCTTGGTAATCTGTACGCTCGGTGCGATTGTCCAGAAACTGGGAGAAAGATGGGTTTTACAAATCAGGCGTTGTACCTTAGATGGGCAACGCTGATTCTGTTCTAAGACGAGCTAGAAATTATAAATTGCTCATAGACAGCGAGTCTAACCTCCAGCTACAGCCGGAACGATACTTACTTGGTCGCCATCTTTTAGTGGGGTTCCAGTACCATCGAGAAAGCGGATATCTTCATCGTTGACATAGAGATTGAGAAACCGTCGCAATTGACCGCTTTCATCACATAGTCTAGCTTTCACACCAGGACAGCTCACTTCCAGCGCATCTAGCAACTCAGCAATACTATCGCCGTCACATTCAATGGTAGCTCGATCGCTGGTGAATTTTTGCAGTGCTGTGGGGACTAAAACTTTAACAGTCATTTAGAGGGTAGAGGGTAGAGGGTAGGAAGGCTTTAGGCTTTAGGCTTTAGGGGTATGAAGGCTTTAGGCTCTAGGGGTAGAGGGTAGAGGGTAGAGAAAACACTGTTTACCATCTACTCTCCATCCTCTTACCCTAAAGCCTAAAGCCTACAGCCTAAAACCTAGACCAAGACTTGTTGCCAGTCGAGGCGATCGAGTGTTTGGGAGCGTTCTAGGGCGCGTTCAAAGCTGTCTAATTTTGCTTCGATGGTAAAAGGCTCGCTGACGTAACCTTGGATTGATTCCTGGGTCTTGAGTCCATTCCCAGTGATATAGACAACGGTGGTTTCATCAGGATCGATCTTACCAGCTTCGACTAGTTTTTTGAGGACGGCGATGGTTGTACCACCAGCAGTTTCGGTGAAGATACCTTCTGTTTCTGCTAGGAGTTTCATCCCTTCGATGATTTCGGCATCGGTGACGGATTCGATGTTTCCGTTGGTTTTGCGGGCGAGTTCGAGGGCGTAAATTCCGTCAGCAGGGTTGCCAATGGCGATCGATTTAGCGATCGTATCTGGTTTGACTGGGACGACAAAATCACGACCTGCGGCATATGCTTGAGCGATTGGCGAACAACCTTCAGCCTGTGCGCCACTGAACCGGACTGGTTTGTCTTCGACTAAGCCGATTTTGACAAATTCTTGGAAGCCTTTGTGAATCTTGGTAAATAACGAACCAGAAGCTAGGGGTGCAACGATGTGATCGGGCAATTCCCACCCTAATTGTTCGGCAACTTCATAACCGAGGGTTTTGGAACCTTCGGAGTAGTAAGGGCGAAGATTGATATTGACAAATCCCCAACCATATGTATTAGCAACTTCACAACACAAGCGGTTTACTTGGTCGTAGTTACCTTTGACTGCCATCACCGTTGGGCCATAAATCACCGTACCGAGGACTTTACCTGCTTCTAAGTCAGAGGGGATGAATACACAACACTCTAAACCAGCATGAGCCGCGATCGCCGCAGTGGAGTTGGCGAGGTTGCCAGTACTGGCACAAGAAATCGTTGAAAATCCAAATTCTTTGGCTTTGGAAAGTGCCACTGATACTACCCGATCCTTGAAGCTCAAGGTAGGCATATTTACAGCATCATTTTTGATGTAGAGATTCTTCAGACCCAAGCGACGCGCCAAGCGATTTGCTTTGAGTAGTGGCGTCATGCCAGTGCCGACATCGATAATATGCTCGTCGGGAACTGGGAGTAAATCTTTGTATCTCCAAATGGAGTGAGGGCCGGCTTTAATACTTTCGCGAGTCACCTTGGTACGGAGGTAATCATAATCATATTGCACTTCCAATGGCCCAAAGCAGAGTTCGCAAATGTGGGTAGCTTTGAGTTCGTATTCAGTACCGCACTCTTTGCAGGCTAATCCTTTGGCGGCGGTGGTTCGATTGCTGTTTAAGGTTGCTTGGGTCATGGTTGGATGTCGCGATGATTTAGATATCCGTTAACTTGTTGAAAACAACGATATCACGTCTCGATCGAGCCGTCAAACATACCCGACTAATTTAGTCGGGTATAAGAATTATGCTGAAAACTCAAGTCTCGGCGGACTATCGTTGTGTCCCAATAGTTGGGTTTCAAACAGCAAGGTAAATAGACCAGGATAAATAGGGATTATAATATGGAGGCAGACTTCAAAATCTTAATCGATATGCGCGTTCAGGTGATTGGTGGTGGTTTAGCAGGTACCGAAGCGGCTTGGCAAATTGCCCAGGCTGGCGTACCAGTGACTCTACATGAGATGCGTCCCCACACGTTGAGTCCCGCGCATCATAGTGAAGAATTAGCCGAATTGGTCTGTAGTAACTCATTTGGTGCCCAATCTGCCGATCGCGCCGCCGGATTATTGCATGAAGAATTGCGCCGCTTGGGTTCGATTATTATTGGCAAGGCTGACTATCATGCCGTCCCCGCAGGTGGCGCATTAGCAGTAGATCGCGGTAAGTTTAGTCACGATTTGACCGAAACATTGGCAAACCATCCCCTTGTTGAATTTCGCCGCGATACAGTACCCGAAATCCCCCGCGATGGGATCGTAGTTTTAGCCACTGGGCCGCTGACAGCTCCCGCTCTAGCCGAGGATATCCAAAGATTGGCGGGGATGGAGTATCTCAACTTTTTTGATGCGGCGAGTCCGATTATCGTTGGGGACTCGATCGATAAAGAAGTCGCTTTCTTTGCCTCCCGCTACGACAAAGGCGAAGCAGCTTACCTAAATTGCCCGATGAATAAGGAGCAGTACCTCCACTTTCAGCAAGAACTGTGCAACGCCGAGCAAGCCGAATTAAAAGATTTCGATCGCGAAACTGCTAAGTTCTTTGAAGCCTGTTTGCCGATCGAGGAATTAGCCCAACGTGGTGAGGAAACCATGCGTTATGGCCCCCTGAAGCCTGTCGGCTTGTTCGACGGTCGCAGAGGCGATTTCAAAGCCCCTGAGAACCAAATTCACCGCCCTTATGCTGTCATCCAACTACGTCAGGAAGATAAAGCCGGACAACTGTGGAATATGGTGGGTTTTCAGACCAATTTGAAGTGGGGCGAACAAAAGCGGATCTTCTCGATGATTCCTGGCTTGGAAAATGCCGAATTCGTGCGGTTGGGAGTGATGCACCGCAACACTTTTATCAACTCGCCGAAATTACTATCTTCCTCACTTCAATTCCATACTCGGAGCAACCTATTAGCAGCCGGACAAATCATCGGTACCGAAGGTTATGCAGCGGCGGCGGCTGGTGGTTGGTTAGCGGGGACAAATGCCGCCCGATTATTCTTGGGACAACAACCGATGACGATGCCGCGTGTGACGATGATGGGTTCGCTCTTTGATTTTATCAGCACTGCCGAACCCAAGTACTTCCAGCCGATGCCCCCAAACTTTGGAATTTTCCAAGAGTTGCCAACTAAAATTAAGAATAAGCAAGAGCGGTATGGAGCTTATCGCGATCGATCTTTGAGTGCGATCGATGAGCTGATTGCCGAGCATTTAGCTCCGAAATATGCTTATAGCTAGATTAGACTTTCTGCGAAAGTCAGGCTTTAGGCTTTAGGGAAAACTATAGACAAAAATAATACTGAAAAAGATTATGTTTGTTTTCGCAGGAGGTCTATTGAGATCGATCGATTTACTAGTTTGTGGGTTGAATCATCTCCCTGACACGATCGATTTTACTGCTTCCGAGCAGAACGAGCGATCGATTTTTGACCCTTGCTCGAAGTTGCAAATCCCAAAAATGCCTTGACTGCATCGTTGGGCTGACCCTTGTAGACGTAAGCTAAAGTTCGCTTGTAGGGGTAATTGTCCGCTTCGGGTGCGATCCCATCGATCGCAATCGATCGTACCGTTGACTGTTTGGCAACTTGGGCAAAGGTCGCATAGCCAATCCCGTCAGCACCCAAAGCTTGCAATAGCGGTGTCGTCGCATCTCGATCCAAGATCTTGAAGTTTCCGCCGGAACCAAAGCTTTTACCCTTTAAGCCGACCTCTTGAAAAGATTGGTGAGTGCCACTATTAGTCGGTCGCAAAATCGGTCGAATCGGTAAATCTTTGCCGCCGACTTGCGACCAGTTATTGACTTCACCTGTAAATATTTTAGTAACTTGGTAGGAAGTTAGACCCGTACGGAGATCGTTATTATTGCCAATGACGATCGCGATTTTGTCTTGACTGACAATTGGTACTGAGACTAAGCCTTGACTTTTTTCAGCGGCTGTCAGTGTGCGAGAAATCCCCGTCAGATCGATCGACCCAGCGGCGAGATCCGTTAAGCCTTGGCTAGAACTAGAGGCTTGAGGGATGGCGCGAACGCCAGGAAATTTTTTCTCAAAGCTTATTTTTAAAGATTGATTGACTTGTGCCAAACTGGTGGAACCACCAATTTTGAGGATCGTGCCCGCTGGAACTGCGTTCGGTAAGTCGAATGCTACTTGGGGTTGTGAGTTTGGGCGATCGCCATTGTTATTATCGCTCGACACAGGCAATTTGGCAGCCCGATCGCCGAAGACAGAGTAGGCGATCGCCCCCAGAGCCAATGCTCCAGCGATATAGACGATTGGTGGCGGACTGTTTTTGGAACTACTCATAAATTTAATTAGGGGGTTCAGCACGACCATTTTTCAAATTTGCCAGTCGCTCATTGACTTTGACTTGAAGTTGGGCATCATTATCTTCATCGATTAATGCCGATCGATTGAGCGAAATATCCGCGACTAGCTTTTGCTGCATTTCATATTCGGTGGCTTGAAGTTGGGCATTTTCCAAGGTAGATTTGGCGGAACCACCATCGAATTCATCGTTAGCACGGGCAATTTCCTGTAAGGCAAGATTGACGCGGGACAGATCGCGGGTGTTCTGAATTTCGGTACGGTAGCGCGCGACTTCTAACTGTTCTTGAGTCAGGCGATTTTGCGAACTAATCAAGACGGCTTCGGCGCGATCGATTTGGGTATGAAGTTGTGCGAGTAATGTTTCCTGTTGGATGACTTGCGCCAATGTCAGCCGTGCATCGCGATCGCGCCCTTTTTTAGCCGCAATCTGTGCCGCTTGCTCCAAGGCTTGGATCTCTTGCTGTTTAGTCTCGGATTGAGCTTGCAAATCTCGGTAGGAAGTTGCTTGCTGGGCGACAGCCGCCGACAGACTGGCAACCGATTGGGACATCTGAGCCAGAGCGCGTTCGGCAATCGCCAATGTGTCCGCTTGATTTGGCGGTACTTCTGGGGGTGTTTTGCCCCACAACCAATCCCAGACATCTGTGACGACTTGCCCTGCGCGATCGCCCATCAACCAGTTTACAAAGTTTTGACCTTTCATCAGTCTGGAGTTAGAAGCTGAGTGAGTTTAGCCAGATTATAGCGCAGCAATTAGGCTTTAGGCTTTTAGAGAAAAATCATCCCTCAAATCAGTAATGCCGATCTATGTTGGAGATCGAGCCTGAACTTCACTAACGCCCAAAACAGGATCGCAGTACGATAAAAATTCCCGCACTCAGAGCAGTCGCGATCGGAATTGTGACAATCCAAGCCAGCCCGATCGATTTGAGTGTATCGAGACTGAGCGATCGCCAATTCTTCACCGCACCTACTCCCACGACAGCACCCACTAGCGCGTGAGAAGTGGAGACGGGTAGCCCCTGACTCGAAGCAATCAAAACCGTGGCTGCGGTGGCGAGTTCTGCGGCAAATCCGCTACTCGGTTCGAGCTTGATAATCCCTTCCCCAATGGTAGCAATGACTTGTTTGCCCCAAATGGCTAAACCAGCCACAATTCCGACTCCGCCGAGTACCAGCACCCACAAGGGGATTTCTAGACTGGATTGGGGGACGGTACCAGTACGTTGAATATACAAGATGGTGGCTAATGGCGCGATCGCATTGCCCACATCGTTGGAACCGTGAGCAAATGCCACACAGCAAGCACTGAGCAATTGAAATCTGGCTAATTGACGTTCGACAACTGCTTGGACTTCTGCGGACTTGACAGCGATCTCATGCCTCAGTCTTCGCCAGCCTAAGAGCGTAATCGAGAGCGCGGAAATCCCACCTAAACCCAGGGAAAAATCATGACGGGGAACATCGGGCAAAAAGTCCGACGGCAATGTTTCGACAACAGTAGGTAACACGATGACACCAAACACACTGACGAGAATCGATGATAACCACGGGATCCACTGTGCGAGTTGAATCAGTGGTTGAGCTGGTTCTAGAATCCAGCGTTTAATTAGCAGATAAAAGCCAGCAGCTACCGTCCCGCTGACGATCGGCGTAACTACCCATGCTAGCGAAATTGTCCCTAACGATGACCATTCTACCGCTTGCGTACCTGCGGCTACCCAACTAAATCCGGCGATCGCACCTACCACCGCATGGGAAGAAGCTACAGGCAAATTTTTGGCAGTCGCAATTTGGAGCCACAATCCACAGCTAATTAATACCGAAATCATCCCCAATAGCAGCGTATTTGGCTGACTGGCAAACAGATCGGGGTTGGCGATACTAGTAGCTAAAGTTGAAGATACCTGTCGCCCAAATAATACCGCGCCTGTAAATTCTAAGACTCCAGCAATGACGATCGCTTGTTTGAGTGTAATCGCTTTGGAGCCAACAGATGTGCCCATGGAGTTGGCAACATCATTAGCCCCTAGATTACAGGCAACATAGAGAGCTAAACAGCAAACAAATACAATAAATAACATCGATCGGGATGATAATAGGTAAAATTAAGCTAGGGAATATGTTCTAATTTTACTGTAGTGGTAACATAATCATTGACGATCTCAGTCACTTTACCCTCACCCCAAATCCTAAACATTATCCCCTAGCCCCCTAATTAAATGGCGCAACACAATCCTCAGAATATCCAACTTCAAATTAATCGCATGTATGAAAGTGGTCAATCTTTATTTGCGAAAACTAAAGTAGAGGATTGGCTCAAACAGCGAAATGAAAATCCGGCTGACTACAATATTATTTTTAATAAACAACCTGCACCTGTAGGTTCTAGAGCTGTGATGACGATCGCGATCGAGTTGCAACGCAAAGATGGACAACAAATAGATGAGTGGTTACTCGCCCAATTAAACGATATACAATAAATCGATAAATATTGACGATGAACACATCATTAACTCACTCAGATATCTCTATGTCCGATCGTCCTCCCACACCTTTACCACAATTCAAGATTTTGGGTCAACCAGTACATCTAGCTACTGACTACAGCTCATGGCTGATCGATCGACTTCAACAAGGGATTGGCACCCATGTCGTGACGATGAATGCCGAAATCGTCATCCAGGCAAGTCACGATCTCGAACTAGCTAAGATCATTAGCAACGCTGAACTAGTGACTCCAGATGGATCGGGGATTATTATGGCGTTGCGATTGTATGGTATCGAGCAGCCGCGATACGCAGGTATCGATCTAGGGGAAGATTTGCTCCGCTTGGCGGCAAAGCCAGAGCACAACTACTCGGTTTTTTTCTATGGCGGTAAGCCAGAAATAGTCGATCGAGCGGCTCAAAAGTGGCAAACTGAGCTACCTAATCTCAAAATTGTCGGGATCGAGCATGGTTATATCGATACCGAACAGCAAGCTAATTTATTGCACCAGCTCCAGGTTGCACAGCCGAAAATCATTCTGGTAGCCTTGGGAATGCCGCGACAAGAAATTTGGATCAGAGATAATTTTCATCTATTTCCCCAGGCGATCTGGATTGGTGTGGGTGGGAGTTTCGATGTCTGGTCTGGAGTAAAAAATCGCGCACCACAATATATTCGTAATTTGAATTTAGAATGGATGTATCGGATCGCTCAAGAACCCAGCCGCTGGCGGAGATCCCTAGCCTTACCTAAATTTGCCGTGTTGGCCGTGGCAGAGAGAATTTGGGGCAAAGATCGGCTGGCACCTCACTAACTTCCTTCCATTAGCTCGTGGATGGTAGATAGTGTGCAATCCAAGTAGCTCATCGATTCGGCACCGACGCTACAGAGGACGGTAGTTTGTCTGTTTTTTTAGGTGAGAAGGGGGTAGCTATCGTAGCTACCAGCTTCAGAGCAGGTACACTGGAGACAGTATTTAAGACAATCCTTCATTCTTGGTTTCATGTCCCTAACTGCGGAATTAGTGCTAGTTTTCGTCCTAATATTACTTAACGGTGTATTTGTAATGTCGGAGATGGCGATCGTCTCAGCACGGAAAGTGAGATTGCAACAACTGGCAAATCAAGGCGATCGACGTGCGATGGTCGCGTTAGGCTTGTCAATGACCCCCGATCGATTTTTGCCGACAGTTCAAGTTGGGATTACCTTGATGGCGATCCTATCTGGCGCACGGGGAGAGAGTGCGGTTTCCAGGCTACTGGCACCACAACTGGAACTAGTATTACCGCGCCAATATAGCGAACCGATTGCGTCAATTCTGGCAATTGCGATTATTACTTATTTGACGATCGTCATCGCTGAATTGGTACCTAAACAGATCGCGCTCAATAGTCCCGAAAAAATCGCCAGTTTTTTTGCTAAACCGATCGATCTGCTGGCGCGGCTATCGACACCTTTGATCTTTCTGCTGAGTCGTTCTACCAATTTTGTTGTCAAGCTATTAGGCATCAAACGCTCCAATCAGCCAGAAGTCACGGAAGAAGAAATCAAGGTAATGATCGAACAGGGCACCGAGACGGGCATGTTTGAGGAGTCCGAGCAGGATATGGTTCAAGGGGTATTGAGTTTAGGCGATCTCAAAATCGGTGCGCTGATGACTCCCCGCCCAGATATTACTTGGATTGATATCAACGATCGGATCGCGATTACCCGTGACAAAATTATCGATAGTGATTATTCGAGATTACCTGTATGTGAAGGCGAACTCGATCGAGTCTTGGGTGTGATTCATGTTGCCGACTTGCTCTCTCAAACTCTCAAGGGCGAAGAAATAAATCTGACTGCATCCCTGAGTCAACCACTCTTTATCCCTGAAAGTACACGCGGCTTAAAAGTACTGGAGCAATTCAAGAAATTTGGCACCCATATCGCGATGGTGGTAGATGAATATGGTGTGATTCAGGGTTTAGTCACCATGCACGATCTGTTTGAAGAGATTTTTGGTGATATTACTGACTTTAATGAAGAACCAGAAGAACCCCAAATCATTCAGCGCGAAGATGGTTCATGGTTATTGGATGGAATGTTATCTATCGAAGAATTACTCGAACAATTTGATATCCCCGAACATGCGATCGATCGCGGTAACTATCATACTCTGGGAGGCTTTGCAATCATGCAGCTAGGTAAAATTCCCATTTCTGGAGAATACTTTGAATGGCGACGATTGAGATTTGAAATCATCGACATGGATGGCAAAAGAGTCGATAAAGTTTTAGTAAAAGCATCGGAAATTATCGAAAATCAGGAGGAAGTCGATCGGAATTAATGTGAGTTTCTCCTTGCAAAGAGGCTATTTGTGCCGATCGAAGTCATCGGCGTAGCCTCGATCGACAATGCTATAATTCTGACATAGATATAATTGAGCAGGTTAAATTAGTATGAGCAATCATCCTCTTCTCAAAGTTGAAATTTCTCAACTAAGTATTGCCGAGCGGATTCAACTTGCTGAAGATCTATGGGATAGTATTGTGGATCGACAAGATGAAATCGAATTAGATCTGGCACAACAACAAGAACTCGATCGAAGATTGGCACAATATCGCCAAGATCCGAATGCTGGCTCTAGTTGGGAAACAGTCAAGCTGCGATTAGGCGTTTCCCAATGAATTACAGGCTGATTATCCGTCCAGAAGCGGAGTTAGACTTGGAAGATGCTTTCACATGGTATGAGTCACAAGAGACTGGTTTAGGTTCTAAATTTGTGCGGGCTATCGATAATTATATGTCTACAATTGGGCGTAATCCTCTTGAATATCGGCTCATCTACCAATTCGAGCTTGACTACTGCTATATCTTCAACTATCAACTATCAACGATCGACTATCGACTATCTACCCCGCCATCGCCACCCGATAAATATCACTCGGCGTCAGATGAGAATGGATCACCTGCCCATCTCTAAACCACACAATTCGTCTAGTTTGTTTTGCCACATCGGGTTCGTGAGTAACCATGACGATCGTAATTCCCGACTCGTTGAGCTGAGTAAAAATATCCATCACCTCCTGAGTAGTCCGCGAATCTAGGGCACCTGTAGGCTCATCAGCGAGTAATACACGCGGTTCGCCGACAATTGCTCTAGCGATCGCCACCCGCTGCTGTTGCCCCCCAGAGAGTTGATTGGGGCGATTTGCCATCCGATTGCTCAAGCCAACTTTTTCCAACGCTACTACGGCCCGTTCCTTGCGTTCGCTTTGAGCCAGTCCCCCGTAGATCATCGGCAGCATCACATTATCTAAAGCTGTCAGTTGGGGTAGAAGATGAAATTGTTGAAAGATAAAGCCGAGTTTACGATTGCGAATTTTGGCTAAATCGGCATCAGGAACGGTGGATACGTCTAATTTGTCGAGGTAGTAACGTCCGGTGGTGGGCTGATCCAGACAACCGATAATATTCATCGCCGAGGATTTGCCCGAACCAGATGGCCCCATGATCGAGCAATATTCACCTTCAGCGATCGTCAAATTGACCCCATCTAATGCTTTGACTAAGGTGTCACCGATGCCATAAGTTTTATTTACTTCTTCTAATCGGATGATAATTGGTTGGTCGTCGTTCATGGGGATTAAGTTAATTGATAATTGATAATTGATAATTGATAATTGGGTTTTTAAAATGTAGGATCTAGCTTCATTTTTCGACCCAATTTCCGCAGATATTTAGTGATGATGCGATATTAAATGCTGATGACTGATATCGGTATACGAATGGCTGTGACTGAGTTGTGAATGGACGTGTGGGTGTTGATGGCTTGATTCAATCTCAACCTCAATTAGATGTTCATGATGGTGTTGGAGATCGTGGTCGTGGGTGTGAACATGGGAGAATTCTAGATGAGTATGGGTAAATCGATCGGGTGATAAAAACAGATGCACGACAACCAATAAAGCTAATCCGATCGAACTACCGTATACAAAAGTTCGATCGGGAAAAGTTGTCCCCAGCCACCCAGCTAATGGGTAAGCTCCCGCCCACCAGAGATGGCTCCAGGCAAAATGCGCCCCATAAACGCGCCCCTGCATATTTGTCGGGGTGCGATCGGCAATTAGTGTTTGCAGCGATAGATTGATGAGACTTTGCCCAAATCCCCCGATCGACCATAAGAAAATCAGGGGTACTAATCCGACATAATTAGCACCAATTAATGACGCGGTAATTAACATGCCGCCACTGAGTATCGTCAAGATTTTCGATCGATATTGTGGGTAAATCCCGATCGCCATCGCCCCACCTGTGGCACCTAAACCAAAGCCCATCATCACCCAGCCATACTGTACCCCTGTCTGATGGAGCGTACCCTGGACATAGCTGACAGTATTGACTAAAATCTGAGCACCTGCAATCGACGCAACTAGCTGCATCATCAAACCATACCGAATCGGCGCATCAGTCCAGAGCCTAGACGTTCCAGCCTGAATATCTGCCCAAATCTGCCCTACAGATCGATTTCCAGGTTCCGCCACATCCGATCGCAAGCTACCAGGAAGAGTCCCAATTAGGATCGCCGCGATGATAAAGCTCAACCCGTCCCAGAAAAATAAATCCCTAGCACCAATAAATAGTGCCAGTACCCCCGCAATTCCTGGCCCAAATACGCCCAAAATTTGATAAGTAGTTCCCGATAAAGCGATCGCTTGACGATAGTCAGCATCACCAGTGACTAAGGGAATCGTGGCTTGATAAGTCGGTGCAAAAAAAGCATTGAGGATATTCAAACCCAGTACCAGCGCATAGATTTGCCAGATACTCTGTACGAATGGTAGTAGACAAACCAGCAGCATCCGCCCTAAATGAGTAACCATCAAGATCGGCTTGCGATCGAATCTGTCAGCGATCGATCCTGCTAATGGTGATAGTAATGTAAAAGCTGTCACTCTCAACGTCAATGCACCTGCAAGGGCAACTGGAGCAGATTTACCAGCTAGTTCAAAAGCCAACAATGCTAAACCCAACCAAGTCAAAGCATCTCCAAATAAGCTAATTGTTTGGGCAAAATATAGCTGTCGAAAAATGGGGTTATTTAGACAGGTAGGTAAGCCAATTTTGTTCACAATTGAGTCAGGAGTATTCCATAAATGTTAACATCGAAACAACTAGTTGTTAGAGATCTGCTATGAGTATTACACTCGATCGGTTAACCTTTGCCGAATACCTTAAATACACTGATGGTAGCGATCGCCGTTACGAGTTAGTGAATGGAGAACTAATCCCAATGAGTTTAGGGACTGGACAACACGGCGCAATTATCAAATCGATCGAACGTTCTTTAGAAACAGAAATTGCCAGCCAGAATCTAGATTGGGTTCTTTTACCTGGATTGGTGGGGATTCGCAGTCCTAGAGGCGGAAAGTGGGATACTTGTCGCATCCCCGATGTCGTCATTATTCCAGTGGAACAATGGCGGACATTAGCAACTCGTGAAGTTGTAATTGAATTTACCCAATCCCCACCCCTATTGGTAGTAGAAGTTGTAAGTGAATCGACTAAAACTACCGATTATCGTGCAAAACGTTCTGAGTATAGTATTTTAGATATTCCTGAATACTGGATTGTCGATCCGCTACTCGCCAAAATTACTATTTTCACTCTAGATGAAGGTTGGTATGAGCCAGCCGAATATCAAGGCAACGAGCCGATCCAATCGCCTACATTTCCCTCCCTCCAACTGAGTCTAGATCGAATCTTCCCCTTATAATACTTCCTTCTCACCAAAGAAATAGGCATTCATAATTCACCATCCACCATCCACCATCCACCCCTACACTAGATGTTTAATTTTTCACGAGTCAGGGAATAGTTAAACACTTCTCAAAGCTTCGATCGGGTCTAATTTTGCTGCTTGTCTAGCGGGAACAACACCAAAGAATAAGCCAATTCCACCAGAAACACTCACGGCTAAGATAATTGCGGATGGTGAAATAGCGGCTGATTTGAGCGGCGAGAAATTCGCAATTAGCAAGATGCTCCCGATCCCGATCAGAGTACCAATTATCCCACCAACTGTAGAGAGAATGATCGCCTCGATCGTGAATTGAATCAGGATATCATTTTGAGTTGCCCCAATTGCTTTTCTGAGTCCAATTTCTTGAGTTCGCTCAGTCACAGATACTAGCATAATGTTCATCACGCCAATTCCCCCAACTAAGAGCGATATACCTGAAATCGCACCTAATAGCAATGTCAGCGCACTAGTAATAGTAGTAACAATAGTCAGCGCATCTTTTTGATTGCGAACTGTAAAATCATCGTCACCAACTATTTTGTGTCTCCGGCGGAGCAAATTAGTGATTTGAAACTCGGCTGCATCCATACTCTCACTATTTTTTGCAGCCACCGAAATTAATGACAATCGGATTCCAAAGGGCGATGTTCTCCCAATCACCCGCTTACTCATCGTGGTAATCGGAATAAAGATCGCATCATCTTGATTGCTACCAAAGGAAGAGCCTTTTCCTTCCATCAAGCCAACTACTTCAAAACTCAGATTATTAATCCGAATCTGCTTTCCCAATGGATTTTCGTTGCCAAATAGTCGCTGGGCGATGTCTGTACCTAGCGCAGCAATTTGCTTATCAGTTTTGACATCTAGAGCATTGACAAATCGCCCTTTATCGACTGCAAAATTACGAACGGTTGTAAATTCAGCAGTCGTACCTTGAAGAATCGAAGTCGTCGTAATATTTTGGTAACTAATCACCGCCGAAGATTGCACAATTGGCGCAACACCGGATACAGAAGGCACCTGACGAGCGATCGCCCGTGCATCACTCAGTACCAGCGTTGGCGGTGTTCCACCACTCCGAATATTCTGAGCTTTCGGGCTACCAGGCAAAATAAATAATGTATTTGGGCCGAGATTTTTGAATTGATCTGTTGCTAGTATTTGTGTACCTTCGCCGACTCCGATCATCGTGATTACCGAAGCATTTCCAATCACAATTCCCAGCATAGTTAAACCACTTCGTAACTTGTTAGATACGAGAGTTGTCGCCGCCATATTTAAGCTTTCAAATAGATTCATTAGAAGTTGGGAATTGGTTTTAGCTTTACCTTTACCTGGATCGATTGCCGATTACTTACTATTATCGCCCATCATTTTATCTTTGAATCCTGGGGGAATATCAATAAAGACTCGATCGCCAGATTTTAGACCTTCAATTACTTGGATTCTATCTTTAACTGTGCTACCAACTTTAATTGCTTTAAATTTAGGTTCGTTATTTTCACCAGTTATATAAACACCAGTTTGACCGCGCTTGGAACTGATGGCGACTGTGGGAACAGTTAAAGCATTATTTGTACGTTGTCCACTAAATACTGTGTTGACATTCATACCCGATCGCAATACATCTTTACCAGTATCGAGAGCAACGCGGACTTCAAATGAGGTGACGTTCTGCTCGATTACTGCTTCTGGTGCAACCAATCGAACTGTACCTTGATAAGGCTTGTCGCTAAAAGCATCTGCGGTGATTTCGACCTTTTGACCGAGCTTAATCTTGCCGATATCTACTTCTGGTACCTTCGCCCTGACTTCCATATCCTTGGCTAGAGCGACGATCGAAGTTGAAGTCGCCGAAGAGCTGCTCGAAGCTGAAGTCGTCGGTGTCACAAATGCGCCGATACTAGCATAGCGTTGGGTAATTAACCCCGCAAAAGGTGCCACAACTGTTGAGTCATTTAGTTGAGATCTCGCGGATTGGAGCTGGGCATTTGCTACTGCTAATGCAGCCGTTAATTGAGCGATATCTTCAGGGCGAGAGCCATTTTTTGCTTGTTGATATACTGCTTGAGCTTGTTCGACTTGAGCGGCGAAACTGGCGACATCTTCAGAGCGGCTCCCACGTTGTGACTGGCGGAGTGCTTGTTGAGCTTCAGTGACGGCGGCTTGGCGTTGGCTGACTTCGGAGCGGCTGCTATTACGCACCTGTTGGAGTTTTTGTTGAGTGTCAAGGAGATTGGCTCTAGCGGTTTGATCCTCAGCGGTGGCACGATCGAGTGCGTCTTGAGAGACTGCTCCAGACTTTCTGAGCGATTGATTCCGATCGACAGTCGCTTGAGCCAGTCGAAGTTTGGCTGTAGCGGATGATATTTGGGCTGTAGCTTGTTCGATCTGTTGCGGCGCGATCGATTGACTTAGATTGAGATTGGCTTGTGCTTGAGCCAGTCTTGCCTGAGCCTGGGCGGTTTCTTCGGGGCGATTACCATTTTTCGCCTTATTGAGATTGGCTTGCGCTTGGGCTAGTTTGGCTTGTGCTTGAGTTATTTCTTCGGCTCTGGTACCATTTTTTGCCTTACTCAAATTAGCCTGAGCTTGCTGCACATTGGCTTGAGCTTGAGCAAATCCAGCTTGAGTCTCAGCATTTTCCATTTGGGCGATTTTTTGCCCTTGAACCACGCGATCTCCCTGCTCTACGTAAAGGCTGGCAACCCTTCCGGCTGTTTTCGGACTCAGGTTGGCAGTTTGGAAGGGGATGATATTACCGCTAGCCGTAATTTTATCGGTCAGATCTTGCGATTTGGCTACCGTAGTATAGCGGGCTAGATCGATTTTAGGGGCTGGCTTGAATCGAGTTACCGCAACAGTTCCGAGTGCCGCAATCCCGATCGCTGCCGCCGCAATACCTACGATGACTGGGAGAGGGTACTTAATATCTTTTATAAAAGGTAGTTGCATAGGAGATTGATGTTCATTAATCTTTAATTCAAACTCTCAAACGGTTTCTCAATCGATCGACCTGTTCCACTGACAAAGCAACGACCGACTTTGGTAGAGTCGAGGGCAGGTATTATCCTGCGCCCCTCTCTGTTCGATCTGTACGTGCGGCTTTCACCGCATACAGCTCTCGATATTCTTAGATTGCTCTTTTGCTTGTGCTGGGTTCAGATTTGCATGGTTCGTGTATTG
>NZ_JBGSPA010000054.1:0-42834 GCF_041738855.1 Chamaesiphon sp. | reverse complement strand
AGCGGCGCATCGAACGGGAGGAAACCTCCCGTTCGATGCGCCGCTCCAGACCTCGCTGTGACAAGACAGCGATTCGATCTTGCAGTGGGGTTCCCGGAGGAGTTAGCTACATCGAAATTGTCACTGTGATGATTATCCTACTTCTGTGGACTCTTACTCTGGCTTTTGGAGATTGAATCAGCGGTGCCAAAATTGGGAAAGAATAAGTGCTGGTGTTGGTGCTGCGGAATCGAGCGCAATGTAGTCTAGCACTGCCCAAAACACAAAAAAGCTCGGATGACAATCCGAGCTAAGAATGAGATAGATGAGATGAATGGAACCCAATCGGCCGATCGCTAGGAATCAATGTCACAAGTTAGCGGGCAAGTAGCGTAAGTCGTGGTGTTGACTGGATTTGCATCACCGTGCAACCAGCTCAACCACCGGACTTCATGAGGATGAATACCTTTGGCAGTCAGAACTCCAGCTCCTACCACTACACTCAAAATATTTAACAGGATCGTACCACCAGCGACGAGTAGCACGGCACTGACAGGTAAAATCGGGTGCAATGTAATTGACAGCAACGCTCCAACAGTAGCCATCAGCACAACTAATGGGAAACCAACTACCAACAGGGTCACTGTCAGTGCAAAACACCAAATCAAGAAGCTTTTAGCGATAGCGACGTAACGGCTTTTGTGAATAGTACGATTTTGAGTTGATTGCATTTTATTGGCTCCGGCTATCTAGATGGATACTGGCTAAAACTGATGCGTTTTGGTCAATCCCATATCGGGGATCAATTTAAGCTGATGATATTAATATAAAGAACTAGTTCCTAAAAAGGTATCTCTGTTAAAAAAACTTTACATCATTATTAATCTCTCAGCGGGTAGATGTCGATCTAAATCTGCTAATGATTTTTGATGAAATTTGGCTAGGTGCGGATTTTTGGTGGTGCGGAGCTGTCGGTGCTGCGCCAGCTCAATTTGAGATTGAGCCAATAATTGCACAGGGTGACGCTGACGATCGCGATGAAGTTGGCAATGTAGCGATCGCGAATCACAAAATTATAGATCAGATTCAACAGCGTGATACTCAGCGTCAATCCCAGTAGGCAAATCAGATTAAATTTCAGAAATCGTCTGAATTTTTGCCGCCGACTAGTCTGGGTGCGGACGAGATCGGCAAATGTCCAGCGATCGTTCCACAGAAAGTTATTGATTATTGCTGACTCGCCAGCAACTAGCTTCCCTAACGCTAATGGTAAAGCGAGGGTGCTGGCATCGGTCAATAGGTAGAGCAATGACATATCCACCACCAACCCACTCAAGCCGACAGCAACAAACCGCAAAAATCGCCCACTCCGAGCCATGCGGAGTCTCAATAAATGCTGAATATACTCTAGATATTGTCGAGCGGTAACTTTACTGCTACCAGCTTGCCGTTCTTGGAACTCATAACCCACTTCCACGATCTTCCCGATATCGCCTCGCCCGATGACTTCGATCAAAATTTTGTAACCGATCGGACTCAAGACTTTTCCGGCAATCGTGGCTCGACGCAACAGAAAATAGCCACTCATCGGATCTGTCACCCGCCCGATCGTTTCGGGGAGGAGGAGCAGCCCCAATAGTTGCGCGCCCCGCGATAGACACCGCCGCAGCAAACTCCATTCGCTCACGCCACCACCTTCGACATTCCGACTGGCAATTGCCAGATCTGCGCCGGAAGCGATCGCTTCCCACAATTTGCCCAAGACTGCGGGCGGGTGCTGAAGATCCGCATCAATTACGCCCAGGATTTGCCCTGTCGCTGACTGCCAGCCTCGCACGACGGCGGTGGCGAGTCCCCGCTCGTGAGTCCGCCGCAAGACGCGGAGATGGGGATACTGGGGGTACAGATCGCGGGCTACTTCCCAAGTGCGATCGGGACTATCATCGTCAACAACGATCAACTCATAATCATTGGGGAGCGAGCGATCGAGTTCGAGCGTCAGTAGCTGGATGATTTCGGCAATATTGTGCCGTTCTTGATAAGTGGGAATAACCAGTGAGAGTAACACCTCTCGTTCGGTAATCGGGGGGAGTGGATCGATGAGTAAGTCTCCTGTCGATACAGGTAGCACTAGATGGTGTCTGAGCATGTAAGACGAATCAAATTGTCAAGATGGGCAGATAGCAATGTCAGCAAGTTAAGTTGGCTAATTTGATTACCAAAAAGCAGGAGTTTAAAGCTCCTGCTTTGAGACAGATAGCGATAAGGGAGCTAAATCCTTGCTAGGCAAAGAATCCGCCTAGCAATCTCGATCCCAACGCTGTCAACGATCGACTAGCCATCAGTTATAGCAGTCGCCACATCGGTTAAGACACTCTAGATCTGAGTCCGCGTAGGCGGACTTTGCAGCACTAGCGGCGATTTCAATCGCTGCGCTTTCCTAACCGCCTTGGCGGTTGCTATAGTACTTAGTTAGGCGGCATCAGCACGGTGTCGATCGCGTGAATTACACCATTGCTGCCTTTGACATCAGCCATAATGACATTAGCATTATTGACCATCACTTTTTTGCCGCTAATCTTGACATTCACATTACCACCTTGGACAGTAGCAACCGATCCTGACTTGAGCATGTTGGAAGTAACTGCACCAGGGACGACATGGTAGGTGAGGATTCTGGTGAGCTGCGCTTTATTTTGGGGTTTGAGGAGGTTGGCGAGAGTCGCTTTGGGTAGTTTGGTAAAAGCAGCATTCGTAGGTGCAAATACTGTAAATGGCCCCTGAGCAGATAGGGTGGGGACTAGATCTGCTGCCTTCAGCGCAGTAACTAATGTCGAGAAGTTTTTATTTCCGGCAGCGATTGAGACGATTGTTTTGCCAGCAGGTGTCATCGTGCGAGGTGTAGACATACCACCTGGTGTCGTCATCGTCCCAGGATTGCCCATCGAGCCACCAGGGGTTGTGGTCGTCCCAGGAGTACCCATTGAGTCACCAGGGGTTGTGGTCGTCCCAGGAGTACCCATCGAGCCGCCAGGGGTGGGAGCGGGGCTGGGGGTAGTCGTAGTACCAGGGCTGGTAGTTGTCCCAGTGCCACCTTGGGCATGACTGGAAATAGTCGCAAAAATGCCAGCAGAAACGATCGCGACGCCGACAGTAGCCGCGATCGATATTTGAAAAATGGATCTAGACATGGGAAGTAAACCTAGTTGAAAATAATGAACACTGATATTAGTCCATGACCTTCAATTAAGTTTTGTGTTCCCAATCGCTCGATCGAGCGATTAGTGGCGCGGAAATTGGCTGAGTTGTCGATTTACCATTCACTATCCACCATTTACCTAGATATCTAATTTGTCACTCAGCAGCAAATAACTAGATTTTCCCACGCAACATCATCGCCATTTCATTGGCTGTGGGTGAGAGTTCGAGGGCAGTTTCTTCGGTGATCCGACCTTCTTGATACAGGGCAAATAAGGATTTGTTCATGGTGATCATCCCGTCAAATTCCCCATCTGTCATCAGGGGAGCGATCTCATCATATTTACCATCCCGCACGTAGTCTTTGACAGTCTCGGTATTGATCAAAATATCGTGATAGGCGGCGCGTTTACCATCTGTAGTCCGGCACAAGCCTTGAGAGATGACGCCGACGAGCGATTCCGCCAGCGATACGCGCATTACGGCTTGTTCTTCAGGTTTGAACAGATTGAGAATCCGCTCGATCGTTTTGATCGCACTATTGGTATGCAGAGTACCGATGACTAAGTGTCCGGTTTGGGCGGCTTTGAGCGCGGTATTGACGGTTTCGCGATCGCGCATCTCTCCGACCAAGATCACATCGGGATCTTCACGCAGAGCGGCTTTGAGTGCGGTATCAAACATCAACGTATTGGCACCAACTTCCCGATGCTTGATCAGTGCGCGTTTGCTTTTATGAATAAATTCGATCGGATCTTCGATCGTGATAATATGGCGCGGCATTTCTTTGTTCATATAATCCACCATCGCCGCCATCGAGGTTGATTTGCCCGAACCTGTCGGCCCAGTGACGAGAATTAAGCCTTTATGCTGATGGCAGACATCTCGAAATACTGCGGGTAATCGCAGCTCTTCGATGGTCGCAATCTGCATCGGAATCAGTCGCATCACCATCGCATAACCATAGAGCGAGTCAAAGACATTGATCCGCACCCGTGCAAAGTCATACTGCGTGGCACCATCAAAGTCTAACTGTTCCTGAAATGCGCGAATGTCTGCCTCACTCAAGACTTCATACAGCCAAGACATAAAGGTTGGCAAATCGGTTTCGGGATAGTCGGTTGTTTCGATCTCACCCCGATTGCGAAATCTAGGTGTTTCACCAACGCCGACATGCACGTCCGAATAACCAGCCTCGAAAGCTTTCGCTACCAACTCCCCAATACTCGGCTGTCCTGACGGTAAGGGATAGGAGATAACCGGAGCCTGGGGCACAGGGGTGGCATTCGGCGGTGGTGGCGGAAAATGAGCGGAGAGACTGGGTTTGGGTGGCGGTGGTGCTGGGAATGTATGAGAATTTACCATAAATCGATCGCGCGACTAATTTTTGCCTACTTTCGCTTAGGTTGCCCAAATTTCGGCTGACAATCGACTTCGAGCTAGGAGAAATCAACAATGCCTTTTTGCAGAGCAACGATCGCCAATTGAGTCCGATCGCGCAAATCCAGTTGGCTTAAAATATTTGTAATCCGATTTTTGACCGTTTTCTCGGCGATGAAGAGTGTTGTGGCAATTTCACGATTGCTGGCACCTTGGGCAATCGATCGGACTATTGCGAGTTCTCTGGGTGTGAGCTGTTCCCAGCCATCTGCAAGGGGGGGCTGGATGGGTGGGGCTGGTGGCAGCAGTGCTTTACTTGCCAACCCAGGGCCGAGTTGGGTGTATCCTTTATGAACGAGCTGGATCGCTTGGGTCAATTCTTCAAATGGGGTATCTTTAAGCAGATAACCCGATGCGCCCGCTTGCAAGGCTTGGGCGACATATTCGCGATCGTCAAATGTGGTCAAGATGAGTACCTTTGTCTGGGGAAATCTTTGGCAGATTTCCTGAGTACCTGCGACTCCATCCATGACTGGCATCCGAATATCCATGAGCACGAGATCTGGCTGCAGAGTCTCGACGAGATCGACGGCTGCTCGTCCATTGTCCGCTTCACCAACTATTTCTAGTTCCGCAGCGGTGTTCAGCAGGGCGCGTAAACCGCGTCGGATCAAACTTTGGTCATCTACCAATACTAGCCGAATCATCTTTGATAATTAGTAATTAAGAGAATTAAATAACTTGCGTAGAAACCCAACGCTCTAGAATTGTTGGGTAGAGCGGAGCGAAACCCAACCTACGAATCTAACCTTTCGCTAATTTTTGGTTAGCACATCTGTGTCAACTGGAAAAATAGCTTGGATCTGACAGCCACCAGTGAGTGCCGTTTGAATATTTAAAATCCCACCCACTGCCAAGGTACGTTCGCGCATCCCCTGTAGTCCAAAACCGGCAGGGTTGCAGTATAGAGCGAAGCCTTTCCCATTATCCCTGACGATCGCTTGAATCTTGGTCTCAATTTGCTCGATTTCGATCGATACTTGAGTTGCAGCGGCATGTTTATAGATATTTGTCAGACTTTCTTGCACCAGACGGTAGAGTGTATAGTTGAGTTCGGCACTCAAGGATTGGGCGATCCTGTAAGTAAATGTCGGGTTAATGCCAGTAGTTCTCTGAAACTCAGTTGCCAAACTCCCGATCGCCGCATCGAGCGATCGACCTTTCAACGGCTCGGCACGTAGCAGCGTCACAGACTGGCGAACTTCCTGCAAGGCTTGCGAACCTAAATCTTTGACTTCTAACAGCAATGCTTCGGCTTCTAGCGGGTCTTTATGCAGCAAGCGTAATACCGCACCAATGTGAATATTAAACACCGTCAGTGAGTGCCCCAGCGAATCATGAATATCGCGGGCGATGCGGTTGCGTTCTTGCGCCGTGGCTAGTTCTTCGACGCGCAAAGCATACTCACACAACCGCATATTTGCCGCTGCGAGTTGTTCTTGCCCTTTGCGCTCCGCTAGAATTGCATCTACCAGTAGATGCAAGAACAAAAACACTAACCCCAGCACGATCGAAAATCCGATCCACACTGAGCCAATTTGAGATGGGGACACATGCACGAGCAGACGACCAGACCACAATCGGTAAGTTTGGGACAGTAGACAGATAACTAATGCTAGTAGAGTAATTGTCGATCGAACTTTCCCCTCCAGCACATCTTGTCCGGCTAACAAGATACAATTCCGCATCGTCAGCACCACGTACAACAGTGATGGTGAGGGGAAATCACCTACAAATGTTAGCAATAATAACAGTCCAAATTCTGCGGCTGTGTACAGCAGTTTATGACTCCATCGATCGGGCAAACACCAGCGGATCGCGGCAAATAAGATCAGCCCCAACATATTTAGCAGTGGTAAGCCGAGATCGGGATTAGAGATCGTGACCAAAATTTGAACGATCGCCGCGATCGCCAGTAATACCCATTCTAGTAACAAAAGTAGTTGAATTGGCGACGAGCGGGATTGGACTGGCGATGAGTTCATGATTTGGGGTCGGGGATTTGGGAGCGAGAACACCAAAAATTCTAACTCAAAGATACCTGATTTGTTGTATTCACAACTAGGGACAAAATCCCGAATAATGAGGGACGTTGTACTCTATTGGCGCAAGGGTAACCCCGCGTATATTGGGTACATCGAGCGATAGATAGCAAAGAGGAAATTTGATGAACAACCCCCTTACGGTAGTTAGCACTGCTAGTGCGATCGTCGCACTCGTAGTCGTGATACCAGCCATTGCCCAACCGATGGCACTGACTCAGTTATTTCCGGCACTTGTAGAAATCGAACTACAATCTTCTCAACAAGCCAGCTTGGAGCAACTCAGTCGGCAAACTTTACCAGGAGTGAAACGGCTACTCAATCCCTCACAAGCGCAACAATTTGATGCTGCACTCAAGCAAGGGAAATCTGTCCGCGTCGCATTAGTCTCACTCAATTTATCGAAATCTCAACAACTTGGATTGAGCCGTAAATTGCAGTCGATGAGATCGCAACTCACTCAGATCCTCACGCCGGAGCAACAGCAACAAGTCACCCAAAACGCGATTTATTTACAGCAGCAGACAACAACCTCGAAATAAATTTGTTTTGTTGGCTGAAGTCTCATCTCAAATTTATCCAATTCACCATCACAACTTCGGAGTTTATCATGCAGAAATCGATCTTTAACTTATCCCTGGTTATCGGATTAGTAACTCTCGGATTCACGCCAACAGCCTTTGCGGGACAAACTACCACTCGCACTGGATCGCAAGGTAACAGCCAAGTCACCAATCGTGGCTATAGTAACGGGACTCAAACTACCACTCGCACTGGACCCCAAGGTAAAACCCAAGTCACCAATCGTGGCTATGGTAACGGGACTCAAACTACCACTCGCACTGGACCCCAAGGTAAAACCCAAACTACCAATCGCTCTGTCAGTCACTAGGTTTAGGTTGACAATCTTTCCTCCCAATCTCGCTCGCATGGAAATTAGTATGGGGTGGCTAATTAACTTAGCCTCTCCATTTTGTATCTAAAAATTATTTATATTTAAGTTTTGGTTTATCAGAATTAGTAATTGAGTTGAAAATATTATGCAACATGGTTTGACTTATTTCTTTTATCCAATGCTATCGATCGCAATTGCGATCGAAATATATTTCAGTAAAGGTAGTCGCAAACAGCTTTATTCCTGGCAAGAGAGTCTCATTTCATTAGGAATTTTCTTAGTCCATCATCTGGCTCAAATTTTATTTATGTTTGTGCCCAGTGGGATGTTATTCTTTGCTTGGCAATATCGATCGTATACAGTAACGATGGATGATTGGTGGAGTATTCCTTTCCTATTTATCTCGATCGAGTTTTGTTATTATTGGTATCATCGTACCGCACACAAAGTACGATGGTTATGGGCGACTCATACCGTCCATCATTCGTCTATATATTTCAATTTATCAGCAGCCTATCGGCTAGGCTGGACGGGTTGGCTATCAGGAAATATCCTATTTTTTATGCCATTGGCCTGGTTGGGATTTCACCCGATCTTCATTGGCATTGGATTATCACTGAATTTATTATATCAATTCTGGATTCATACCGAACTAATTCCCAAACTCGGTATTTTAGAATGGGTGTTCAATACTCCGTCACACCATCGCGTTCATCATGCTGCTAATCACGAGTATATCGACCGTAATTTTGGTGGCGTACTAATCATTTTCGATCGATTGTTTGGAACATTTGCAATAGAGCAGCCCAACCAGCCGATCGTTTATGGACTGACTCATCCGCTCTGTTCTCACAACCCTTTTATTATTGCTCTATCTGAGTGGCAGCGAATCTTGAGAGATATATTTACCGCCAAAACTTGGCAGGATCGATTTCGAGCTATATTAGGCGCACCTGTTTGATGTTTTACTCACACAATCACCATCTTCGAGACATCGAGTATTGTCAAACCCATGTTGCTACATCCACCTGCCGCTCGATGTTGTACACGGCATGTCATCAGAGGAATTAGCCCAATCGAACGGTCATAATCATCATCTGAGTTTGAGCGGCGATCGCATCTTATTCGCAGCAGTCGATCTTCTAAATAAGATCGACTGCTGTATTTTGTGGATTTTTTGGCGAACGCACGGTCGAGATCTGCGGATCTAGGCAATTTATCCATAACCGACTTTGTACTACAACTCTATCTAGATAGATCTCTACCGAAAATCCAGCAATCGACTGCCATCAATGCCGACACGGTGCTAATTTATCCCGTACTGCTGGTATGAGAGTAATTGGTGCGATGGGAACGCTTGCTTGGAGATAAGCAAATTTACGGATGATTGCTGGAATAATCGAACATTCGCTCGTTTGCGAAGCCTCTCCTTTGGAGAATCGTCCGAACTTTGGTAAGATGTAACTCATATATACATTATTCTCGTAAATTATTATGCTAATTGTCAAAACTTTACAGGTAAAGTTTAGTTCGAGCTAGACTGCATGACGTTGGGTGCCTACCCACTCGATTCTTTAATGGCTGGTTGAAACGACAAGTCTCTTGTCGTATTACTATAGCCAACTTGTTAAACCCTATAATCTTTAAATTAACTATCTAAAGTTAGTAACAAAGTATATCTTTCGATATGCCTGGATCTGTGGCTGGGTAATTCTTAGCCTCAATACTGTTCTGCTAGCCTAATTCGATCTAATCGAGATCGCCAAGATGTGCGTTGGCGTAGCCTCTCCAGTGGAGAGTCGATTTACTCTAACTATAAAAATAACTAGGTAATATTTATAATGTTTTCTGCCGCCAACCGTCTCTCAATCTTTGTGGACGGCAATAATATGTTTTATGCCCAACAAAAAAATGGGTGGTTTTTCGATCCTCGGCGCGTGCTGGAGTATTTTACGAAAGAACCAGAGTTAATGCTAATTAATGCTTTTTGGTATACTGGACTCAAGGATGCTCAGGATCAACGTGGTTTTCGCGATGCACTGATTAGCCTGGGTTATACTGTTCGTACCAAGATCCTCAAGGAGTATTATGATGATACTTCTGGTCGCTATTCCCAAAAAGCGAATTTGGATATTGAAATTGTGGTCGATATGTTTAATACTGTAGATCAGTACAATCGAGTTGTGCTGTTTAGTGGTGATGGTGATTTTGAGCGGGCGATCGAATTACTGCGATCGAAGAATACGCACATCACAGTCATCTCGACAGAAGGAATGATCGCCAGAGAACTCCGAAATGTGACCGATCGCTATATCGATCTTAATGATATTCGCGAGCGGATCGAAAAAGTTGATTCCCTATAGGAGAACCAATGCCAGTGTTAGCAAAACTAAAAATAATAATTCAGGTCAGTTTACTTGAGTTACTAGTGCTTATTTAGGTGACAGAAAGATCCTATTTATCCAATCTGTCACCTTAAATAGATCGTCAAGACAGATCCCCGACTTCTGTGGAGAAGTTGGGGATCTAGCCACCAGATTAGTAACTCCTGAACATTATTATTTAGGTTTTTAACATCATGACTCAACAATCAGATACAGACCGCGTAATTATTTTTGATACGACCCTGCGCGATGGCGAACAATCTCCAGGTGCAACCCTCAACGCCGATGAAAAACTGACGATCGCCAGACAATTGGCGCGGCTGGGAGTAGATGTCATCGAAGCAGGTTTTCCCTACTCTAGTAGGGGTGATTTTGAAGCGGTACACCAGATTGCTGAGCTAGTAGGTACGCCATCGGGGCCGATTATTTGTGGGTTGGCACGCGCCAGTGAAAAAGATATCAAAGCCGCTGCTGAAGCTCTCAAACCTGCGGCAAAGCACCGGATTCATACATTTATTGCCACGTCCGATATTCACCTCGAATACAAACTCAAAAAGACCAGAAAAGAAGTATTACAAATTGCTGGCGAGATGGTCGCTTATGCCAAAACTTTCGTCGATGATGTCGAGTTTTCGCCAGAAGATGCCGGACGCAGTGAGCCAGAATTTTTGTATGAAGTATTGGAGCGGGCGATCGCATCTGGAGCCACAACAGTTAATATTCCCGACACAGTTGGTTATACAACCCCCTCTGAATTTGGAGCATTAACTAAAGGCATCAAAGAAAACGTCCCGAATATCGAGCGCGCAATTATTTCCGTTCATGGACACGACGATCTAGGATTGGCTGTCGCTAACTTTTTAGAAGCAGTGAAACATGGCGCGCGCCAACTCGAATGTACGATCAATGGCATTGGTGAACGCGCTGGAAATGCGTCCTTAGAAGAACTTGTGATGGCTCTACACGTCCGCCGTCAGTACTTCAACCCATTTTTAGGTCGTCCGGTGGATTCTATTGAGTCACTCACCAATGTCGATACCCGTCAGATCTATAAAACTTCCCGCTTGGTATCTAGTCTGACGGGAATGATCGTCCAGCCAAATAAAGCGATCGTCGGTGCCAATGCGTTTGCACACGAGTCAGGGATTCATCAGGATGGAGTATTGAAAAATAAACTCACCTATGAGATCATGGATGCTCAGTCGATCGGTTTGACTGATAATCTAATTGTGCTGGGCAAACTATCAGGGCGAAATGCCTTCCGTACTCGCTTATCAGAGCTAGGGATCGAGTTATCTGAGAACGATCTTAATAAAGCCTTCTTGAGATTTAAAGATGTTGCCGACAAGAAAAAAGAAATAACCGATCGCGATTTAGAAGCGATCGTCAATGATGAAATCAAACAAAGTCCCGAAATATTTGTACTCGATCGCGTTCAGGTGACGTGCGGCGATCGCGCTCAACCCACCGCCACTGTTACCATCAGGATGCCCAACGGCGAAGAATCGACCGATGCCGCGATCGGGACTGGCCCCGTAGATGCCATCTACAAGGCGATCAACCGTGTCATCGACGTACCGAACCAATTGATCGAATTTTCGGTGCAATCGGTCACAGCGGGCATTGATGCCATCGGAGAGGTGACGATTCGGCTCAAGTACCAGGAGTATACTTACTCCGGTTATGCCGCCAATACCGACATCATCGTTGCTTCTGCTCAAGCCTATATCAACGCCCTCAACCGTCTGTATGCTGCCAAAACCAAGCTAGAGGAAGCCGCGCAGTTGACAGTTAACTAATGAATCAGGATTAAATAAATTGCTTAGGTTGGGTAGAGCAGAGCAAAACCCAACATTTCTAGAGTGTTGGGTTTCGCTCTGCTCTACCCAACCTACAAAGCTACTAATATGTCAGTCCGCGAAGCGGCTTGCGCTCCTCGGCTTTGCCGAGGGTTTAGCAAGACAAGACAGGCGGACTTTGCATCACGAGCCACGATTTCAATCGTAGGCTGTTTAACTTGCTTCACACCGCCAAACAGCGATCGATCGTCGCGACAACTGATGCCCCCAACGAGTCAAAATCATACCCACCTTCCAACCCAAACACGATCTTCCGCGTCAATTGCAAGCAATAATCGGTAAAAATTCCAAAGTCTTCAGGCTGGAGTGAGATATTCGCCAGTGGATCGTCATGATTGGCGTCATATCCGGCACTCACGATCAAAATATCTGGACGAAACTTGGTGAAAAACGGCATCACTGCTGTTTCAAACAGCGGTTGATAGTCTGCCATCGTACTTCCCGCCGTCATGGGTAGATTTAAGATATTTTTATAGACACCTCGCTCGATCGCTTGTCCCGAGCCAGGATAGTGGGGAAATTCATGTAGCGAACAGTAGGCAAGCTGGGGATTTTGGGCTACTACAGCCTGAGTACCATTGCCATGATGGACGTCCCAGTCGAGAATACCTACCCGCTCGGCACCATTTGCCAGTGCATACGTTGCCGCGATCGCCGCATTGCTAAAAATACAAAATCCCATCCCTCCAGATGGCTCGGCATGATGCCCAGGCGGACGTGCCAACACAAATGCTGGTTCGCCACTCATGGCGATATTTACCCCATCCAGCCACGCATTGACAGCTAGTAGAGCCACCGCATAGGTGTTGGTAGAGCATGGTGTATCGGGATCGATCGATCCACCCTGCTCGGAGAGCTGTTGTACCGACTGAATATACTCGATCGGGTGGATTTGCTCGATCCAGGGTAGGGGCGATCTAAGATCGATCGCTGTTGGCTCTCGCCAATCGAGTCTATCTGCCCATTTTGCCCGTGCTAGTGCAGACTTAATCGCTGTCAATCGCGCTGGTTTTTCGGGATGAAATACACCCGTTTGATGATCTAAGAACTCGTCTGAATAGATAACTGGAAACATCATCTTTACCGAACTTGGCTACTTGAGTCTAAGTTGTTATGCTAAATTTAATTTGTCAGGAAACTCGAAGATCGGGTGCGATTGATTAATATTGGTTTAAATTGGAACTGATGCGTATCTCAGTACCTCCAATACCTGCACTGGATCGCACCCATAAATTCCCGATCCCCAGGCGGCGTTTTGCTCGACAACAGCCCAACCGCGTCCGGCAATAACGCCCACATCCAAGACTGCTGTGCGGGTGAGTGGGATGCGATCGTCTGCTAGGATCTTCTCAACGAAGAATTCCACTTCAGCTAACTCTACTTCAGAAGCTGCAAAATCTCGATCGCGTTGAAGCTCTCCATCTCTCAAATATACCGAAATCGTGCGGATCTGAGCCTGTCGCAACTCATCGGGAACCCGCCAACTTTGCAGTCGCTCGACGCTCCAGCCGAGTTGAAGTGCAGCTCTCCACAGGGATTGAGCATCTTCGGTGAAACGTGGGGTCAATATTAATGTTGGCATTGACTATTTGCAGCTCTTTCTTAGCTTGATTATTGACGATCGAATAGTTTGGGTATTATTTGGATCGTCAGCCAAAACGATCGCTCAAACAGTATTCTATAACTATCAACACCCGATCGCTAATTTATAATTTCTGCCTCATGGTCAATTATTTTGTCTTTTTGACGATATCTGCTGCTACCTACGCCCTGTTTAGTTTGGGACTAAATTTACAGTGGGGGGTGACGGGGCTGATCAATTTCGGACATGTGGCGTTTATGGCGATCGGTGCCTATGCTACCGTGTTACTTTCGCTTCAGGGTGTGCCAATTGCGATCGCGGTCTTGATTGGGGGTGGTTTAGCAGCACTGTTGGGGCTACTGATCGGTCTTTCGACATTGAGACTCCGTGAGGACTATCTGGGGATTGTGACGATTGGGGTATCAGAATTAGTCCGATTGGTGGCTAAAAATGAGGCTTGGCTGACGAAAGGTACCTTTGGGGTGCAAGGCTATCCAGTACCGTTTGATTTCAAACCTGACTATCCCACCCGCATCTTATTTATCGTGTGGCTGACGGCAATTTGTGGGGTGGCACTGTGGCAATTGTGGTTGTGGATGCGCGTGAAGATCTCGGCGCGACTGGCTGGTGGAGCGATCGCGAGTTTATTTGTGCTGACTGTGTATATCTGTGGTGCTTTATCGCTGTATACTTACGACGCGCGGGCGGGGCTGATGTTGCTGACATTGACGACACTGGCGGTAGTCTATGTCGGCTTGGAAAAGTTGGTACATTCACCGTGGGGACGAGTCTTGAAAGCGATTCGGGAGGATGAAGAAGTACCCAAAGCTCTCGGTAAGAATGTATTTTGGTACAAGCTTCAAGCCTTCATGCTCGGTGGAGCGATTGCGGGGATTTCTGGAGCATTTTATGCTTGGCAATTCAGTGTCTTTCCTGACAATTTCGAGCCACTAATTACTTTCAATGCCTGGATTATTGTGATGCTCGGTGGTGCGGGAAATAATTTGGGGACAATTGTGGGAGCGATCGTATTCTGGGGCTACAATTCGATTACCCGAGATGAGTCATTTAAGGTTGTGTTCCGCGCTCTACATCTAGATGATACTCAACAGGGCGCATTCCGAGTAATGATTATTGGATTAGTTTTGATGCTGATTATGGTGCTACGTCCCCAAGGTATCTTGGGTAATAAAGCAGAATTGACCTTGGGTAAATAATGAGTCAATTATCAATTATCAATTATCAATTATCAATTATCAATTATCAATTAATTTACTATGTCCAACCATTACATTCCGATGTCCACTCAGCCGTTACTTTCAGCACAAGGATTGTGTAAAACTTTTGGTGGTGTCAGAGCAGTTCAGCAAGCCGGAATCGAAGTAGCCACTGGGAGTATTACGGGACTAATCGGCCCGAATGGAGCAGGGAAAACAACATTCTTCAATCTATTGTCCAATTTTATTCGCGCAGATTCCGGTCAAATTGAATTAAATGGTCGCAAGATCGATCGATTACAACCCCATCAAATCGCTAGACTAGGAATGGTACGCACATTTCAAGTAGCCAAAGCTCTATCGCGAATGTCGGTGATGGAAAACATGCTCTTGGGAGCCAAGAATCCAGCAGGCGAACAAATCTGGCAAGTGCTAATGCAGCCTAAATTGGTACGATCGCAGCAGCGGGAGTATCGAGATAAAGCAATGTCGATTCTGAGTTCGGTGGGGTTGAGTGCGAAGGCAAATGACTATGCTGGCGGACTATCGGGAGGACAGCGGAAATTACTAGAAATCGGTCGTGCATTGATGGCAGATCCACAGTTAATTTTATTGGATGAGCCTGCTGCGGGGGTCAACCCGCGCTTGATTGAAGACATTTGCGGTCGTATTCTCAATTGGCGCAAACAGGGTTTGACTTTCTTGATTATCGAGCACAATATGGATGTGATTATGACATTGTGCGATCGCGTGTGGGTATTGGCAGAAGGAACCAATCTCGTCGATGGTACGCCCACAAAAGTTCAAAACGACCCCAGAGTGATCGAAGCATATTTGGGTGTAGATTAAGATTATTTGTCAAGTTATGTGCTGATTTACCGATCATCGTTCGCTCCAGATATTTTACAGGCCAAAATTATTAATTTATGGGTTATTTAGAGACTGCGGCTCAGTTCTATACTGAAGTTGCTCAAACGCCAGAAGTCGGTTTGTGTTGCGTGCAAAGCACTCCGTTACAGTTGCCTGGATTGCAGATTCCCGCGATCGTGCAGGAGATGAACTATGGCTGTGGGAGTACCGTGCATCCGACAGAATTGGTAAATGAGCCGACGGTACTATATGTGGGGGTGGGTGGGGGCTTGGAGGCTCTCCAGTTTGCTTATTTTAGTCGGCGGGTAGCAGGAGTCATCGCGATCGATCCGGTGGCGGAGATGCGGGATGCAGCGGCACGCAATCTCCAGCTAGCAGCCGAGTCCAATCCTTGGTTCGAGCCGAGTTTTGTAGAGATTCGAGCGGGTGATGCTTTCAACTTACCCGTTCCCGATGCGTCTGTAGATGTCGTCGCCCAGAATTGTCTATTTAATATCTTTGAACCTGCGGATCTCGATCGCGCCCTGACGGAAGCTTATCGGGTGCTCAAACCTGGTGGTAGACTGCAAATGAGCGATCCGATCGCCACGCGTCAGATCCCATTACACTTACAGCAAGACGAACGCTTGCGGGCGATGTGTCTATCTGGCGCGATGACTTATGAGGAATATACCCAGCGGATCGTTGCCAGCGGTTTCGGACAAATCGAAATTCGGGCGCGTCGTCCCTACCGATTATTGGATGCAGCTAGTTATCAACTCGATCGACATTTACTCTTAGAAAGTCTCGATTCGGTTGCTTTTAAAGTACCGATTCCTGAAGATGGTGCGTGTATTTTTACGGGGAAAACAGCAATCTATGCAGGTAAAGAATCTGTATTTGACGATCGAGCCGGACATATCTTACCACGCGGCATACCTGCGGCAGTCTGCGACAAAACAGCGGCGAAACTATTGGTATTACTAGCGGATGAATGTATCGTCACTCCCTCGACATGGCACTATCAGGGGGATGGGTGTTGTTAGGGAATAGGAGAGAGGAAATTATATCGTAATTACACTCTAGCTTTTGGGCATAATAAGATCGCGGCGCGCAAGTTATACACCACGATTATTTAATTGGATATGCTATTGCTAAAGGAAAGCCAGGTTCAATTTCAGGATGCGATCGATCCAGATAGCGATCGACCGATTCCCATTATCGGGATTCTTTATCAAAATCAACTCTTCAAAAAACTTAAATCCTTTCCCAAGGATAAGTTAGAGTCAGCACAGCAATTAACACGCCAATTATCGCTCGACCCCAAAGTTCTGTGCTTGATGTTGGAAGAAGCGGATAAATATACGGTTTGGTGTCAAGATGCTAAACTCAAGCCACATAACGCCACTCAAGCAAAACCCAGTAATGACTCGATCGATAAAATCGACCTCAAAGAATTGGTTCGTCAAATGCGTGATATTGGTGGGGTGAAAATTAAAGACCGTCGCTATCGGCTGACTGTCTATCCCCGTTGTATGGTGGGTAGCGAAATGACTACTTGGTTGGTGCGAAAATTCTTTCTAGATGAAGCTGATGCCATTAAGCTAGGACAACGCCTAATGGATGAAAAGCTATTGCATCATGTGACGGACAATCACCCTTTTGAAGATGGCTTCTTTTTCTACAGATTTTATTGGGATGAATAAATTAATTAATTATGAAACCTGCTGCTAGTTTGAGACAGATTATATTATTAACTTTACTAGTATCGATCGGTCTTTTCGGATTTACGATGCCCGTGTGGGCACAAGATTCAGCGATCGGTAGTGGATTTAATCCGCAATTATGGCTCAAAAATGCGCTGGAATGGATCGCAAGTTTGGGCGCAGTGGGAGCGATCGCTTTTATTGGTATTTATATTATTGCGACGATCGCTTTTTTACCTGCATTTATTTTAACCTTGGGTGCAGGTGTGTTATTTGGCGTGTGGCTGGGTAGTGTGTATGTGTTTGTGGGAGCGACATTGGGTTCGATTGCCGCATTTTTAGTCGGGCGTTATTTGGTGCGCGATTGGGTAGCCCAAAAAATTGCAAATAACGATAAATTTAGCGCGATCGATCGTGCTGTCAGTAGAGAAGGCTTGAAAATCGTCATCCTCACCCGACTATCGCCGATTTTTCCGTTCAATTTGCTCAACTATGCCTTTGGAGTGACAGGAGTTTCGCTGCGAGATTATATAATCGGGTCGGTGGGGATGATTCCTGGTACGGTGATGTTTGTCTATATCGGTTCGCTTGCTGGTAGTTTGGCAGCGATCGGCACGGATACTCAGCAGACTAATCCCACTCTCCAATGGACGATTCGGATTGTCGGGCTAATCGCGACGATCGCCGTAACTATCTATGTTAGTAAGATTGCCAAGCAAGCATTAGTACAAGAAGGTCTTTAGATAGTCGCTCGTCATCCCAAAATCCTCAGAGCGAGGGTAAGTCCTGATTTACCCCGCTCTAAAATCATTAATCCCAACCCTGCTATGACACGATCGATCGCCCCCATGGATGTTTATAATCAGCAACTGATTGCGGCTGTACATCCTCCTGACTGGACAAATCCACAACCTGCCGATCGCTACGATCTAGTGGTCATCGGTGCGGGTACGGCTGGTCTAGTCGTCGCGGCAGGTGCGGCGGGATTGGGATTGGGTCTCAAAGTTGCCCTGATCGAGCGGCATTTGATGGGTGGAGACTGCCTAAATGTGGGCTGTGTCCCCTCCAAAACGATAATTCGATCTGCGCGAACGATCGGCGAACTTTGGCAATCTCAGGAGCTGGGCATCAAGGTAGACCACTTCGAGATCGATTTTGGCAAAGTGATGGAGCGGCTGCGGCGGATTCGATCGCAAATCAGTCATGCGGATTCAGCCGCGAGATTTCGAGAGCTGGGTGTGGATGTCTTTTTGGGCGATGGACGGTTTGCCAGTGGGGAGACAGTCACCGTTGGGGACGTAGTGCTCAAGTTCAAAAAAGCAGTAATAGCCACCGGGACGCGGGCGGCGATCCCAGCGATACCAGGATTGGCGGCAGCGGGATATCTGACCAATGAGACGGTATTTTCCCTCGTCGAGCGTCCTCAGCGATTAGCGGTGATTGGCGGTGGGCCGATCGGTTGTGAGCTAGCGCAAACTTTTGGGCGACTGGGTTGCGAGGTCATTTTGCTACACAGTGGCAGTCAGATTTTAAGTAAGGAAGATCCAGCAGCAGCGGAGATTTTGCAGCAGGTATTAGTCACTGAAGGCGTGAAGCTGATTTTGGATGCGCGGGTGGAACAGGTGGTGACAACTGCGACGGGTAAAAGTATCGCTTATACTAGCCGCGATCGCACTGATACCATTATCGTTGATGAAATCCTCATCGGCGCAGGACGCACACCCAATCTCGAACAGCTCGACCTCGATCGCGCAGGTGTGGCTGCTGATGACAAGGGCGTACAGGTCAATGACTACCTTCAGACTACCAACCCCAAGATCTTCGCAGCGGGCGATGTCTGTCTCAAATGGCAGTTTACCCATGCTGCCGATGCCGCTGCCCGCATCGTTATCAAAAACGCGCTCTTCTCACCTTTGGGATTCGGGAAGAGCAGGGTAAGTAGTCTGGTGATGCCGTGGGTGACTTATACCGATCCAGAAATCGCCCATGTCGGCTGGTCGGATGAGGATGCACGGCAGGCGGGGGTAGAGTTTGACGCGATAACCATTGCGATGTCCAATGTCGATCGAGCGATAACCGATAGCCAAACTCCAGGGTTTGTCAAAATCATTCATCGGCGCGGTAGCGATGAGATTTTGGGCGCGACAATTGTTGCCAGTCATGCTGGCGATCTGATCTCCGAACTCACTACCGCAATGGTCAACAAGATCGGCTTGAGCAAGCTCAGCAGTACGATTCACCCCTATCCCACCCAAGGCGACGGCATCAAAAAAGCTGCCGATGCTTATCGCAAAACCTTGCTCACTCCCCGCACTCAAAAGCTGCTCGGAATACTCACCAAATTCTCTTGAGTGGATGGTGGATGGTGGATGGGAAGGAAGTAGATCGCTTAGAGATCGATCGAGACTTGCTCACCCTGCTCGGTAACTGCAAAAGTCTTGAGTCCCTGAGCGGCTTTGCCAATACTCAAAGCTTGATGCGACCATTCGGGTAAGGGGATGCCCACAAATGAGTCTACCCACTTGACATTCGCACCTGTGGTGAGGTCGAAACTTGCACCATGCCAGCGACATGTTACCACGCGATCGCAGACTTTGCTACTGGCTAGGGGCATTCCCAAGTGAGGGCACTTATTTTCGACGGCGTAGATTTTATCGTCAATTTTGGTCAACATCACTTTCTGGTTCTCGACTTTAACAGCTAGCAATTCACCTTCTTTGACTTGGCTAGCAGTGGCTACAGCGATAGTTGTCATAGCGTAATGATAAATGTTTGATAATTAAATTGACTATCATTAGCCTAACAGGATGTTCGGCGTAATTTTCTAAATGTCGTCTCGATCGAGCATTTCTATACAATTGCCAACAACTGGATGCCTTCAATAATCAGAATCGTTGCCCAGACAAAGATCGCGATCCCTGCGGCAGCAGCGGCGATATCTTTAATCGCGCCAATCTGCTGGTTTTGTTGCGGTTCGACAAAATCGCACAAGACTTCGATCGCACTATTAAATAGTTCGGCAAGTAACATCATGCCAGTTGCTAGTAAAATGATGCTCAGATCGACCCATCGATAAAACATTCCCGCCACAAGTAAAATCGGGAGCGACAATACTAGTTTGTAGGCAACACTAAAATCCGTGATGACGGCAAAGTTCAGTCCTTTGAGGACGACTTTTATTTTTTTAATGGGATGATAACCAGGAGTACTATATTTTCTAGCCACGGATAAACACCCCTAAATAACTAGTCATGCAATAGTTAATTTACTATTACGTTGATGCTAACAAAAATAATTGAGCTATGCCTACATGGACTGTAGCGACCCCATAAATCGCTGGAGTTGCCGACTTTCTAGTTCCAATACCCGCCGCGAAAAATCCCGATCGCGATCGAGTAAATCGTCAAAGGCATCTACTGGCACTGCTAAAATACGAGTAAAATCACCTGTAGCAACGATCGTATTCTTTGAATCGCTATGTGCCAAAACTTCTAATTCATCAAGTGTTTGCCCTAGTTGAAGTTGCTCTATTCGTACTTCTCCGTCGGGTAAATGGAAGAGAATATGTGCATTTCCTTCAATTAAGAGGAGGAGTTCGCGACAGGTGTCGCCAGCTTCGGTAATAACTTTGTTGTCGGTAAAAGTTCTGACTTCGGCACGCTCGGACAGAGCAATTAATGTCTCACTGTGCATTCGATGAAAAAAGTCGCTATTGAATAAGTACACTACTTTTTCTAGCAATGCAAATGTAGTTAAAGACGGACGCTCTTGGGAGGATGATAACAGAATTTTGACGATTTCTTGGAGTAGCGATGAGTTTTGAATGATGGAGTAGTTGCGGGCAATTGCTTGAGCGCGATCTCGATCTAGTTGTGCGATAATGTACAGACAAGCTGATTGAATTAGGGGATTGCGATCGTCTAGTAGTGGTGCCAAAGATTTTAATATATCTTCGCTAGAATAGTCGATCGCGCAAGTACTACTGAGTCCTGCTAATGGTGTTAAACTCTCCAATATTTCTGGATGGAGTCGATCGTGCCAATTTTCCGATTCCAACAGTTCTAGTAAAACTGCTGGAGCTAAATCGCCTAATTGTTTGGCTAGTGACATTGCCGAGCGATCGTCTTTTAGAGTTACTAGTATTTCTAAAATAGTGCGAATAATTAGTTCTTTTTTGTGATGAATACTACCTTGCAATAGCATCAAAACTGCTTGATATTCATGGAGAGCTGGTTGGTTGAGTCCACGATAGCAGGCGATCAGATCGGGTAATTGAGCGAGCAAAAATTCAGCTCTCCGTAGATTTCCGGCTTCAAGCGAAATTCCACTCAGAATCCACGCTTCTTCTTGCGGATCGATCGAATACTGGCGGCGCAGAGCATTAATTTCCGATGAGTTTGGATCGAGATTGCGCTCGGTACTAGTCAGATCTTGTTGACTTTGTAATAGCATCAATCGCTCTATCGATTTGCGATAACCAGTCAAGCGAATTTGATTCTCCAAACTGCGTTTGCGATCGGGATTTAGTAGCTCTGGATCTTCAATTCCTAACTCTTCTAATACCTCGCGGTGTTCGTCATCGGTAATGCCTAATTCTTGTCTAAGTTGTTCTAATACTTCCAAACTACTAGAATAATTAACGTAGCCTTCTGCTAAGGCTTCGCGCACTACTCCCTTATATGCCGTATGGCGTTTCTCTCTGGTAAATCCTGGTAGAACTTTGGCTAAAATATAGACTTCATGAGTATTGAGATCGCTCAAAGCACGACCTTCTAATAGCTGCTTCACATTGAGTTGTAATTTCTCTAGTTGCTTGCGAAACCGACTTGCTAAATTCTCGCGTGCATATAAATCCGAGCTACGATGCCAGGTTTGATAAACCCAAAGTGTACTGAGCAAAACTAAACTCAATTCATAGATATATTGCCCCCAAATAGGCATGAGTTGAACTAGGGGACGACCGCCAAAAATAAAGAAGAAATTGAAAATAATAAAAGTGCAAAGTGTAAAAATCCGATGTTTAATCACGTCAGGAGCTAGCTCGATTTGACGTTGACGATTAGCAACTTTTAACCAGTTCTCTAGCGATTTGCCCAACCGCTGCCCGATTGCCGTAGAGATGCCTAGAGTCAAGGGTACAGCAACTATTTTGGGGACATTAATCACCTGTCCAAATAGATAAAATCCTGGCTCTAATAATGATGTTAGTTGGTCGGGTTGACGCGCCCACGCCCCTGAAAAATAATAATCCCAATTACCTGCATATAGATAGTAATAACCAAAATAACCAATTACTAATCCTACATAACCATAGCGGATAAATGCTGTTTCCGGCTTGCTCAGCCTGTCCCAATACGATCGCTCCGCATCGATATCGATACAGGGATGTTGACAGGCAACACAAGCACTTTGCTCCTTACCATCGGGCAATGTCGTCCGACACATCGACTGCGTAATCGGAGTATCGCTAGTATGTGCCTTACTACCCAATAAACCGCCAGGTTCGCTATAGATCTGCTGTACCGGAGCCATCGGACAAAAGTAGTTGCACCAAGATTTCCCACCATATAAATAGCCGACTAAAATCGCCGCTCCAATCGTCGATAATAACCATAATGCTAATACCAATCGATCGGCATTGAAGAATAAAATTCGCCCGCAGAGACCTATAAATAACCAGCCAAATTGTACGTAAGGGTAATTCCGTCCCAACCATGAATCGGACTTGACTTTTGCTAGTTCATAGCGGACTTTGCCCGTATTGGAATTTTCGCGCTTAAATTGCCTTTGTTTGCCCAATGCACGGGGAATTTGCGATAGAAAGGAGAGCGGGCAAATCCGTCGCCAAGCTTCATGTCCGAATACTAGCAGGATAAAAATTGACGCAGGGACGATCGCCCCCCAAAATAGCGTAGTAGCTAGTGGATAGGGTTGTTCGACTAGACACTTGCCTTGCACTTCGATACAACTATCCGAGAGCCGTAATGGACTCCAAGGATGGCTTGGCTCTGTCAGTACAGCACTCCACGGATCGTAGAGTAACGATCCAATAATTGACAGCCAGGCGATCGTTAATATCCACCGCACCACATGCATTTGCTGCTCAGATAATTGTGAAAACATAGAAAAATATTAGCTAAATAAAGTTATATTGCCGATCTCCGTAATTTACTCATCGTCGTGAGCGTAACGGTTGTAGCGGAAATCTAGGGCGTAGTTGCGGACTCGTTCACGTAGCGTCTGCTATGCTGAATCGGACTCGGGCATTTCCATCATTTTAGATCGAGCACAGTCAGGACGGGGGATATACAATCATTGATATTTTCTATGAATATTTAATTTTTATTAAGCAATAAAAATTAAATATAAATTATTTATTGATAAAATCTATGGACACAATTCATTTTTTCATTCAAAATGATTGCAATCAACGATAAGGACACACGTGCCTAAAATCAAAGCTTTTGACCTATATATCAATCATACAGCCAGATATCTCCAAGCGCAAGCAGGAATTGTTGATTGTAACTATCAGCTTTTGCAATCGTTATTTCGATAATTGAGCGCGATCGTACATAGTTATTTTTGTAAAATGCATTGACAAACACAATGAATGCATGCGATAGTTTTTCTATCGTATTAAAACAAATCATTGATTTTATCGATTTTAAAATCTTCTCAATTTCAGCTACCCACTTAAAACCCATGGAACATCTCTCGCGTCGGCACTTTTTGCTGGCAGTTGGTGCCGCTGGTGGTGCAACCTTGCTCAAAGGTTGCAGCATCAATCCACCCTCACCAGATGCCTTATCTCCTAAAGCACAAGCACTCACTCTCAGCTCGGTAACTACCCCAGAGACGACCGCCGTTAAGCTAGGCTATATTGCGATCGCCGAATCAGCACCATTGATTATTGCTAGGGAAAAAGGTTTTTTCGCTCGCCATGGCATGACAGATGTAGATGTATCGAAGCAAGCCTCCTGGGGTGCAGCGCGAGACAATATCGAAATCGGCTCGGCTGGGGGCGGGATCGATGGCGGACAATGGCAGATGCCGATGCCGCAGTTGATTTCGGAGGGGATTATTACCAAGGGAAATCGCAAAATTCCGATGTTGTCGCTGGCGCAGTTGAGTACCCAAGGTAATGGGATTGCGATCGCCTCACAACATGCTGGTAAAGGCTTTGGTTTAGATGTCTCCGGTGCAGCAGAACACGTCAGAGAGATGAAGGCAGGGGGTACTCCATTTAAAGCTGCCTATACTTTCCCCCGCGTCAATCAGGATTTCTGGATTCGCTACTGGCTAGCAGCGGGTGGCATCGATCCGAATAAAGATATCGATCTGATTGCCGTACCCGCAGCCCAAACGGTAGCCAGTATGCGGACTGGCTCGATGGATGGATTTAGTACGGGCGATCCTTGGCCGTCGCGGATTTTACGCGATCGCCGCAAATTCGGCTTCCTGGCAGTTTTGACAGCCCAAATTTGGCCAGCGCACCCCGAAGAATACTTTGCCATGCGCGAAGATTGGGTGCGGAAACATCCCAAAGCTGCCAAAGCAATTCTCAAAGGAATTATGGAAGCCCAAATGTGGTGCGACGATCCGAAAAATAGAGCAGAAATGGCGGCTATTTTAGCACAACGTAAATACTTTAACGTTCCCAGCGATCTATTAATCGGGCCGTATACGGGCGAATATATCCTCGGTGAAAATCGCAAAACAGTTAAGGATGAGAAACTAGCAATTCGCTACTGGAAAGATGCACGCGGTAGTGTTTCTTACCCCTATAAGAGTCACGATCTCTGGTTTTTAACCGAAAGTGTCCGGTGGGGATTTTTACCTCAAGGTGCATTGGGCGAAGCCAATCGGATTATCGATTCGGTGAGTGGTGAGAAGTATTGGCGAGAGGCAGCTCAAGAGTTGGGTCTTGCCAGCGCAGATATCCCTCCATCTACTTCTCGCGGCATCGAAAGATTCTTCGACGGTGCCGAATTCAATCCCGAACAGCCGAAAGCTTATTTAGATAGCCTAAAAATTAAATCTTTAAAGGCTTAATATCGATCGGTTAGTTTTAATTTAGTTTATTTTGGAGCAGTATTATGACCTCTAGTATACGGAAATCATCAGGATTTCGGATTGGCAATATCGAAATATCTACCAAAAGTATCAGAAAATATATCTTGCCACCAGCGGTCGCGATTTTCACTTTCTTAGCTTTGTGGGAATTGCTATCGGCTTCGGGAATTACCCTATTACCTGGTCCTTCGAGCCTGTTTACCGATGCGCGGACTTTTGAATTAGTGCGCTATCCTTTTTACGATCGCGGCGGTATCGATAAAGGAATGTTCTGGCAGACTTGGGCAAGTTTGCAACGGGTGGGTATTAGTTATACATTGGCCGCGATCGTCGGAATTTCGCTCGGCATCGCGATCGGTACCAGTGAAATGCTCTCCCGTGCGCTCGATCCCTTATTTCTATTCTTGAGAACTGTTCCCCCGCTTGCTTGGGTCCCGATTTCCCTCGCTGCCTTAAATAAAAACGAACCTGCCGCTCTATTTGTAATCTTTATTACCGCAGTCTGGCCGATCTTAATTAATACCGCAGTTGGTGTCAAACAGATTCCCCAAGACTATATTAACGTTGCTAAAGTCGTCCAGGCTTCCAAGCAGAAATACTTCTTCCAGATTCTACTCCCTTCCGCACTACCATACATTTTCACTGGCTTGCGTGTTGCGATTAGTTTAGCTTGGTTGGCAATTATCGCCGCTGAAATCGTGATGTCTGGGATCGTCGGCATCGGTTTTTTTATCTGGGAAGCTTATCAAAATAACTATATTAGCGAAGTTATCCTCGCATTAGTTTGGATCGGTGCGGTTGGTTTATTGCTCGATACGGCAATGGGTTGGTTGCAAAATAAAATCGTCAAACAATAACTCTTCGTTTCGCGATCGGTTGTAGGGTGTGTTATCGCGGAGCGTAACGCACCACGCAGGATCGACAAATATTCGGTGCGTTACGCTATCGCGATAACACACCCTACACTATCCAAAATTCATCAACTGCTATGTCAACAGTCGAATTAGTCAATATTCAAGATGCGGGAAAAACCTTCCCCCTCGGTGGCGGAAAGGAATACATCGCCTTACGCGGCATCGATCTCCAAATTAAACGCGGTGAATTCATCTCGCTGATCGGTCACTCTGGCTGTGGTAAATCGACCCTGCTCAATATGATTGCGGGATTAGATTTAGCAACAGAAGGAATAGTCTCACTCGAAGGATTAACGATTACTAAACCTGGCCCCGATCGGATCGTCGTCTTCCAGAACTATTCACTATTACCCTGGTTGACAGTGCGGGAAAACGTCGCTTTTGCTGTTGATGAAGTGCTGACCGAAAGAACAGCGCAAGAGCGGAAAGGAATCATCGAACACTATGTTGGTGTCGTCGGACTTGCTAAAGAGATCGACAAATATCCTGGTGAAATGTCTGGGGGGATGCGCCAACGGGTAGCGATCGCTCGCGCTCTAGCCGTGCAACCGCGCTTATTATTACTCGACGAACCCTTTGGAGTACTCGATGCTCTGACGCGGGGTAACTTGCAAGAACAGCTCGTTAAAATTTGCGAAGACAATCAAATTTCGGCGTTGATGGTGACGCATGAAGTCGATGAAGCCGTACTGATGAGCGATCGAGTGGTCATGCTCACCAATGGCCCAGCTTCCAAAATTGGCTCGATTTTAGAAGTCGATATTCCCCGTCCGCGTAAGCGGTTAGAAGCTGTCAAACATCCGAGTTATTATCAGCTTCGCAGCGAAATTATTTACTTTCTCAACCAGCAAAAGCAAGTTAAAAAAATGCGGGCGCAGAAAGTTCAGCATGTTGCCGCTCATGGGTTGGAAAAAATTAACTTACAGCTCGGTTTCGTACCCTTAACGGCGTGTGCGCCGATGATTATCGCCAAAGAAAAAGGCTTCTTTGCCAAACACGGTTTAGAACAAGCATCCCTAGTCAGAGAATCAAGCTGGCGTGGTGTTGTCGATGGTCTGATTGGTGGCTATATTGATGCCGCCGCCATGCCATCGGGAATGCCCCTATGGATTACCCTCGGCGGTGCCGGAGGTCAGCGCGTACCTGTGGTTAGCTCCCTCACCATCAGCCGCAATGGTAACGCAATTACCCTCGATAAGAGGTTTAAGCAGCGCGGTGTCAAAACCATTGCCGACTTCCGCGAAGCGATCCGCGAAACTCCCAACGAAACCCACCGGATGGGTGTAGTACACCCATCCTCCATGCACAATCTGCTGCTACGTTATTGGCTGGCAAGTGCAGGCATCGATCCCGATCGCGAGTTACACTTGAAACAAATCCCGCCTGCTCAAATGGTCGTAGATTTGAAAAACGGTACGATCGATGGATTCTGTGTCGGCGATCCGTGGAACCTACGCGCCGAAATCGAAGGGATTGGATTTACCGTCGCCCGCGATATTGATATCTGGAATGGTCATCCTGGCAAAGTTTTAGGCTGTCGCCAAGATTGGGCATTAGCCTTTCCCAATACCTTTATCGCCCTGAATAAGGCAATTTTAGACGCTTGCCGCTACTGTGCCGATCCAGCTAATGCCGAAGAAATTCGCAAAATCCTAGCCCGCAAGGAATATATCGGCACCAGTATTGATTTTATCCATCTGGGCGGCCCTGATGACATCGTACCTGGGGTAGAATCGGTTGCCCATCACGTCTTTTTCGGCGGTGGTGTCAACCGTCCTAGTCGCACCGAACATCTGTGGCACATGGTCGAGATGGCGCGGTGGGGCGATGTGCCATTCCCCCGCAACTGGGTAGAGGTGCTCGAAAACACCTGTCGGGTTGGGGTATTTAGTACCGCAGCACGGGAGCTGGGCATGACCGAAATTTCCTACACTCGCGGTTCGATTCAACTCGTTGATGGTACTACTTTCGATGCTGAAGATCCGATTCGCTATCTCAACAATCTCGAAATCAAACGCGATATTACGCTAGCGGAAATTCACTAGCTACCAATAATCACAGCAGTTAGCAACCACTGCTCATGATGCAAAGTCCGCCTACGCGGACTGAAATATTAGTCCGCGTAGGCGGACTTTGTATCACTAGCCCTGATTTGGTTGCCTTCGCAAAGGGCGGTGCTGGAGCGAAGCAAATATCCTTAACCCGTTCGCGTAGCGTCTCCATCAGGAGAAACTGATAATAAATATTCAACATCAACTATTACAAACCCTAAATCCTATGACCGCTATTTCTGCACCACTATCGGGAAGACTAAAAAGTACCAACCAAGACTTTATCAGCTTCCAAAAAATTACTAAAACTTATCCAACTAGAACCGGATTAAATGTCGTAATTAAGGATATCGATCTTACTGTTAAGCAAGGTGAATTCATCTGTATTATTGGACACTCTGGTTGTGGTAAATCTACTTTATTAAATACACTTTCTGGATTTGCTACGCCCACTGAAGGTCAAGTCACCATGAATGGTAAGTTAATTACCAAGCCAGGGCCAGATCGCATGGTAGTCTTTCAAAACTACTCGTTGATGCCGTGGATGACAGCTTATGAAAATGTCTATTTTGGGTTAGATTCCGTCCATCCCAACAAATCTAAATCGGAAAAAGATCGGATCGTGCGCGATACCCTAACTATGGTTGGCTTGGGAGAGGCAATGGAGAAAACCCCACCCCAATTATCTGGGGGGATGCGGCAGCGGGTGGCTATCGCCCGAGCTTTTTGTCTGCGTCCTGAAGTCTTGATTTTAGACGAACCTTTCGGTGCGCTCGATGCAATTACCAAAGAAGAAATGCAGGAAGAAGTATCAGAAATCGTCCGCGAAGTTGGCTGTACGGTGCTAATGGTAACTCACGATATCGATGAATGTTTATTCCTAGCCGATCGTCTAGTAATGATGACAGAAGGGCCATCAGCGGGAATTGGTGAAATTTTAGAGATTCCCTTCGAGCGTCCGCGCGATCGCGAACAAATGCTCGAAGATCCTCGCTATTATGATTTACGCAACCGCGCGCTCGAATTTTTATATAGTGGTAATGCTCATTGAGTCGTTGGCGCAGCCCCTCTGCAAGAGGAGCGATATTTAGGTCTAAAAAACGATCGGTAGCGGCAATTTCCGATCGCCGCTACCAATCGTTTTAGCGTTCACGTAGTGTCCGCTGTGCGGAATGACAATTTAATCAATCATTCATCGCTCCAGCAACACCGATCTTCGGCGGGATTCGATTTCTATTCCACAAGAATCTGGCAGCCAGCCGCCTCAGATCTACCCCTATACTGTGCAGTTAAGCTAAAGTGATAACGAATATCGATCGATCTCAATTGAGCCACTTTAGGCTAAAACTATGAAGCAAGCGACGCTACACCAACTACAAATTCTCGAAGCGATCGCCAGACACGGCAGTTTTACCCGCGCCGCCGAAGAACTCGAACTCACCCAGCCCACAGTTTCCCAACAAATTAAACGGCTCACCCAGACCATCGGGCTACCGCTATTCGAGCAACTGGGCAAACAAATCTATCTCACCGCTGCTGGAAAAGAAGTCTTAGCCGCGAGTGCAATTATTTCCGAAAAATTTGCGGAGCTAGAAATTGCAATCGATGAACTCAAAGGTTTGAAACAAGGACGCATTAATTTAGTTGCCAGCACCACCGCCAAATACTTTGTCCCCCGCTTGCTGGGTACCTTTCGCCGCAAACATCCTAATATTGAATTAGCTCTACACATTACCAATCAAGAAGGTGTTCTTGCCAGATTAGCGCGGAATCAAGACGATCTATACTTTACAGGGAGACCGCCTAGCGATTTGGACATCGAGCTACGACCGATCCTCGAAAATCCCCTGGTAGTTGTCGCCCCCTCCAATCATCCATTGGCGGGGAAAACCAATATTGCGATCAAAGAACTCACAACCGAACCCTTTATTTTTCGCGAAGCAGGTTCGGGTACCCGCTCAGTCGTCGAGCATTTTTTAGCTGAAAATCGGGTTGCGGTTGATGTCGCGATCGAACTCAGTAGTAATGAAGCTATCAAACAAGCGATTGCTGGGGGGCTGGGTATTTCGGTTCTTTCCCAACATTCCCTCGATTTGGAAACCCAGAATGGACTGCTCACCATTCTCAATGTCGAAGGCTTTCCGATTCAACGTCATTGGTATGTAATTTATCCCAAAGGGAAACAGCTATCGGTGGCGGCGCAAACTTTCTTGGATTTTTCGATCGCTGAAGGCAAACAAATTATCGAACGATTCAGCGCAGATTTAATTTCTCGCTGATCTCACATCTTGCCTCAAAACATAGTGAATAGTAAATAGTGAATAAGGGAATGAGCCTAATTAAAAAAGTTTTGGTAATATTTTTTCACTCTCGATCTCGCCTTAGCTCGTCAACTACGGATTTTTGGGTTAAGTTATGTAAATAAACCCTCAGCACATCGCAGTAGCAATGAAGCGGACTTATAACGATACTCTCAGCGATATTCATGATGCACCCGATCTTCAGAGCCTCGTCTGCGACAAACGATCGAGCAAACGCGCGACTACCGCCAAAGGCAACCGCCGCAATCGTCGCTATGAGAACCGAATGCTCACCGCCCAATCGGGTGAAAATTTTGACGAAGGTGAAGAGACTTTCGCCGAATTAGATCTGAATCACCCACAAAATTGAGGGTAGGGGCAATTGATGAATTGCCTCCACCCTCACAACCTACTCCCTTCCCAGTGCAGAATTAGATATCTGATGTAAAGGTGAATGGTGGATGGTGAATCAACACTGTCTATTTCTTGGGTGGGAAGGGAGTAATTATCAATTATCAATTAATTTAACTATCACTGACAGTCAGGACATCATTTTGCGCCAGACAGCCATCTTCGAGATGGACGATCCGATCGGCTACGTCCAAAATCCGGTTATCATGAGTCACCATCAAGATTGTCGTCCCCTGTTCCTTGGCTAATTTCTGCATGATCTCGACGATTCCTCGTCCCGATTTTCCGTCTAGAGCGGCAGTCGGTTCGTCAGCTAAAACTAGCTTGGGATGGCTCATCAGGGCACGGGCGATCGCGACACGCTGTTTTTGACCCCCAGACAAGTTATCGGGGTAGTAGGACTTGCGATCGCTCAATCCGACGGCATCGAGCATTGCAGTAGCGCGCTCTTTGATTTCCTTGCTACTCATGTTGTCATGCAGTTGTCCCGACATCTGGACATTCTGTTGAGCGGTAAGAGATTTGAGCAGGTTGTGCGCTTGGAAGATATAACCGATATTGCGCCGCACTTCGATCGTTTTGCGTTTACTCGCACCGACCATTTCCACACCCAATACTCTCATACTCCCCTCTTGCGGCGATCGCAAGCCACCCGATAGTGTCAACAGGGTAGTTTTCCCAGAACCAGATGGCCCCGTCATCAGCACGATTTCACCTTTACCGATTTGGAGGTTGATATCAAACAACACTTGCTTTTTGAGATTGCCTTTACCGAAGTAGTGATTGAGTTGATGGACATCGACTACGATATTATTGTCGGGATTACCGCTATCGATATTTACTAAATCTTGGTTTTTGGGTTTAAAGGTTAGCATCTAATTAGGTGTTAGGTGTTAGGTGTTGGGCTTTAGGTGTTAAGTGTTAGGTAATAGGGTAAATCTTTTAACGCTCGATCGCTTATTAAGTTAATAGTCCGAATTCTTTTAAGGCTGGCAAAAAGTTATTATTTTCATGTTGCGATCGAGTTAGTTTAATTAATGCAAATCTTTGAATTATTGTCAAATTTACCCATTGAACTAGATCGATATTTACGCCCTCTTCAGTGGCTTTAGTTGTCACACTTTCGGGGATTTCGAGATCGTTCGCCCACGGTGGCTGCGGATCGATGCTGAGTAAACTAGCTGCATGTCCGGTATGTTGGAAGATTAATTGACTCACATATTCTTGATAAGCAACGATCTCGGACTCGCGATCGCACGGTAACTCAACTAATTGCTGGCACTCAGCTTGCGTAAATCGATTCCACTCAGCCAACTTCAATTTCACACCACAAGTATCCAACTTCAGCCGCACGATCATCGGAATGCAGCGCAATGAATCAACAAAATCAGCTTCAAACTTAAAATATGTCATGGAGTTTGGAAGGAGGAATCTCAACTATTATTTCAATGGTAACTATCAACTATCAACTGTCTTGAAAAGGTGCTCTACTTGGGGAAACCCCTGTTCCCGCACTTTTCGCTGTCAACTGTCAACTGATTTCTTACTCCTGCCATAATTAGATCGATCGATTCTCGTGTATGACCTTGGAGTAACTCTTTACCTAGCAACCGCTTACCAGGCCAGAGATATTTGAGATTTTCTTGAGCGGTAAAGTAAAACGAACAAGCACCGACAATATTTACCGCAGTGTGACGGGGTTCGAGTTGACGAAAAACCCCCAAACTCATCCCCTGCTCCAAAATTTGGACGATCGTGCCATACAGGATATTTCCTAATTGTTTGGGGTAATACTTGCCCTTATTTTGAACCGCTTCTAAGCAGAGAATACTTCCGACACGCGGATTTTCAGACATGCACTGGAGCATTGTTGTCAGCAACGTCACCAGCGCGGCATCTGGAGGTAAGCAATCGAGTTGGAGTTGCTCCGCCATCCCCAGCATTCCCACCAAACAACGTTCTAACACCGCTTGATACAATTCCTCCTTACTTTGGAAGTAATAGTAGATCATCGCCTTGGTGACGCCTGTTTGGGCGGCGATCGCTTCTGTGCGTGCTCCACTCAAGCCAGTTACGGCAAACTCTGCCTCGGCTGCATCTAAAATTTGGGTTTTGGTCGCTTCTGGATTGCGGGTGAGGGTTGTGGTCTTGATGGTCTTTTGCTTATTGACTTCGGGCATTATAGTGGGATGATGCAACAGGTTAACTAACTAAATGGTAAGTGTAAAGCCATGTCTATAATCTCATTATGGCATAGGCTTCAGGAATTGTAACTTAATTGACATATATTTTATTTTTAGGTTAAACTAACTAACAAGTAAGTAAATTTTCGCAGGCACACACCAGAGGCAACTCATCAGCGATGGCAGAAAATAACTTTGTAGTAGATAAATTTAAGAGCCTAGATCCTGTCAGCCGCTGGGTTGCGGTCGGAGCTGCCGCTGCCGCTCTATTGCTGTTACCAGCCGGATTATATTATGCTGGTTTTGCACAGCCACCAGCCACCACTCAAGCAGTCAAACCTGCGCCCAAACCTGTAGTAGCCACAGCCGTCACCTCATTAGGACGGTTGGAACCATTGGGCGAAGTCATCAAAGTCTCCTCGCCTAGCTCTCAGATGGGGCAGGGGACGATCGCCCAATTATTAGTCAAAGAAGGAGATCGAGTTACCAAAGGACAAATAATCGCTGTCCTCAACAATCGGCAACGCTTAGAAGCCGCTCGATCCAAAGCGCAAGAAGACGTGAAAGTCTCGCAAAACAATCTCGATAAAGTCAAAGCTGGAGCCAAACAAGGGGAAATCGGTGCTCAACAAGCCGAGATCGATCGATTCAAGAGTCAGCTCAAAGGTAATCGGGACACATATATCGCCACCAGAGCACGCCTCGAAGCCCAGCTCAAATGGGAACCCGCCGCCCAAGCTGGCAAAATCGAATCCCTCAACGCCCAACTCGCTGGCGAAAAACCCACTCAAGAAGCCACCCTCCGGCGACTGCGATCGCAATTGAGAAATACCGAAGTAGACTATCAACGCTTTCAACAACTGTACGCCGAACGCGCGATCGAGACTACCAGACTCGATGCCAAACGGCTGGAAGTCGATACCATCCGCCAACAAATCGCCGAAGCCCAGTCCAAATACAACCAGACTGTCGCCACCCTCAACCAGCAGATTATCGAAAATCAAGCCACCCAACAGCAAATCACCAGTACCGCCCGACAACAACTCGCCGAAGCCAAAGCCAACTACGATACCAGCGTAGCCACCACCAACCAACAAATCGCCGCCGCCCAAGCCACGCTTGCTAAAATCGCCGAAGTCCGCCCCGTCGATGTCGCGGGTGCCCAAGCCGAACTCGCCCGCGCCCAAGCCACAGCTCGTCAAGCCCAAGCCGAACTTGCTGAAGCTTATGTGCGTGCGCCGATCGCTGGCGAAATCCTCAAAGTCCACGCCCGTGCGGGCGAAGCTCCTGGTACTAACGGCATTGTCGAAATGGGACAAACCAGTCAAATGGTAGCCGTCGCCGAAGTATATGAAAGCGATGTTCGCAAACTCAGAGTCGGACAAACTGCCACCATCAAAAGTGAATCTGGAGCATTCAATCAAAATCTTCGCGGAACAGTCAGCTACATCGGACTCCAGATCGGCAAGCAAGATGTCCTCAACACCGACCCCGCAGCCGATTCCGACTCCCGCGTCGTCGAAGTCAAAATCGCGATCGATCCTACCGATAGCACCGCCGTCAGAGGACTGACCAATTCTAAGATCGCCGTCATGATTAATACTCAGTAGTTGTAGCAATGTTTAAAAAAATCCCTCTGGCTTGGTTGCAACTGAGCCACGAAAAAATTCGCTTACTAGTCGCGATCGCGGGCATTAGTTTCGCTGATATCCTGATGTTTATGCAGCTAGGGTTTCGGGATGCCTTATTTGATAGTGCCGTCAAGTTTCATACCAATGTCAACGGAGATGTCTTCCTCGTCAGTCCTCAATCGACAGCATTGATTGCGATGAAATCTTTTCCTAGAAGACGCATCTATCAAACATTAGCCTTCAAAGATGTTGAGTCGGCTACACCCATTTATCTCGGTTTTGGGATCTGGAAAAATCCTGTTAAAAAAAATACCCGCCAGATCATGGTGATTGGCTTTAATCCAGCCGACAAGCAACTATTTCAACTCCCAGGTATTGCTGAAAATATTACCAAAATGCAACTGCCAGACACCTATCTGTTCGATGAAAAGTCGCGAGAACAGTTTGGGCCGATTGCCGAGATATTTAACTCTGGGGAGCGGGTGCAAACCGAAATAGACGGACGCAAAATTGATGTTGGTGGCTTATTTACCCTCGGTGCATCATTTGGTGCCGATGGAAATATCATGACTAGTGATACCAACTTTGCCCGCATGTTCAAAAGCCGAGAACCTGGCTTAATTGATATCGGCGTGATTAAACTCAAACCAGGTGCTGATGTCAAATCTGCCGTTGCGGCGATCGATGCCTATCTGCCTAGCGACGTAAAAGTCATGTCCAAAGAGCAATTCATCGAATTTGAGAAGAGTTACTGGCAAAGTGGTACTTCGATCGGGTTTATTTTTACCCTCGGTACGATCATGGGTTTCATCGTCGGGATTGTGATTGTTTATCAGATTCTCTATACCGATGTTGCCGATCACTTATCTGAATATGCCACCCTCAAAGCGATGGGTTATACAGATTTTTATCTATTAACTGTCGTCTTCCAAGAAGCAATTATTTTATCGATCGTCGGCTTTTTCCCTGGCATGTTAGCAGCCGTTGGACTCTATACCTTGACGCGCAATGCAACTAGTCTGCCACTAGTGATGACTGTCGCTCGTGCTACTACAGTCTTGATTCTAACGATGATTATGTGTACTATTTCTGGCGCAATCGCGGTGAGAAAACTTCGCGCCGCCGATCCAGCGGATATGTTTTAATTAATCGATCGCTCGTCTTGAAGATCGCGAACAGCTAAACATTGCCCCTGCTCCTAACCTCTACCCACTAACCGATCGAGTATTTGTAAAATCTGCTGATAAATTTTGCTATAGCCCCGATCGAGGTAGAGTCTAGCAGCGTGATGATAATCGCTAATCGCGCCAGTACGATCGCCAACGATCTCATAAACTTTGCCGCGTTGAAAATAAGCAGGGGCATAGTGCGGATCGATGTCGATACTATCGCTAAAATCGGCGATCGCCGCAGCGAGATTGCCCAGGCTGTGATAGCTGCATCCCCGATAATAATAGGCATCCAGATCTGCTGGGTTTAGCTCGATCGCCCGTTGATAATCATCGATCGCCTCTAGATGTGCGTGGCTCATCGCCAAGATCCGCCCCCGCTGATAATAAGCCAGCGTAAATGTGGGATTCAACTCGATCGCTCGATCGAGATCGTCAACTGCACCTTGAATATCATTAATCTCACTACGACTAATTGCTCGGTTATAATAAGCGTGGAGGTGATGGGAATCGAAATAGATGGTCTGAGTATAGTCAGCGATCGCCCCCCGTTTATCACCCAGGTATTGACGCGCATTCCCGCGATGATAGTAGGCGTAAAAATATTGCGGATCGAGAGCGAGTGTTTGGGTATAGTCGTCGATTGCTGCTTGATGATTGCCGCTTTGACGATGGCAAATCCCCCGATTATAGTAAGCGACAGTCAATCCAGGATCGAGACCGATCGCGCGATCGTAATCAACTAGAGCTGCAACTAAATCGCCCCCAATCCGATGCACATTTGCTCGATTGCTATAGGCAACCGCAAACTGTGGATCTAAGGCGATCGCCTTGCTATATTGGACGATCGCCAGTGAAGTTTCCCCCATTTGACAGTAATTATTGCCGAGATTGTTGTAGACACTGACAAAATCTGGCTGAAGTTCGATCGCCCTCGTATAGTCGGCAATTGCTGCTGAGAATTGACCGATTTGGGTATAAATAATTGCCCGGTTGTTGTAAGCGATCTCCGAGCGAGGATCGATCTTCAACACCCAACTAAAATCTAAGATCGCGCCATCCACATCGCCTAGATGCTGACGCAAATTGCCCCGATTGTTGTAAGCAACAATCAGTCTGGGGTTGAGACCGATCGCGCGATCGTAATCAGCGATCGCCCCTTGGGGATCTAGGAGCTGTGCTCTAGCAGTACCCCGCATCACATACTCGATCGCTTGGGTCGGCTGCGCGAGTAAGTCTTTTCCCCGCTCGAAATCTACCTGCGGATCGGCAAGATGATTGGGCCCAAAGCTACTCGCCAGTCCCCGTCCGATATGTGCCACGCCGCAATCGGGATCGAGTTGCACGGCGATGTCAAAATCCTCCCAGGAGCCGATATAGTCGCCCACATAACGGCGGGCATTGCCCCGACCACAGTAGGCATCAACACACTGAGGAGCGAGCGATAGAGCCAGATCGTAAGCCGCGATCGCCTGTTGACAATCCCCAATTTCATAAAATCCGGCACCCCGATCGACATACAGTCTTACGTGTCGGTGGATCTCCGTCCGCGTATCCGCCCGCGAGTGCTGATGAACGAGCAGTTGTGGGATGATCCCGACTACCGCTTGCCAAGCCGCTGCGATCGACGGATAGCGATGTGCTGGCGCGGGGGTAATTAGTCGATCGAGCGTCGCGATCAGTTCGGGATGGACGATTTGTGGTGCTAGATCTAGCCAGTATACTGGGGTGGCTGTCAATACTAGCTCATCGCCAGCAATCCCCATCGCCGCAGCAATAGTAATCGCTCCGACTGTGTACAAGTCGCGCCAAGGTACGAGCCGATCGTCTGGACTTAGTGGTTGGGGCGCACCAATCGCCAGTGGTAAGTTAATCAATACCAGTTGGCGATCTGGAGTGCGTCGGATCAGCCGCTCTAGTGAGAGCGGTGGCGGGGCTGCGGATCGCTCGATATCGCGCAAGACTTCCAATAAGTCTTTTAATAACAGCACCACTTGCGATTGCGTCCACGATCTCGCTGCTAATTCTTGTGCTAACGGGACTCCCGCAATAAACTCTCTGACGATGTAAAATGCCTGCTCTTGGGCAAAATATCCATACACCATCGGCAGTCTTTGGCATCGCCGCTCTTGGGGAGAATTGACTTGACGACTCAAGGCATAGAGACTTTGGGCTGAAAGCGTCGCTCGATCCCAATCGGGACTGTCTGGACTCGGATCGGGTAGCTCATAGCGATGAATGACACATTTGAGTTGGAGATTGCCAGGGACTTGGAGATCGATCGCTAGGAATGTAGTGACCGATCCGGCTTGTTCCAACTGCTCTAGGATTTGATAACGCTGCCCAAGAGTAGATCCGATCGGATTGACTGTGCGTATACTCTCACCACTCACTTGCAAGTTCTTCAAAGTCTGCTACTTACTGATGATACGTCATGTTTATTTTACACATTAATCTCGAAAATGTAGCCACCAAACTTAACAACCTGCTAGATACATTTCTGCCCCTATTTACTTGACAAGTAGGCATGGAGTGAACTCACTGGTTGAGCTGCACACTTATTTATGTTGAAGCTCGATGATTTTGGCTGGCGCAAATGCACCAAACTCAGTAATAATTGCCGCAATCAAATCGGCTGGCGTCACATCAAAAGCCGGATTGTAAAACTCCACGCCAGGAGGACAAATAATCGTTTCCCCAATTTGATAAAGCTCTGAAGGATGACGCTCCTCGATCGGAATCAAACTACCGTCGCTGAGACTAAAATCGATCGTCGATCGCGGTGCGGCTACAAAGAACGGAATATTGTGCGCTTTCGCTACCAATGCCAAACTATAAGTACCGATTTTATTAGCTGTATCACCATTTGCGGCAATCCGATCGGCACCTACCACCACCGCATCGATTAACCCCTGTTTCAGACAGTGTGCCGCCATACTATCCGCAATGAGTGTCACCGGAATCCCCTCTTGGACGCATTCCCAGCTCGTGAGTCTCGCCCCCTGCAAGCGCGGACGCGTCTCATCGGCATACAGCCGCGCCAACCGCCCCTGCGTCCACGCCGAACGTACTACCCCAAGCGCAGTACCATAACCAGCCGTTGCTAGGGCACCAGCATTGCAATGAGTGAGCAAACACAGCTTCTCTGGACTGCTGGGCAAAACTGCCAAACCATGTGCGCCGATCGCCTGACAAGTGGCGATATCATCAGCATTGATCTGTTGCGCGGCGATTAATAACTGCGGAATAATTTCAGCCACACTCCCCACCCAACTGCGCGCTGTCGCCTCCATCCGATCGATCGCCCAAAACAAATTTACCGCCGTCGGACGTGTCGCTCTGAGCGTTTTCCCAATCGCCACAAGCTTTGTCAAAAACTCTTCCCGATCTGTAGTCCCAATCTCCCGCGCCCCCAAATACATCCCATAAGCAGCCGCTACCCCGATCGCTGGCGCACCTCTGACGATCATCGTCGAGATGGCACGAGCCATATCTTCCACCAGATCGATCTCGACGTATGTATACTCATTTGGCAGTCGATTTTGATCGATTAATAGGACGCGATCGTTTTGCCAGCGGACGGGATAAACTGGGGTATTCATAATTAAATCGATGCTCTAGGGCAGAGGCTTACACCAACTAGTCGTTAGACCCAAATTTTATCATCGATCTCACTATTAAATTAGGGATCTCGATCGCATCTAGAATACTCAGCAATGCAACGATCGCAGAAATCCATACACATTATATAGCGAAGGTAATGCTGTCATCACACCCAATCAAATAGACAGTCAACTAGAGATCGAGCGGCACTGGCGCAGGAGGTGGACTCATGTCCAGACGGCGAACTACCGACTCTTCGACAGGTTCAAGACACCGATCTTCATTCAATTGATGCAATGTATCTACAAAGTCACGAATCCCCTGAAATTGTCGGTAGACAGACGCAAATCGGATATACGCTACCTCACTCAATGGACGCAATTCCAGCAGTACCAGTTCGCCAATTTCGGCGGTAGTTACCTCCCTGAGCGATCGAGTCTGGAGTTGGGACTCGATCTCATCGACAATTGATTCTAGGGTATCGGGAGTGAGTCCGGTTTTCTGACAGGCATGAATTATCCCGCGCAGCAGTTTGGATCTGTCAAAATATTCACGACGGGCATCTTGTTTGATGACGGTGACGGGGACAAATTCCAAGCGTTCGTAAGTAGTAAACCGATGTTTGCACTGGAGGCACTCCCGCCGTCTGCGAATACTTTGCCCCGCTTCTGTCGATCTAGACTCCAAGACGCGACTATCTGTATATTGGCAGTAAGGACATTGCATTGGGACAGGGGGACTGGGGGGACGGGGGGACTGGGAACTATAGCGATCTTAAATCAGACCCCTGGTATCAAATACTGGTGCGTTACGGCAGCAGCCCAACACATCCTACATTAACCTAGCTTTTCATTTAGGATTGTTATAGTTATAGTTTCTTTTCCCTCAAGCCTAAGACCTAAAGCCTAAAACCTCAGTTATATTTTCTTACCCCTAAAGCCCAAAGCCTAACACCTAACACCTAAAATGAAAATCTGAGCTAACTTAGAGAGATTTCTCTAGATTAGCTCAGATCGTGACCAAACTGAATTGTTGTTTACTTGCGAGGAATTTTGGGTGGTTCGCGAAAAGCGATCGCAAAGAATACCACACCCAAAGCCAACGTCGTGACCAAAATATAAATAGTTGCTTCCATTGTGAGAACCCTCTAGGCTTACTTTTAGTTTAACAGTAACCAGGAGATTGGGGTGAGGCACTAGCTAAAGCCAGATAACGCCCCCCAATCTCCACATGATTAAGCTTCTTTGCGTCGAGTACTGGGGTCGCCCAATTTCTTGAACAGACCAAATTCGACTTGCTCTTCCATATCGGCTTCTACACCAGCAAATACGTCGCGGTAGATCGTCCGCGAACCATGCCAGAGGTGACCGAAGAAGAAGAATAGTGCGAACACAGCATGACCGAACGTAAACCAACCGCGTGGGCTAGTCCGGTATACACCGTCAGAGCCAAATTTTTCGCGATCGAATTCAAAGATTTCGCCACCTTGAGCTTTCCGGGCAAACTGCTTGACTTGGTTGGGGTCGGTAAATGTTTGACCATTTAGCGCGCCACCATAGAAGCTCGCAGTGATACCAGCTTGCTCGAAGCTATATCTGGATTCTGCCCGACGGAACGGTACGTCTGCACGTACTACGCCTTCAGAGTCAGTCAAGATCACAGGGAAAGTTTCAAAGAAGTTGGGGAGACGACGGACGCTCAGTGCCCGACCTTCAGAGTCTTTGAATACTGGATGTCCTTGCCAACCTTGAGCGACCCCATCGCCTTTATTCATCGGCCCAGTACGGAATAGACCACCTTTGGCGGGACTATTACCGACATAATCATAGAATGCCAATCTGTCAGGAATTGCCTGCCAAGCTTGGGCTTCAGTCTTGCCATCTTCGATGCCAGTCTGAACGCGACGTTGAATTTCCTGTTGGAAATAACCGCTATCCCACTGATAGCGCGTCGGCCCGAATAACTCGATCGGAGTGGTAGCATTGCCGTACCACATGGTACCAGCAACGATAAAAGCTGCAAAGAATACTGCGGCGATACTGGAGGAGAGTACCGTCTCGATATTCCCCATCCGCAGAGCTTTGTACAACCGTTCGGGTGGACGGACTGTGAGGTGGAATAATCCAGCAATAATCCCGACTGTACCCGCTGCAATGTGGTGTGCGACGACGCCACCAGGATTGAAGGGATTGAACCCAGATGGCCCCCACTCTGGCGCGACTGGAGCTACATGTCCGGTGATGCCAAATGGGTCGGTAACCCACATGCCTGGGCCAAATAGACCAGTCAGGTGAAATGCGCCAAAGCCAAAGCAGAGCAGACCAGACAAGAACAGGTGAATCCCGAACATTTTGGGTAAATCTAAGGCAGGTTCACCAGTCCGAGGATCTGTGAACAGTTCCAAGTCCCAGTATACCCAGTGCCAGATCGATGCCAAGATCAGCAATCCAGACAGAATAATGTGCGCGGTAGCTACACCTTCAAAAGACCAGAAGCCAGCGTCTGCTGCTGATTCACCTGGAACGATACTCCAACCACCCCAAGATTTGGTGACCCCAAGCCGTGCCATGAACGGCATGACGAACATTCCTTGTCGCCACATCGGGTTGAAAACTGCGTCGCTCGGGTCGAAGTTGGATAGCTCAAACAGAGCCATCGAACCTGCCCAACCAGCAACTAGAGCTGTATGCATTAGATGCACGGATATCAGTCTACCTGGGTCATTCAGGACGACTGTGTGCACACGGTACCAGGGTAGTCCCATCGACTACGATCCTCCTTAAAATAGGTGTCTACGAATTTTATTATTTAAATAATCTCAAGCATTATGTTATCCGCTTCCTAGCTCAGAGGCAAGGTAATCTCACTTGTATCAGTTTGCTGCTATCGATCGTCTCAAACCGCCACACAAACAGCATCACAGTGGTTTCAGCACTTTTGTCAATCTCAATTCGATCGAGATTTATCCTCACAATGTTTACAAATGTTAATAATTACTCTTGGTCAGTCACAAATTAGATAGTTGGTGGTGGCTGGTGAATGGTGAATGGCGAAAAGTGCGGGAACAGGGGTTTCCCCGCTTGGGTTTGTTCCATGGTCGAGAGACCCGACCGGGCAAACTCCGCAAGTAGAGTACCTTTTCAAGACAGTGAATGGTGAATGGTGCCTTTGACAGGTAGTTTATCGATTTGGTAGAGCCGACTATACCTGAGTTCGATGAAGTTTTGTCTCCTCAAACTCAGGCATTTCAACACTTTTAGGCTAACAGCAGAATTTTTTCAATTTTTGGCACATTAAAATCCACCATCAATATCATTAATAGTTGAAAAAACATTGATTTAAATT
>NZ_JBGSPA010000082.1:0-3872 GCF_041738855.1 Chamaesiphon sp. | reverse complement strand
CGGCGACTTCACCAGTACCATCAAAGATGTCCAACCAGGCACCAAGGCTTATCTAGATGGCCCGTATGGGGTATTTACGATCGATCGGTATTGGGACAGTGCCGGATTCGTGCTGATTGCGGGTGGCGTAGGGATTACACCAATCTATAGCATTTTACTCGTGCAGGCGATTGATACCACCAACTAGGACAGAACGAGCATTTTTTTGCCTATTCCTACCACTGTAGCCCGATCGCCCTACTCCATCCAGCAATCCGACAGTTTCCGCCAGTATACCGTCAGTGGCTACCCCTACCCGAATCTAGGCTAAAATCGAACCACATAGACAAGGAGGCAGGCAGCATGTCACAAACCAACGCGATCGCGAGTATTAATTCACTTCTCTTGCAGCTCCCCGAACCGCTCCAAGTCGAGGCATTGCACTATGTTGAGTATCTGACTTCCCGCCGTGCTGGCGCAGCCTCCCAGATTGGAAATCATCCCGCGACCCCAAAACGCAGTGGTTTCGGCATTCTCAAAGGTAAAGTCACGATCGCGTCGGACTTTGATGCCCGCCTGGAAGAATTTGCCGATTACCAATAATCTATGAACCTGCTCATCGATACTCATTAGCAATTATCAGGTGCAGAATATCTGGTCAGAACCTTAATGGGTATAGGTTGACACTAGCTAGGGTTATCCACGACCACAACTGGCATGGTACTACTCTCTAGCACGGCTTGAGACACCGACCCAACCAAGACCTCATCCAGGGGACGATGACCGCGTTTGCCAATGACGATCTCTGCCACACCATAATCTTGAGCCGTGCGAACAATTTCTTCAGGCACCGAGCCATTAGCGGTGACAAATTGATATCGAATATCTGCCAAGATGCTGCTTGCCTGATGACGGAGACGTTCGATTCCTTGAGGATCGTCCATCCGCAAAACGTGGAGCACGACCACTTGGGCATCGCTGCGACGAGCTAGCTCGGCAACTTTGGTCAACACTTGGGTCGCTAGGGGAGAGGTATCGACGGCTGCCAGCAATACAATCCGCCGAGACACCGAAACCTTCGTCGGATCGACATCCCCCCGCTCCAACAGCTTTGGTGCAAAAGTGGGAATTGCCCAAGCTCCAAGGGGTGCGCTCACCAGAATCGAGAGAACTGCTAAGGCAAGAATCGTTTCGCCACCTTTTATGCCTTGGGCTAAGGGAATTGCGCCGATTGCGGCCTGTACCGTTGCCTTAGCGGAATTTCCAGGCAGCAGAAATAGCCGCTCTTTCCATGTCCAGTTACTCCCTAATGTTGAAAGATACCAGCCAAGGGAACGCCCAATCAGAGTGCCAATTGCTAATACGACTAAGCCAACGAGCAATGTATTACCCAGCACATTAAGCTGAATACTCGCACCCAGCAAAACAAAGAGAACGATTTCAGCGATCGCCCACAAACTATCAAAGCCACCACGCAGCCGTCGTGCTAACGGGGCATCCATTTCAATCAGGAAAAAGCCAGTCGTCATGACTGCCAGATAGCCAGAGAATACTGGAAATTTTTCCGCTAGGACTACGATCGATAGGGCGAAGCCTGCGGCAACCAGTGTATCCTGCACCGCAGTTTGCGTCCAGTTTTGCTTTGCTAATAATGAGACTAAGAGACGAGCTATAAACCATCCCAGCAAAACTCCTAACCCGATTTGCAGCATGATTTGAAACGGCAGCAATTGCAATGGACTCAAGGATAACCCTCCTGGCAAGGTTATTCCTGCTGCCGCACTTTGAGACAAAAACGCCAGCAGCAAACTAAAGACCAGCAGTAGCAGAACATCAGACAGCGCACTCCCGGTTAATATGGCATCTGGAATCCCTTTTTCAACCCCCCAGCCCAAACTTTTTAGCCGCAACATGCCAGGAACAATGACGGCAGGAGATTCAGCACTAATGACGCAGCCCAGGAGTAGCCCAGTGGCAAAGTCAAACTGGAGCAGCCACATTGAGGCAAATGCAATGGCGATCGCTTCACAAGCCGCAGGTAAAAATCCTAATCGCAATGCTACAGTACCTTGTTGAGCCAGCTTTTCCCGATCGAGACCCAATCCAGCCTTCATTAAAATCACCATGACGGCGATCGCGCGGAGCGAATCTGCCGCTCTCAAAACCTCTGGCGCAATCGCATTGACCAGGTTGGGGCCAAGCACAACGCCGACCAACACCATCCCTACCAGCGCAGGTACTCGGATTCGTCGAGCAATTTGCCCTCCGAAAAAGCCTATTAATAAAATCCAGATAATGCTTTCTAACATAACGCCACGTTGCAGTTGAATCAGATTATCAACGTGACTTATAGCGACGGATTTGCTTTGGCCCATATAGACACAGCCCTAGCCTTCCGCTACAAGTCGGAACAGTAGGAGCCATCAGCCACATACGTTGCAATCGTCCTCAAAACGCTGGGCGGTTTCGGCGAACTCCATCGCCATCGTTTCTATCTTATCCCATCCAGCGTTGCTGATAGCGAGTCGATACCGATCGTCAAGCTGCTCCATCGGTTAAAGTAAAATTAGTATTCAAATAAATCGGTGAGAATATGCAACAAGCTATTTTCTGGACTGTTGAAGAAGTTGCTACCAGAGCAAAGAAGTTATATGCAGACAAGATTCGATCGATAGTCGAGCATGAAGATAATATTGGTAAAATGGTCGTAATTGATGCCCAGACTGGGGAGTATGCAGTCGATCGATCGGGTATCCACTCAGCCATCGCCCTCAAAGCCAAAAATCCCAATGCTCGGTTGTTTACCATTCGGATTGGTTATGATGTTGCAGTATCTTTTGGTGGCAATATCGAGAGAATAAGCAATGATGCAGGGTAGAGTTAAAGACGGTAGGGCTTCAGTACCAATTACTTTTCGATTATCTAATCAACCTGATTTCCAAATAGAATTTGTAGTCGATACAGGATTTAACGATTATCTAACCCTTCCGCCCCAAGCAATTAGTGCGATGAATCTACCCCAATATTCTAATACTTCGGTCAGATTAGCAGATGGTACAGAAACGATGTTATCGATTCACTCTGCCACTATTGTTTGGGACGATCTAGAACTTATAGTCCCAGTTTTAGCAGCGGGAGTTAAACCATTAATTGGGACATCTTTGATGGATGGTTATCATCTATCGATCTATTTTCAGATTGATGGTGCTGTGAATTTAACTGCAATATCTTAGATCGAAAAATCGATTCGTCAGCAGTTAAATTTAACGAGATACCATGCCTTATTCCCTAATTTTTGCAAGAGATTTACTCAATCCTTTATTCGGTAGCCGATCGATTTGCGGACATCGGCAATCGGCATTGCCAATTCCTTAGCGATTGCTGCTTCGATCTGACTGGCTTGAGTGAAGGGAAACTCGTATTCGAGCCGCTGTACAGTTGGCGCGGTAGTCTTGATAACTAGCGTAGTTAGACCGCGCTGCCGATCGATTTCGGCATTCATCGTCAGGATCGTAACCGATCGTTTGGTAGTTAACTGGGTACCTGCCTGAAGTTTGTTGACAGAATCATAAGCACCATTGAGAACTCGTGCTGCCATACAGTTGCCTGTAAACCAAACCAATCCAGCAATTAAGGGCAAGGGCAACCAAAATTCTCCACCAACGCGATGGAGCAGTTGGAGCAAGCGCGGGGTAGACATTGTAGTTTGAGATCGTGCCGAATAGTCGGATTATATTCTAGGAGCGGACTGCGTTAAATCTAACTTCTGACAGATGCCGCTGCTGAATTACCTTTCTACAATACAGTTGTAAAAAGGAATTTAGCCAATGCGAATACTGTTGGTAGAAGACGATCCAGATCAACTAGAGCCATTGCAGTATGCTCTCTCTGAG
>NZ_JBGSPA010000192.1:0-37723 GCF_041738855.1 Chamaesiphon sp. | reverse complement strand
CCCTAAACGGTAGGAGAGTTCCCATTCACGACCCATGTAGCAGAAGATGCCGATCAAGAAGTGGAATACTACTAGTTGGTAAGGACCGCCGTTGTATAACCACTCGTCGAGTGATGCTGCTTCCCAGATGGGGTAGAAGTGTAGACCGATAGCGTTAGATGAAGGAATGACAGCACCGGAGATGATGTTGTTGCCGAACATTAAGGAACCTGCGACTGGTTCGCGGATGCCGTCGATGTCTACTGGGGGAGCAGCGATGAAGGCGATGATGAAGCAGATGGTTGCGGAAAGTAATGTAGGAACCATTAATACACCAAACCAACCGACATAAATGCGGTTTTCGGTGGAGGTGGTCCAGCTACAAAAGCGTTCCCATACATTTGCGCTTTCGCGACGTTGTAAGGTAGTGGTCATTTGTTTATGATTGCGATAAATTTTCTAGGTGCGGTGTTGATTGCTCAACCCCTATGCACTTAATATTAGAGGGTTTATTTCTATTTGTAAAGGGTCTTAACAATCTCTTAATATTTGGATGCGATCGAAACTAGTTAGGTTTTGAGGTATTCTGGCTGGGGATCGAGGACTCACCCGTATACGGGGCGGTATTCCGCTCGATCTGACAAATGCTAGATGAGAAACTTTACATTTGCTCATTTATCCTGGCGGCCAAGCCATCGATCGCTTACCCAGTAAGTGTAAATGGAGGTGAAACACTGTCTGACCGCCATCTTCACCTGTATTAATGACCACCCGATACCCGTTTTCTAAGCCTTCCTGAGTCGCTACTCTCTTGACTGTTAACAATAGATGACCGAGTAATGCGGCGTCCGTATCTGTAGCTGCATCGATCGAGACGATAACTTGCTTAGGGATAATGAGAATATGCACTGGTGCCTGGGGATGGACATCCCGGAAGGCGAGGGCGAGATCGTCCTCATATACAATGTCAGCCGGAATCTCCCTGCGGATGATTTTACTAAAAATGGTTTCGCTCATAAAATCTCATAATTGGTGCGATGCTCTCAACCATCATATTTACAGATTGAGCGGCGATCGCACCACATGAAATTAGACGGCAGCTTTCGCCGCAGGTTGTAACAAACTCACCAAATGACCGTCAGGTGTGCGAATCGCCGCGACCTTCCCAAAAGAAGGCTCGCGCACGCGACCTTCAAGGCTAGCACCTAGTTGTTCGAGAGTCGCGATCGCGCTTTGAATATCATCGACGTGAAAACTTAAAATCGGCGAGGAGCCACTATCAGCATTTGATTCGGCTGCGTGGAGGGCAATGGTAGTACCATTGGCATCTAACTCCGCCCAGCCAGGACTGGACATTTTCACTGGTAGTCCCAAGCCTTCGCTGTAGAACTTCAGCGATGTGGGGATGCTTTTGACCATCAACATAATGTGCTTAAATTCAGCCGCCATAACTTTTTGCCGATTTCGGGTAGGTTTATGCTTAGTATAAATGCCCTTTCATCCATAGGGGCACGGCGATTGTCAACCAAGAACAGTAAAGTCTTCTGGGTCGATGCCGATCGACAGTCAAATTGTCAAGCAATGTTAAGGATAACCCACCTCAAACCGGAGTCGATCGAGTCTTCTTATCAAGATTTGTATAAATAAATCGCGAAAAAGTAAAATAGCTAACTCCAAATGCAAATAAATGTTAACTTTTTCTTTGCAAATTGTGTCAGATAACGCTGGAAAGCCTCATCCATTGGTGATTTTCTGCTAAAACTACTAGAGAGCGATATCTGAGTGGCTGCATCAATTGCCGACTCTACACCAAGCGATCGAGCATTCATTTCAGATATCTTCCCCACATCCTCACCAACATCTATCCCGTAGGAGCAACACCGCATGTTCACTAACGTCAAGTCCACCATTAGACATATCGCTCCAGCTGAGATTCGCGGCAGACAGTTATTAAAGGTGGTCTATGTCGTCCTAGAGCCACAGTATCAGAGTGCCATCTCGGCTGCTGTGAACGCCATTAACGACCACAACCCCAAAGTCGCGATCGAAATTAGTGGCTATCTCTTAGAAGAACTCCGCGATCCTACCAACTACGCCGCACTGCAAGAGGATGTCTCTCGCGCCAATATCTTCATCGCTTCACTGATTTTTATCGAAGATTTGGCGGACAAACTCGTTGCAGCAGTGGAACCTTATCGCGATAGCTTGGACGTGGCGGTGATCTTCCCCTCGATGCCCGCAGTGATGCGGTTGAACAAGATGGGGAGTTTCTCACTGGCTACTTTGGGTCAATCTAAAAGTGCAATCGGCGAATTCATGAAGAAGCGCAAAGCTAAAGCTGGCGCGGGGAGCTTCCAAGATGGAATGCTCAAATTATTGAATACGCTCCCAAATATTCTCAAGTATCTACCGATCGAAAAAGCCCAAGATGCGCGGAACTTTATGCTAAGTTTCCAGTATTGGCTCGGTGGTACGCCTGAAAACCTCGAAAACTTCTTGTTGATGTTGGCGGATCGGTATGTATTAAAAGAAGATAATACCCTCAACTCAACTGAATCAGTCGGCGAAATCAAATATCAAGATCCCGTCACTTTCCCCGACATGGGGATCTGGCATCCACTCGCACCCCAGATGTTCGAGGATGTGAAGGAGTATCTGAACTGGTTTAATAGTCGCCGAGATATTTCTGCCGAACGCAAAGACCCGAACGCACCCTGTATCGGCTTAGTATTGCAACGTACCCACATTGTCACGGGCGACGCGGCGCATTATGTCGCGATGGTGCAGGAACTTGAAGCCATGGGCGCACGGGTAATTCCCGTGTTTGCCGGTGGATTGGATTTCTCCAAGCCCCTAGAAGCTTACTTCTTCGACCCGATCGCCAAAACAGAAGCGATCGTCGATGCAGTCATCTCCCTGACCGGATTTGCCCTCGTTGGTGGCCCTGCGCGGCAGGATCATCCCAAGGCGATCGACATGCTCAAACGGTTGAATCGTCCCTACATGGTGGCGTTACCATTGGTCTTCCAAACCACTGAAGAGTGGGAACAGAGCGACTTAGGACTCCACCCGATTCAAGTCGCGCTCCAGATCGCCATCCCCGAATTAGACGGCGCGATCGAGCCAATTATTCTCTCAGGTCGCGACGGGACTACCGGACGCGCGATCGCCCTCCAAGACAGGATTGAAGCGATCGCCGGACGCGCGATGAAGTGGGCAAATCTCCGCCGCAAGTCCAAAGTTACCAAGAAAGTTGCGATTACTGTCTTTAGTTTCCCACCAGATAAAGGTAACGTCGGTACCGCAGCATATTTAGACGTCTTTGGTTCGATCTTTGAAGTCATGCAGGGCATGAAAAAAGATGGCTACGATGTCCAAGACATGCCCGCATCGGCGAAAGAACTATTAGAAGCTGTCATCCATGATGCCCAGGCTCAATATAATAGTCCCGAACTGAACGTTGCCTACCGGATGTCCGTGCCCGAATATGAAGCACTCACTCCCTACTCCGAAAAACTTCACGAAAGCTGGGGACCACCACCAGGGAACCTCAATAGTGACGGTCAAAACCTCGTAATCTACGGCAAGCATTTCGGGAATATCTTCATCGGCGTTCAGCCTACCTTTGGTTATGAAGGCGACCCGATGCGGTTACTATTCTCCCGTTCTGCCAGTCCACACCACGGATTTGCGGCGTATTATACCTACCTCGAAAAAGTCTGGGAAGCAGATGCGGTACTCCACTTTGGTACTCACGGTTCCTTAGAATTCATGCCTGGTAAGCAGATGGGGATGTCGAACGAGTGTTTCCCCGATAGCTTGATCGGGAATATTCCTAACCTCTACTATTACGCAGCCAATAATCCGAGCGAAGCGACAATTGCTAAACGTCGTTCTTATGCGGAAACTATCTCCTACCTCACGCCGCCAGCAGAAAATGCGGGACTCTACCGAGGTTTACAGGAACTCGGCGAACTCGTTGGCTCTTACCAATCGTTGCGCGATAGCGGTCGTGGTGTCCAAATTGTCAATACAATCATGGACAAAGCCCGAATCTGTAACCTCGACAAAGATGTCGAACTTCCAGACATCGATGCGGGAACGATGGAAATCGCAGCGCGGGATAATGTTGTCGGTGCTGTCTACAGCCGCCTAATGGAAATCGAATCGCGGTTACTCCCCTGCGGATTGCACGTCATTGGTAAACCACCAACCGCCGAAGAAGCAGTTGCCACGCTCGTAAATATCGCGTCACTCGATCGAGAAGAAGAAGGATTAAAAGGTCTACCTCGGATTATCACTGAAAGTATCGGGCGTAGTTTGGAAGAGGTTTATCAGAATAACGATCGCGGTATTCTTGAAGATGTCCAACTCCTGCAAGATATTACCCAAGCCATCCGCGAAGCCGTTACGGCGATCGTTACCCCCAAAATTAACGATGAAGGTCGGATCTCGATCGTCGCGAAGTTGAACTTATTTAACATGGGGCCAAAAGAAGCCTGGGTCGAATCCCTCTACGCCTCCGGCTACAAGCAAGTCAACCTCGAAGAAATCAAACCCCTGTTCGCCTACCTCGAATACTGCCTCAAACAGGTTTGTGCAGACAACGAACTCGCCGCACTCCTCCAAGGATTGGGTGGTGAATACGTCCTCCCAGGGCCAGGTGGCGACCCAATTCGCAACCCTGATGTCTTACCCACAGGTAAGAACATGCACGCCCTCGACCCCCAATCTATCCCCACCGAAGCCGCAGTTAAATCGGCAAAAGTAGTCGTCGATCGGTTACTCGATCGGCAAATGCGCGAAAATAACGGTAAATATCCCGAAACGATCGCCTGTGTCCTCTGGGGAACTGATAACATCAAAACCTACGGCGAATCCCTCGCGCAAATCATGTGGATGGTCGGTGTCAAACCCGTCCCCGATGCCCTCGGTCGGATCAATAAACTCCAAATGATTTCCCTCGAAGAACTCGGTCGCCCTCGCATCGATGTTGTCATCAACTGTTCCGGTGTCTTCCGCGATCTGTTCATCAATCAGATGAACCTCCTCGACCAAGCCGTGAAAATGGCCGCCGAAGCTGATGAACCCCTCGAAATGAACTTCATCCGCAAACACTGCCTCGCCCAAGCAGAAGAGATGGGCATCAACCTCCGTCAAGCCGCCACCCGCGTTTTCTCCAACGCCTCCGGTTCCTACTCCTCCAATGTCAATCTCGCCGTAGAAAACGGCACCTGGGACAACGAAGGTGAATTGCAAGAGATGTACCTCAACCGCAAATCCTTCGCCTTCAACTCTGACAATCCTGGCGTAATGGACAACGCTCGTCAGATCTTTGAAACCACTCTCAAAACTGCCGAAGTCACCTTCCAAAATCTTGATTCCTCCGAAATCAGTCTGACCGACGTATCCCACTACTACGACTCAGACCCCACCAAAATCGTCGCCAAGCTGCGGGATGACGGCAAAATGCCCTCGTCCTTCATCGCCGACACGACTACCGCCAACGCTCAAGTTCGCAGCCTCTCGGAGACTGTCCGCTTAGACGCACGTACCAAGTTGCTTAACCCCAAATGGTATGAGGGAATGCTCTCCCACGGTTATGAAGGTGTGCGCGAACTCTCGAAACGATTGGTAAATACCAGCGGCTGGAGTGCGACGGCTGGTGCGGTAGATAATTGGGTCTATGAAGAAACCAATGACACATTTATCAAAGATGAGGAAATGTGCAAACGGTTGATGGATCTCAATCCCAATTCATTCCGCAAGATTGTTTCGACACTATTGGAAGTCAATGGGCGCGGTTATTGGGAAACCAGTGCAGAGAATCTCGATAAGCTCCGCGACCTCTATCAGGAGGTCGAAGACCGGATTGAAGGCGTTGAGTAGAAAATAGTCTATTTAAGACCTAGATTATCTGATTTAACCCCTGTGGCTAACCCTACAGGGGTTTTCAACTGTCTCGATCGGCAGTATAACTAGATATATCTAGATTTACAAAAGCTCTAGGTAATCCCACCCACATCAATGAATCCCGTTATCCAGAATCTACAAATTAATAGCTTTCGAGGCTTAAAAGGACTCAATTTGTCAGATTTAGGCTTGGTTAATATTTTGGTGGGCAAAAATAATTCTGGTAAGACTACTATTCTAGAAGCAATTTCGATCGCGTGTAATCCACTCGATCCATTCCAATGGATTGGTACATCAGAACGACGGCTTAATATTGGGAGAACACCTACAGCCTTGCGCCCTAGTTTAGAATCAATAAAATGGCTTTTTCCACAAGAAGATAGCAACTTAGAAGAAAGACAATATCAAGGAGAAATCGAAATTGGTGTAAGTGGACAAAAAACTATTTCTGTTAGATCGACTATTTCAGAAATTTATGGGATAGGAGCCATCAAAAAAGATGATATTGAAGAAGATATTTCTATAAGTGAAGATATTAATATATCAGAAGCTGAGTTTGCTAGATCTGGCGTTGAACTAGAAATTCGAGCTACTGCACCTTCTGATGATAATCAACCAAATCTTTTTGACTATGAAATCGAAGATATGTTTCAATTTTGGGAGGATGAGAGATTTATCCAACGAAAGAGAGTGCGAGTGAAAGCATTACTGAATCATATCATGGTTTATCCTTCTTACTCCTCATCAGATATTCTTTTAGCACTTCGACTTACTCAAATCACAAAGGAAGGTGCGAAAGACGATCTACTAGAAGTCTTGAGATTATTCGACTCAGAAATCGTCAATCTTCATATCTTTGCCAGCTCACAAAATCGATCTAGCTTGTATATAGAACATCAAAAATTAGGATTTGCACCTTTTTATACATTTGGCGATGGACTAAAAAAAACCTTGCTAATTGCTTTGGCACTACCATTAGCCAAAAATGGAATATTGTTAATCGATGAAATTGAAACTTCCATTCATTTTTCAGCCCTTAGTCAAGTTTTTACTTGGTTAATTCAAGCCTGTAAAATAAACAAAACACAACTTTTCGTCACCACTCATAGCTTAGAAGCAGTAGATGCAATGCTCGATGCAGATAGTGAAAAAGATGAAGTGGTAGCCTTCCGGCTAAATGGTGATGAAAAACAGCCACAAAGGTTCGCTGGAGAATTACTTCAAAGACTGCGATCGAATCGTGGATTGGATGTGAGGTAATTGTGACCAAATATTGTTATCTTCTGACAGAAGGTGCTCAAGATATCGCATTCTTGATTAAGTTACTCAAATATCAGGGGATAAAGCAGGTCGAAAAAAGATCGAAAGTAGATTTATTCTGGAATGAACTAATACCCAAAACATTTCCTTATAATGATGAACTAAATCGACAAGTACCAGTTCCTAAATTTTTAGAAGGTGATGGATTATCAATTGCTTTACAAGGCGCGGTTGGTGATACACGATTAGTTAATACAATCCAAGAAGATTTAGCTCTGATTCCACAGGAACAACTGTTTGGAATTGGTATCATTCTAGATGCTGATAATCGAGAACCTCAAGGGAGATTCGACACAATCAAAACAGAACTAGAGGAATTAAAATTAGGATTGAATATATCCAATACTCCAGGTATTATAACTCAATTAGAAGTGAAATTGGGTATTTTTGTATTGCCAGACAATCAATCCAAGGGGACTTTGGAAAATATCTTGATTGAATGCGGAAACAATAATTACCGACAGTTAATAGAGCTATCGCAAGAATACATCAGTAAAATTGATGAATCTGAACTTAAATCGGGTGACTTGAGAGAAATCCGCAAGCCAGCAGGTAAAAATAAAGCAATTATCGGTAGTGTTAGTAATATTCTCAAACCAGGTAGAACATTGCAGGTATCATTACAAGATAATGATTGGATCGATAATCGAACAATTAATTTAGATAAAATTAAATTAGTTAGGGAATTCTTATGTCAGATTCTGGATATTCCATTTCAATAGATCGATCTGCATCTTAATTATAGATAAGAGATCAAAAAGTAAAAAGTAAATACAAAATCTGGATAAGAATTAGATGGATACTGGAAAAGATATGAGGAAATTATCGAATTAGATCGAGCAGGGAAAGCTGTTTCTCCAGATGCGGAGTTTGAAAATGATAACTTGGATTTATAGCTGTCGAGCTATTAGAGCTAAAATTACCAGATAAGAACTCATTTATCGTTATTACTATGCCTTTAGCTGCTAAAAATGGTACGCCATTCCCAACACTTTTAAACATATCAGTAGGCGACATCTTTGCTGGTAACTTAAATTCAGGAGGTAATGATTGAATTGCTAGAGATTCCGCCACAGATATTCTTCTCGCTTGATAAGGATGTAGATGAACTTCATTATTTCCATAACAAGTTGTAGGCGAATATCTCCACCTATGTAAACGCTTATAAGATTTTTTAGAATCATCACCTTCAAGTACGGATAAAAATCTAACAAGTCCAGCACGAGGTGTAAAACAATGATGGGTATTAGGATGATGATTTACATCGTTTTTATCAAACCAATGCTGTACTGTTAAATCGACAGGTATTCCCACTGGACAAGTTGAAGCTGAATTTTCTCCAAATGAATCTGTTTTAGACCAAGGATAAGATTGGATCTTTTGGATCTTATCGATCGAGAAAAGTTTATTGCTCTCCTACGGAAATTGAGATTCTAATCCATCGATCGATTCCATTGGTACTAAATTCGATTTGAATCCGATCGCGATCGCTCTTTCCCTACTTTGGGGAACGCCATATTCTAAAGCATCGATCAAACTATCCTTAATTAAACATCCATGCTGTTCTAATCTCGATTTCATTCGATCGTAAAACAGGTGTAATGGACAACGCTCGTCAGATCTTTGAAACCACCCTCAAAACTACCGAAGTCACCTTCCAAAACCTCGATTCCTCCGAAATCAGTCTGACTGATGTCTCCCACTACTACGACTCAGACCCCACTAAAATCGTCGCCAAGCTGCGGGATGACGGCAAAATGCCCTCGTCCTTCATCGCCGACACGACTACCGCCAACGCTCAAGTTCGCAGCCTCTCGGAGACTGTCCGCTTAGACGCACGTACCAAGTTACTCAATCCCAAATGGTACGAGGGAATGCTCTCCCACGGTTACGAAGGTGTCCGCGAACTCTCGAAACGCTTGGTCCATACCAGCGGTTGGAGTGCAACAGCCGGAGCAGTGGATAACTGGGTATATGAGGAAACCAATGACACATTCATCAAGGATGAAGAAATGTGCAAACGGCTGATGGATCTCAATCCCAACTCGTTCCGTAAGATCGTCTCGACACTGTTGGAAGTCAATGGACGCGGTTATTGGGAGACTAGTGCAGAGAATCTCGATAAGCTCCGCGATCTCTACCAGGAGGTTGAAGACCGGATTGAAGGTGTTGAGTAAATAAATAGCTTCCATCTTCATTTAACCCTTGTAGCTAATCCCTACAAGGGTTTTAAATTGTAGTTACACCAATATCTATTGACAGCTGAGTCACACAAGCGACAATCGGTCTAGGGAATATATAGGATAGATCGACAATTTCTCGCATGTAAATCCCCTCGTTGGAGGGGATTTGTCTCAAGATGACTGAGATTTAAAGGCACTCGATCGCCTCTAGCCTAATTTTCATCAACTCTCAACACTTACTTGACTTAACCGTGCTTGAATTTCGGTAACATTCCGAAAACCAACAGCGATCGCCATCCCATCTTTGACAAAAATTGGGCGTTTTAGTAACATCACATCATCACTAAAAGCCGTTATCCATTCAGCATCGCTCCAGGTATCTTTGGCATCATCGAGCGCACGATAAGATTGTCCTGAGGTATTCCGCATCGGTTGATATCCCAGACTTTTGACCCAACTGGCGATCTGCTCTGAGCTGGGGGGGCGTTCTTTGGTATTGATGAATTCATAGGCGATTTGCTGTCCATCTAGCCATTGAAGAGCTTTTTTACAAGTACCACAGGTGGGGATGCCATAAACTTGAATTAATGTCATATAGTGAGAAAATTAAAAAAGATCGATTGACAATTTACTAAAGTCATGTATATATCAATCTGAATGATATTTGGCGATCGCGGGACTAATTGGGAGGGTGAGATCGATCGTAGTGCCAATCACGATCGCGGGTAATCATCGCTTCAAAATCTGATGCAGATACAGGATGACTAAATAAGAAACCCTGAACGGCATCACAATTAATCGATCGCAAGAACTCCAGTTGTTCGATCGTTTCTACCCCCTCAGCTATGACATTTAGCTGCAATTGATGTCCCAAATTCACAATAGTTCTGACGATCCCAGCATCGATAGTATTTGCCTGCAATTCGCACATGAATGACCGATCGATCTTGAGTCGATCGAGCGGTAAATACTTCAGTGCCGCTAGGGAAGAATAACCCGTACCAAAATCATCCAGAGCGATCTTAACACCTATTCCTCGGAGAGCTGCTAAAATCGCGATCGTTAGCTCCAAATCTTTAATGGCGATACTTTCGGTAATTTCGACTTCCAACGCAGCGGGTGACAGCCCAGTCTCAACTAAAATTGCGGTAATAGTCTCCACTAAATTTGGCTCTTGGAGTTGCTTGACTGAAAAATTGACAGCAATTGGAAAATCACCCAAGCCTAGATCTTGCCAGATTTTTTTCTGGATACAAGCAGCCCTGATTACCCATTCACCAATTTGAACGATCGCACCAGTTTCTTCAGCAATTGAAATTAGATCGATCGGATTGATGATTTTGGCATGGAGATCTTGACATCGCAACAATGCTTCGACTCCGATAATTTCGCCAGTGTGAGTATCGATTTGAGGTTGATAATATAGTAATAACTTGCGCTCATCCACGGGGCGATCGCTGGGAATAGGCTGCGGAGTACTCGTCAATGCAGCGCAGACGCAATCGAGGATGTTTTCCAACTGTAATCGATTGAGATCGGGATGATTGGCGATCGCCTGATAAATCTCATAGTTATTTTTGCCATGATGTTGCGCGAGTTCGAGTGCAGCATCAGCCTGTTGAAGTAAGATCTCACTATCGGCACCGCCACTTGTCGCTATGGCAATTCCCATACTCGCTTTGATATATAGTGAATTAGTTGCTAGTGCTGGAAAATCTTGCTCGAACACAAAGGGCAGTGCGAAACAGTTCAAGACTCGATCGGCAACTGCATCGATCGTCGAAATAGCGGCGAGATTGGGGATGATGAGCATAAATTCATCACCGCTCCAGCGTCCGATAATTGCTTCGGTACCGATCGCATTTTCCAAGCGGTGGGTGATGAGTTGCAACAACCGATCGCCCACCCGATGTCCGAGTCGATCGTTGATATTCTTGAACCGATCCAGATTAATAATTATTACTACTAGAGTTTCGCCTGCGGTGGGCATTTTTGCTAACGCTAGCGTCAACCATCGGTCTAAAAGTTGGCGATGGGGTAGACCAGTTAAAGTATCATAATAAGCGCGATCGATCGCGATCCGATCGACCCGTTGCTGCATCACAGTAATATAGAGCTGAGCCGCTAAATTTTGAGCCAGTTGCAATTGAGCTTCCGTCCACCGCAGATCTTGTTTGACAGCAGAATTGGCTCTAAATAATGTCAGACAGCCAACACACTGACGATGATAACGCAAAGGCAAAATTAGCAAAGATTCAATCCCCACAAGCTCGAAGGCGTGAAGCAAGGGTGATAATGCGGCTTGTTGGAAGACATTATCGACTGAACAAACACTATTCAGTGGCTGTAACGTGGCTGAAGACACCCCGATAGGTGGGGTGGTAGTGTGTGGGTAGAGGAGCTGTTGCCACAAGGCATTTTTCTCAATCGGGGTAGCAGTGCTGGGCTGTAAGCCATAGCGGTAGAGTTGGGCGCGTTGGGCTGGGGGTTTGGCAAGGATGAGGAGTCTGCCACCATCAGCAGCCAGAGCTTGGACGATCTCCGCGAGTAATTCGGGTTTGAGCTGGGGTGGAGATGGTGATGAACACAACAACATCTTCATAATTTGCTGCACTAGGTATTTGGAGACGGTAATCGGTAATGGGGTAAGTATAAATAGTGATAGTCTGGATCGAGCAAGGTATGATTCCTACTATTCTCGGCTGGTGAGTTAGATTTTATGAGCGACAGCACTAATGATATCCCGTTGCAGATCGCTGTGCCGACGATCGCGTCAGAACTTAGCGAATTAGTGACGATCGCTCACCAGGATCGGACGCCGCTAGAAGTCGCCGGAAATAGCAGTAAACTCGACTGGGGCGGGATCGTCACAGGTGCGAGATCGATCGTCAGTACCCAAAAACTCGATCGCTTAATCGCTCATGCCGTGGGAGATCTCACTATCACTGTCGAAGCTGGGATGAAGTTTGCCAAATTGCAGGAAATTTTAGCCACCGCTGGACAATTTTTGCCCCTAGATCCCGCTTACCCAGATTGCGCTACCATTGGCGGCATCATTGCGACTGCGGATACTGGTTCGCTCCGACACCGCTATGGAGGTGTCAGAGATCTCCTGCTGGGCATCACTTTTGTCCGTGCTGATGGCAAAATTGCCAAAGCTGGCGGACGAGTGGTCAAAAATGTCGCTGGTTACGACATGATGAAGCTGTTTACTGGCGCGTATGGGACGCTGGGGATTCTGACAGAAGTGACTTGGCGGGTGTATCCGCTCCCCACTACCGAGGGGACAGTTATCCTCACAGGGGCGGCAGAAAAGCTCGCGAATCTGGCTAAAATCTTACTCGCTAGTACTTTGACGCCGATCTGTGTAGACGTGGTTTCTACGGCATTCAGCCAGCAACTAGCGATTAGCAATACTCCCAGCCTAGTAGTGAAATTCGCCACCATTTCCCAGAGTATCGCCGAACAGTCAGCACAGTTGCTAGAAATCGCCAAAGGGTTGGGATTAAAAGGTGGCATCTGGCAAGGAGCGCAGGCAACCCAACTGTGGCATGGGATTCAGACAGGGATTTGGGGCGATAAGCCGATCGGGTGTAAAGTGGGCGTCAGAGCCACCGCCGCAGTGGGGACGATCGATCTACTCGATCGATCCACAGACAATACAGCCAAGGGTGTCATCCACCTCAATAGTGGCATCGGGGCGATCGCTTTAGACGACTCCGAGCAAATTGTGTCCCTCCGCACTCATTGTGAATCCGCAGGTGGCTTTCTATCCGTTTTGCAAGCACCGATAGCTACCAAGCAGCAACTCGATGTGTGGGGCTATCGCGGTAATGCTGTCCCACTGATGCGATCGATTAAACAGCAATTCGATCCTTTGAATCTGCTCAATCCAGGACGTTGTTTTTAGGATCGATAGTTTTGGCACAACTAAAAGCTAAACTGCATCCGCACATTGCCAACATAGACAGGGGAATTGCTCTGAAAATTGTTGGGATTGAAAATCGCATAAAATGCGGGGACGATCGCGAGGTTGTCACTGGCTGGGTAATAGTAAGCAAATTCTAACTCCTGCTGTTTGCCGCCATCGCCGCCGCCAGAGAGCAGAAATTCGCGCCCGCCCAGATAACTGTGGGGAATTAAGTAAGAGATCGTGCCCAATGCCCCCTTCTTGCCCAAGTCGGGAAATCCCAATCCTAATTGAATCGACTGCACCGTCGTATTACCGCCCGCACGAGCGGAATTAACGGGGATAATCCCCGTTCTACCATAGGAATATCGCCCGAATACACCCACCTGAGGCGTGAGCAGCCAATCAAAATTGGCGACAAAGGTATCGGCAGGCGCGTCGTTTAATCGTCCCCCAAAGCCATCGTCGGCATAGCCGTAGGGCAATGGTTCGCCCACCGCTCCACCGATAAATCCGTTGTAGGGACGGATCAGCGATCGCGAGTACAATAATTTTATATTTAGGTCTTTACTGGGCGAATATGCCAGTTCGCCGATGGCTTGATTGGTGCTGCCAAATAAACCTGCTGCGGGATTGCTGGAGGTATTAAATCCATTTGCCGAATTCAAAAACTCGGTATTCTCGCCCAAATAGCCAGCATTGAAGCGAAACTGTGGGCTGATATTCCAAGACACGATCGCCCCAGAACCCCGATCGATCGCCGCAAATAAGCTACTCCCGCTAGAATTAAAACTACCTGCACCAGTCAGGAAATTAGTAAATCGATTTTGGTCGAAGTAACGGTAGGTATTCAGACGCGGACCGACTGCAATTCTGACGTTATTGCTAATGGGAAAAGTGTAGGACAACTCTCGCAAGTAAACTGCATTCGATCCGGCTTGAGGGGTACCAGTTTGGTCGGTAATTGGCGTTCCCCAAGTATTAAAAAATCCCGACGAAACTAGTTGATTGGCTGGCGAATTGGCATTACCAGCGACGAGTTGAGTAACTAGCGAGTCTTTACCTGTAAAAGATGAATTTAGGGTTAAAAATAGATAGTTACTGACGGTTGGATTAGTGTCCCTAAGCTGGACGCGCGTTGGTACTCCATTGACTCGCGCTGGTGGGATAAAGGCATTGGTGCCGCCTTGGGCGAGGGATCTTTCAGCGGTAATACTATTGCTGGTAAATGCACCTGTAAAGTTGACCCAAACTTGGGCACTGAGCTTGGTGGTAGCTGAGAATTGTTGCTGTTTTAATATTTCGGTTTTGGCTTCAATTGCTTCTACCCGTCCGCGTAGGGCAGTTAGTTCGGTTGCAAATTCAGCCTGAAGTTTTTGGATCGTTTCTAAATCCTCTTTTGTGGCTGGATCTGTTGGTGATGATGCGATTGATTCATTCGCAAGGCTCAGGCAAACATTTAATCGGGCGGCAAATTTCGCACGCGACGACTCGCGATTGAGATCGGTATTATCTTCGATACAATCATAACGATCGTCAAGTCTTTGTAATGCTAATATTGCCCAATCGGGAAGCTGAACACTAGATGGGGAGACAGATATCCCATCAGTTGCAACTATTGGCGTACCGATCCGAGCATCGGTAAGTTGAGCGGATATCTGCTCGTGACTTGGTAAAGCATCTGTCGCCTGTCCCCGTGCGGCAATTGCCCCCATGCCAGCCAGCATTGAAGCTGTTACAATAAGACCCGTGACTAAATTTAGATTGACCACGATCTGAGACTCCTCAAATTTTGAAACGATTAGAAGACTTGGTTAGATTGGGCTTATCCGGCGATTGCTGCCGATAAACATGTATTCTGTATACAATGGATTTGGTGGAATATTTGTAGCCAGCGGTACATTCATTGTGATGTAGACCGCTTGCAGTTGCTTTGTTGGCTAATTTGGGTCTAGTTTTAGATCGAGGAACACTTGCTTTGACTTTATCTTCGCGTTCGCTCCAACGACCTCAGTCTCTGCAAGAGCAGGCTTATCAAGCCTTGCGTACTGCCATTTTGTCTGGCGAACTCATGCCGGGGCAGCGGTTGGTAGAAACACAACTAGCTCAGAAGCTCCAAGTGAGTCGCACTCCGGTTCGCGAAGCCCTGCACCAACTCCAGCAAGCAGATTTGGTAGTTGAAGAGCGCGGCGTGATGAAGGTCGCCACCTTTACCAGCGAAGATGCGAGAAAATTGTATGAGTGCAGGTTGGCATTAGAAAATGTTTCCGTCAGAGCAGCCTGTCTCAATGCTAGCGATCGACAATTGCAGCAGATCGAGCAATTGATTCATAAAGCCGAGAAACTACTCAATGCCAAGGCGACTAAATTAACTAGCTTTCAATTGTTAGATTTGGACTATCAATTTCATCGAGAGATTGCTGAAGGCTCAAACAACGAATGGCTGGTATCATTGCTCGATCGATTATTCGATAAAATGATTTTGCTGCGGATTCAGACGATGCTTAGTAACCCAGCAGTGCTGGAAGTTCGCTGGGAGCATCGACAAATTTATGATGCGATCTTGACACGCGATGCCGAGCTGGCTGTCAAAGCAGTTCAGGAGCACTTAATCGCCAGTCAAGCGCGAGTAGTCCGAGAGTTAGAGCAGATTCAACAAGCTCAAAATGCTGTCTGATAGAACGATTATCGGCGTTGCTAGATTGAGGGATGAAACCTTGATGAATCATCATCCACAGATCCAGCAATGCCGAATTATTGTCGCTTATGTAGTGGTGTAGCAACTCTTGACTCCCAACTCAGGTGTACTTGATGATACAGAAACTTCTGCTCCACTCGGATTAAATGATTCTAGCTTTGTATACCGTATACGCATTGAATCTTGCAGGTCAATAATGCTTCATACTTTCCAAAAACGATTACATAGAATCCTCCTAATTGCAGTTTCCACAGCAGTGCTTGCTGGTTGTAACTCAGCACCGCCGACAAGCACGACGACAGGGGATAAGCCTGCTACGACAGCCGCCACGACAACGACTGCGGCTAGTACTGACAAAAAGGAAGGCCAAAAGATTCGTGTCCAATTACCTTTTTTGAAGCAAAGCCTTGATGCACCGCTGATTTGGGCGATCGAAAAGGGTTACTTTGCCGAACAAGGTTTGGATGTTAGCTATGAGCGTGGTTTCGGAAATTCTGATACCATTAGCAAGCTTGGGACTGGTAAGTATGACATTGCGTTTAGTGATATCTACAACGCGATCGAATTTAATGACAAAAATCCTAGCGATAAGATTATGGTGGTAGCCTTCTACCAAAGTAAGGCACCTTTTTCCATTGTTACTTTCAAAAACAACGGAATTAAAACTCCTGCCGATCTAGCTGGCAAGAAACTTGGGGCACCAGCAGGGGATGGGCCAAGAAAACTGTTCCCACTTTTTGCTAAAGAAGTAAAGATTGCCCCTGATTCAGTCACTTGGGACACAATGGAACCCAAGTTGCGAGAGACTTTCTTGCTCCAAGGTAAAGTTGATGCTGTCAGTGGATTCTATACTTCGGTGATTCCATCTTTAATCAAGGGTGGGAAGACGATGGACGATCTCCAAATCTTTTTTTATGATGAGTTTGGTTTAGATTTTTACGGTAATGGGATTTTAGTCAAGCAAGACTTCATGGCCAAAAATCCGGAAGTAATTAAGTCTTTTCTCAAAGCATATTTTAAAGGAATGCAGGAGGTTGTCAAAGATCCTAGTGCGGCTGTCGATTTAGTTGTTTCTACCGACCAAAGTAAATTGATGGATCGCGATGCCGAAAAGCTCCGCCTAAAGTTGGCGATCGAACGCATGTATGTGACTCCAGAAGTCGAATCTATTGGCTTTGGGGATGTAGACATGAAACGGCTAGAAAAAAGTATCACTCAAGCAGTTACTGGCTTTAAATTAAAGCCAGTAAAGGCTGCTGATGTATTTACGGATAAGTTTTTACCAGCTAAAGAACAACGAATGGTTCCGCCATCTGCAGATCGCAAACCCTTAGTTTAAGCGACGCTTCTAGACCAAACCTTTAGGTACGATCTGAGCATATGAGTTCGGTCAAAGATAGGGCAATATTTCCCTATGTAGCTAAACTCAAACGAGTTAAAAATATTGAATTCTTTGGAAATCGATCTACTAAACTTCTCACTCAATCAAAAGGCATAGTTAAAATGTTAGACACGCAAAAATCTTCTACCGCTGAAACCGTTGCTAATTCTCTGCCCTTGCTAGAATTCGATCGGATTGGCTTAGAATATCCTTTTGAAGAATCGATGCGGACGATTATTCAGGAAATTACCCTGAGCGTTCAGCCTGGAGAATTTGTCACATTTGTCGGGCCGAGTGGCTGCGGCAAAACCTCGATTTTGCGAATGGTTTCGGGGTTGAGTCCGACCAAAATCGGTGAGTTGCGCTGCCATAACCAACCAGTAACTAGACCACTGAAAAATGTCGGCATCGCTTTCCAAAATCCGGTGCTGCTGCCTTGGCGACGCACGATCGATAATGTTTTACTGCCACTAGAAATTGTGTCTCCATATAAGCGAGACTTTAAAACTAATCACCCTCACTATCTAGAGATGGCTCAAAAGCTCTTGAAAGCAGTGGGCTTGAATGATTTCCAGCAGCAGTTTCCTTGGCAATTATCAGGCGGAATGCGTCAAAGAGCTTCCCTGTGTCGGGCACTGATTCACCAGCCGGAAATCTTGCTACTAGATGAACCTTTCGGCGCACTAGATGCCTTTACCCGCGAAGAAATGTGGGTGATGTTGCAAACCCTTTGGATGGAAGCAAAGTGCGTAGGAATGCTAATTACCCACGATTTGCGCGAGGCAGTTTTTCTATCTGATACTGTCTATGTGATGAGTCCCAGACCGAGCGAGATTGCTTTCAAACTGAAGATCGATCTACCTCGTCCTAGAACTTTGGAAATGTGTCTCAGTGATGAATTCGCCCATCTTGCTGCTGAGTTACGCCGCCATATTCACAAGAGTTAGGCGCAGGACGAACCGTGTTTTGCACCATCTCAATCGCATTAGTAATGAGGAAAATATATGCAGACAAGTGTTAATAAGTCCAGAAGATCGACTAAAAAAGTTGTATTTGATGCTTTCCTAAATACAAAAGCTGCGACGATTATCTTGCCGACGATCGCGACTGTTGTACTATTTATACTCTGGGAACTAGCTGTATTTGTATTTCAAATCAAAGCGTTTAACTTACCTGCACCTTCTAAAATTATCGAAGCTGCAATCAAATTTGCGCCGCAACTGTTGGAAAACTCTTTGCGGACAGTCTGGACTACCTTTGCTGGTTTTGTATTGGCTAGTGTAGTTGGCATTGTGCTGGGCTTCCTGATTGGTTACTCCAAATTCATTTATTTAACCTTCTATCCGTTACTAGTTGCCTTTAATACCATCCCCAAGTCTGCACTAGTCCCCCTCCTGGCTGTCTGGTTTGGCGCAAATGCAATTCCAGCGATCGTCACTGCCTTTGCGTTAGCATTTTTCCCGATCGCCGTTAACGTCGCATTGGGTTTAGAAACAATCGAGCCGGAAATGAAAGATGTGATGCGCGCCTTGGGTGCATCAGATTTTGAGATCTTCCAAAAAGTTGGCTGGCCGCACACATTACCATATGTATTTGCCTCCCTCAAAATTGCCGTTTCTTTTTCCTTCATCGGAGCCGTAATTGCTGAGTCGATCGCATCCAATGCTGGTTTAGGTTATCTAATCGTCCAGGCGGCATCAGACTTTAATGTCCCGCTTGCTTTTGCTGCGCTGATTACTTTAGCTATTCTAGGTGTAATTCTCTACACCTTATTTGTCGCTATAGAAAAGAAAGTTATTTATTGGGCGCGATGATTTACACTTTCTAGGTTGCTATAAGTCGATCGAATAAAATCATCATTATTCCCAATACAGTTACGACGAGCAATACTCCCATCAGATCATTTTTTCTAGATGAGGGTAAATAGGTCGGCTGTAACCAAAAGTGCAGTTTTCGGGTCACAAACGGCATCACAATCAGGCTCAAAATTGAGGAGGTAATTAGGTTGTTAATTAGCATCCTACTCGCAGGCGACCAAGAATTGAAGATACCTAGAGCCGAAAATAATTTAGATTGGAGCATGACGGTGGGATACAATCCCACCACCACTGTCAGAACTTGTTTCCAAGCGGGAGATCCTAAACTAGAGCATTCAGCTCCCCCCCATTGGTTAGAAAACCAGCCTTCTAATCCAGTTGTAAATGACTTAAATCGATAAGCATGGAAAATTTGCCGTCCCGATTCAACTAACTCTTGACGATCGATCGAGCCTACCCAATCATCCAGACATTCTGGCGAATCGAAATGCACGATCGAGTACCATTTCACTACCGGATCTGCACATCTGAGCGGCGGGCACAGATCGACTCGCATAAATCCAGGATGATTTTTAGCTCGATTTACCAAGCGATCGTGCCATCGTTTAAAGGCAAAATCTTTACCTTGGGGCGTAATATATTCAGTCACCAGACTTGAATAAAAAACTTGGTGCGTTCGAGCTTCGCTCGTCGAATTCATAGCTGTATCATCCAACCTGAAAGATATTACAACGATTGAAATCGTTGCTAGTGATGCAAAGTCTGCCTACGCAGACTAAACAATTGTCACAACATATTTTTATATTAGTGTACTATTTATCTGGTTTTGACTTGGCTGTTGCTATTTCTTCAGAAGCTGGCAAAAATATCTCCTTCTTAGTCATAAAAAACTGTCGCTTTTGAGCGGGAGTCATCGAAGTGAAAATCTCCTTTTTAGGTAATGACTTAAACACCGCCGCCAGTTTAGTTTTTTGCTCCGGCGTCAGCATTAGTGATTTAAATGCCTTGCGAATGCTGCCTTTGTCACTAATAACCGCAGTTTCGAGCTGTTTTTGTTGTTCTGGTGTCAGGATGTTTTGAATCTGGGGCAAAATTGTTGTTTTCAATTGCTCGATTGCATCTACCCCTTTCTCCATTGTTGGTGCGGTAGCCGTAGCAGCTTGCGCCCAATTATTAACAGCAAAGATTGCGATTAAACTAAATAAAATAGAAAGCAAAAATTGTCTCATAGTTATATACTCCTTATCCAAGATCGGACTGCTAATTTATAAGACTTGTACATCGAGAACCATCGATCGATTCATCCCGACGATCTGGTATAGGCGATCTACAAGATTCAATAATTTACTATGATTCAGACTCACTTTTGAGATCGGACTTGCCAGCCATTTCAGTTGCTTTTGCCTCAGTCTTAGCTAATTCTTTGGCTTTTTTAGCTTCGGCTTTAGCTAGCTCTTTAGCTTTCTGGGCTTCAGCTTTAGCTAATTTTTTAGCCTTCTTTGCCTCAGCTTTAGCTAACTTTTTAGCTTTTTTGGCTTCAGCTTTAGCCGCTTTTTTCTCAGCTTTGGCAGTCGCTTTGACCTCCTCATCTGTCGTCTCGGTTAATGTTTTGGCTTGCTCTGACAACGAGGGTTTGGCTTCAGTTGTAGGGGTGCCGACATCTGCTAAGAGGATGCGATTTTGCGTAGATTCAGTCGCGACAGCGGCTTGTGCGTCAACAGTTTGGATGGTTGCCCACATGCCGACGATCGCGATCGAGATGGCAATTGCTACACTTAATTGATGAATGATTCGTTCGAGCATAAAATTCTAAATCTCCAATTTTAATCTAAAATAACTAGTAGCTATCGACAATATGATTAGGCAATCTCTCCATCTGCCGATCGTACCGAACTAGTAAATGTTGGCGTTTGAGGTAATAACCAACTCAGCAAAATCGCAGTTAAGCCACCTGTCGAAGTTGCTGAGGCAAACATATTTTTGATGAGGGCAGGCTGATTATTAAATAACTCTGGTACAAATACCACGCCCAATCCCAATGCTAAGGAAACTGCAATAATGATTGTCGATCGACGATCTAATTCTTCAGACGCAATAATTTTGACTCCAGCCACGGCAATCGAACCAAACATCACTGTAGTTGCTCCGCCCAAAACTGGCTGGGGAATCGACTGGAAGGCACCACTGACGATCGGTAACAGCCCTAGTAATACCAGAATGCCGGACACAAAGAAGCCAACATAGCGACTGCCAACACCCGTCATCTGGATCACACCTGTATTTTGGCTGAAGGTAGTGATCGGAAAGGTATTGAGTAATGCGGCTAAAGAAGAGTTAAAGCCATCCGCTAGCACTCCAGCCTTGATTCTACGGACGTAAACGGGGCCAGAGATCGGTTCTTTGGACACCATTGAGGTGGCAGTCAGATCGCCGACAGATTCAATTGCGGTGAGTGGGTAGAGAATCAAAAACGGAATCAGTGCGCCGAACTCAAAACTCATGCCGTAGCGAAAGGGGATCGGCACACTTACGATGGGAAGTTTGGTGAAAATACCAAAATCAACCATGCCCATGAATGCCGAGACGATGTAGCCAACCATTAGCCCGATCGCGATCGCACCCATCCGAATATATTGATTTTTAGCCAGCGTGAGCACGATCACGATCGCAAATACGCCGAAACCTAGAGCCAGGTTGGGCGCATTGGCAAATGTACCGTCTTTTAATGCTGCCGTACCGCCTGCCATACTGGTGATACCTGTTTTGAGCAAACTCAGCCCAATCAGCATCACTAACGATCCCGATACGATTGGTGTCACGACTTTGCTGAGTAGATGCAAGAAGCGACTCAGCATCACATTCGCAAATGCACCAAAAAAGCAAACGCCGAAAATTAGTGATAGTGCCTGAATAGGTGTTCTACCCGCCTGAATCGCCGTGTTGCCCACACCCAAGATCGCACCGAGAAATGCAAAGCTAGTACCCTGCAAGCTGAGTAAACCCGATCCTAGTGGCCCAAAGGTTTTACATTGAATAAAGGTGCAAATGCCAGAGGCAAATAGCGACATGCTAATCAGAAAGCTGGTGTTCGCCGCATCAATCCCCAAGCTGGTACAGATAATTAGCGGTGGTGTGACAATCCCGACGAATGCTGCTAAAACGTGCTGTACAGCCACAAAAATCGACTCGATTACGGGTGGTTTGTCATACAGTCCATAGATTAGCTCCGAACCTTGTGTGGATATGCTGGGATAACTTTGAGCCTCAGGTAATTCAGCTTCACTGAAGATACTATTTTCTTCTCTTTGCGCCATATTTAAATCCTCTCAGTCCTAATCTTTTAGGCCGCAACCTAGTTACAGCATATATTGCCGCATTCAATAATTGTATACTGTATACGAGATTACTTTCTATTTATGTATCTCTAACGACGAAATCAATCTAGATCTATCGATAGACTACTGAATAAATTATTAGTCGATCGGGAGCAAGTCATGACAGTCGTTCCACGTAGTAACAACATTCCTAACCTGAGTGCCTTTTTAATCGGTGATGGCCCTGCGGGATTTTTATTGAGTTGGGTGGCGGGTTTTGTCGATACCTCTGCCTTTATCATTTTGTTTGGCATTTTTACCGCCCACGTTACGGGTAATATTGCCCTAGCTGGTTCGTCGTTTGTGAGTGAAGATGCTGAAACCACGATGACTCGGCTGCTGATGTTGCCCACATTCGTGCTAACTGTTGCGCTGACATCCCTGCTTGCCAAATACGCACGGAGTAAACAGTGGTCGGTATTTGGTGTGTTACTGACGGCTGAGGCGATCGCGTTGAGTATTTTTCTAGTCGTGGGCACTCAGCTTTCACCTGCTTTGCTGCTAGATGTTCAGGAAGAATATATCCTCCCGATCGGGATTTCTGGTGTTGTGTCGATGGCAATTCAAAATGCCTTGATGAAAGAATCTAAAGGTGTTTTTAAAAGCTACATTCCTACGACCGTCATGACTGGAAATACTACCCAACTGACGATCGATCTGGTGCAATATTTGAGTGCTAAATTGGCGACGGCGAGTGAAGCTACCAAATTAGAAGCTGCTGAAGCTCTGGAGCGGATGAGTCGGTTTATTCCGGTAATTGTTGGCTTTGCGCTAGGAGGACTAGCCGCCGCATTTTTTGTGTTGGTATCAGAATCTTGGTGGAGTTTGATATTTCCGCTATTCGTTGTCTCCTCGCTGGCTACTGCGGCTTATATCGAACACGATCGTAAATCTTCTATTGTTTAATTGAATTGAATATGAACTCTGGACTCGATCTACGGACAGTATTGGGATTGGCAACGATCGTCGGTTTAGTTATGCTGGTGCGATCGGTTTTGAAGATATTTAATAGCGGACTGGGGCTAATTATTAGCGTTATCGCAATTGTCCTCATCCTCCAGTATGGGTTCGATCTTAGCCCCAGAGAGCTATGGTATGAATTTAGCCATCTTCCTCAATATTTGGTGCGACTAGCTAAAAATGTAGCGTAGGGGCGAGTCATGACTTGCCCCTACGCTCTATTTTTAGCTTTAATTACTATCTGATTAGTGTCAAAAATCGTTTTAGCGTTTTAGATGGCGATCGATCTTTGTCATTTGCGTTCCAACAGCGATCGAGATAATCAACCTTTTCTTCGGTAACTAATTCATCCATCAGTAAACCGAGCAAAGTTCGCCACACTCGATCAATCCCAAATTTAAAGCTAAGGCGATCTGGACGAGCGATCTCATTGGGTACTAGCTCTAGTTGCTTGTAAGTTTCCCACCGATCTCGATCGATTTTGCTTTGCTGACGATCTAAATATTTCATTGTGAACCTCCTCAATTGGTTAATTGCAGGAGGCACTTCCAAACCTGTCACCATACATGTTCGCTCAGAGCGCGAGTGTATGTCCGAATCTTTTTCTGTGCCCTGTGATACTTTTTATTATAGTCTGGGCAAGTCGATCGGTAAAGAGGTCAATCGGTAGATATTGGATAAATTTGTTAGTTATGTTCGGGCGGCGGTTTCTAGTTGTGTCTGTTTATAGGCAGCCCAGCCACCGAGATCGGAGATATCTGGCCAGTTGTAGCGTTCTATCAGTGCTTGGGGATAGAAAAATGCGGTGGCGACTTCGCCGTCTGCTAGTTTTACCTCTGTTGGATACATGTGGGGCGGTTCGTTATTTTTTAGGTATTCAAAATCCTGCTCAGTCATTTCGTAGATTTCGCCAGGAATTGAAATTCCACCGATGTCAACTTGATAAATGGCTGGGTGCCAGCCATTTTCAGCCGCATGTAGGCGATAGATCGGTTCGGTACTGACGGCGCGGATAAATTTGGCGTTGCCTAGATTGGAATGATCTGGTTGTCCGCGCAATGCGGAGCCACAGATAAAAATTTGGTGTTTGGCGATTATTGTCTGATTCATACCATTTTTCTCAAGATAGTTATGATAATTTTGGATTTATGCCAATTCTTTGAACTCAAGCTAAAGCGGAGATCTACCCACCCGCACTATAAATGTGCTGCCCTTCGGGCACCCATGTCTTGAAAAGGTGCTTCACTTGGGGAAACCCCAAGACCGCACTTTTCGCTCCAAGGAGGGGATTTTCCGCCCTGAGCCAAACTAAAATACTGTGTACAGTATACAATAAAAATGCGTTATGCTAAAGCGTAATATATGACATCGATCGACTATCCACGGGATTTGGTCGGCTATGGGCGGAGTCAGCCACATCCTCAGTGGCGAGATCGCGCCAGGATTGCCGTTCAGTTTGTGATTAATTACGAAGAAGGTGGCGAAAATTGTATCTTGCATGGAGATCCGGCATCGGAGGCATTTTTATCCGAGATTGTCGGTGCGGTGCCATTTGTAGGGCAGCGACACATGAATATGGAGTCCTGTTATGAATATGGCAGTCGGGCTGGCTTTTGGCGGTTGTATCGGTTATTTACCGATCGACAAATTCCGGTTACGGTGTATGGGATTGCGATGGCGTTGGCGCGCAATCCCGATGCGGTGGCTGCCATGCTGGAGGCTGATTGGGAGATTGCCAGTCATGGTTATCGGTGGATCGAGTACAAAGATTTTTCCGAGGATGAGGAACGGGCGCACATGCAAAAAGCGATCGCGATTCATACCCAGTTGACGGGGCAGCGTCCCACTGGCTGGTATACCGGACGTAATAGCCCCCACACTCGCAAATTAGTCGTCGAAGCGGGTGGCTTTCTGTATGACTCGGATAGCTATGCAGACGATTTACCTTATTGGACATCCGACTATGGCAAACCCCATCTGGTCATTCCCTACACGCTCGATCACAATGACATGCGATTTGCGACAGCTCAGGGCTTTAATTCGGGAGATCAGTTTTTTACTTATTTGCGCGATGCCTTCGATCTCCTCTATGCAGAGGGCGAAACCGCACCAAAAATGATGAGCGTGGGCTTACATTGTCGCTTGGTGGGCAGACCCGGACGGGCGGCGGCATTGGCGAGATTTCTAGACTATGTACGGCAACACGATCGCGTCTGGCTGTGTCGGCGGATCGATATCGCCCAACATTGGCACCAACATCATCCCCCATCAGATTATCAACAAAAATAGTCGATATTATGAACAACTTGAAAGCGATCGTCATCGGGGCGGGTATTGGCGGATTGACAGCCGGAATTGCCCTGAAACAAGCGGGTTATGAAGTGGAGATTTACGAGCGAGTCGCCATGATGCGCCCTGTCGGGGCGGGAATCTCGCTGTGGTCGAATGGAGTCAAAATCTTGAATCGGCTGGGTTTAGGGGCGGAAATTGCCGCGATCGGCGGTGAAATGAATGCGATGGAATATCGCAGTAAAACCGGAGAATTGCTCAATCAAATCGACCTGCTGCCACTGATCGATCGAGTCGGGCAGCGTCCGTATCCAGTCGCGCGGCGGGACTTACAAGCCATGCTGGTAGCCGCATTTCCAGGGCAAGTTCGCCTCGACCATAAATGTATCGACTTTGAAGAATATGAGACTGGCGTAACGGCGATCTTTGAAAACGGTCATCGGACAAGCGGTGACTTAATTATTGCCGCCGATGGCATTCGCTCTCAATTTCGCAAACATATTCTCGACGAACCTGTCGAACCCAAGTATGCCGGATATATCAATTGGAATGGATTGGTGCCCGCCGATGAGCAACTAGCACCCAAAAATACCTGGAGCATCTTTGTCGGCGAACACAAACGCGCTTCGCTGATGCCTGTTAGCGACTCGCGCTGTTACTTCTTTTTAGATGTGCCGCTCCCGCCAGATGATTGTGCTACACCCGATCTTTATCAAGCCGAATTAAAGGAGCATTTTCACGGCTGGGACGAACCAGTCCAACGACTGATCGATCGACTCAATCCCGCCGAAACCGCCCGCATTGCCATTCACGATATGGGGCCGATCGATCGTTATGTTAAGGGGCGCGTCGCTCTCTTGGGCGATGCCGCTCATGGGACTTGTCCCGATCTCGGACAAGGCGGCTGTCAAGCTCTCGAAGATGCTTGGGTACTGAGTAATTACCTGATCGCGACGAATATCAGCGTACCGGATGCCCTCAAGCGTTACGAATCCGAGCGCAAAGAACGCGCAAATGCGGTCGTCGCCAAGGCTCGCCAACGCGCCGAACAAATCCACGGACACGATCCGGCGGTGACGCTGGCTTGGTATCAGCAATTGAAGACCGAACCACCTGAAGATGTTGCTGGCGCGATCGCTAAAACGATTTTGGGTGGCCCGTTGAGATAAAAATATGGCTGGTAAATTAACAACACACATTCTAGATACAGCCCACGGCTGTCCTGCCGCAGGAGTTGAAATATCCCTTTGGTCGATCGCATCTCCATCAGACGATCGAACCTTAATTAAGCAAGTTTATACCGATCGAGATGGACGCACCGAAGAGCCTTTACTTACTGCTGGTGACTTCCAAATTGGCGAGTACGAATTAGTGTTCGCGGTGGGCAGTTATTTCGATCGTACTCAGGCTAACTTACCTAAACCAGCATTTCTCGATCGCATTCCCATTCGTTTTCAAATTGCCGATATCAATGCTCATTATCACATTCCCTTATTAGTTTCGCCGTGGTCTTATAGTACTTATCGAGGCAGTTAATTTAGTTGACAGTTGACAGTTGACAGCGAAAAGAAAATTAGGATTCTGAATATTGACTAGAACTGGAGTATTTAGAACTGATGATTTATTCTCTTGCCCAAATTAATCGGATGGATCGACACCAATTTATTCAGGCATTGGGTGAAATTTTTGAACATACGCCAACTATCGCCGATCGAGTATGGCACCAACGACCATTTAACTCGATCGAGGATTTACATCAGAAGATGATGACGGTAGTAATGGGTTTCGATTTGGAGCAAAAATTGGCTTTAGTACGTGCCCATCCCGATTTGGGTAGCAAAGTCAAAATGGCAGTAGCATCGGTACAAGAGCAAGCAGGTGTGGGTTTAGATCGATTGCATCCGACTGAATTCGCCAAGTTTCAACAACTCAATCAATCTTATACAGAAAAATTTGATTTTCCCTTTATTATCGCTGTCAAAAATCATAATAAGTCGAGCATTTTGGCAGCATTCGATCGCCGCTTACAGAATTCTGCTGAAGTTGAATTGGCGACAGCGATGGAGGAAATTAGTCAGATCGCTCGGTTTCGATTGTTAGCGATTGCCGATCGAGTTGAAAGTCACATCCTTTAATTGATAACCCTGATGAAAATTGCACCCGAACTAAAACTGAGTGAATTAAAAATCGATTCTGCCAGACTCGATCGCAGCCTATTTGAATTGGCAGAAATTGGCAAGCTACCCCAGGGCGGCATTAGCCGAGTGGCGTTTACACCCGCAGATTTACTCGCACGTCAACTGGTACAAACTTGGATGCTTGAGGCAGGAATGACCGTCAGGACGGACGCGGCTGGTAATATTATCGGTCGCTATGAGGGTCTAAATTCAGATGCAGGTGCGATCGCGACTGGATCGCATATCGATACCGTACCGACGGGCGGAATTTATGATGGCTGTCTGGGGGTACTGGCGGGGATTGAAGTGGTGCGAGTATTGCAAGCGCGATCGATCCGACTGTACCACCCGATCGAGATAATTGTCTTTACCGATGAGGAACGCTCGGTAATTGGCTCGAAGGGGATGGCGGGGGAAGTCTCAGAAGATGCGAGTTATTATGCCCGTCTGGATGGTACGCCGATTCAAACATGTCTCGATCGGATTGGTGGCGATTGGTCGCAGATTGCCACTGCTAAACGCAAATCCGGCGAGATCGTCGCGTTTGTAGAACTACACGTCGAACAAGGCGGCGTTTTAGAACATCTAGATAAACCGATTGGGATTGTGACTGGAGTTGTTGGACAATACCGATTTGCTGTCAATGTCATCGGACGTGCCAATCATGCGGGCACTACACCGATGAATATGCGACAAGACGCGCTCGTTGCCGCTTCAGAAATCGTCCTAGCTGTGAATAAAATTGCCCGCTCGATCGATGGCGATCAAGTTGCTACTGTCGGTTATCTAAATGTGTCACCAAATGCAACTAATACAGTACCTGGAATGGTCGATTTGCGAATCGACATGCGGGATCTTTCGGAGGAACGATTGCAACTGCTGACGGCGAAACTTGAAGCAGAGATTGTCAACATTGCTAAAACTACCGAGACGGCAATTTCGATCCAGCAAACGCTCCACATTCGCCCCACATTGGCTGATCCCCAAATTATGAAATCGATCGAGGGCGTCTGTCAAAACATAGGTTTAGCTTACACCTACATGCCCAGCCGCGCGGGACATGATGCCCAAGAAATCGGTCGATTTACAGATATGGGGATGATTTTTGTCCCCAGTCGGGCGGGAGTTAGTCATTCGGGAGATGAATATACGTCTCCTGAAGAATGCGATCGCGGTGCTAATGTGCTCATGCAAACTTTTCTAGATCTTGACAATTTTTATCGAAGCAGACGATCGGAGATATAGCAACCGCCACAGTGCTTGGGATATGACAACGACTGGAAGTCGTCGCTTATGGTGCAAAGTCTGCCTCCGCAGACTAAAAGGCAGAGTGTTTTAACTGTCTTGGCTATTGCTATACATATTTGAGCGGCTGTTTGAGCTGCGACTAATCCGGCGGTGTGGTACAGGTTATTTTCTAAATATGCTACTCGAATCTACTCTCTTATCCACAGCTAATCTCACACTTTTGCCAGCAGTCTATTGATACGATCGCGGCGTATATACCCAACTACTCCCATCCGCACGGGGAATCAGCTTAGTCTGACTCGAACCGATCAGAATTACCGTCCGCATATCTGCCGACTCTGGAACCAATTCGCCTAATCTAATTACCTTCACCTCTTGCCCAGATCTGCCCAGATTGCGGGCAAGGACGACTGGGGTGGTAGCCTGTCGAAACTGGAGGAGGATGTCCCGAGCGGCGGCTAATTGCCAGCTTCGCTGGCTTGAAATGGGGTTGTAGAACGCGATCGCCAAATCTGCTGCCGCCACCGCTGCGATCCGCGCAGCGACTACTTCCCAAGGTTTGAGGATATCCGAAAGCGAAATCGCACAAAAATCATGTCCCAGCGGAGCACCAACAGCAGCGGCGGCGGCTTGCATGGCGGAAATACCTGGCGCGATCTGGAGATCGATCGTTTGCCATGCTGGTTTGGCTTCTGTGTCAAGTACTTCCAATACAGCCGATGCCATCGCAAAGATCCCAGGATCGCCAGAGGAGACGACAACGACATTTTTACCGTTAGCGGCTAAATCTAACGCTAGCCTGGATCGATCGAGTTCGACGCGATTGTCCGAGCCGTGACACTGTTTACCTATAGTGAGATCTGTAACCAGATCTAGATAGGTATGATAGCCGACGACATCTGTTGCAGCCAGGATCGTCGCTCGGACTTGGGGGGACATCCACTGTTGTGAGCCTGGGCCAGTACCGACTACAGTGAGTTTACCTTGGGCTTGACCGATATTGGCTGGATCGATCGGCTCGGTCGCACTGAGGATCGTTAAAGAGTTGATAGTTGATAGTTGATAGTTGATAGCGAGGTTTGTAGGATGGGGATTTATATCCCTGATTTTTGTTGAATTTGACTCATCGATAATTACGCTCAGATCGGAAGGTAATAATGCTGACTCTACTAAGCGAATCGGGAGATTTAAACTAGTCCCAATGCCAGCAATAGCGGCTCCAGCGGGTGTTTTGGGTAGGACGATGCAGGCAACAGCAGCAAGGGCGAGATTGGCGGTAGCAAGTCGATTTCCGATGACTTCGATCCACCCCGCGACGTTAAATTGGGCGGGTTCAGTCACCATTAAGACTAGGCTGGTAGGATGATAGACCAATTGGGTCGGACTGCCAGCAAGTGCCTGTGTAGTAACGGTAATTTGGCGATCGCCATTGACACAAAAAGGGATCTCACTCGATCGTAACCACGGTGCATCACCATCCAAACTCACACTCACACCTGCGATCAGATCGGCGATAACAGCTTTGACATGTTGGGGATTTGCCAGCCGATAACCTGCGGGCGGATCGGGAAGTACGGTATTAAATTGGAGCTTACCTGCGGTCGTAATTGCTGCTTGTACGTTCAATACCGCCGCAATCCGTTCGGCAAGATCGTTGACTCCCGTCAGTCCCCCCAATAGAGGAACTACCGCACTCCCGTCGGCAGCTACAGCCACTACTGGCGGTTCCGTCTTGGGATCTGTCAGCACTGGTGCCAGCGTCCGAATCAAAATCCCCGCCGCACACAAGCCGATAATCGGCACACCCTCACCGTACAGTTGTCGCAGCGTATCGCCAAAATTGGCAAAACTCACATCTACATCTGTCGTCCTCCCCACCAACCCGTATAGTTGCGCTGCTGGTAAAGCTGTCATCAACTTCCGCGCGGTAGGGACACTAATTTGATTGAGGACAACAACAATAGGCGCAGGTCGTTGGCGCAGCCTCTGTGTGCAGGCAGATTCGCGAACAGAATGAGCATCGAGCATGGTTTAATGGGTGGCGATCTTTCTTATTTTATCGCTGGATCTGGCGCGACTCGAAGCAAGGGTCGGTCTAGATCCACTGAATGATAAGATCTTCCTGAATAGATCGATGTAAGTATGCGCCGCGATACAATATTTTATCAATTATTTAGGCAGTCACCGACACTGCTATTCGATCTTATCGATCGACCGCCTAGTAATGCGGCACAATATATTTTTGATTCGATCGAGGTGAAGGAAACAGCCTTTAGAATTGATGGGGTATTTGTGCCACCTAATTCATCTGGGATAGTTTATTTCTGCGAAGTCCAATTTCAACTCGATGAATTGCTGTATGAAAGAATGCTCAGTGAGATTAGTATTTACACTTATCGTCAACGAGAGCGATTCTCTGATTGGCAAGCGGTGGTAATTTATCCATCTAGAAGTATCGAACAATCACAACGAGCCGTAGTGAGAGAGATATTGACAAGTGGCAGAATTATTAGGGTGTATTTGGATGAGTTAGGTACAGTGCAGGAGTTGCCGACTGGTTTGGGATTGATGGTATTGACGACACTAGAGGGGGATGCAGCAAAAGCTGAAGCCAGAAGACTTGTCGGACAAGCACAAGGAAGTAGAGATATAATTAATTTAGTGTCCACGATCGTCTTGTATAAGTTCGATACTTTAAGTAGGGATGAGGTAGATCTGATGTTAGGAATTGAGTTGCAGCAGACACGAGTTTATCGGGATGCTTTTGCTGAAGGTGAAGTTCGAGGTTTAGAGCGTGGACTTCAACAGGAGAGAGGGTTAGTATTGAAACTGCTAAACCGCAAATTGGGAAATATCCACCCTGAAATTCAGGCACGAGTAAGTAGTTTGACGATCGAGCAAATTGAATCTCTAGGCGAGGATTTATTAGATTTTACTCAGATGGGGGATTTGTTAGCTTGGTTGGATACCCATCGATTGTAAAAATGTGTTCGTATAATATTCAATCATCACACCAATGCACCACCACAGCTAGAACCGCAGCCAGCCGTGCAGCCATAACAGTAAGATTCGGTCTGAATCTCGTTCACTAGCTCTAGACTACCTGCGGCTAATAACTTATCGACTGTTAATACTTCACCCGATCGAGCGAGTGCGGGAATATTTGCCATCTGATTGAAATCGCAATCATAAACATTGCCTAGATAATCGATCGATAGTTGGTCGCGACACATCAATCCAGCGATCGTATTGGGATTGTAATGAGATTCCAAAAACTGTAAATAGGGCTGTGTGAGTTGGCGATAGTCTAATTGAAACTTAGTTCTACCGATCGGTAAATTGGTGATGGTAAATAGATTATTAAAACATACATCGAAATGCTCCTTGAAGAACGCTTTATAGTCCCGTTCCAAACTGATTTGATCGGGCGTCAGGCGAAAATTGGGTGATGTCGGAATAGGTGGATTGTAAACTAAATCGATCTGTAAATTGGGATCGCGACCGTAACCCAGGCGATTCAACCATTGCAAGGCTCTAATTGAAGCATCAAAAACACCTTTACCGCGCATCTTATCGACATTATCGGCGAGATAACAGGGTAATGAAGCGACGATTCGGGCTTGATTTTGGGCACAATATAGAGGGATGTCCTCATAACCAGGAACGAAATAAATCGTGAGATTGGAACGGACGATCGCTTGTTTGCCTGTAGCGACGGCGGATTCTAAAATCGGTTTGAAACCATTGAGGAGTTCTGGCGCACCACCTGTGAGATCGATCGTTTTGAGTTGGGGAAATGTATGGATGAGTGCAATAACTCGATCGACAAGATCTGATGACATTTCTTCGGTACGATCGGGACTAGCATCCACATGACAATGGGTACAAGCCAGATTGCAACGTTTGCCCAAATTCACTTGGAGGGTAGTTATCGGTTGTTTCAGGAGGAGAGATTCAAGCCGCTCCCCAAAGGGGGTGATGCCTGAAGTTACTAATTCTGGGGCTGCGGATGACTGGCTCATGTAACAGGGATGATGATATATATCGATCCTAACCTAATTTATTCGACCCCAGATCCGATCGATATTAACTTACGTCAAACTAAATGCAGAATGCAACCGATCGCCAGTTTCAGCTATGACTAGTACTATCCCGACACCACAAGCTACCAACTTCGACGAGATCGATCGCGCCATTACTCGTCTCCACGAACGGCGCGTCATGGGAGCAAACTAGTATCCCCCAACGGCTAGCATACCTGCAAACTTGCCTCGATCGCACCTTAGCAGTTGCCACCGACTGGACGATTGCAGCTTGTCAAGCCAAAGGGATCGATCCCACATCCTCGCTAGTTGGCGAGGAATGGGTGGCTGGACCGATTTCGACGGTACGAGCGATGCGGCTGCTGATGAATAGTTTGCAAGCTGGCGGACAGCTTACGCCACCCCAAGTTTGGCAACGTGAGGATGGGCAATTTGTCGCGGAAGTATTGCCAGCAAACGCGCTCGAGCGATTATTATACCTGGGTTATCGGGCACAAGTGTGGATCGAGCCAGGAGCAGCACCTACACAGGGCAAGATCTATCGCGAACCCACCCCTTGCCAAGTGGCTCTAGTACTGGGCGCGGGCAATGTTTCGGCGATTGTCGCGATGGATGTCCTCTCCAAGTTATTTAGCGAAAATCAACTCGCGATCGTCAAGATGAATCCCGTGAATGCCTATATGGGTGCGTATCTAGCCCAAGCATTCGCGCCCTTAATTCAGGATGGCTGGCTCCAGATCGTTTATGGGGGTGTCGCAGTGGGTGAATACCTCTGCCAACATCCCCAGATCGACACGATACATATTACTGGTTCGCACCAGACGCATGATGCGATCGTCTGGGGTAGCACCGCCATCGAGCAAGAGCAGTGCAAAGCGGCTAATTATCCCCGGATTACCAAGCCGATAACGTCCGAACTCGGCTGTGTCACCCCGATTCTAGTCGTCCCTGGCAAATGAACGCGATCGGATCTGACCTTCCAAGCGCGTTCATTTGCTAGTACGATCGTTCACAATGCCAGTTTCAATTGCGTATCGGGACAGGTGCTGGTTACCGCCTCCGGTTGGGCACAACAAGCGGAATTTTTAGCCACCGTCAACCGTGAATTAGCAGCCATTCCCCCACGTCAAGCCTACTATCCAGGTGCCCAAGCTCGGTATCAAGCATTTCTCGATAAGTACCCCCAATCGGAGCCACTGGGGGCGCGCACGCCAGAGATCGTCCCCTGGACGATTATCCCTGATGTATCGCCAGTAGCGGGCGAATATGCCCTCACTGAGGAGGCGTTTTGTGGAGTGTTAGCCACAGTCTCGATCGCTACTGACACCGCCGCTGATTTCCTGACTAAAGCTGTCGAATTTGCCAACGATCTACTGTGGGGAACGCTCTCCTGTACGCTCATCATCGACACTCAGACGCAGCGACAATATCAACCCGAATTGGATATGGCGATCGCTAGTCTCAAGTATGGTGCGATCGGGGTAAATATTTGGTCGGGGACGATCTTTTATCTAGGATCGACGACTTGGGGCGCACATCCAGGCAATACACTGGCTGACATTGGCTCGGAAATTGGGTTTGTCCACAATAGTTATCTATTCGATCGACCGCAGAAGTCTGTAGTATATGCGCCATTTCGGATCTTCCCGACTCCGATGTGGTTTGCAGCGCATCGGAATCTGTTGGGGATGGCGCGGCAATTGCTGAAGTTTGAGGCCGATCCAACTTGGCAAAATCTGCCAGGGGTGTTGCTGGCAGCATTGGGAGGTTAGATAATCAGCCAACGCGATCGCCTAGAAACGTCAAAATTGGCTGGATGAGGCGATCGCGCCAAGCTGCTTGGATTAAGTCAATAAATATCGCATCAATTTCGCCTACTTGCTGAGTGTACATCGATAGCACGTCTATTTTATATCCCGAACCTTGTCCCCAGCGATCGCTCGTTTGTTGCCAAAATAGCGACTCATTATAATCTTTAGGCGCGAGTAATCGATCGCCGATCGATCGCTGGATGCGCGCCCATTGCTTTGCCCCCAGCCACTATCTCCGTTTTCTCGACCCGACGAGCTGACGTTATCCCAAGACTTCTTGCCCTACAGCTTGATACTTAGACCACCCAAATTGGGAGCGTGGGTCTGGATAATCGGCGATCGTCATGCCACGACTAGACGAGCGTTCAAAGGCGACTAGCAGGGGGATATCAGTATTAAATAAGGGTAATTTAGCTTCTGCGAGGATGGCTCTAGCTGCGCGTCCAGTTTTGGTACGGGAATCTACTTGAGTCAGCAGGATCTTGTACTTCGCCCCCCATGCTTCCAATAATTCGGTGGTTTTGAGCGTGGTGTCGATATCGAGATGGTTGGGAGTTGTCGGGACGATGAGCAAATCGCTACTAGCCACTAGATCTTTTAGCTCATCTTGTTCGGGACGGGCTTGGGTGTCGGTGATGATGTGAGTGTACTTGCTGATGATTGCCGTCGCACCAGCTTGAGAAGCGACGGTGAATGGTAGTTTGTCCTCTCGCGACCAGACTAGTGCCGAACGATTACGATCGGCATCGATGAGCAGTGTCGGCGCATGTTGCTGAAGGTAGGCAGCTAAATGGATCGATGTGGTTGTCTTGCCGACACCACCCTTGAGCGCAGTAATGGTAATAATCATCGGCTAGTTGGGGAGATCCTCCTGATTGCTAGCACTACTGTAGAAGGTTGAGCGCGCCTGCGATCGACCCCTTAATATAAATTAGGGGTCGATCGCGCTGATGCGGATAATTGGGATACAGAGAGGAGAGGATTCGAACCTCCGTTGGGTGTAACCCCAAAACTGATTTCGAGTCAGCCACCATCAACCACTCGGACACCTCTCCAGGTAATTCACAAAACATTATACACTATTGGCTTGTCAGTTAGCTATGCTTTTGACTCAACCGATCGCGATGAGCTACCTCAGCACTTTTGCTAGAGTGACGCTTGAGACTTTGAGGTTGGTTTATTAGTGAATTTTGTGCCGATCTGCTAGGTGGTAAGTGGATGGTGGACTGAACGTTGTTTATTTTTGGGATAGAAAGGGATCGACGCCGACGATGATTGGTAGACTATGAAAGATGTTGCTCGGTTGGAATTGTGATGAGACTGCCTCGGAAGTTGATGTTGTTGGGATCGGGTGAATTGGGTAAAGAATTTACCATCGCCGCACAACGATTGGGTAATCATGTCATCGCAGTCGATCGTTATGCCAATGCGCCAGCGATGCAGGTTGCCGATGAGTGTGAAGTCATCTCGATGTTGAGCGGAGAAGATCTCGAACGAGTTGTCGCTAAACATCAACCGGACTACATCATTCCTGAAATTGAAGCAATTAGAACCGAAAAATTAGCGGAATTTGAACAGCGCGGCATTACCGTAATTCCCACCGCCAAGGCGACAGACTATACGATGAATCGCGATCGGATTCGCGAACTCGCTCATCAAGAATTGGGAGTGCGGACGGCTAAATATGCCTATGCTACTACTTTAGAGGCAATGCTATCGATCTCCGAATCGATCGGCTTTCCCAATGTTGTCAAACCAGTAATGTCTTCATCAGGAAAAGGACAATCGGTAGTCAATAGTGCGGCGGAAGTCGAGGCAGCGTGGAATTATGCAATTGATGGTTCTAGAGGTGATAGTCACAAAGTAATTATTGAAGAATTCATCAAGTTCGAGATCGAAATTACGCTCCTCACCATCAAACAATTGAATGCACCTACCATTTTTTGCCCACCGATTGGGCATCGTCAAGAACGCGGTGACTATCAAGAATCTTGGCAGCCTGCGGAAATTACTCCCGAACAGCTTTTAGCCGCTCAAGCAATTGCGACTACAGTTACCGATGCCTTGGGTGGAGCCGGAATTTTTGGAGTGGAGTTTTTTATCACTGCCGATGAAGTGATTTTTTCCGAACTATCGCCGCGTCCGCATGATACTGGGATGGTAACACTTATTTCTCAAAATTTGAATGAATTTGAGTTGCACTTACGTGCGATCTTAGGTTTACCAATTCCCAATATTATTCAGTTTGCCCCATCTGCAAGCGCAGTGATTTTAGCCAGCAAAACAGCTCAATCTATTTACTTTACAGGTGTGGATGCAGCCATGAATGTGCCCGATGTCGATATCCGACTATTTGGTAAACCCGACTCACGCCCCTATCGCCGGATGGGCGTTGCTTTAGCCAAGGCAGAAACCACTGAACTAGCCCGTGCTAAAGCGATCGCTGCTGCTAGTAAAATTGTCATCGTCGATCGCTAAGCTGGTAACCTGAGTTCGATGAGGCTAGCCTCATCATCAAATCAATTACCTGACTGTGTTTGAGCCAATCACTACCAATCCTCAAAAACTAAGTGTTTCATAAATTATTATCAATAAGCTCTGCTTGTTGATAATTAGCGGT
>NZ_JBGSPA010000190.1:0-40314 GCF_041738855.1 Chamaesiphon sp. | reverse complement strand
ACCGCTAATTATCAACAAGCAGAGCTTATTGATAATAATTTATGAAACACTTAGTTTTTGAGGATTGGTAGTGATTGGCTCAAACACAGTCAGGTAATTGATTTGATGATGAGGCTAGCCTCATCGAACTCAGGTTATTAGCAATTGCGATCGCGATCGCCAAATATCGGTGACAAATTCGCGAGTCAAAAGTAAAGCTAGTAAACTACCAATCTTTTTTTACCCAATTCCAGGTAGCAATTTCCCTATAAATAAAGGAGTTGAGAGGAGGATAACCGTCAATCAAAAAGATATTTGCAAAAAAGTTTGATTCGGGTGATAGGTAACTTGAAAAAAGTGGGTAAGCTGAAGACACGAAGCAAACAAACAACCCCAACACTTACAGGAACTAATCAAAATGAGAACTGAACTACAAGCTAAATTCCTCCAACACCTCAACAACCGTAAACAAAGCGAAAAAGGATTCACACTAGTAGAACTGTTAGTTGTAATCATCATCATCGGTATCTTGGCTGCAATTGCTCTTCCCAACTTCCTCAACCAAGGTGCAAAAGCTAAACAAAGCGAAGCTAAACAAAATATCTCGCTGATCAACAGTGCTCAAACCACCTTCCGTCTCGAAAAAGACGCATTTGCAACTAGTTTTGACGAGCTAGCTGTTGGTGCTTTAGCTGGTGACGGTGTTACCAACACTACCAAATACTATACATACACCATGGCTCCTGCTACCGACACTTCTACCATTATCGCTGCCCCCAACGATACTTCTCTCAAGTCTTATGGTGGTGGGAACAGTCGCTACACCAACACAGCTAACCTCAGTGCAACCGCTTCTATCATCTGTGAATCAATTGCTCCTGGTACTACCGCAATCGTACCTGTAATGACTGCTGGTACTACTACTACACCTGCTGCTTGTGATACTGGCTTCACTTCCTTAGGTAGCTAATTAGTCTTAGTTTGCTGCTGATAGTATCAAACTTGGATGATTCATACATCAAAACCCCTCACCATAGTTAGCTATCTTGAGGGGGTTTTTCTGATATTGCGGTTCAATTACTTTAATTAATCTAACTCGAACTAATATCAATCGGATAAAGGGTTAGGAGCGGACGATCTGGAGATATTTTACAAATGAAACCTGAGCTAAAAGTTAAACTGATTCACCATCTCAATCGTAGTCGAAACGAAAAAGGTTTTACACTTGTCGAACTGTTAGTTGTAATTATTATTATTGGGATCTTGGCGGCAATTGCACTACCTAGTTTCCTCAACCAAACGGCTAAAGCCAAGCAGACGGAAGCTAAACAAAACATTGGCATCACCAACCGCTATCAAACTGCCTATCGCTACCAAAATCAGCAGTTTGCGAGTAGCTTTGACCTATTGGCAATTGGGACTCTTTCTAGCTCCACTGGCATCGCGGCTACTACGCAATATGATTATACCCTCACTAGTGCAACTGATAGCGCGACGATGATTGCGACTGCGCGAGATGTTGCGCTCAAAGCCTATAGTGGTGCTAATAGTCGCTATACCAACAGTGCCAACCACAGCGTGATTACCAGTGTGATGTGTGAAGCGATTGCGACTGGTACCACTACTGCGGTTGCACCGACGATCTTTCCTACTGCTGCACCAATTTGTCCGGCGACTGGATATGTCCAGATAAGTTCTTAATTACATTTACTCCTTCACTCGCATAGTTGAGACGATAAGTTAAATATATTTCGAGCCATAAATATTTAAATTAGAGTAAATATATCTAGTTGAGCGGGAATGTCTATTAAGTAAATTTACGGACAGCCCAAATTCTTCATGCTCTGTTTGGGTAATATCACTGATTCGGTACTAGTTAGTTATAGATATAATTTAGTTGAATATCGACAAAAATTACCTAATCTGAACTAATATGCCATGCAGACATCTCCAGATCATCCTGCATCGATTTCAATCGCTCCTCTCCAGCAAGATCTACATCAATCGGTAATCGAGTCAAAACATCCAGTAATTCAATCTGTTGATTTTTATGAATCAGCAATCTTGGTAGATCGGAGCATATTAAATAACTACTGGTATTTGGGTTTGAGTTATTTATTATCAGGCAGATTAGAAGACGCTCAATTTGCTTGGCTTATCCCCTTAGCGGATGCCGACGACTCAGAATTAGCAGTTTATACTGATGACTTGCTAGAAATTCTAGAGCGGGAAGCTAGTTATCGCTCTCAACTTTTAGAGCTAGAAATAGCATGGTCGATTCGTTTACAGATATTGGCATTCGCGCCGCAGCGAGTTAAAAATGTTTTACAGCTTATTACCCTGGCAAATACACTCGATCTACTAACATCAGATTTATTAGTTGAGTGGGAGATTAATGAATTATTCGCGGCAGTACCAATCGAGATATATGACGATCTTTTATTAAAACAGGCAATCGGCGCATTATTACGCAGAGTTCATACTGATTTGAGCTTGGAGATCGTGAAATATTGTCTGAAGTCAATCGGTGGTCGGCAGCGCGATTTTGTTTCTCAGCTACTCAATTTAGCATTTGATTTATGTCATCATCAAAACTTAGGACTATTTTCAGTTAAATTATTAGAGTTTTGTCAATCTTTATTTCCCAACGATCTAGAGATCTGTCAAGCATTGACTTGTTTTTACTCAGAAGTCGAGCTTCATGCCGCAGCAATAGCTACTGCCGAAGATGTTTGTCGATTGGCAAAAACTCGATTCGAGCAGCTCTTTGGTAGCTATTTGCTCCAGAGAGCATATTTTACCGCAGGCAACTGGCAAGGTGCGAAGGATAGACTCGATCGACATCAACAAATACTACAAGAAATTGTTATTGAAGATCCGATCTACTTACCTAAAGTTTACAAGCATATTATAATCTCATCGTTTTTTAGTCCATATATAGAAGACAATCCTAGTATTAATAGATCGCTACAGAATCAATTAGCTGCAATTTATCAAAGTAGCTTCAATTCACCAATCGTCAAATCCAACTTAGCAGAAGTATCACTAAAAAAAATACCAGGAATCATCCGAATCGGTTATCTAGCTTCTACTCTCAGAGCACATTCAGTTGGGTGGTTGAGTCGCTGGTTATTTCATTATCACGATCGCGACAAGTTTCAGATTTTTATTTACTGTGTCAATCAAATCGATAGCGACTTATTCAATCATAAATGGTTCAGAGATAAAGTAGATGTCACTTATTATTTAAATCATAACTATTTAGAAGCTGTTGCCCAAATCAGAGCAGATGAAATTGATATCCTCATCGATTTAGATAGTCTGACATTTGATATTAGTTGTGCGATCGTGGTTCAGAAACCAGCTCCAGTTCAAGTAACTTGGTTAGGTTGGGATGCTTCAGGACTACCCGCAATCGACTACTTTATCGGCGATCCTTATGTGCTGGCCGAAAATGCTCAAGATTACTATCAAGAAAAAATTTGGCGATTACCCCAAACTTATCTTGCCGTTTGCGGATTTGAAGTTGGAACCCCCACCTTAAAACGTCAAGACTTGCAAATTCCTAATGATGCGATTGTCTATTTTAGCTCTCAAGGTGGCTATAAACGCCACCCAGATAATGTTCGCTGTCAAATGCGAATCATTAAAGCTGTTCCTAATAGTTATTTATTAATCAAAGGGCAAAGCGATCCGCTCATAATTCGAGATTTCTTTGAGAAAATTGCCGCAGAAGAAGGTGTAAGTTTAGAGCAATTAAGATTTTTAGAAACTGTCTCAGATGAATATACACACCGAGCCAATCTGGCGATCGCAGATGTCGTTCTTGACACGTTTCCTTACAATGGTGCAACTACTACGCTAGAGACTCTATGGATGGGGATTCCGATGGTGACTCAAGTCGGACAACAGTTTGCAGCGCGTAATAGTTATACATTTATGCGTAATGCCGGAATAGAAGAAGGAATCGCCTGGAGCGAGCAGGAATACCTAGATTGGGGAATAAAATTGGGACTCGATCGTGAATTAAGATGGGAAATTCAGGGTAAATTACGCACGGGTAGGAATACTGCACCGATCTGGAATGCGAGACAGTTTACATTGGATATGGAGCAAGCCTATCGAGGAATGTGGGCTAAATATCAGGAGCAACAGTCAGATGCAGCAAACGATCGATACTTAAATAATTAATATATGCACACAGCAAATGCTCTGCCAGCTTTGTCTCAGGCTCTCGACAACTTTGCCGATCGAGAATCGCTATTCAACTCTAATAATTTAGAGCAAATAGTCAATTACTATGAGACTATCATCACTCATGGAGATGAAGATAGTTACAATTATTGGTATTTAGGACTTGCTTATCTCCTCCAAGAGCGAGAAGCAGATGCCCAATCTACTTGGTTTATTCCTTTTACAGAAGCTTCAGAACTAGAAACAGTAGCTTTAACTAGTGAATTATCCGATGTGCTCAATCGATCTGCTAGTCAAGAGTTCACCAAAAATAATTTTGATAATGCCTGGAGTATCAGCCAATATCTAAGAGAAATAGATTCGACACATGTTCAAAACTTATTACGCTCAATTTTACTAGCAATTGAACTGAAATTATTTAGCCCTAATGATTTAGTAGAGTGGCAGGGTGTAGAAATATTAGCTACTTATGTCGATCTTGAAGCGATCGGTACCACATTAATTGAAGATGACAGAGAGCTGTTAGGTCAATTATTAGCATCACTTTTGAATTTTCCTACGGAATTGACTTGTGAATTTATTCGTCAGTGCTTAGTTAGTTTTTCAATATCTAGATCCCAGAATATCAAAATAGTCAGTGATACTTTACTAAATCTGAGTCATCGATTTGGTACTAGCTCATTCATGACTAAAATTCTAGAAATTTGCTTGGAATTCGAAGGTGACAACATTACGATATTACAGATTCTCTCTAGATTATACTGTAATATTTATGAATACCAAAAAGCAATAGATACTAGTTTTGTAGCCTACAAATGTTGTGAAAATTCTGCTCAGAAGATTATTACCAATGCAAATATAATTAGAACTCTTTTAACTGCTGGCGATTGGCAGAGCGTACTACCAATTGTCGAGCGACACGAGCAATTATTTGAAACATTTATCATTGAAAAATACGATACTTTAGAAGAGGGAGTCGATCGTGCGATTCTCATATCGGCAACTTTTTTGCCCTACATCGCAGATCGCCCAGACTATTATCGAGAAATTCAAAATCAAATAGCTAAGAAGTATCTAACTTACCAAGTAACTACTAAAAAGGATCGTGCTGAATCAGCTTCATTACCCAAGCAGCGAGGAAAAATTAGAATTGGTTACCTAGCCTCTACACTACGTAAGCATTCTGTTGGCTGGCTGAGTCGGTGGCTATGGCAATACCACGATCGCGAGAAATTTCAAATTTTCACATATTGTATCAATCAAAATTATGATAATCCTTTTTACCAAAAATGGTTCCGAGATCGATCTGATGTCAGTTATTGTTTAGGGGCCGATCCTGACTTAGTTACCGCCCAAATTCGTGTCGATGAAATCGATATTTTAATCGACTTGGATAGTCTGACTCTCAGCACTACGTGTCAGGTATTAGCCGCGAAACCCGCACCAATTCAGGTGAGTTGGTTGGGTTGGGATGCCACAGGTTTATCCACTGTTGATTACTTTATGGCAGATCGGTATGTATTGCCAGAAAATGCTCAAGACTACTATCAAGAAAAGATTTGGAGATTACCTCAAAGTTATCTAGCTGTTGATGGATTTGAAATTGGGATATCCACAATCAACCGCCAAGATTTAGATATTCCTGCTGACGCGATCGTTTACTGGAGCGGGCAAAGAGGCTACAAACGCCATCCGCAGACGATTAAGTTGCAATTGGAGATTCTCAAAGCGGTTCCGAATAGCTACTTGTTAATTAAAGGTGAAAGCGATCGATATACGGTCGAGTCATTATTTGGTATGATTGCTAACGAAGTAGATGTAGACATTAAGCGATTGCGGTTTTTGAATACTGTGGTGGATGAAGTTACCCATCGTGCCAATCTGGCGATCGCCGACATCGTGCTCGACACTTTCCCCTACAATGGTGCCACCACGACCCTCGAAACCCTGTGGATGGGCATCCCGATGGTGACTCAAGTCGGACAACAATTTGCAGCGCGCAATAGTTACACCTTCATGCTCAATGCTGGGATTGAGGAAGGGATTGCGTGGAGTCAAGAGGAGTATGTAGAGTGGGGGATAAAATTGGGACTCGATCGCCAGTTGCGAGACAAAATCGCTGGTAAACTGCGATCGGGACGTACCACTGCACCTGTGTGGAATGCCAAACAATTTACGCTCGACATGGAAGCAGCTTATCGCAATATGTGGTCGATCTATAGCGATCGTCTTGGCGATCGAGACATAGTATGATGACAGCGTGTAGTTGCGACCATAACTGAGCGAAATGCCACCACCTGATAGCAACGTGCGGTAACCCGTACTCAAACCTTGCTTGCCATGCCATACCGCATTCGGCTAAATTGGCACTCAGCAGTTGAGAGTGCTAAATACTCATAATAAATATGGCATCACTATCGTTAACCGTATCCACAGTCAAGCCTTTAGCCGATCGCGTCTTCGTTAAAGTCAGCGCATCTGAAGAAAAAACCGCCGGTGGTATTTTACTTCCCGACACAGCTAAAGAAAAGCCTCAAATCGGCGAAGTAGTCCAAGTTGGCCCTGGCAAACGCAATGAAGATGGTACTCGTCAAGAGCCTGAAATCAAAATCGGCGATAAAGTCCTCTACTCCAAATACGCTGGTACCGACGTCAAGCTCGGCGGCGACGAATATGTGCTGTTGTCTGAGAAAGACATCCTCGCAGTAGTCGGCTAATACAGTGTCACTTGTCACTAACCACTAACCCTCTACACTCCTAAAATTAAAGATTATGGCAAAGCGAATTATCTACAACGAAAATGCTCGTCGCGCGCTCGAACGTGGGATGGACATCTTGGCTGAAGCGGTAGCAGTTACCCTCGGCCCCAAAGGTCGTAACGTCGTCCTAGAAAAGAAATTTGGCGCACCCCAAATCGTCAACGATGGTGTCACCATTGCCAAAGAAATCGAACTCGAAGATAACGTCGAAAACACTGGTGTAGCGTTGATTCGTCAAGCTGCATCCAAAACTAACGACGCTGCTGGCGACGGTACTACTACAGCAACCGTCCTCGCTCACGCGATCGTCAAAGAAGGATTACGCAACGTCGCGGCTGGTGCCAATGCGATCGCCCTCAAGCGTGGGATCGACAAAGCAACTGGTTTCCTGGTTGAGAAAATCGCGGCTCATGCTAAACCTGTCGAAGACTCCAAAGCGATCGCCCAAGTAGCAGCAATCTCTGCTGGTAACGACAATGAAGTCGGTGAAATGATTGCCAACGCAATGGATAAAGTCGGTAAAGAGGGCGTTATCTCGCTAGAAGAAGGTAAGTCCATGATTACCGAACTAGAAATCACTGAAGGGATGCGCTTTGATAAGGGCTATATCTCCCCTTACTTCGCTACCGATATGGAGCGGATGGAAGCGGTGCTAGAGCAACCTTACATCCTGATTACTGACAAAAAAATCAACCTAGTTCAGGATCTTGTGCCAATTCTTGAGCAAGTAGCTCGTTCCGGTCGTCCCCTGCTGATTTTAGCTGAAGACATCGAAAAAGAAGCCCTCGCTACCTTGGTAGTCAACCGTCTGCGTGGTGTCTTAAACGTTGCAGCAGTCAAAGCTCCTGGTTTTGGCGATCGTCGTAAAGCGATGCTCGAAGATATCGCTGTATTGACTGGCGGTCAAATGATCACCGAAGATGCTGGTTTGAAACTAGATGCAACTAAACTAGAATCCCTCGGTCAAGCGCGTCGGATTACCATCACCAAAGATAGCACGACGATCGTTGCTGAAGGCAATGAAGCGACTGTCAAATCTCGTTGTGAGCAAATCCGTCGTCAAATGGAAGAAAGTGACTCTTCCTACGACAAAGAGAAGCTCCAAGAGCGTCTAGCTAAATTAGCTGGTGGTGTAGCTGTCATCAAAGTTGGTGCTGCTACCGAAACTGAAATGAAAGATCGTAAACTACGTCTTGAAGATGCGATCAACGCAACGAAAGCCGCAGTTGAAGAAGGGATCGTTCCTGGTGGTGGTACAACCCTCGCTCACCTCTCCCCTGAGTTGGAAGTTTGGGCGCAAGCTAACCTCAAAGATGAGGAATTAACTGGTGCGCTGATCGTTACCCGCGCTCTCTCAGCTCCCCTCAAACGGATTGCTGAAAACGCTGGTCAAAACGGTGCCATCATCGCCGAACGCGTTAAAGAAAAATCCTTTGATGTTGGCTACAATGCCGCCACAAATGAATTCGTAGACATGTTTGAAGCAGGTATCGTTGACCCTGCCAAAGTAACTCGATCGGCTCTGCAAAATGCTGCTTCGATCGCTGCGATGATCTTAACAACTGAGTGTATCATCGTTGACAAGCCAGAATCCAAAGACGGCGCACCTGCTGGTGGCGGCGGCATGGGCGGCGGCGACTTTGATTACTAAGTCTTAATTTTCAATATTTTTCAAAGGGGAAACCCATTAATATTAATAGCTATCTTCATCTGAAGATGGCTATTTTTTATCCGAAATAGAATGAGATAGGTAAATCTAAATCGCCTTTGAAAACTCGCTCTAATGAAAAAATCATCCCCGAATGGAGTTATAGATTTCTGCTATGTCGAGGTCGATCCATTCTTCCTACTCTCGATCTTCTTGATAAGAAGGTAGAAGACTCACTTAAATCTATTTTACTTGTACTCAAGCTAAAGATCGATCGCATTCTCTCCTGAATATGCAGTAATAAGTTTGCCTGTCTTGAATTTAACCCAAGCTGTAAGATAACAATCGATCGAGTAATGGTTGAAATATTTCTTGTCCTCTGAGTTGCTTGCGCCATCGATCGGGTATGGCTGCTACTCCACCACGAATTCCAGCAATGCCCCCAGGAATGCAAGCCGTAGTGTCAGTGTCCTTGCCTAATGAGATCGCGTGTTTTACAACTAATTCATAGCTATCATTTTCCATTACCATCCGTGCCGATCTCAAAGCATCAATGACATAACCACGACCTTTCCCTTCTGCCATTTCCCCGTGCTTACTTGCCCAATGCGATTGCTTGAGGTTCGTGAAACTCGTAGGGAACTCCCAGCGCATCACCAATTAATCGACCCAAAATCCCACCTGTAATCCGTTCTGAGCGATCCATAATGTTAAAATTCCTAATATGGAAAGTTTACCCCAAGCCTAGATATTGTAGAGTAAATGACAATCTGGTTGAATCTGCTCGGAATTATTGCGATCGGGTGTGGTGTCGCCTTTAAAAATACTGGTATCACCGTAGCAGGTTGCGCGATCTCATTAGGTTTGTCGGTACCGATTATCTATAGCAGTATCCGTTCTCAAATCCCCAAATCGTTATCTCCAGCGCAGCGATTGCAGCTAGTTACGACGATTACGATGCTAGTTGTTGTTATTAGCTTGCTCAGAATTGGTGGTTTTTTTACTTATATTGGGGGGCTATCAGCAGGAACGGATTGGAGTGCAGTTGGTGCTATAGGCTTGTGGGGTGGTGCGCTCGGACAGACGGCGATCGCCACAATCGCCGCGTTTGTCTCTTGGCGACAGTATATCGTTTCTCGCGATCTGACGATCGAGCAAAACCGCCTCAATCGTCAGCAAAACATCATCACTCAGCAACAAACGATCGACAATTACTTTCAGGGCATTTCTAACTTGGTACTCGACAAGGATGGTTTTCTGGAAGATTGGCCGCAAGAACGCGCCTTTGCGGTGGGACGTACAGCGGCATTATTGGGTAGTGTCAACGCAGCAGGGAAAGCTCGGGTACTCCGCTTCCTATCGCGCTCCAAATTATTGACGCCCTTGCAGCGCGATCTCCGGCTGGGCAAGGTAATTCTCAATGGGGATGGGGGTTATGATGAAGATCGGATCTTTGGCGTTCGGGTCATCAATTTGGGTGTGATGCTTGCAGGCGTAAATTTGGCTCAAACCGATCTGCGGTGGACAGATCTCAGCGATGCCAATTTGATGCGGACTAATTTAGATGGCTGCAATCTATCACAAGCCAACTTATCTAAAACTATTCTGTATCAAGCTAAATTAACTAATGCAAATATCAAAGGTGCAAGATTGTTTTATGGCGATCTCGAATTTGCCAGTCCCCGTATTCCAGATTGCGTTCCCGACTATCTGACGGGGAAATTCACTGGTGCGGTAGTCGAAGCCGCAGACTTTACCAATATGCGGCAGATGTCTGAGGAGCAGCGTCACTACTGTTGTGCTTGGTGTGGCGAAGCATCGCGGCAAACAATTCCTGGGGGCTGTCAAGGGATTGCCAATCGGTTGACCTCGATCGAGTATTCCACTTCCGCGCGATCGTTTGATGATGATTATATTGGTTGAAAATCAATAGTAGATTTCTTGTAAAAGTCTAAGGTTAACTGCGAATCGATACCCTCTACCCTCTGTCTTGATGCGCTAAACCCTCGGGGAACCCTACGTATCGCGCATCGCTACCCTCTACCCTTTACCCCGATGACTATTATCTTGTACTGGGGTGATGATGACTACGCAATCACCAAAGCTGTCAGTGCGATTCAACTTTCGGCACTCGATCCCGCTTGGACGAGTTTTAATTATGAAAAGATCGCTCCAGAGCGCGAAGATGGGGCGATCGCGGCTCTGGATGCGGCAATGACTCCCCCCTTCGGTGGTGGTAAACGCGTGGTTTGGCTGGCAGATACGACCTTGATGCAGCAATGTTCGGAGCAATTGCTCGGCGATTTGGAGCGGACATTGCCACAAATTCCGGCGACTTCAATTCTGTTACTAACTAGCAAAAATAAACCTGATGGCAGACTGAAATCGACCAAAACAATTCAGAAATATGCCAATGTCCAAGAATTTAGTTTGATTCCCCCGTGGAAAACAGCAGAACTGAGCCAGCGGGTGCAAATTGTCGCCACAGAATTGGGGTTGAAACTAACAGCAGATGCGATCCAACTCCTCGCCGAATCAGTTGGCAATAATACGCGCCAACTCTATCTAGAATTGGCTAAATTACAACTCCTCGCAGGTGGCGCGGGACAACGAATCGATCGCGTGATGGTATCGAGTCTCGTAGTTGCCAATACTCAAACTAGTCTCCAACTTGCGGCGGCAATTCGGCAAGGTGATGTCGGGACAGCGTTACACTTGGTGAGCGAGTTATTAAACCACAACGAACCCGCGCTCAAAATAGTCGCCACTCTGGTCGGTCAATTCCGCACCTGGCTGTGGGTAAAAATGCTCCTAGAAGCTGGCGAAAAGGACGATCGAGTCATTGCAACTGCGGCTGGACTGGGCAACCCCAAACGCCTATTTTTCATCAAGCAGGAACTCCAATCTACCACTGCCGATCGATTAGCCGCCAGTCTCCCCAAGTTACTAGATTTGGAATTTCAGCTCAAACGTGGGGGTGAAACTACTTCGACGTTGCAAATGCAGACGATCGAGTTGTGTCGAATATTTGGGGCTAGGAAATAGTGGATAGTGGATGGTGGATGGTGGATAGTAGATATTAGTGCCCAGGTCGAGCTTGGACACCCTATGATGTTTCGGGAGTTTTGTCTCGATCGGGACTTACTGCTAGGATACTGCTCTAATTACGATCCACCATTCACCATTCACCATTCACCAAATGAAGATTCGTCGTCGTCCGCCCAGTGCAGCCATCAATGTCGGCCCATTAGAGTATCAGATCGTCGTTCCCGACGGTAAACCCGCGCACATCCTCGAAGAAATTGTCTGGGATAAAGAGCGGGAAGTAGCCTACCTGCGGGACAAAATGCCGCTAGATAAGTTGAAAAAGCAAGTGGCATTAATAGCACCCCCGTTGGACTTTTTGGGTGCGCTCCAACAGGGTAAAACACAGCCAGCATTGATAGCAGAGGTGAAGAAGGCTTCGCCGAGTCGGGGGGTGATTAGGGCAGATTTCGATCCGGTAGAAATTGCCAAAGCCTATCAGCTCGGCGGTGCGAGTTGCTTGTCGGTATTGACCGATCGCAATTTCTTTCAAGGTAGTTTTGAAAATCTGGCGGCTGTGCGCCAAGCGGTGGATTTACCGCTGTTGTGCAAGGATTTTGTCATCTATCCGTATCAGATTTACTATGCGCGCGCGCATGGTGCGGATGCGATCTTATTGATAGCCGCGATTTTGGAAGATATCGATCTTCAGTACTTTCTCAAGATCGTGCGGGTGTTGGGGATGACGGCTCTGATTGAGGTACACACGGAGGAAGAGTTCGATCGGGTGTTAGGATTGGAGGATGTGAAACTGATTGGCATCAATAATCGTAACCTCGCCGATTTTAGTGTCGATTTACAAACTACCAGTCAGCTTTTGGGAGCACGGCGACAAGCATTAAGCGATCGCGGGATCGCGATCGTGAGCGAATCTGGGATTCATACGGCGGAAGATCTTAAACTAGTAGCTGCGGCTGGAGCTAATGCCGTTCTGATTGGGGAATCCTTTATAAAGCAGGACGATCCCGGACAAGCGATCGTCGATCTGTTCGCAGCGTAGCTGTTGGCATTTATCCACTTATACCATCACCGATTTAGTTCGGTAGAAGATGACGGCACATCCATGGATCGAATTAAATTACCCTCGCTGATACATTACGAGCTGATTCTACAGGTACTAGAACGCCAAACGATGATGACAGCCGATCGCGACCCGATCGTCAGGGAACGAGTACAACAGTTGATCGTGACTCTCCGCAAAGCTCTATCTCAACAAAAGCTGCTAGAAGATACCTGCAACCATCAACAGATGGAGGTAGAACATGTCTGGGCACTCAATTCTGTTATCACTAATCCAGAGGTTGTCTAGTAACTACCAAGTCGTTGGGACAGATCCAAAGGCTTCTTCGAGAAGCGACTCGCGCTCCGTCTGTGCCTACAGCAGGCTTACGCCAACGACACGCCGAGCTTCGTATGCCTACGGCAGGCTACGCCAACGCCAACGTCTACGGCTTTGCCGAGGGTTTAGCGAGACAAGACAGCCTTTCGATCTGGGGATCTAGCAGTAATGGTCGAAATGTGTCGATCGCGCTGGATACTTGATTGTCAACGATCTAAGGTGACTTAACGTCAGTTCGGTTTAAGGCTATTGACTCCATCCCAATATTGCCACCGATTAAAATCGGGGCTAACGATCCAAAGTCCGCCTTCGCGGACTGACTAACTAGTCCGCGAAGGCGGACTTTGGATCATTAGCCGAGACTTCAGTCTCCAGGCTCTTCTTATCCCGAATTGACGTTACTTAGACTTGACTGCTTACTAGTTGTTGCTCGGGACTGACGATCGAAATATACGGTGTGCTGAGATATTTATCGGCGACAGTTTGGAGTTGCGCTGATGTCAGTTGTTGAATAGCTTGACTAAATTGGCTGTCAAAATCTACTCCCAATCCCAATAGCTCGTACCAGCCATAGGTTTGTGCCAACTGTCCGTTGGTTTGTTTGCCCAAGGCATATTGTCCGAGCAGTTTGTCCTTGGCGGTTTGGAGTTCGGCGGCGGACAGTGGTTCGAGACACAATCGATCGACTTCTGCGCGCAGTCCACTGACGGCAATCTGGGTATTGCTAGCGGCTGTGCCCATGTATACGGCAAAGTGAGAAGTATCTAGTCTGGTGGGGTAAAATGCCGAAACGTCATAAGCTAGTCCCCGCTTTTCCCGCAGCTCCACAAAGAGGCGACTGGACATGCCATTGCTCAGGTAGCTATCGATTAATTTGAGGGCGATGGAGTCAGGATCGTGGATGGCTGGGGCGAGATAGCCGAGCATGACGATCGCTTGTTGGGTGGCTTGATGTTCGACTTGGTACTGAGGATTGGTAGTAACTTTCTGAGTCAATAGCACTGGCGGCTCGATCTGGGGGATCTCCCAATCGTCAAATACTTGCGCGACCAACTCGATCGCTTCAGTGGGGGTAATTCGCCCTGCAAGGCTGATAATTAGGCGATCGGGACGGATATGAGTCTGATGGTAATCAACTAAGTCCTGACGGCTGATTTGCGCCATTGTCGTCGCAGTTCCCAAGCTCGATCGTGAGTAGGGATGTTCGCCATAAAGAGCTGTCCGCAACTGGCGGTAGGCATTATTAAAAGGTTGCTCTGTTTGCGATCGAATGGCTTGGAGGATCAGCTTGCGTTCGAGTTCGATCTGTGACTCTGGAAAGCTGGGAGTTCTGAGGATCTCGGCTGCTAGTTTAAATATATCTACCAAATCCGACTTGACTGTCTTGAGACTCATCTTGATATAGTCAGTCGTAGTATCGGCACTCAATCCCGCACCGACTGATTCTACTCGATCGGCAATTTCTAGAGCCGAGAGCTGTTGGGTACCCTTCATCATCACTGATGTCAGCAGTTGAGCAAGTCCCGCTTGAGCCGATAATTCCCACCGCCCCCCCGCTGGTATAAAAAATCGTCCAGACACGATATCTGCGCTAGGATTGGCGATCGTCAGAACGGTAATACCATTAGCTAGTTGGCTGCGATGAACTGGGGGATTTATCATTGATGGGGTGGATGGTGGATGGTGGATGGTGGATGGTTAAGCGAAAATCTCGGCAATCGTCTGCTGGATCGCAGATGCAGCCGCATAAGGATCGGGCGCAGACTTTATCGGTCTGCCCACGACGATATAGTCGGCACCATTCCGAAAAGCGGTGGCGACATCCACCGTCCGTTTTTGGTCGTCGCTCTGGGTGTCGATATTGTCTACTGGTCTGATGCCCGGAGTAACCACCAAAAAATTTGTGTCTAAACTGGCTCTGAGAGCCTTGGCTTCACGTCCAGATGAAATCACACCGTCACAACCGAGCGCGAGGGCACGTTTGGCTCTAGATAGCACTAGTGCGTCAGGATCGCAGTCGAATCCCAGATCGTTGAGGTCGCCGCGATCGAGACTCGTCAATACGGTTACTGCTAAAATCTTGAGGTCTTGTTTTTCCCGCACAGCGGCTCTGAGGATCTCATCATTGCCATGCACCGTCACAAAACTAATCCCGCGATTGGTGAGTTGTCTGACTGCCGCACCGACAGTTTGGGGGACATCAAAAAATTTCAGATCGACAAAAATCTGTTTGTCGCGGGCGAGTAACCAGTCGATCGTTTCAAAGTATTGCCCGCCCAGAAACAGCTCCAATCCTAGCTTGTAAAATATCACAGCATCATCGAGCTGGGTGACAATCTGCTTGGCGCGATCGCTAGTTTCGACATCCAAAGCAAAGATCAGTCTTTCCTTGGGAGCGATATTTTTTTGAGATAGATAGGATCGATCGTCTGACATGAGGCTTGCTGGCAATATCACAATAGTAACAATCCCAGTTTAGCTGCAAAAGCAAACGGAAATAACCAGTAGGTGGGTAAAGTTATAACGTTGATAATACCTGAAATCCAGACGGTGGGCATTGCCCACCCTACTTCTTTGCCTTCGCTGTCTGCTTGGTGCAACACATGCGCCAGGTATCCTCCGCGTGATTGCATCCGCAACTGTCAACTGTCAACTTTTTAACCCCTTGCTTCAGCAGCTCTTTGCTCATCCTGGGTTTGGGGTGGACGGTAGCCATGCTCGAAGGCAAATCTCACGAGTTGGGATCGATTTTCCAGATTTAGCTTGGTGAGGATATTGCTCAAGTGAGTTTGGACGGTGCGGGGACTGATAAATAGCCGTTGGCTGATTTGTTTATTGGTTAAGCCTTGGATCACTTCCCAGAATACGCGTGCCTCCGCCGGAGTCAATGGTAGATCTTCTTCTGGTTCGGGATCTTTAGCTTTGGCAACGGCTTCTGTTAGATTTTCGCCATACTCATCCCCATCCCGATCTTCAGGGACTTTTTGCATCAACCGCACCATCTCTGAATGAATCCGCCGCGAACGTTCGAGTTGAGCCTCAATTTTGGCAAGTAACTCCAGTGGCTCAAACGGCTTGGTGATATAGTCATCAGCACCGATGTAGTGACCCTGAATCCGGTCTTCGAGATCCTTTTTGGCTGTTAAAAAAATAAATGGGACTAATTGCCCTGGTCTAGTAGCACGGAGACGACGACAAAACTCCAAACCATCCATTCCTGGCATCATGATATCTGACACGACTAGATCTGGCGGATCTTGAGCAAACAGCTTCAATCCTTGGACTCCAGAAGTGACAACGCGTACCGAGTAGCCTCGCTTTTCGAGGTAGCGTGTCAGCACGGCTTGGAGGGTTTTATCGTCGTCTACTAATAAGATTTTTTTCACGTTCGGATCCTTGGGGTCACAACGATTTGGCAGGAAATGGGGGCAGCAATCTAAATTAATAAACTTAGCAGTGCAATTTATCTAATTTAAGTTGAGATGGAGAGTTTGTGTGTGCTTTAACGATCGATGCTGCTGAGGATTGGGAGTTACTAAGTTGCAGGCAGCCGCACTGCAATTGCTTTCTACGGATCTAGCGATCGTCACTGCCAGGTAGCAGCCATACCGCAGTTTGACTACTTCCAAACGCGATCGGTAACCGAGCCGATCTATTCCCACATACAACTATACAGCTAGGACAGGATCGGCGATCTTGCCGATCGACCTAGATCGCCTTTGACGACCGTCATCCATTCGTGTCGATCTACAGATGTTGACGTTCCTGATAATCTTATCATTCCCTCAATTTAGGAAGATGCCACAGGTGCCAATCTATAAATTGCCCACTAGATCGATAGCAACTTTGGTTGTGTAGGGATCGATTGCAGTCTGGAATCGGATTAGAGCCAACTCTAGAACTAACCTCCACTCTCTGTCTTGATGCGCTAAACCCTCGGGGAACCCGAGGAGCGCGCATCGCTACTCTCTACCCTCTCATCACAGTTAACCGCTGACTTTCGCCAAAGATCTATTGATAACCTGCGGCTTGGAGTGAAAATAGATGAGCATAGCGTCCGCCATCTGCTACCAATCGATCGTGAGATCCTTGCTCGATAATTTGCCCATTTGCCATCACAATGATTTTGTCAGCCATTCTCACCGTCGAAAAGCGGTGCGAAATTAAGACTACCATCCGATCTTGAGTCAGAGCACGAAACCGATTGAAGATCGCCATCTCCGCTTCGGCGTCCATCGCCGCAGTTGGCTCATCCAAAATCAAGATATCAGCATCCGATCGCATGAATGCGCGTGCTAAAGCAATTTTTTGCCATTGTCCACCAGATAGTTCTTGTCCGCCCTTAAACCACTTTCCGAGTTGCGTATCAAACTTTTGGGGCAATCCATCGATAAACGGTTTTGCCATGCCTTTGTGCGCCGCGAGATCCCATTCTTGACGATCGTCGAGATGCTCGACATCACCGACGCCGACATTTTCCCCGACGGTAAATTGATACTGCACAAAGTTCTGGAAAATCACCCCGATCCGGCGTCTCAATACATCGACATCCCAGTCTTGTAAATCCACGCCATCGAGTAAAATCCTGCCACTAGTTGGTGTATATAGGTTGGTTAAAAGTTTGATCAGAGTCGTTTTACCAGAACCATTTTCGCCGACGATCGCCAGTTTTTCACCTAGTGGTAAATGCAGGGATATATCATTTAATACGGGCTGTTGACTGCCAGGATAGCTAAATGAAACATGCTCGAATCTAATTCCATCTTTCACAATCCCTTGAGTCACTTTGCCTTGAGATTGGGGCATCGGTCGATCGAGAAATTCATAGAGATTGGCAAGATATAAGTTATCTTCATACATGCCGCCGATCGAAGTCAATGCCGCTGCAAAAGTTGACTGTCCCTGTCTAAATACCACCAAATACATCGTCATCTCACCCAAGCTAATCGCACTGGAGATCGCCTCGATGACGATCCAAGCATACGCTCCATAAAAAGCGACAGTACTCAACAAGCCCAGCAAATATCCCCACCAGCCCTTCTTAATCGTCAGATTGCGATCTTCGACATACAGCAAGTTAAAGATATCGCGGTACCGCTGCAACAGCACCGCACCGAGCTGATAAAGCTGCACCTCCTTGGCATAATCTTCTCTGGCAAGTAACGTCTCTAAATAATGCTGTTGACGGGTTTCGGGCGATCGCCAGCGAAACAATCGAAAGGCGTGTTCGGAAAATCGCGTCTCGGCAATGAATGACGGAATCGCCGCGCCAATCAGTACCAGCACCGCCCAGCCCGAAAATTGCCACAGCAATCCACTAAAAGTAACCAACGTCAGCGCGGACTGACACAGCCCAAAGGTACGAGTAATCAGCGATAGCGGGCGACTAGATGCTTGCGATCGCGCCTGACTCATTTTGTCGTAAAATTCGGAATCCTCAAAATGTGCCAGATCCAGCGTCAGGGCTTTTTCGAGAATCAACTCATTGACACGTTGCGCTAGCAATACTCGCAATAATGATTGACAAACTACTAAGCCTTTCTGCGAAGCTGCCAATAACACGATCGCCACCGCTTCGAGCACCACATACAGCAGCGCATGTTGACGATCGATCGTCAAACCACTTCGGTTTGCTAGTACCACACTATCGACAATCGACTTACCAACGATCGCGATCGCTCCTGGCAACAATCCCCCGACTAGAGCCAATCCTGCCAAGGCGATCGTCAAAGTCCGACTAGTCGTCCATACCAAACTGAAAGCTTTGCTGCTGTATCGAAATACTGATAGCGACTGGCGGATAGTCTTCCCGATTACTTTCCATCGCCGCCAGTTACCTTTGTTCTTACTCTTCATCTTATCGTTAACATCGTCCCTGGGCCTAAAATTTTTGGCTGTAACCCAGAGCCATCAAGGCTTGCTGCTAGTATAGTTGAAATCAATAGTGTAATGAGAGTGTCGCAAACCGCCTCGACCCGAACTCACTCTCATCAAAGTAGGATATTCTCAGAATCGATCGAGTCTCAATCTACTCGATCTGCTTTCCACGATCGAGTCAGCGTCACACATTGAGCGCATCAATGCGAACACAACGATCCCTGAAAAAATTGTAGCGATATATCACGATCGCCAAACTTTGCTAATAATTGTTGCAGATGCTGGATCTTTCTGATAACGTGTGTTCAATCGGTAAATCTTGATGTAAACGACTCCGACATCGTACAAATAGCCGATCTTTTGTCACTACCAAATTCTCCCACCTTCAACGATCCGTCATCTGCTTTCTGGACCGCCGATCGCGTCCCACTATCAGTAACTTGCAGCGATCGGCAGGTGCATAATCCACACACCAGCACTCTGCCTAAACTGAAATTCCTACTCCCTTGCCGCCTCACCATCCACCATCCACCATCCACCATTCGGAGGTTCTGAAGATGAAGCTACATGGAAAAACCGCGCTCGTCACAGGCGCGTCACGCGGGATCGGTCGCGCAATTGCCATTGAACTAGCCAAAAATGGCGTCAAGCGACTGCTCCTCGTTGCCCGCAACCAGCAGCGACTCACGGAAATGGCGACAGATATCGGCGCAATGGGCGTCGAAGTCATCCCCCTCATCCTCGATTTGACCGATCGAGTGCGCGTCAATATCGTCATCTCTCAAGCATGGCGAGATTATGGGCAGATCCACCTGCTCGTCAACTGCGCAGGTGTCGCCTATCAAGCCCCCTTCTTGCAGTCCAAGTTACCCCACGTTCAAGAAGAGATCGCCATCAACCTCTTGGGGATGTATACCATCACCCGCCTGATTGCACGGCGGATGGTGTCTCAACGCGAAGGGACGATCGTCAATGTTGCCAGTCTCATGGGCAAAGTCGCCGCACCAACCATGTCTACTTACTCGGCGACCAAATTTGCCATTTTGGGCTTTACCCAAGCCTTACGGGGCGAATTAGCCAGCCACAATGTGCAAGTTATTTCCCTCTTACCCACATTGACTGACACTGATATGGTGCGAGATTTGCAGTTATTTCGGGGGATCGTCCCGATGTCGCCACAACGAGTCGCCCAGGCTCTCATGCAGGGGATTGCCGCAGATCGCCATGAAATCATCATCGGCTGGCAGAGTCATCTGGCGGTATGGGGCAACTATCTAGTCCCGCGACTAGTCGAACGCGCGATCCGGTTGGCGGCACCCCTACCCCACCAGCGATCCTGGCGGTGGCTGGGAGCAAAAGGTTGACTCACGCTCAGATCTGACGAGATCGTCCCCTACTTTACTCCGCTGGTAGTCACCAGGGGGCGATCGGTGAGTAGCTGCTCGGTAATATTACTCACAAGAGCTACGCGATTGTACTGAGCAGAAGAATAAGAATGAGTTATATTAGTTGAAGATACATAACTGTAATCAGCAGCAGTGTGATGACATCGATAGCTGGGAGGGCGATCGACCCCATTACCGCCTGAGCAACCGTCATGTATAAAAAGTTACAAACTGGTATTTGCTGGTTGCTGTAGCAATTTAAACTATTACTCATGCTAATGCCTCAGTTATCGCTATGCTTACCAATCTGATTTCCAGAATCCACGACTGTTCGCAAGCCGAAGATATCCTCAGTGTCAGTGTAGAGTGCGTCAAACAAGCTCTAGGTAGCGATCGAGCTGTCGTGTATAGCTTGCAGCCGCAGAGTTTGGGGCGGATCTTGGCAGAAGCGGTAGCCCCAGGATTTCCACGCACGATCGAAACCACCATCGACGATCCCTGCTTCCTGTCGCGACATATCGATAGTTATCGGAACGGACGCATCAGTGCGATCGATGATATTCAAACAGCCAAAATCACTCCTTGTCATCTCGAAACACTCGAACATATTGCCGTCAAAGCCAATCTCGTCGTACCGATTTTGTTACCAGATGGTGAGCTATATGGCTTATTAATCCTGCATCAGTGTTCGCAACCTCGGAGCTGGCAACCAGCAGAAACCGTCCTCGCCGCACAGATGGCATTACAAATCGGTTGGGCACTGGATAATGCTATTCGGTGGTCGCAGTGCCAAAAAATTCAATCAACAATCGATCGTCACAAGTACTACAGCGATTTGGCGATCGCAGCTACCCAACAACTTCATCAGTGCAATACCCGTGCGGAAGTATTGGAAATAGCCACCACTCAAGCTCGGACTATTTTAGAGTGCGATCGCGCGATCGTCTATGCCTTCGTCCCACCCAATCGTGGTAAAGTCATCGCCGAATCAACCTTACCCGCTCTAGCACCGATTAGAGGGATGGCGATCGAAGATCCCTGTTTTGAAGCTGAATACATCGATAGATATCAGTATGGCGGAGTGCAGTCGATCGCCAATATCCATCATGCTGGCATCAATAGTCACTTTGTCGATGTTTTAGCAAAAATCGCCGTCAAAGCCAATATCACCGTCCCAATTATTGGTAGTCACAATGAGTTGTTTGGACTATTGGTAGTGCATCAATGTTTTAACTATCGTCAATGGCAAGATCCAGAAATAGATTTCCTCAGACAGATTGGCATCCAAACTGGCTTGGCATTGCTCAAAGCACAGTTTCAGGAAGAAGTGATGATGATGAAATCTTCACTCAAGCGGGCGGGGATGGTCAAAGAGACGATCGCTACTGCTGATACTCAGATCCAGCATGTCAAAGAGTCTCTGACCAACTCTGTTCAGACATTAGATGAAGCCAAGCATCTGATGCGCTTGCTCAGTCATGAAGTGATTACCCTCACCGAGAAGTTCTCTAGTGAAGATATCAACCTCATCCGCATTATCGCCAAGAAATTGCAGAGTAATACCGATACCGCTACCGTCGGGGCACTCTCGCTTCAGTCCAATATTGCCGAACTCGAAACAGCACTTGATTCAGCGATTAAAGTATATAAGTCTCGCAAGTATAATTAAATTAATTGAGAGGAATCGAGTAGGGTGGGCACTGCCCACCAACACATTACCGATTTGATTTTTTTGCTACGGCTGTAAATGATCTGTGGGCAGTGCCCACCCTACTAAATAACCGCTTTAATCAACCTTTTGATAAGCTGACATTGGTTCTTTAATCAATCGAATATACAGATGGCGGAAAGTAGATTTGATTACTCGCGGGAGTGCAAAATCGATCGGCATCAACGCCTCAGGTAGCTTCCAATCGGGACAGTGGAGATCGACCGGACGCAACAGCGGAAACTCGATCTCAGCCAAAGCGGGAGCCAACCCCAATCGTTGCGCCGCCGCTGCTGTCGGTACTAAATGGGCTGCGACATTGAGGACTGCCAACATTGCCACGTCGATCGCAAATACGTCAGCAGAGGCACCCAGCACGCCCAAATTGCGGGGTTCGCCGCCACTGGGGCCATTGCCCTCATGTCCGACGATGCCATCGATAATCGTCAAATTCGGGCTAATTGCACGGGCGGTTTCGACCAGCATCTCGCCAAATCGATCGGCACTTTTGCCTGCTTCCATGTGCCACCAGGCTTTCATCTTACCTGGAACGCACCCAAATAGATTTTTGACACCCAGCGTCATCGTCAGTTGCATGTGAGACTTGACTTTGGGCAAGTTTATCACCACATCAGCCTCGATCGCTTCTTTACTAAGCAACAGATGATTGAAGCTCTCGCTGGCTGTCTCATAGCGTTTGCCATGAAACTCCACTACGGGCAGATTCAACTCTGCCATCATCGGCAAATAACCATTGGCTTTGGCTACTCCCATCGCACTCCCAAACGCTGGACTGTCACCAAAAAATGGCTGACCACCCGCCTCAATTACCAGCTCGGCGACACACCTAACTAGTTCGGGTCGCGTCACGCATTCTTTGGTCGGACGCGCTCCAGTCAACAAGTTGGGCTTGAGCAAGACGCGATCGCCCATTTTGACAAAAGCACCGATGCCACCTAGTGGGGCGAGGACTGCGACTACCGACTCGCGGAGTTGTGCTGCTTGGTAAGATGTGGCGCGAATGAGGCTGACGGTTGGCGGCATAGGTTTAGGCTTTAGACTTTAGGCTTTAGCTTTGAGGGAGCGGGGTGGGTACAGTTCGACTATCGATCGCTCAGCAGTGCCCACTAGCTAGATTGCAGGGGGTTTACACCCGAATACTTACTCATTATATCCTTCGGGTTATGGCTTGGCTTGTGAGCGATCGCGTTACAATACGATTGTTGCAACCATTAGTGTCTATGACTTCGATCGCGACTCCGACTGCCAATTCGACGTGGATGTGGCGCGGACATCAGATAAATTATCAGACTGCTGGGGATACGGGCGCAGCCGTGTTACTGATTCATGGCTTTGGGGCTTCGGTGGGACACTGGCGCAAGAATCTACCAGTATTAGCAGCCAATTGTCGGTGTTATGCGATCGATCTGATCGGCTTTGGTGGCTCGGATAAGCCACAACCTAGCGAGATTGAGTACACATTTGAAACTTGGGCGACACAGGTCGTTGATTTTTGTCGAGAAATCATCGGTGCGCCGACGATTTTGGTTGGTAACTCGATTGGCTGTATTGTTGCGCTTCAAGCTGCGGTTACCAGTCCCGAAACTGTGCGTGGTATCGCTTTGCTCAATTGTTCGTTACGACTATTGCACGATCGCAAACGCGCTGCGATGCCGTTTTATCGTCGCTGGGGCACACCCATTCTTCAGTCTGTTCTTACAGTACCCGCGATCGGTAAATTCTTTTTTAAGCAACTCGCCCAGCCTCAAGTCGTTGGCAAGATCTTACGGCAAGCCTATCATCGCCCCGAGGCAGTAACCGCAGAACTGATCGAGATCTTGATGGCTCCGGCCGCCGATGCTGGCGCGGCGGATGTCTTCTTGAAATTTACTGCTTATTCCTGGGGGCCATTACCCGAAGATTTATTGCCGCAATTGACTTGCCCAGCGATCGCGATTTGGGGTGCTGCCGATCCGTGGGAACCCATCGCTTTAGGACGCGAATTGATGAATGTAGCCACGGTTGATGAGTTTGTCGAACTCCCGAATGTGGGGCATTGTCCCCAAGATGAAGCCCCAGAACTCGTCAACCCTGTTTTGCAACAGTGGATTGCTAAATTATAAGTGGGTCAGATGATTATTTGTCACCGAGAACGTGTCTGACACCTAAAACCTAACCCCTAAAGCCTAAAGCCTAAAGCCTAAAGTCTAACACCTAAAAAATTGAGAATTTATTTTTACAAAGTTAATGCTCCTTATGGTTGCTTTTCTAACTTTTCACCACACTCGATCTGGATGCCGACAAGCTGCGGCAATGATGCGATCGCCCGGTGGCAAACTGTCGAACACTATTATCAAGCCTACAAGTTTGAGGGCACAAAACTTGCATATCTGATGCCGCAAATCCAACAAGCATCAACGCCCGAACTTGCCGCAAAAATTGGACGTGAGAGCAACCATCAGCCGCGTCCAGATTGGGACTTATGCAAATGCGAGATCATGTATCGTGCTGTCTGGCAAAAATTTAGGCACCATCTAGATATTCAACAAGTTTTACTCGATACATCGGATGCAGAAATAGTTGAAGATTCGCCTGTAGATTCCTTCTGGGGCTGCGGAAGCGATCGCAATGGCACAAATCATCTCGGACGGATTTTGATGCAGGTCAGAGCCGATCTTCAACGCGATCGCTTGGCAACGCTATAAGCAACCCAAGTTGCTACTGGGGATTGTCACAGCGCAGATTTGCCAGTGCCTGGTGCGCGCAACTCGTCGATCGAGAGTTGAGGGGGTTCGGTGTATACCGAGTCTAGTAAGACATCCAGCACACCTGCCGATCGCGCACTGTGGATCGCTTTGTGACCGATCAATTCGGCGACATTCAAAATCACTTCATCATTGCGATCGAGGATAACTCTAGTCGTCGGGCGACCTAAAGCTCTTCCGATCCGTTTTTCTTCTAGTGCGTGTGTGCTCCGCCCTTGGATGTCGCTGGCAGTTGCTTTAACTTTCTCCCAGAGACTGGTAGCATCCGATTGGATCTGTGCGCTGGCGTTGGTGGTGGTGGTTTTGAGCCGTGTCCCTGCCACTGTGGCTAGGTTGCTTGCTTGGGATTGTGCCGCAGCCGTAGGCGACAAGCCTACCGCCTCTAAGAGGGCTGATTCCTGGTGAGTCGCACGAGCACGCTCGATTGCTTGGGGGGTGATGATTTGCCCTTGAGCGGCGATGATGTACCCCTCAGGTGTATAAATCGCGCGCTGTGCCCGTCGCCCTTGGGCGCGATCGATTGTCAAACCAGCCACACTATCATCCAACCGTTCGCGCAGCGGGATCGTCAAACTGCCACCAGCCGAGCGGTACAATTCGTCAAGAATGTCGAGGCTTTCGGCGGTATCGGCGACTGCTGGCGCGATCGTTTCACCTGCTAGTACTAACTGGGCACCATTGGGGGTGTTGACGGTGTGTTGAGCTACCTTGCCAAGCGTGAAGGCTTTCTGAGCCGATCGATCGACGATGGCATCTGTAACTCTAGTATTGGCAGCACGCGCGGCAGCTTGTAGTTTCTCATTGGCACTCTGGGCGGTGTCTTGGAGCTTGGCACCTGCGCTCTGAGCCGTAGTTTGGATCTTGTCATTGGCAGTTTGGATCGCTGCTTTCAAGCCACCAACTTGTTCTTCCATCAAACCGACTGTTTCGGCTGGTACAAAGGCTACATCCCTACCAATTTTGAGTGTATGAGTAGCAGGCACGAACGATCGACCGGAATAAGCATCGGCAAAGATGCCACCAGATACTTCATAACCTTCCACGATCCCTGTCTTTTCGTCAAAATAGAAGTCAATTAACCTACCCAGATCGCGACCATCTGTCGTTACGATCCGCGTACCGTCCAGGGTATTATCATCCTGAAGGACTTTGTGAATATTAGCGCGATCGACTGATGGCGAAATTGCATCTTTTGACGGCACGATAACCGCATCGATTCCGAGTGCTTTAACTAAAAACAGGGGCAATATTCTGGCATTACGAAACCAGCCCGCTTCTTTTATCAAAAAGCCTAGTAGGCAGTTCTCATCTTGGTCGAAGATCAGATCTTTAACGATCGCAATCTTTTCGCCAGAGTCGTAGGCAATAATCGTCTTGCCAATCAAATCTTTTCCTTTACGCACGAGCTTTACCGTCCTCAGATTTAGAGCTAAATTGTTAGTTGAGGTGAATTAATAAATTACAATTCCGAGTACTTACGGTTGCAGTGGATACTGCTGCGATGATAACCCCGCTGGCTGTCTATCGGTCGGCTGTTCGCCAAATCCTGGTACTAGATTTAGGTCACCTGAATATTCCAAGACACTAGCACCAATGACCGCAACTAAAAAGGCAAGTCCAACATACATCGGAGCTTGAGAAGGTTTACCAATTAAGCGTGGCATGATATTTATTAATAATTTGAGTTTAATCTAATACCAATAATTCTAGCAATAGGATCGCCAATAATCGATCGCTCGATCGGTCAAATTATCTACTGATTCAATACTCCATTGGAGTGATTTAACTAGTTATAACTTTAAATGCGTCACTTGCTAGTTATAGCAGTCGCCACATCGGTTAAGACACTCTAGATCTCAGTCCGCGTAGGCGGACTTTGCAGCACTAGCGGCGATTTTAATCGCTGTGCTGTCCTAACCGCCTTGGCGGTTGCTATATCATCAAGTTTTCCAGCAGATCCTCGGGCACAAAAAAACTTAGGCATCTCTACCTAAGTAATCTCAAACTATACCAAGTACAACAGGTCTCGAACGAGAGTAAATGACTAACTTACTTATTTAGCTCTCTCTTGGCGTTGTCGATGCCGTCACGCACCTTGTCACCTAATTCATTAGCTTTGTCTGCAATTTTGTCCTTAGCATCTTCGATGCCGTCACGGATTTCTGCACCAGCTTGCTTGGCTTTGCCTGCTGCTTCATCTTGAGAACTTCCGGTAACTTTACCGATCGCTTCTTGACCTTTGCCTTCAACATTTTGAGCTGCTGCTTTGGTACGATCTTCGATACTCATAATTGTCTCCTTCGGGTTTTTTATTTATTTGAACTTTCTGTACGATACAATACTTTTCACTTTGTCCTCTCTCCTAAAAGCGATAGTTTGGCGAAAGCGATCGAGTGGATTTATCTGTCGATCGATTGTATGTCCACCTCTCGATCGATAGACTACACCTTTGGCGAGGATTTAGATCCCACAACCGCTCCCGTCATCATTATCGCTGAGGCTATTGCGGATTTTTAGTAGCATTTCGATCGGGAACGAGCCGCTGTGCTTCTGCTAGATTCTCATCTTTCATCGCCAAGCAAGCATCGGCAAGAGTCTGGGGCTTACCCTTAGTCTCTGGCGCGACAATCCGTTGCGCTTCACTCTTGTTGTCCGCTTTCATAACTGACAAAGATTCACTGAAGGTCTGCGCTGTTTCAGGAGCTGCCACATCTGCTGGTGGAGTTGCGGCTGGAGTAGGATTTGTATTATTCATCGCATCTTTAGGTGTCTACGACACCCAACTAAACCGATCTATAATGTACGACAGGTTCGCCGTTAAACCCTCTATCTAATTGTAGATTCATGGATGATTTTTCTAACGACACCATCGATTTGACTCTGTTCTACAAAAACGGCTGAGATCGTGCGCTCGGCTAAAGATTGTTCGGACATATAAAATTGGGGGTCAAGGATAACAGCAGTCAATACGGTTCGGTTAGCTAGTTAGGTAGCGGTTGAAACCGCTGCTAGTGATGCAAAGTCCGCCTTCGCGGACTGACAATATCTAAGAAAATGGACTTAACCGAACCGTATTGTAATAGCGGTGAGATTAATTTCCACAAAAATGCAGCTAGAAACGGTTAGCTGCATTCAAGTCACATGGCTACATCTAGCCAATTGGGTTAGACGCCTACTGGAGTTTTGGCTTCGAGATCGGGACGAGCACCGTTGGCAGACAGAGCCTCACCTTCGATAAACGATCGCAACATCCAAGCCATCTCTTCATGCTGCTCCATGATGCCAGTGATGAAATCAGCCGTACCTTCGTCATGGAAGCTTTCGCTACAGGTATCGATATGTTCGCGGAGGTTGCGGACGATCTGCTCGTGATCTTCAACTAGAGCAGACACCATCCCTGTCGCCATCGGGATGTTACCAGGATGTTCCTTCAAAGATGCAAACTCCAAGAAGCCTTTCATCGTGCCAATTGGGTAACCACCGAGAGCGCGAATCCGTTCGGCAATCGCATCGATGTTTGTGGAAATAGCTTCGTATTGCTTGTCCCATAGCTCGTGAAGAGAGATAAATTGGGGGCCAACTACATCCCAGTGAAATTTCTTAGTTTTGACCACCAGCAGATAGGAGTCTGCCAAGTCGTGGTTGAGGACATCGATGACACCTTCGCGTTGCTCATCAGTCAAGCCAATATTGATCGGACGCATGTTCTTGATCTCCAAGAGTAGTTTTTTAGATAGCTAGGAATAAGATGTTGGCAAGCGATCTCTCTCGCTACTGGGGCTGCCAGCAAGAGATAGAGAGCTAAAATTCTTACTTACCAAAGAAGTTTTTGACCTTTTCAGTTGCTTGCTCCGCAGCATTTTCAACTCTATCAGCAACGTTTTCAACGGCATTTTTCGTATCATTCACACCATCTTTAGCTGTCATCTTGACATCATCAGCTTTGTCTTCGATCTCTGACTGTGTGTTACCGATCGCGCGGGTAGTGGAGCCTTTGATTTGTTCGGCTGTACCAGTCATTTGCTTGGACATACTATCAGCACTGGTTGCCAGTAACGGCGACGCGATTGCGGCATCTACTCCCAGTAGAGCATTTTGCCAAACTAGTGTCAGGATTAAGAGTCCGCCGATAAATTTGGTGAGCTGATGCTGCAAGGTAGCAACTAAGTTGTGAATCTTGAATTTCATGTCGTTAAAATTAGCTGTGGATTGCATCCTTTAGTTATATAAGGAAATACATAATCCCCACATCATTCAACAGACAGAGGTTGACTTTGGCGTTCTCACTGAAATCTCTATCGATCGGCAGAGGGGGACGATCGCTAAATTGCCATCATCAAGCTCTAATCTTCACGCTGCCGTTGACGGACATAGCTGGCAATTCCCCGCTGAGAATCTTTGATAAAATCACAGATTTCGCGTACCAAATCCGAATCAAATTCCGCTTCCAATTTGAGTAAAGCTTCAGGAATCAATAAGTTCGATTGGTACAGGATTCTGAAAGCACGTTTGAGCGTCAATCGCTGTTCAGGCGTAAAGCCAGCACGACGTAACCCGATCGTATTGAGACCCATGATTTTGTTGAGCGTGGTGCTGCGGGTCATGCAAAATGGTGGGATGTCTTTCTGTGCGGCCGATCCGCCAGCCATCATTACGAGTCTGCCAATTTTGACAAATTGATGCACCAAGCAATTGCCACTAATAAAGGCGCGATCGCCAACTTCGACATAGCCAGCTAGCAGTGCGCCATTAGCGACGATAATATCATTGCCTAGTTGCACGTTGTGGGCGAGGTGAGAGTACGCCATCAGCAGGCAGCGATCGCCTACTGTCGTCACCGTTCCCGCTTTGGTACCACGATGGATCGTCACCCCCTCCCTGATGCTGCAATTGTCCCCGATCTGGACATAACTTGGCTCGTCTTTGAATGCCAGATCTTGAGGGAGATCGCCGATGACGACGTTGCTATGAAGATGACAATCGCGACCGATCGCGGTGTATGGGAGCAGGGTGACGTGAGCATCCAGGATACAATTGTCCCCAATCTTGACATCCTGTCGGATGTAGCAAAATGGACCGATCGAGACATTCGCACCGATTTGAGCACCAGGTTCGATCGCGGCGGTGGGATGGATCTGCATGAATGAGGAAGAGAGCGGGTTGCAGCAAATATTATACCCTACAGGCGTACCTGTATTGCTGAGGTGCGATCGATCGGTACCCAACAGCCTAAGCGGTTAGAAACCGCTCCTCAGAGTGCAAAGTCCGCCTGCGCGGACTAATAAACTAGTCCGCGCAGGCGGACTTTGCATCACTAGCGGCGGTTTCAACCGCTGGCAAACCAGAGCGAACCGACTCTACTCCCGCTCCCGACTTGCCTGCATCTGCTTAGAAGCCCGATAGGCATCTGCCATCCGCCCAAAGTTGATTTTAAATTCTTGCCAACCCAACAGACTACCCTTGCTATCGATATCTTCTTCCCAGGATGCAGATAGAATCCCATAAGTCAACCCCAACACACTCAATCCCAAACAGCCCATACTCGTCAGCAAGACTAATGTATTAGCGACTTTAAATAAGTGGTTGGCAATCACCCAATAACTGCCCAAAAAGACCCCCATCCCCATCAACACGGGAATGCCACAAAATACTAGCACCCGCCGAATCATCCGGTTGCTAACTATCTCAGGGATATAACCAGATCCCTGCTCGGGCATGGTTGGTGCCGCAGTCAGGGGTTTGACGATCGGTGTCCCTTTTTTGGCTGCGGGTTTGCGCTTGTTCTTGCGCGGTTCAAATGGGACAGATGGGCGGAGATTGTCACCAGACATATTAGTGTTGATATTTGAGTAGTGAATGGTGGATGGTGAATGGTGAATGGTGGATCGACGGTTGCTTATTGCTTGCGTCTAGTCGATCGCCTCTTGCAGTGGCTCTACCAACGAGCGGGAAAGTAGGCAACAGCCCAGACAATCGGATCGACGGCTATTTCACACTACTTTCTCACCATCAGCGATCGCGATGTGCTCGATCCGCTCACTAGTCTTTGACGCGACGGATACCGAGGCTGTCGGCGAGAGCTTGATAACGTTGGACGCTTTCAGCTTGGATGAACGCTAGTAACCGTTTGCGTTGACCGATCATTTTCAATAAGCCTCGGCGCGAAGCATGATCGCTTTTGTTGGCTTTGAGGTGTTCGCTCAGACGGTTGATCCGATCGGTGAGCATGGCTACTTGGAGATCGGAGGAGCCTGTATCGGTTGCGTGCAACTGATACTGAGTCATGATTTCTTGCTTGCGTTCTTGAGTTAGGGTCATGAATACTGGAAAATATATTGATAAATTTTGCAACTTACTATTTTAACATTTGCAGCTCGATTTGACTATAGGTATGTGCCAACAAGATCCTGAATGCGGACTGACGATCGGCGATCGCGATTGCTGAATACTGGAACTTCGCGCCACGTTTGGCAATCGAACTATCCAAATTTGCGTGGAACCTGAATTCAGCAAGGCGAACTAGATTGGGGTGATTGAGACAGTAGCGATCTAAAGTGTTTGCTACACCTGCAAAATATTTTTGAATCGGATGGATACATTTTGAAAGATCTGGGAATACTAGGCGTACGGATCTAAAAGTCGTGAAATCTGTATCAAAAGGCACCTTGCTTTTTGATATTAAAGCTCGTATGGAATCCTCGATTATCTTAAATTTTGCTGAGAATTTACTCTATGAAACTCAAAAGACTCGTAAGTTTAGCTCTAGGCTCAGGTGTGGCTCTTGCCACTGTCGGAGCTAGTTCGGCTCAGGCTGTATTGGTTGTGACTACCACTACCGATGCTGCTACCTTGGGCAACACTATCATCGGTTCAGGTATCACTGCTACCAACTTTGTCTATACCGGAGGAGACATTGCTTCTGGCACTTTCACAGGCGGAACGTCTGCTGGCATCGGGATCGACCAAGGGATCATCTTGACTAGTGGTGATGCTAATTTAGCAACAGGACCTAATAGCACGGGTGGGTCGACAGGTAGTAATACTGCACTAGGTGATGCACAACTGAGTGCATTAGCAGGCGGAGCAGGTACCTTTAATGCAAGTGTCCTGTCCTTTGACTTTACCTCAACCTCATCGGATCTATTCTTCAACTTTGTATTTGCATCTGAAGAGTACCCAGAATTTGCCAATACTAATTTTAATGACGTATTCGGTTTCTTTGTCGATGGAACCAATATTGCCTTAGTGCCTGGAACTACTACTCCAATCACCATCAACACCATTAACAATGGTAATGGTAATAGTGGTGTAAATGCCCAGAATCCACAATTCTACATTGTTAATCCTTCAGGTGCGGCTGGTACTCAATATGATGGCTACACGACTGTTTTGACAGCTCAAGCTTTGGGACTTAGTGCTGGATCGCATAGTATTAAACTGGCGATCGCTGATGTCGGCGATGCTAGTTTGGATTCGGCGGTATTTATTCAGGCAAATACTTTTGCTGCTACCAACCCTACTCTGCCGCCTACTGGTAGTCCTACTGACGTGCCTGAGCCTTTCACGATCGTCGGTACTCTGATCGGTGGTACAGCGGCACTCCGCATGAGAAAAAAACTCAAATCTAACGACAAAGTGTAGACTAATTAATTAGCTTAAACGGGCACCAGCTACGTGTGAGGATTTCGATGATGAATTCCGATCGCGTGTCTGGTGCTTTTTGCTGACTATCCTTGGCAATTCGCCATCCGCTCATTAGAGCCAAGCTAAATCGAGATCGTACGTCATCTCCACATCAGCAACAGCGATGTGCAAAAAGATGCTAATTCGATCTTGACATTATTGTAATATACCGCTATGCTCCTGTAAAGATATTAAGTATATTAACAAATACTTAGTAATAAAGTATACGCCTTGTGTCGAATAAAACACTTAAAAATTTGCGGTAACTGATGTTCGATCTAGAGATGAGATCGAGTCAGCCAAGTAGAGATTGATGCTGCGCCAACTAACAGTGGCGATTGATATACTACCAGTACCACATATCTGACTTTTGTTTTGACTGGTAGATCTAAAAAATGTTGCAAAGATCGCAGACCGAAACCCCGACTATCCTATTTTGAAGAGAATTTGCGCTATGAAACTCACAAGACTCGTAAGTTTGGCTCTAGGCTCAGGTGTGGCTATTGCCACTGTCGGAGCTAGTTCAGCTCAGGCTGTATTGGTGGTGACTCCCACTAACGATGCTGCTATTTTGGGCAACACCATCATCGGTACAGGTATCACTGCCACCAACTTTGTCTATACCGGAGGAGGAACTACTGCTGCTGGTACATTCACTGGCGGGACAGCTGCTGGCATCGGGATCGATCAAGGGATCATCTTGACTAGTGGTAATGCCAATCTTGCCCCAGGACCAAACAGCACTGCCAATGCGGGATTGAACAATAGTGCCGCTGGAGATGCCCAATTGAGTGCATTAGCAGGCGGAGAGACTACCTTTGATGCAAGTGTCCTAACCTTTGACTTTACATCAGCTTCATCGGATCTATTCTTCAACTTTGTATTTGCATCTGAAGAGTACCCAGAATTTGCCAATACTGAGTTTAATGACGTACTCGGTTTCTTTGTGGATGGAACCAATATTGCCTTAGTGCCTGGAACTACTACTCCGATCACCATCAACACCATTAACAACGGTCAAGATGATACTGGTGTAAATCCCCAGAATCCACAATTTTACATTGCTAATCCTTCAGGTGCGGCTGGTACTCAATATGATGGCTATACCACTGTGTTGACAGCTCAAGCTTTGGGACTTCGTGCTGGATCGCATCGTATTAAGTTGGCGATCGCTGACGTTTTCGATGCTAGTTTGGATTCGGCGGTATTTATTCAGGCGGGTACCTTCGCTGATACTTCTCCAACTGCGGTTCCTGAGCCGTTTACGATCGTCGGTACTCTGATCGGTGGTACAGCAGCACTCCGCATGAGAAAGAAGCTCAAATCTAACGACAAAGTATAGATTGCTTAATTAACGTCAGTGTCTCGTTCTGAGAGGCTACGCCAACGGGAAAAGAAGAGCCTAGAGACTGGAAGTCTCTGCTTATGGTGCAAAGTCCGCCTTCGCGGACTAGATTGTCAGTCCGCGAAGGCGGACTTTGTAACGTTAGCCCCGATTTCAATCGGCGGCGGTGTCGGAACGAAGCCAATATCCTTAACCCGTTGGCGTAGCCTCTCGGAACGAGACACTGACGTTAGGGTAAACGCACCAAAATGGGCTAGGCTTCGATATAAACTATGGCGATTCTAACTCAGAGCCTTAAAATCGAATACTGGTGCGTTACGGCTGTCTTGATGCGCTGTCTTGACCCAAACACATGCGGAGGGCACCTCCGCGTGATTTGGGTCGCTAAACCCTCGGGGAACCCGTAGACGAGCGAAGCGAGGCGTGTCGTTGGCGTAAGCCTGCCGTAGGCACAGACGGAACGCGCATCGCTGCGCCTAAGACACCCCACATCATCTTTACTCCACATCACTTACCCGACTTTACTCAAAATTTGAGCGACGACTGTCATCGTTTGCTCATAAAGTAAATCGCGTCCCCACCGCTGGAGATACTCAGCGAGTAAATCTTCAGCATTGCGTTCGGCGAGGGAAGATACTTCCTCTACCCGTGCGGTTTGGGTACCGCCGCGCATTTCCATCTGCATACAACCAGCCACTTCCGAACAGAGGACGGTGATGCAGTTGGCTTTGGGATTGGTGGAGTTGAGTCTGACACCCATCAGATCGCCAGGGATCTCACCTGCATTGGCTGTCGGCATTCCGGCGAGTTCGGTATGGATCTTGCGTCCGTCGGGAGCAACAAAATCCACCTCGCGGAGGTCGTAATCACCCCCAGTATGTTTGTAACTAACGGGTTGCCACTGGAGGCGGCTGGAGAGCCAACCGAGGAACATCAAGGCTTGAGCGGGATTACCTGCTTCGTAGTTGACATCCACGCGATCGATTTCGGTGATGTCTTTACGTCTCGCGGGGGGATCGAAGGCTTCGGCGGTGAGTTCTTGCCAGCCCGCAATCCTGCGCCAGTTGAGATCGATCACGGGGGTGCCGCGATCGAGTATCTCGTGCAACTGCAATAATTCAGCTTCGCTGGTTTCAAACTCGGCAGAGTCAAAAATTACTGAATGCGCTCGTGCTGCTAGCTGAAGAAATAGGGGCTTCGTGGGTGTGGGGGTATCTTTCCACCACAAGAATTGGGGAAATTCGGGTACGGCGAGGTTGGCGATACTCTCACCGTTGCACTCCAAGGCATCTGGAGTGGCGCGTAAGGTGACGTATTCACTACCAATGAGCGTGTGTAGATATTGCTTCTTCATCGGGCAATAGACGGACACCTGGGCGGTCACGCCAGTGTCTTCACTGATGACTGGACAGACGGTGACAATCCGCCGAGGATTGGTATTGGCGATCGCATCGGTGACTACATAGCCGCGATTATCGACATCTTTTTCGACAGCGAGGGCATGCGTATCTTGAGTAGTGGCAATCTTTTGGTGATAAGCAGCTTGGATTTTGCTCATCGTCTCCCGATCGAGTTTACCAGTCACACTTAGCTGATAGGCTAATTGGGCGGCTCTAATCGCTTTGACTTGAGCAGGGCCAAAGATCCCATCGATCGGCCCATTATAGAAGCCCAATACTGCTAACATGTGCTGAGTCGGTTCTGGCTCATACACCATCAGTGTGAAGGTAGCAGCCTGAGTAGCAACGATCGCATCTTGAGTCTGACTCTCTGGTTGATAGTCTTTCCAGATCTGCCCTAATTCATGTTCGATATCGGCGACAGAAACATCCTTCGGCGCGCGCAATGAGACTACTGGCGGAGATTGGGTACTCATAATTTAGGCTTTAGGCTTTAGGGATTAGGCTTTAGGTTTTAAGCTTTAGAAATTGGGCGGAAAATCTCCTCCTTGGAGGGGTGCCCGTTGGCGAAGCCTTTCCGAAGGAATTAGGGTGGGGTGGGTCAGATCTACGCAGCAATTCTAAGATCGATGCCACTTCCGACCATCATCATTGATTAGATCCTCGGCGGCTAATGGTCCCCAAGTACCCGCTTCATATAGCGAAACCGAATCGGGATTGGTATTAGCCTCCCAATCCGATAGCGCAGGGGTGACAATCCGCCATGCTTCCTCGACTTCATCAGAACGGGTAAATAAAGTTTGATCGCCGAGCATACAATCGATCAATAACCTGTCGTAAGCATCTGAAGATTTCACACCAAAAGCTTCTTGGTAGTTAAAATCCATATTTTCCGTGCGGGTGCGGAGATCTGCTCCAGGCATCTTGGCTTCAAATTGGAGCGATATCCCTTCATTCGGATAAATCTGCACTGTTAGGATGTTGGGATTGGCTTGCCGCGAAGCAGATTGGAAGATCAACCACGGCACTTCTTTAAACTGTACGGCGATTTCAGAAACCTTTTTAGGTAACCGTTTACCAGTTCGTAGATAAAAAGGTACGTCTTTCCACCGCCAGTTATCGACCATAAATTTCATGGCAACAAAGCTGGAAGTCACCGATTCGGGTGCGACACCTGGCTCTTCCCGATAGCCTGGTACTTGGTCGCCTTTCATCCAGCCTGCTTGATATTGTCCCCGAATTGCCGAGCGACTAAGATTATTGACATCGGCGAGGCGAGTAGCTTCCAAGACTTTGACTTTTTCAGTCCGAATTGAATCGGCATCGAGGGAGTTGGGCGGTTCCATCGCGGTGAGGCAGAATACCTGCATTAGATGGTTTTGGATCATGTCTCGCAGTGCGCCAGCGGATTCGTAGTAACCCGCTCGATCTTCGACACCGACAGTTTCGGCGACGGTGATCTGGATGTGATCGATATAGTTGCGATTCCAAAGGGGTTCAAAGATCGCATTGGCAAATCGCAATACCATCAAGTTTTGGACGGTTTCTTTGCCCAGGTAGTGGTCGATCCGGTACACTTGCTGCTCTTGACAATGTTCTCGCACTACTCGGTTTAGGACTCGGGCGGAGCTGAGGTCGCGCCCGAAGGGTTTTTCGATGACGAGGCGATGTTTTTGGGGATCGTTGAGCATTCCTGCACTACCGAGTTGCTTGATGGCTTCGGGGAAGAAATTGGGGGCGACGGAGAGGTAGAAGACGTGGTTGCCCATTGTGCGCCGCTCGGTGTCGAGTTCGCTGAGGAAGGCTTTGAGTTTTTGGTAGCTTTCGGGTTTGTCGATGTCGCCGGAGCAATAATATAAGCCTTTGGCAAATTCTGCCCAGGCGGTTTCGTCTTGGATGCCGTTCCCGAATTCTTCGATCCCTTGTTTGGAATGTTCGCGGAAGTATTCATGGCTCCAGTCGCGACGGGCAACGCCGACGATGGTGATTTCGGGGGGAAGTCTTCGATCGAGTCGCATCTGGTACAATGCGGGGATCAGTTTCCGATGGGTCAGGTCGCCGGAGGCTCCGAAGATAGTCAGAATCTGAGGTTCAGGGACTCGTTCTTGTCGTAAGCCGAGGCGGAACGGGTTTTCTAGTAGATCGATCATTATTTTTCTTGATTACTGATGCTTAGAACTCGAACTAGCTTGCTAGGTTTGTTGTTTAATTATTTGTAACTTTGTAGTAATTTTGTAGGGTGGGCACTGCCCACCATCCATCTTTTAGGCAATAGTGTAAATATTTTTACTGGTTTACTCTCTAGATTCTGTCGCTTGCTAACAAATCAAAATTCGGATTGGGGGTGAGTTTTTCGGTATGACTTGGGGTAGAACCCAGACTGGTACCTCTCTATAACCCCGACTGGGGGAAGCTATCGCCTCCCCCAGACCCCCTCCAAAGGTTCGATTTGTGTGCAGCGTGGTGCGGCATTCACTCCACTTGAGATTTTAGTTAGAAGTTGCTGTGCTGGCGTTCGATCGCGGATTGAGCTTTACGGGATTGTTAGATTAAGAGTAGGGAGCGGTTTAGTACCCTAATTAACTACCCTCTACTCTCTACTCCCTACCCTCTCCCTACACTGGCATCAACGCTTTTACTTTACCATCTAAAGATTTCATCAGCGAGTCAAAGGGTTTGACAAATTTGTCGATTCCGTCAATGAGGAGTTCGCCCATGACGCTATCGAGATCGATATTCACATCGGGATCTTTGAGGCTGGCAATCAGGCGGTAGGCTTCATCGACTCCTGCTTCGATCCGGCTAGCGGGATCGCAGTGATCGGCACAGGCTTCGATCGTATTTGGTGGTAGGGTGTTGACGGTATCTGGGCCAACTAATCCATCGACGTACATGACATCGCTGTAGCTGGGATCTTTGGTGCCCGTACTCGCCCAGAGTAGGCGTTGGACGCGCGCACCTTTGGCTGCGAGTTGTTGCCAGCGATCGGTGGCGATGATTTTCTTGTATTCTTGATAGGCGACTTTGGCATTCGCGATCGCGATTTTGCCTTTGAGGGCGGAGATTTTTTCGGTTTTGGTGGGATCGCTGAGATTTTTGAGGAGCTGGTCTAGTTTAGCATCGATGTTGGTGTCGATCCGGCTGAGGAAGAAGCTGGCGACGGAGGAGATGTTACTGATGTCGTCCCCTTGAGCGGCGCGGGTTTCTAAGCCGCGAATATATGCCCAGGCGGATTCGACATAGCTGGCGACGGAGAACAGGAGGGTGACGTTGACGCTGATGCCTTCGCTTATCATCTGTTCGACGGCGGGTAAGCCTTCGGGGGTACCAGGGATCTTGATCATTACGTTGGAACGATCGATTTCACCATAGTAGCGGCGGGCTTCGGTGATGGTGCTAGCGGTATCGGCGGCGATGGTGGGGGGGACTTCGATGCTGACGTAGCCGTCGATCCCGTTGGTGCGATCGTAGACTGGGCGCAAGATGTCGCAGGCGTGGCGGATGTCGGTGAAGATCAGGGATTCGTAGATATCGTTGAGGGATTTTTTGGCTTCGATCCCTGCTTCGATTTGGTTGTCATATATGGCATTACCCGCGATCGCTTTTTCAAAGATGGCGGGGTTGGAGGTGATCCCCAGTACGCCACGGGTGTCGATGAGTTCGGCGAGTTCGCCTGTGGTGAGCAAATCTCGGCTGAGATTGTCCATCCAAATACTTTGTCCGTATTCTTGCTCGATCTCTAGGAGCGGATTTTGGGCTGTGGTTGACATGGTTGACATTTACTCCATTAGGTAGTGACTATCAATGCTGTGATGGCGGTTTTGTCCGAGATATTCGACTCTCGCCAATGATATTGCTCTGGAAAATGTATCTAAGAAAGATCTTCTGTTGTAGTTACGATCTGGTTGCTATGGCTCTATCTACCGCTATGTTAACAACTCACTGGATCTAACAATAACTACTATTTAATTGTAACGTTCGCACAGGATCTCGATCGCGCTTCAGACGATCCACAAGCTGGGAGGGAATTGAATTTTGCTATTGGCGATCGCTATTTCGAGCATTCTAGCCGATCGACATTTGAATATGCGCGTCAACGAACACATTTTTGACCAAAATCTCTAGGATTGATCTAGGGATCGGCGATCGAGGTATCTTGATGATTCGATCCACTCAGCCTATTAACACTGCGATTAAAAGAATATGGAATTTTGGACTCAAGTATTAGATCTCGCCACCACTACCGCGCAGCGAGTGGGCACCCGATTACTTTCGGACTTCGGACGTGTACAGGGGTTGGAAAAGGATGATGGTAGTCTGGTTACAGAGTCCGATCGCTGGGCGGATCGTGAGATTCGATCGAGTATTGCCAAGACTTTTCCCGATCATGCGATTCTCAGTGAGGAGAATGAGCATGGGTTCACTGAGAATCGCTGGACGTGGGTTATCGATCCTTTGGATGGTACGACCAATTTTACGCGGGGGATTCCCTTATGGGGGATCTCGATCGGGTTACTCTATGATGGAGAGCCAGTATTCGGTTATGTCTATTTTCCACCTGTAAACCAAGCTTTTCACGGTTATTGGGCTGGGACTACGGGTTTGGATTTGCCAACTGGTGCCTATCTAAACGGTCGTCCAATCCACGTTAGTCAGGATTCACCTAGTAGCAATCATTTTTTCAGTTTGTGCGCCCGTAGTCTCCAGATCTGGCAACCAGGATTTCCTTGCAAAATTCGGATGCTAGGAGTTGCTACTTATAATTTTCTGGCGGTTGCTGCTGGTGCGAGTCTTGGTGGTGTGGAAGCAACTCCCAAAATTTGGGATCTAGCGGCTGTCTGGGCGATTGTCCACGCTGCTGGAGGATCGTGGCACTCTTTGAGATCTGAGCCGACTTTTCCAGCGGTTGTCGGGCGAGATTACGAGCACTATCCCATGCCGAGTGCGATCGTCAATCGATCGGAATTGGCCGATCTGGTATTGCCACTGATGGATTCTATCCGCAGATAAAGGGTAGACCTCCTGCGAAAGTAGAAACAAAATCTTTGCTAGTGTTGTCTTGTTGCGCCTTCATGCGGAGGAAACCTCCAAGGGAGCGCACCGCTGTTTTCGTCCATATCTTCCCCTAAAGCCTAAAGCCTAAAACCT
>NZ_JBGSPA010000188.1:0-18768 GCF_041738855.1 Chamaesiphon sp. | reverse complement strand
TTAGGCTTTAGGCTTTAGGCTTTAGGCTTTAGGCTTTAGGCTTTAGGCTTTAGGCTTTAGGCTTTAGGCTTTAGGCTTTAGGCTTTAGGCTTTAGGCTTTAGGCTTTAGGCTTTAGGCTTTAGGCTTTAGGCTTTAAGCTTTAGGCTTTAGGCTTTAGGCTTTAGGCTTTAGGCTTTAGGCTTTAGGGACGCAGCGCGTCCCCTTTTTCTCGATCTAACACCTAATCCCTAACCCCTAATCCTTAATCCCTAACACCTAATACCTACTCATGTTGCCTACCAAAGTCCTCCTAGTCGAAGATTCATCGATCGCACTTGAATTGCTGCAACGCCTGTTGAGAAGTAGTCCAGAAGTCGAAGTAGTCGGCACAGCGCGCAATGGTCGAGAAGCACTAGAACTGATTCCTCAAATCAATCCTAGTGTGATCTGTACCGACTTACACATGTCACCGATCGATGGCTTGGAGCTTACCAAACAAGTGATGGCAAGCTTTCCGCGACCGATTTTGGTGATTAGTAACTCCGTGCAGGAAGATGATACTAGAAATATCTTTGGACTGCTCCAAGCAGGTGCAGTCGATATTTTCCCCAAGCCTACTAGTGGCGACTATCAAGAGTACGAGCGGGTTAAGGATCGGCTCCTTGCCAAAATCAAAATGTTATCGCAGGTAACTGTCAAGCCTAGATCTCACAATTTAGAATTGCGATCGCCTGCTGTTGCTAGCAGTCACGATACTAGTAGTCTACAGGCGATCGCGATCGGGGCATCGACAGGTGGCCCCCAAGCGATTCACAAAATTATCACCTCCCTACCACCAGATCTTCCCGTCCCGATTATTTGCGCCCAACATATTGGGGATGGCTTTTTGACAGGGTTGATTAGTTGGCTCAAGGAAGACTCTCACCTCCATGTCAAAGTCGCCCAAATGGGTGAAACTCCCGCACCCAAAACCGTTTATTTTGCACCAGAACGGGCGCATCTAGAATTTGATGCTCAGGGTAAATTTATCTACAGCAACTTCACCGCTTCTACTGGTACTTGCCCGTCGATCGATGCGCTGTTTCGCTCTGTGGCGCGGATCTACGGTCGGTCTAGCGCGAGTATCCTCCTGACGGGGATGGGAACTGATGGCGTCGCTGGCACTGAGGCTGTGGCGGCTGCTGGAGGGCTGACGATCGCTCAAGATGAGCAAAGTTGTCTGGTCTTTGGGATGTCCAAACTCGCGATCGCGACAGGCACTATCGGGCATATTCTCAGCCTAGCGGAGATCGCACCTTTTTTGGCTGCCAAGATTGGGGCAACTTAATTAAAAAGTTGACAGTTGACAGCGAAGTTTTTAGGATGGGGATTTAGACCTACGATCCACATCAAAAAACCTGTTGAGATATCCTCTAGGCGGTTAAATTATCAATATCTAAATGATGGATAATCTCGATCGATTGGCTCAAAAGTGGCAGAATTGTTGGCGCGATCGCCCTGTCGATCGAGTGAAATTAGACCACACTTTACAGCTACTAGTTACTGCTTATACTCAGTCAGACCGATATTATCATAATCTCACTCATATTCATCAATTACTAACTACGCTCGATCGATTTAGCGATTTATTTCAAGATCCGTTAGCGGTATCTTTAGCGGCTTGGTTTCATGATTTTATTTACGCTCCTCAAGATACTGACAACGAAGCTCAAAGTGCCAAATTAGCTTCAAAGTTACTGACAGATATCGGTCTGTCGATCGCTACTTGCGATCGAGTCCACACCTTAATTATGGCAACACAAGGACATCAGATCGAGCCTCACGATCCCGATCTGTGTATTTTTTTAGATGCCGATTTAGCGATTCTCGGTGCAGATCCAGTCGGTTATCAAGTTTATCAGCGATCGATTCGCCGTGAATATAGTTGGGTTGCGGATGAGGCGTATCGAGTCGGACGCATTCGAGTTTTGGAAAGCTTTCTACAACGCGACAGGCTTTATGCTACGGATTTACTTTTTGGTGAGCTAGAATCGATCGCTCGTCTCAATATTCAGCAAGAAATAGCTTCATATAGCAGTCCTCTTTGATTTGTAAGAATACTGTAGGGTGTGTTATCCCGCAGGGTAACGCACCAGAACCAATGTGAATCATGAGATTTGCGCGATCGAGCTATTTTTTTAGGTGCGTTACGCTTCGCGATAACACACCCTACGATATTCTCAAACCTAAAACCTAATTCAATTGTTCGCCCAAATTATTACCATACAAACCCGATCGACGATAATGAGGTTCGATGCTAATCAGATCGTCGATATTGCGGTGGATGGTATCACAAATTGCATCGAGTGGGAGATCGTTGGGATCGGTACCAAAGGGATTTTCAATTTCTACGCCGATTGCTTCTATTCCAAATAGGGTGAAGCTAACTAAAGCTGTCGCTGGTGCCGTCCACCAGCTCAGTTCTTCGACAACTTGAAAAGGTAATAATAAGCAATAAATAAATAGTAACTGTCTGAGATGAATTGCATAAGCCAGTGGCATCGGTGTGCGGAGGATACGTTCGCAAGCACCAAGGGTATCGACCAAGCTATTTAAGATTGTTTGTAACTCATTCATTTGATACAAACTAATTTGTCCTTGCTCCTGTTTTGATTGCAGAAAATCACTAATCCAGAAGGCAATTTCTAAAGGGGGATTGCTCATGATTTGGAGCTTGGAAAATTGGAGCTGCGAAACAAGCTTTGCCACGCGATCGTCAACAGGCTGCGATCTCAAATGTAATTTAGTAGCAATAGCAAATGCTACTAATAATTTCACGGTTTGCTCTTTTTCATATAAATGAATCGGTTCGATTTCAGCAATAGCTACCCAAATCAGTCGAGATAAATTACGAGTATGATTAACGATGCTACCCCAGGCTTTGCGTCCTTCCCAAAATCTTTCATAGGCAGTATTTGTCCGAAATACTAACAATAAGCCCAAGACAATGCTGGGCACGATCCCACCCCAAGCTTTGGCAGCAACTGGTATTTTATAAAAAGATAAAATCGATATAAATAAGCCAAAAGCCCCACACCATAAAACTCGATTTAGAATAGTCGGGATGACCGAGCCGTCAATTTTTAAGGCAGCTTTAAACCAGTTTTTTCGATCTAAGTTCATAATTTCTTTAGTTGGGGCATAGTGACTGGCTGATGATTAAATTAGCTGTGGTTCTCATCGACTATGGTATTCACTATCATATCGCTCATTATCGCCATCTTTAGTTAACAACATTATCCAATCGGATCTGTCACAATTGGCTCAATTGAGTTTTTTGGTGTTTGCCATCGACAATGGCACTGACAGTCATATCACCCATCACATCGATCGCTGTGCGACAGCGATCGAGAAACCAGTCTACCGTAATCAGGATCGCAATGTACTCCGTCGGCAACCCCACCGAGGTAAATACCAGCGTCATCGTCACCAACCCAGCCTCTGGTAGCCCGCAGCACCCACAGATGCCACAATCGAAGTGAGCATCACCATCACCTGCTGCACTAGTGTCAGATTTTGCCCCAATACCTGAGAGATAAATAGTGCTGACATCGCCTCATAGAGAGCGGTACCGTCATTATTGAAGTTACTCCCCACCAATGCACCCAGCGAAGCGGAAGACTCCCGCAAACCCACCTTCTCAATCAATGCGGCAAAAGTAATCGGCATAGTTGCCGTCGAAGAAGCTGTCGAAAAAGCAGTAATTAAGGCATCCGAACCACCTTTGAGAAATTGCAGTGGTGATACCCAGGAGCCGAGCTTTACTCTCATCAGATAGTAAGCGGCTTGCAGCAAGAGAGCCACGATCGCAGCCACTACAAATGAGCCTAATGCTTTAAAAGGCTCGAATACTTGCAGAGCAATTGTTTTAGCAACAATCCCAAATACAGCCAGCGGTACTAGGGCAATTACCCAATGTAAAATCCCAATTACTGCATCAAATAAGATCCCAATTACCTGCTCGATCGGTCGATAGTCATCTTGTCCCCGATGCACTTGCTCGGTTTTAATTGCTCTGAGCACGATCCCAAATGCTAGAGCGACAAATATTAGTGAAATTACATTATTATCAACTAATGGTTTGATGACTGAATCAGGAATCATATCAGCCAGTAACCCCCAGGGATCGAGTTGTTTGGCAGCGGTATTAGTCGTCGAAGATGTTGCTAGGGATTGCCCACCATCACCAGGACGCAGCACATTAGCAACTCCTAACCCGATCGCGATTGCTACGAGTGTATTGGTAATTAACAGGATCGATAACTTCCGCCCCGAATTACTCGGAATCTCGGCTGTCAAAAATGTATGGAGAATAGCGAGAAAAATTAATGGAGTTGCGAGTGTCCGAAGAGCCTTGAGAATGAGCGTACTCGGCAATGCTAAATGCTCGATAACATCCTTGGGTAAGATGGGGGTTCCCGCCCCTAAAATCACACCAACTATTACTGCTACAATTAAAGCGGCAACAATCTGTAAATACAATGGAATTTTACTCATGATTTAGCTACCAATTTAAATTAGGGATGAGAAATTGTTGCGTGAAGGTCACGATCTCGCTGATATTTAACTAGATGAGCGCGTTAGAGCCAGCCGATTGTGTATTGTCTGGCAGTAATTAGCTGGTAGTTAGCGGCAATAATTAACAGAACTAAGTTTACCTATTATCTAGCTTGTGTTGTCGATCGCACAACTGTGACGATTTTAGTCGATCGATCCAGGCTCGGATCTATTCATTGAGACGGGACTGCTAAATTATGACTTATTGTTTGGGAATTATTTCGGCTCAAGGATTGGTAATGGCAGCGGATTCTCGAACCAATGCGGGAGTTGACTATATTTCTACCTATCGGAAAATGTTTGACTTTTCGGTACCAGGAGATCGGACGATTATCCTCTGTACTTCAGGGAATTTATCGATTACCCAATCCGTCATCCTTAGTTTGGAACAAGATTTGGCATCTTTGGATGTAGAGCATTTGCACTCGCATCGCAGTATGTATGATATTGCTTGTTATGTCGGGGAAAAGTTACGCCAGATCCAAGCGCGGGAACGGGACTGGCTGGAAAAAGATCGGATCGATGCTGGTTGTAATATCTTAGTTGGTGGGCAAGTACGCGGACAGGCGACGGAGTTGTACATGCTCTACCGTCAGGGCAATTTTATCAAAGCGATGCCCGAAACACCATTTCTCCAGATTGGCGAGATTAAATATGGTAGACCGATTTTAGATCGCACATTGACTTTTAGGACTAGCATCGAAGATGCAGCTAAATGTGCCCTGTTATCCTTTGATTCGACGATGAAATCCAACGTCTCTGTCGGCCCACCGATCGATCTGGTGATGTATCGGGCGGATAGTTTCGAGATCCGGCACCAGCTTACCTTTCATCGCGGCGATCCTTACCTATTGCAAGTGCGGAGTGAGTGGGAATCCTGCCTCAAAACTGCGTTCGAGCGGATGCCCTCGATCGATTGGGAGCGCAAAAACCCAGCAGCGGATCGGACGGAACCGTTAGGCTTTCTGGATCAGTAGTCGATAGCTCATCGCGGCTGCGACCATCCCGATCGTGCGTAATGTCCCCTCTACGGGGGTAGTATGGGCGGGGAAGGGGGAGGAAGCGATCGCAATGTGTCCGTCTGCGACAACTAGCCCATGAGTGGGATCGTAGCCCCGCCAGCCCGCTCCAGGGAGATAGATCTCTGCCCAAGCATGAAGGTGTCTGTCGTCAGTTTCGGCTCCAGCTTCATAGCCGCTGACAAATCGCCCCGCCAATCCGACGGCGCGACAGACTTCGATAAATAAAGTCGCCAAATCGCGGCAGGAGCCAGAGCGGTTTTTCCAGACGCTGCTGGGGGGGAGTGCGGCTCCAGTCTGGCGCAGGGAGTAAGTACAATTATGATAGATGCGCTGATTGAGTTGGGTGAGGAAGGCGAGGGTATTGCCATCGACAGTCGTCCAGATTTCGGCAGCGATTTCGGCGGCGATGGGGTCGATCGATCGCGCCAGATAGCCAGCTAGATATGGTTGCAATTGACTAGACATCGACAGCGGATAGTCCAGTGGGAGACTCGCCGCCCACGGTGCCAGGAGGTAGTTAAATGGATCGACAAGGTGGGTGGTGACAGTAGCTTGGATCTGGATTTGGAGCTGAGGAGTCGGATTGTTGTCAAACCAGGCGACGATCGAGTCATTGCCATCGAGATCGACAGCTTCGACTAGTTTCTGGGGGGTAGGCGAGATCGTCAGGGCAAATTTGGTTACTGATTGATGGAGATTGGAGCGCGGACGCAATCGGAGCTGATGCGGCGCAAAGGTGACGGGTTTATCGTAGGTGTAATCGATCGCATGTTCGATTTGGTAGACACTCATCGCCCACCGCCACTACGAACAACAGTCGTCAGAAAAGTATCATTAATCTCCTGGGAAACGCTATTGAGCCGACTTTGGGTTTCATCGAGAAACTGATGCAATCCCGATTGGATCACTTCTTCGATTGAGAGGAAATCTAATTCAGATCGCAATTTACCAAGTTGGTGTTCTGCTGGATTGCACCACACCTCCATCTGATTGCCACTAATCAACCGTAAGCATTTTTCCGCAGAGTACAAACAGTACTGGATCGATCTGGGAAACTGGCGATCGAAGATCAAAAAACGGGCGATATCTGAAGGACTAATCCGACGGTAAGTTTTGCGATACATTTCATAGGCACTGGTAGATTTCAAAAGGGCGATCCATTGCAATTCATCCAATGCCGAGCCGACACCATTGGGAAGGATGATAAAATATTTGACATCCAAAATTCGCGCGGTTTTATCTGCCCGTTCGAGCGATCGCCCAATCTGTCCAAAATGCCACGCTTCATTGTGAGACATCGTGGCGTCCATGACTCCGGCAAATTGGTGACTCGCCATCTTTACATCTGCAAAAAACGCTGGTAAATCTGGTTGAATCTCGGCTTCGGCGGCCTCTTTTACCATAAAGTAAAAGCTATTTACCTGTTCCCATGTCTCTGATGAAATAATCTCCCGCACCGATCGCGCATTGTTGCGTGCAGACTGAAGACAAGACAAAATCGAATTGGGATACTTCTCATCAAAAGTCAGAAACTGGATGACATTCTGTGCCGTAGCCGCTCCATAACGACTGCGAAAAATGTCTAAATCGCCAGTGGTAATCACGATCGGTTCCCACTGGCGATCGTCTACCACTACACTATCGAGCAATAAGTTGAGGTTGACATCGACAAATCGAGCGATATTTTCGGCGCGTTCGATATAGCGATTGAGCCAGTAAATAGAGTTAGCAACGCGACTTAGCATGGGGTAGAGGGTAGAGGGAGAGGGTAGAGAGTAGATGTAGGTTGGGTAGAGCGATAGCGAAACCCAACACTCACAGATATTTGGTTAGGATCGTTGGGTTTCATTCTTCAACCCAACCTACAGATTCACTCGCAATACTTGAATGTATAATATTTAAATTAATTTTTTATCGCTCTATGAAAGTCAGAGTTGCTACTCCTAACGATGTATCTTTAATTGCCTCCTTCATTCACAAGAAATCTGAATTCGATCGAGACATTGGTGCCTTCTCTGGTGTATTGTGTGTGTCTGAAGAAAAATTAAGTAAAACACTGTTTGGAACAATTCCGTTTGCGTATGTTTTGTTTGCAGAAGCAGTCGATATCGAAGTTGGCTTTGCACTCTATGAATTCAGATATTCGTCATTTGTCTGTCAGCCAAGTATCTGGCTTGATGATTTATATGTAGATGTAGAAATGAGAAGTAACGGAGCTGGTGCTATGTTAATGGATCGCCTAGCCACAATCGCCAAGTAAAATGACTGTAGCCATCTGGCGTGGAATGCTGATGCTCGAAATATACGTGGAATCAGTTTTTATCATCGTTTAGGGGCAGAGATTACCGAGCGACATGGCGATCGATGTTTTTGGAAGTGGATACCGTAGCTAGTTAAGATCGTTGGATTGAAGAATTAAGCCCAAATTACAGATACTCGATCTACACATTGTATCGCTCACAACTAAAATCTAGATATCACTCGACTTTTTTATCCAAATGAGTCGATCGATAGTTCGAGATCGGGGAATGTTGGCGATCGAATTAGTTCACTCTTTCTAAATTGATGGAGATCGTATTCACCATCAACTAAGTAATAAATCGAAATAGTCGGCTGCTTTGGATAACCGATAAAGTTTCGTCCACCCAATCCTAAATAATCAACAATCCAATATTCCTGAATACCCAGTGCTTGATAAGCGATTTGTTTGACTGCATAATCATCCTGCCAATTAGTTGACACTACTTCAATTGCCAGTTTTACCGAACTACCTTGCATGATAATTGATTCAGTTTCCCACCGGGATTCTTGAGCGAGTAAATCTCGATCCAAGACGATGACATCTGGTTTATATCCAGATTTACCATCGATCGATTTGACGATCGATTCTCGCGGAATCAGATATGGTAAATCCAGTCTGGTAGTTTCTAAATATAATTTACCAGAAATCAATCCAGCTATTTCTGAATGTTTGCCGCGCGGCTTGGGCATCTCCAGAATTTCTCCATCTCTGAGTTCATAGCGGAATGCAGATCGCTCCGGTAACCAGATAATAAAATCATCAAAGCTAATTGTTTTAGACTCTGTTAATAGCATTTTTATCTTCTTGTTTGCTAATCTGCTGATGACGAGCTTATCGGTATGCGTCGCCTCTCACTTTCTGACTCTATTTTACTACCCAGGTATCTTTGGTACCACCGCCTTGGGAAGAGTTGACAACTAATGAATCTTTCTTTAAAGCAACTCGTGTCAAGCCACCAGGATTGATATAGATATCCTTACCATTGAGAATATAGGGACGTAAATCGACATGTCTCCCATCAATTCCATCTGGAAGTAACGTCGGTACTCGCGATAGATTTAGAGTTGGTTGAGCGATATAGTTGCGGGGATTGGCGATGATTTTGGTGGCAAATTCGCTGCGTTCTTCAGGGGTGGAGCGGGTACCGATTAGCATCCCGTAGCCGCCGGATTCGCCTGCGGCTTTGACGACTAGTTTATCGAGATTTTCGAGGACATATTGACGCTGGGTATCGTCCCAACATTCATAGGTAGGCACATTGGGGATGAGTTGCTCTTCGCCGAGATAGTATTTGACGATCGCGGGTAGATAAGCATAGACTACTTTATCATCGGCGACACCTGTACCTGGAGCATTGGCGATCGCGACGCGCCCAGCGCGATACACATCCATCAATCCTGGCACTCCCAGGGTAGAATCAGCCCGAAATGTCAGCGGATCGATAAAGTCATCATCGATCCGGCGATAGACGACATCGACTTGCTGCAATCCTTTGGTAGTCCGCATTTGGAGGAAACCATTCTCGATCGTCAGATCCCGCGCCTCCACCAATTGCACGCCCATTTGCTGTGCCAAAAAGGAGTGCTCGAAGTAGGCTGAATTATAGATCCCTGGAGTCAGTACCACTACCGTCGGGTCGAGGATCGCTGCTGGAGCCAGATACATCAATGTTTCCAGCAATCGACTCGCGTAGTCTTCGACTGGGAGGATCTGCATCTTCTCAAAGAGTCGCGGAAATGTAGACTTCATCACTCGCCGATTTTCGAGGACATAGGAAACGCCAGACGGACAGCGGAGATTGTCTTCGAGTACATACCAGCTCCCATCGCGATCGCGGATCAGATCGGTACCAGTGATATGACACCAGATCCCCTGTGGTGGTGTTAGTCCCATACATGGCTTGAGAAATCCACTCGCCGACTCAATCAGTTGCTGTGGAATAATGCCATCAGCGACGATCTTTTGCGCGCCATAAATATCGCTCAAAAATAGATTGAGGGCATGGGTACGCTGCTTTAAACCCTGTTCCAACTGCGTCCATTCGCGTTCGCCAATCGTGCGGGGAATGATATCAAATGGGAGAATTTTTTCAGTACCGCGATCGTCACTATAGACGTTGAAAGTCACGCCCATTCTCAACAAAGTACTTTGGGCCAACTGTTGGTGCTGCTGTAACTCTGCCAAAGAGAGGCTGCTAATTTTCTCAATTAGGGTAGCGGCGATCGCTCGCGGCTTACCATCAGGCAAAAACAATTCATCGTAGAATTCACCAGGTTGATAACTGTCTAGTTCCATATCATCAGATGAGCAAATTCTACTGCTATTTTTTATACGATGAACTTTTTCGAGCCGAATAACTGTATATTGCTATACCATCTAGCGCGATCGAATTGACCGATATTACAGCTTAAACCGTGTGCGAGAGAGCGATCGACCTTACTTGTTATCTTCACACCCAAGAATAGACGATCCACTATTCACCAGATATTTAATTGAACCTTGAGAAGGGAGTACAATCGAAAAACTAGTCCAATAACCAATTGAAAATTTCTGCCACTGTTAGCTGCAACTCATTGGCAAATGCTGGAACTGAGACTTGCTGCTGTGGTAAGTCAAAAACTAATGTCTGCTGCTGGGGCTGAGAAACAAAGATAGTTTTCTCATCAGGATCGATTAACCAACCCATCTCCGTACCGTTATTTAGGCAATGTAGAATATTCTTGGTGACTTTAGTTTGACTCTGTTCCGGTGATAAGATTTCGATCGTCCAATCAGGTGCAGATTGAAATATATTGGCAATTTCCCCATTTTCATCGCGGGCAATTCTCGCCCAAGTGAAGACAGCAATATCTGGGATTGTCGATCTGTCACCAAAGCTACAGCGCAATTCTGAAAATGCTCTGGCGATTTGCTTCGCTCTCAAGTTGGCATTGATAATTGTAGACATCTCTGTCTGAATACAGCTGTGCTTTCCTTGTGGCATGGGTTTTTGAACGATCCGCCCATCGATATACTCACTAGCAGGTTCCGTTGCTGGCAACTTCAGAAACTCGCCCAACGTTAACAGTTTTGAAGGAGTTTGTACCATGTCAGGCTGTTGCTCGATCTACAAGTTCTATGATAATCCATCCGATCGAGATGATAAGATTCAAGACTGAATAGATCCTACACTTCCCATGAGCATCCCCGTCGAACCCGCAACTTGGTCGCTGCTACTCCAACAACTACTCGATCGCCAATCTCTGAGTCAACAACAAGCCACGATGTTGATGCAGGGCTGGTTGCGCGGTGAGATTCCCCCTGTCCTGTCTGGGGCGATTTTAGCCGCGATCGAAGCCAAGCAGATTACTGCTCCCGAACTAGCTGGGATGGCGCAAGTATTGCAATCTCCCGCGATCGCGTATTCCGCTCCAGTCATCGATACTTGTGGCACTGGGGGTGATGGGGCAGCGACTTTCAATATTTCCACCGCAGTGGCGTTTGTTGCCGCAGCAGCAGGGCTAAAAGTAGCCAAACACGGGAGTAGATCGGCATCGAGTCGCGTCGGTTCTGCGGACGTATTGGAGGCTCTGGGCGTACATTTGACGGCTCCAGCCGATCGGGTGACGGCGGCTTTAGATACGGTGGGGATTACTTTTCTGTTTGCCGCTGGTTGGCATCCGGCGATGAAGGCGGTGGTACCCTTGCGGCAAGAATTGAAGATTCGGACAGTATTCAATCTGATCGGCCCCCTTGTCAATCCCCTGCGTCCGACGGGACAAATTATTGGTGTATTTTCATCCCATTTACTCGAAACGATCGCCGCCGCCGCTGGGATCTTGGGTACTGGGCAAGCGATCGTTTTACATGGGCGCGAACGTCTTGATGAGGCAGGCTTGGGCGATCTGACCGATTTGGCAATTCTCACCAATGGGCAGGTAAAACTCACGAGTATCGATCCGATCGCCCTGGGACTCAAACCTGCACCGATTGGTGCTCTCAAAGGTGGTGATGTCACTGAAAACGCCGCGATTCTGACCGCGATTTTGCAGGGAAAGGGAACTGAGGCACAGCAAGATGTGGTGGCACTCAATACCGCACTGGCTCTGCAAGTAGGTGGTGTAGTACCGCTGGGCGAACATCAGCGGGCGATCGCGATCGCCCAAACAGTATTACGCAGTGGTGTGGCTTGGGATAAGTTACGAGCATTGGTCGAGTTTTTGGGCACAAATAACTAAACGCATTTACGCTATGGTTAAGCCCAGCTCGGTTACTCAATATTGACCTCAGTTGCTACAGATACTCAAAGTGGTTGTCTTGTCGCACTTCTCAGCGGCGGAAACCTCCGCAGGGTGGTTTCAATCATCGGTATTCGATCGAGTAGCAACTTGGACTAAATATTAGTCAGATTGGAGCTGTTTGGGTACCCCCAGATGGTAGTCACAATTAGCAGCGAAATTATGCCAAGCTGTGGGTAGCTCCCGCTCTCCACGAGGTACTTGCCTGTGAACTTTGAATCTGTAGACGCGATCGCCACCGCCGATTTATCAGAACTAGCGGTAACCGAGATCGCGCCCAATCTGGCATCAGTCAAACCACAATCTCGCCAGTTGGTGGGGACTAAAGACGAAGTGCGGACTAGTCTGCAAGCTTCAACCATCGATGGCGTATTTGCGGCTGTCTTCTCAAACATCACAGGTGGCGTCCTGCTGACAAATTTTTTGCTAGAACTCGGTGCTAGTTCCACCGAAATTGGTTTATTAGCATCCATTCCCATGCTGGCAAATCTGATGCAACCGATGGGGGCTTATTTTTCTGAGCAGACGACGAGCCGACACAATTATTGTCTGTGGGTGTATGGGATCTCGCGATCGCTATGGGTAGTTTTGGCGATCGCGATTTTTCAGGTGGGGAGGAGCCATGATGCGCCAGAGTTCTTGATTGTCTGTGCTTTAGGAGTGACAACAGGTAGCTACTTTCTGGGTGCGTTGGGTAGTGCGCCGTGGTTGAGCTGGCTGGCGGTATTGGTACCCCGTCCGCTCCGAGGACGGTACTTTGGGCAGCGCAATAGTGCGGCAAATCTGACTAATCTGATTTCGGTACCCCTGATGGGATTGGCGATCTCGCAATGGCGGGGTGGTGAGATCGAGGGTTATGGTGTGGTACTGATGCTGGGGATTGGTGCGGGCATAGTCAGCTTGTGGTTTCAGAATTTCATGGTGGATATCAATCCCCAGACGGGACAACGCTGTGAGAGTCCACCAACGATGTCAAAGTCTCTTCCTCAGACTGCCCAGTCGATCGATTTTTGGCAAGATCCCAACTTTCTCAAATTCCTACTTTACTTCACACTATGGACATTTTCAGTCAATCTCAGTGCGCCATTTTTCAATGTCTATCTGCTCGATGAATTAAATCTCAATATCAGTCAGGTGAGTATCTACAATAGCTTATCTGCTGGTGCAAATCTGTTGCTGTTGCTGTATTGGGGTCGGTTGGCCGATCGGATTGGCAATCGGGCGATCCTGCTGGGCGTAGGCATCATTTTTGCAGTGTTCCCGATCTTGTGGCTGGTAACTGGCAATAATTCAGGATCGATCTGGATCTGGCTACCATTGCTCCATGTCATTGCGGGGGGCACATCTGCGGCGATCGATCTATGTTCCAACAATCTCCAATTGGAGCTGGCACCCAGTCAGCATCAGTCTACTTATTTTGGGATGGCTGCGGCGTGCGCTGGGGTCAGTGGGGCGGTGGGTACTGTGATGGGGGGTTTTTGGATTGAGTTCGGATCTGGTGGTTTGCTGGGGTTATTTGCTTTGTCTGGGGTGTTGCGGTTGGTGGCGTTGTTGCCGCTGATTTTGGTGCGGGAGAAATAGACAACCCGCGATCCACCATTCACTGTCTTGATTCGCTGTCTTGACCCAAACACATGCGGAGGGAAGCTCCGCGTGATTTGGGTCGCTAAACCCTCGGGGAACCCTACGTATCGCGAATCGCCATTCACTCACTACCCTAGATATCTACTTCGACACAGGTACCCAAGTATTTAATCAACGATCGATCGCGTGGAGTCAGAGATGATTTGCAATAAATCCACATTAGTATAAGGTTTGGCGAGGAAGTATTGGCACCCAAGGCGTTTTGCCCGAGCGACAGATTCTGCCGAACTGAGTCCACTCATGGCTACTACAGGTAAATTGGGGTTGAGCTGGTGGAGGGCGGTGACGGTGGTGAGTCCGTCCATGACTGGCATCATCATATCGATCAGGACACTAGCGATCTCACGATGCTGGTTGTAGGTCGCGATCGCTTCGGCACCATTATTGGCAGTTAGGACTCGATAATTGTATGTCTCTAGAGTGGTTTTAATTAACTCGGAAATGGCGAGTTCATCATCTACCACCAAAATGAGCTGTTGCTGACCGGAAGGTAGTTCTGGCTCGTGCTGATGGGGCCGATCTGGAGCATCGCTGGCGGGTAAATAAATCTGAAATTGGGTACCCTCGCCTACTTGACTTTGGACATCCAAAAAGCCACCATGACTCTTGATAATGCCGATTACGGCTGATAAACCTAATCCCGTTCCTGCGCCAACCTCTTTGGTAGTAAAGAATGGATCGAAAATCCGATCGAGCAGTTGGGGCGCAATTCCCGTTCCGGTATCGGTAACAGTAATCTCGACGTAATTTCCCACTTTAGCAGTGAGATGAGTGCGGACAAAGGTGTCGTCGATCGAGCGATTTGTCGCTTGGATCTTGAGAGTACCACCTTGGGGCATGGCGTCGCGGGCATTGATACACAGATTCATCAGTACCTGATGGAGTTGAGTCATATCGCCCGATACTGTCGCTAGATCGGCAGCAATATCTCGCTCGATCTCGATCGATTTGGGTAGGGTTTGCTCGACGATTTTTTGAATATCGAGGAGGAGATGAGCGGGTTGGATGGAGACGTGTTTGCCTTCGATGCCTTGGGCAAAGGAGAGAATTTGTTTGATGAGATCCGCACCTCTGCGGGCACTAGATTCGAGGATTGTCAGCAGATTTTGGGTGCGATCGTCGAGATCTGTCAATCGCAGTGGCAATAGTTGCGCGACTGATAAAATCGGTGTGAGGACGTTATTTAAGTCATGGGCGATCCCACTTGCTAGGGTGCCGAGACTTTCTAGGCGTTGCGCTCTAAAGAACTGCGCTTCGAGTTGTTTTTTTTCGGTAATATCCATGTGGATGCCGATGGTGCGCGTCGGATGACCATCTCGATCGAGAAAGATACTACTTTTGACAGCGATCCAGTGAATATTTCGATCCAGATCGGCGATTCTAAATTCTAAATCTAATCCCTGTTGGAGTTGTAGTGGTTCTCGATCCGGTATGTTACTAGCATCGAGGGAATTATTTGGCGAACCATCGCCAAAGGCGATGGTTCGCCATCGATTTAATTCTGCGCGGATCTTCAGGCGATCTTCAGGATGAATAGTTGCTAGCCAGTTGGCATTGGTGTTGCCAAAACTCCCTGGTGCTACCCCATAGAGGGTTTCCAATTCGATCGACCAAGTGACGCTATCTGTTTGAACATCCCATTCAAATGTACCGAGTTTACCCGCCTGTTGGGCTAGTTCCAAGCGGTTTTGGATATTTTCGCGCGCCTCGATTTCCTGACTGAGTGATTCATTAATCGCTTCGACGGCGGCGGTGCGTTCTTCTACCCGCAATTCGAGGGTTTCATTGATGTCGCGGAGGGCTTCGGCTGAGGCTTTGCGCTCGATCGCATAGCGGATCGAGCGTACCAATACATCGATCGTCACTTGCCGTTTGACTAAATAATCCTGAGCACCATGTCGCACTGCTTCTAGGGCTAATTCATCATCATTGGTATTGGTTAACACCACGATCGGTAAACTAGGAGCATGGTGGATCAGTGCGTCTAGAGATTCCAACCCATCACTATCCGGCAGTGTCAAATCGAGGAGCGCGATATCAAATCGAGTGTAATTAAGCCCGATAATTGCTTCCCCCAACCGCTGGAAATGAACTAAACCGAACTCAGTCGCCCAAGCATCTCGAAGAATTTCTTTAAATAATCGCGCTTCAGCTAAATTATCCTCAATTAGCAACACTTGAATATTCGGGTATTCAAGTGTTGCACCTTTAGGCACAAATGTTGTTGGCGTAGCTTTTTCCGCAGAAATTCTTGGTGAATTACCAGGCATTTATTTATCCTTTATGTATGGTTTGGGTCGATTTATTTCCCCTTATCCAGGTGAAGGATCGAGCTTCCCTCCCCTTTATGTGCGATCTGTAAGTCTGTTTATTTAGTCGATGCGGAGATCTACCCGTAGGGTGGGGTGGGTCGATCTCCGCCGCGATTCCAGTAGACTTGTATATTTCGATCGCGACTATGCAGCTTTGTGGATCGTAGCGTCCGACTTGGCGGCAACAACGACTAATTAGAGCGCATTCTTAAACGGGATTGTAAATGAAAAAGTAGCTCCTTGTCCGAGTGCTGAATCTACCCAAATTTTACCATGATGGCACTCGACAATTTTTTTGCACAGGGTCAACCCGATGCCTGTGCCTGGGTATTCATCGCGGGTATGTAAACGTTGGAAAATCACAAAGATCCGATCGAAGAACTTGGGATCGATGCCAATCCCATCAGCGCGAACGGCAAATAACCAATCGTTTTCCCGTTGGAGAGCGGAAACATGCACTTGGGGGACTGTATCCGGTTGGCTAAATTTAATTGCATTTCCAATCAGGTTTTGGAAGAGCTGGCTCAACTGCGTACTGTCAGCTACAATCGTCGGCATCGGGTCGGATGTGACGATCGCCCCCATTTGGTTGATTTGTCCGCGTAAGTGGCTCAGACCGCGATTTAAGGCGATACCGACATCGGTTGGTTCCCATTTAATCCCCTGTCGATCTAATTTGGAATAAACGAGTACATCATCAATGAGGGTCTGCATCAAGTTGACGCCCTCGACTGCCAAGCCGATGAACTCTTTGGCATCTCGATCGAGTTCCTTGCTGTAGCGAGTTTCTAGGAGTTGGACATAACTAGCTACCTGATGCAGGGGTTCTTGGAGATCGTGAGAGGCGACATAGGCAAACTTTTTGAGTTCGTCGTTCGAGCGGACTAAATCGGTGGCGAGGAGAGCCAATTCTTCAGCTTTACGCAGGACGATCTTGACAATTGCGCTACGCAGTTCTACCGCTGATTCAATTTCGACAGTTTTCCAGAGCAGAGAATGCAGCCGGACTGTTTCTTTCCACAATTGGAAAGATTTGCGGGGATACAAAGACAGATCGCCAGCAGTTTCGACTACTTGGAATGGATGATGCGGATCGCCGCCCCAATTCACCGCGCGCAGGACTTCAGGACGGAAGCACAAGATATAACTCTGCGGCGATAGGGAAATCGCCAGCAATCCACTGGCAACATCTTTGCACCGCTCGGCGTCAGGATCGAGTGAGGAGAGCGAGTCAGTCGAGAATACTTCATCTTGGACATTGGTACTCAACCATTTCACCAAATAATCGAGTTGCGTGGAGGAAGGAGTTTGTCCGATTGTCGTCCATTCGCCGCCAAAATAGACGGCTGCGCCCTCAGCATTAAATAGATCTAATAAATTTGGCTCGTAGCCCATTAAACCATCAATAAAACTAGCAGCTTGGGACATGCGATCGACTGCGACCGAGCGATCGTGTGCTAATTTCGATCGATAGCTGGAGTCTACGATATTTTCGATCGTCGAAATCTCGGCAAAAATCACCTGTCCCAGCAATTCGCAAGCTTTCCGCAATTCATAAGATACTGGCTTGGGTGTCTGATGATGACAAGCAATAATCCCCCACAGGTAGCCATCTTTGATGAGCGAAATCGTCAAAGATGCTTTCACACCCATATTGTGCAGGTACTCGGTATGACAGGGTACCGCACTGCGGAGATTTGCCAGCGTCAGATCTGTCGGTACACCCGTCAGCGGATGTTTAGCTGGCAGCATTTCCACCGACTGTTCGCGAGTATCGGGAATCACCCTGATCTGGTTGGCGAGAAACATCTGCCGCGCTGGGAGGGGAATATCTGACTCGGGGAAATGTAAGCCCAAGTAAGATTCCATCTGGTCAACTTTCGCCTCTGCGAGGACTTCGCCATGTCCATCATCATCGAACTTGTAGAGCAGCACGCGATCGAATCCCGTCATCTCCCGCACTTGTGCCACCACACTTCGCCCAAAGGCGGTTAAATTGGCAGTCAATCGATCGTTGGTATAGTCTCGCCCCTGAAGAATCGATGTTTTTGCTAAATGATAAAAACTCAGAAAGGGAATATGCTCGTCTTTCTGGGTTGGTTCCAATTCTAGAATGAGCGCGCCGTCGGGACTGCGATGGAACACAGCATCAAATATACTGTAATTATCTGTAGACTTCAGTACCCATACCTTACTGTAATTGCTGCGATCGAAGTTTTTGTCTTGTAAATCCACTCGAAATTTCTCGACCTGAAAAGCATCTAAGATCTGCTCCAGTGGCTGTCCGAGCATCCGATTTGGGGCGATCCCAAATATTGCCACCGTATTATCGCTCACTTGCAAAACAGTTAAATCCGGCTCTTGCAAGACTAGCAACACACCGTGAGATTGAACCTTTGTCAATGTATTAATTGACGGTTGTTTTAAGTTGGTGAGATGAGAACCTAGTGTCCCAGAATTAGTGCCGATCATGATTAAATCAATCGTTCTAGCCCTAATAACCTGAGTTCGATGAGGCTAGCCTCATCATCAAATCAATTACCTGACTGTGTTTGAGCCAATCACTACCAATCCTCAAAAACTAAGTGTTTCATAAATTATTATCAATAAGCTCTGCTTGTTGATAATTAGCGGT
>NZ_JBGSPA010000170.1:0-29157 GCF_041738855.1 Chamaesiphon sp. | reverse complement strand
CGATATTCGCAATCTGAGGTAGTTGAGAGTGGGGTTTAGATCGTTCGGTGGTTGTGTGTTGCAGATCGTCAGCGAGCAACGAATCTGCTGAAACTGATGGTAAGGGCAAGATTGACGCTACTGATGTACTTAACGAGCGAGCTGTGAGGTGACAATCTAATCCATGCCGCCGCGATAAACGATTGAGTCGATCGATCTTCGATTGTAAAGTTGCTAGCGAGTCATCGATTGCTGCTTCCATCTCACCGCGATCGCACTCGCCCGATTCGTCCATTGCTAACGGCAGATCGATCGCCATTGCATTGGCGAGCAACTTAGCATAGATCCCCTCTCTGGTATTGCTGTAGTAATGATGCAGCAATACCTCTTCGGAGCGATTAGGATCTGGGACGAATCTGATGCCAAAATTTTTACTCATAAAGATTGCTTTCGATTCGAGATACTACTTGAATATTTGCGATGGAAGTATTTCGTATAGAGAAATGGTAGACATTTTTATGTCAAATTTTTGTACGCAATCGCGACATTTCTGTCATGCTTATGGACATTTATCGTACATAAATTAGCCAAATTTACTCAAGATTTGGCGATCGATAATTTCGAGTAACAGCCATATTTAAGACATCTTTGTCATGTTTATGTACATACTTTGTCAGCCCTAAGATCGGCTTAATGAATCCCTGGAAGCGCACAGTACGCATTTACTATAATAACTGAAAATTGAGTAATAATAACAGAAGTGAGGGAAATTAATGCCAAAAATAGTTTCAAGTAATGCTCGAAATAGTTTCAAGACGAAGTTAAGAGTAGTGAAAATAAAATTAATAATATTACAGCAGGACAGATGCTAACCGCGAAAAATTGTCAAGCGAGTGCAGCAGTGAAGTATTTCACTGACGATTACGAGCGGGGGGAAACTCGGTGGTTTGGTAAAGGTGCTGCCAAACTGGGATTAGTTGGTGAAATCGAGCGCGAATCTTTCGAGCATATTTGCTACGGTCGATCGCCAGATGGTAGTAAATATCTGGGCACTAAAGGCAACCCTGACAAACGCCGTGCGGGAACGGATTTTACTTTTTCTGCACCGAAATCTGTGAGTTTGACTGCGTTAGTCAGCGGCGATACTCGGTTGGAAGTCGCTCATCGTAATGCCGTTGAGATGACCCTCAAACTCATTGAGGCGCGTTACGCCCAAACTCGGATTACCAAGAATGGGATAGTATCTGAAATTCAGACAGGAAACCTGGTAGTTGCCCAGTTCGACCATATCGAGAGCCGCGAACTCGACCCACACCTGCATACCCACGCCCTGGTGATGAATCTAACCCAGGCAGAGAGCGGTAAATGGTATGCCAACGACAACGATCGGATCTTTCAGAATAAAAAACACTTAGGGACGATCTATCAGGCATACCTAGCAGCCGAAGTCGAACGACAGGGTTATGAGATCGAGCCTCGTCCTCACGGGATGTTTGAGATTAAGGGTTACAAGCGGGAGAATTTAGTCGAATTTAGCAAACGTCGGATGCAGATCCTCGCTCAGTGTCCAGCCGATAGTACTTGGCAGACGCGGGAGGATAGTTGGCATCGTACCCGTAAAAATAAAGAACGTGTCCCCTCAATCGAGCTAAAGGCAAGATGGCAGCAAGAAGCCAGCGATTTAGGCATTGAAATCGTGCGATCGGGATTGCCAATCGTTGCACCCCCGATCTCTACAACAGTCAAACATCGGTCGCTCGACGACGCGATCGCTCACTGTTCGGAGCGCAGTGTTGACTTTAGAGTCGAAGATATCGAGAAATTCATAATTGCCCAACGATTGCCGCTCGATCTTGCCGAAATTAAATCTCTATGCGACAATCGACCGGATTTAATTAAACGCGTTGGCGTAGCCTCTCTGAAAGAGAATCGGTATTACACCACTTTTAAGGCACAAATACAAGCTGAAGTTAGCGATTGGATACAGGGTGAGTCGTCGATCGATAGTCTAGACGAAAGCGAAGCTGAATTGGATAAGCAAAAGAGTGTCAAGGTTCCTACTCATGGTGGAGGGGTGAGGGTTCCGATATTTAGGGAAGATGAGCTTGACACCACTCCCGTTCGATAGCAGCCGACAAAGACAATTTGCCATTTCATTGAGAATACCAGCCCAGATCTGGCGACCACAGGCAGTCGAACTCAACTCCCGCACCGACGGCAATTGTCAGTGGCATTAAACCCCCGCACGATTTCATCCGCTTCTTTGCTGGCATGTCTAGAATTTATTGCTTTTTTAATGTCAGCCATGTCAGTCATGTCAGCCGATAGCTGGATCTCTTGCTGTGTAAAGGTTTCGCGGCTGACGTTTTGGCTGACATTTCATATTATTTTCACTTTTCATGTCAGCCTTAATGTCAGCCACAGAACCGTTGCTGGATAAGCCTTCTGACATGGCTGACGTTTCTGACATTTTCTTAGCAAGTTTTTCTAGGACGATCGTTCGAGTTCCGGCATTACCCGCACGGCTCGAATCGACAGCGATAGACTCGATCGCCTTCCTTTGGAACTGGGAAACACCAAATCGTCAGGCTGAGGGTCGATCCGTTCGGATCGATCGATTGACATCGATCGTACTGGTGGAGATTAATCATTCGATTCCCGCCAACTCATCAGCGGTGTAGCGATAACACTTACGATCGCTCTCCCATTCGACTGAATAAAAATCCCCCTCGATCTTCTTAACTACTCCCAGATCGTCACCGCGCCGATGATATGGATCGGCAGCCTTGACGCGATTGCCAATTTCTAGTCTTGTAGAAGAGTTGAGTTTTTTATCGTCGGTATCGTCGGTATCGTCGGTTTTCGGTTGAAACCCTTGCGGCGCGGTACTTCGCTCACCGACGGTATTAGAGTGTAAAGCGGATGATGTATCGTCGGTATCGTCGGTAAGATCGTCGGTATTCAAATCCTTGCTCTGACTACCTTTTGGTTTGTCTCCCGACGATACCGACGATACCGACGATATTTTCAGCTCTTTCTCTAGGCAGATGAATCGCGTCCATTTATCTCCCTCTTTGGTGAAGGCGATCTGGATGCCAACTGCTTTGAGATCGGGGGCTAGTCGATTGAGTTGACGGCTCAGAGAGTTAGAGGATTTGGGGAAGAAGCGCGATCGATAGGTGGCATCATCAGTGTGTGATTCTAGGTCTTGAAGTAGTTGACTTGCCGTACCTTTCCACACGATCGGCGTAGCCTCTACCAGTTTGACGATCGCCTCAGCCAGCGGCGATGCTTCAATGACGACCGCTCGTGCGGTTTCACGGCTGGTGTCGAATACTTCTAAAAACTTGCCAGCTTTCAATCCTAGAGCCTGTTCGCTAGCGATCGCAAAGAGCGCATAGTCAGCCATCCGAGGCAGTTTAGCTGGCTTGATGGATGGTAACGCTGCCAGCGTTTGACTCAATGCCGTCAACAGTGCCCCCAGAATACGCGGACGCGCCGCTTCGATCTTGGCAGCTAGTTCGGCTTGGGGTAGTCGCTGCTGCTCGGTAATTTCTCCCAGTTGTACCATCAGGACTCGATCGGCTAAGTCATCGCGCGTCACTAACGAATCGATCGCCGTGATAATCTGAGGACGCGCAAACTCAAAGGTAGTCTCTTCGTCGGTGCTAAATAGAGTGCGGGTACTATACCCGAATCCCGTCGCAATTCGACACAGATCGTCCGATTGGTCTGGACTGATATGTCCCACGTTATCATAGACCATCAGTAGCCGACGGGAAGCCGAGACAGCAAGTTTGTGGGTATCTCCTTGGAGCTTGATGAGTGGAGCTTTGCCAGGATCGATTAAACCTTTGAGCATCTCTGCGGCAACGGTTTTGCCGCTCCCTCTGTGTGCCGATAGCACTAATACTGGATAGGTTTTATTGGGACAAAAACAGAATAGTAGGAAGGTGCTAATGAGAACCCATCCAGATTCATCTACATTGAGCAATTCATGTAATTCTGTCAGATTTCCGCCTATGACGGGATAAGGGAGCGAACGAAGTGAATCCGGTCGCCAAAATCGCACGGGTGGATCGTCGATCGTCCGCCAGCCTGTAGGATCGATCTCGATCGCTTTCCAGTCTGGAGTACCCAGGTCGAGATAAATTTTATCCTCATGTTGGGAGATGCGAAGATGGACTTCACGAGTTATTGAATCCTGCCCGTACAAGGAGATCGCTTCTAAGTTTGAGAGCGTATCTTGCATCGCCATCGAGCCAATTCCTTTCCCCTCGCTCTTGAAATACTCACCAGCCAGCCACATTTTAAAAGCTCTAGAGCGAACGGCATAAGTGTGACGGTTGCCAGAGATGGTGATATCGGCATAAGCAATGCGATCGGCAGTTTGGAAGTAAGTAGCCGTTCTACCGATCTCTAGCAACCGCTCTGAAACTGACTTAGGTGGCTTTTTTCCGCCGTCGGCTTCATCTTCTGTTTCCTCTGTTCCAAACGGTTTTGCACCATCGATAACATCATGGAATGCCTTAACTCCACAGTTAAAGATTAAATCATCAATGCCCTTACCTCGATCGCTACTCCAATCAGCTAAATAAACTTGACAATCTGCTGCTATTAATAACCCAGCAAATCTTTTAATTGCTGCTCGAACCATATTTATCGTCTTCGGTTTGCTGTCCTTGTCAAATGCAATAGTTATCCTTCTGCTAGGAGTAGAAATTAACTTCAAATCGTTAATTAATGTGTAATCCTTTTCGCCTTTATTTAGTTCGGGACAGCCATTCCAAACCCCAGTTAACGAGATACAAATCTCACCAGTACTAATCCCACTTAATGCTTTCTTTGCCCCTTCAGTGAAGGTAACTGGGATTCTTGAATCGTCCAGAATCCACTGTAAAAATGCTAGGCTGAGTCGTTGGCATTCAGCTCGCCATTCATCCGAGCCGATATCTGCTAATTGCCATTGTTTAATAACTAGATCGCTGGGTAAATTTACTCTTACACGCACTGATATCGCTTGCCATGTTTCCAGATCGATTATGGGTAGGAATGCCTTACAAGGCTTTTTAACTGGATGCTCGTACTTAATTGGCTTACCTTCTTTATCTAGTCGCGGCTGGAACGGCTTGAAACTAGTACAACTAGCAATACAACTATGTTCGATATCGATGCCTGTGTAGGATGTACCGCCACGATCGATAATCGAGGCGTATGTATCTTGATATCCCTTCTTTAACGTTCCATTGTTATTGTGGATCTTCACTTCTCCCAATAGTTCGCTAATTGCCTTATCACCATTCAGAAACTCAGCATTGAGCAAACACAGTCGAGGAGCGATCGCACTAGCGTAGAATTCTTCAATGACACTTTCAGGAAAGTATTCTGACAGAATCGAGTAATCGTAATTCATGAGATATTCTCTTTGATAATGTCAAGGTTTATACTTGTTGAATTCTCAAAGCAACATGCGAATAGTTGGCACGTATCTAATATTTATTAATTTTCCACAGTCAAATAACTATCCGGTTATCTCCTAAAGTATTAGTTTGCGGCGCAAAATTACACAAATCCGATTAGGGTTTCATAAGCTTAAAAACACTAATTTCGGATTTGTAGATGCGAATTTATCAGAGCAATACAATCGCCCCATTAGTAGATCTAAGAACTACTAATGGGGTATTGTCTTAGCCCACTGATGGCAATGTCGCTATATACTCTTCAACTAAAATTTGATGTTCTGGTCGATCGCCAGACGTTAAGTAATCAATTAACAAGATTAGGTTCCAGAGGATCTTCCCCCTTTCTACTGGCTGAATCCAGTAGATCCCCTTGGGTAACTTGGCTCTTAATTGAGCTGATTGCCAAGTAGAGATATCGAAACGCTCTTCTCTGATTGCCGCCTCAGACAGAAATTTGAAGCAGCGGGGTTTGGCTTTGGTTGATGTTTTCATAGCACTGACGCTCGTGGGATAATAGGGGTGTTTTCTTTTTTAGTCTTAATCGGAAGACTTAATTTAATTTTGTCTTTCGATTAATTCTTTTCTATTGCATAACTTGTCGAACGAACTGTTTAATTCAGTTAATTCACTGATGCAGTGACGGAACCGCCACGGTTTTTTAAGGTCTAAATTTTGGCTAGTGACAATTAGCGGCAATCGTCACTATCGGCTTTGGCTGTTTTACTTGTGGGAAGGGTTAGTAACAAATAAGCTTGGCAAGGCTAATAAATATACTTTAGTACAGATTTACTATCTTGACAACAGCTATTTATTTTCTTTCCCGTTCTGGCAAAAAATTAATTAAATTGTATCGAAAAAGACTTGACAATTGCAGTTGGTGTCGATCGACACAATTGCAATCGTTTATCCTCACAAATAGAACCTCTCAATCTCTTGAGCAAGGGCGTGGGAAATATCACTGTGGCGTAATTTATAGGGAGATCGATACTGGATCTGGCAACTGGCTAAAATAGTTTTCCAAGCTCGCGCCCTAAATTGGTGGTTGTAGATGGCTTGTTCCAATATCAACAAACAAACATTCACTGCCGATCGCGTGAGCGTAAGTAGATAACATCATGCGCTTATCGTGTCCAGTCTGTTCTGCCAGTGCGATGTAATTAGCACCGTTATGAAGCGCATGAGAGATGGCAGTGTGTCGAAGATTGTATGGCGAGCGATATTCGATCTGGCAGCTTTCAAGTATGGTTTTCCATGCTCTTCTTCTGAACGTATGGTCATTGATGGGCAAACCTTTGGGACTGGGAAATACCAGATCGTCCGGCTGTGGCGATAGTCGATTGAATCTGGCTACCAACATCGCTCTCACATTCGGCGGTAACTGGATAGTGCGATGCTTTCCCGTTTTGGTGCCCTTTTGGTTTTGATGGCCGCGAGAGATGGATTCCCCGATCCATACTGTGCTGTAGTCCGAACCTAGATGCTTCCATCGTAACCCCGCAACTTCCCCAAATCTGCAAGCAGTAGAGGCGAGAAAGATGATGAACTCAGTGTAGTGAGAGTAATATGGATCGATCGCGAACGCTGAGATAATCGCTTGGAGTTCGGCAATAGTGAAGGGTTTCTTCTGTTGCCGATTTGGGGCTTTGTGACCCCTGGTAATCGCAGTGGTTAAACAACACTCCCAGGGATTAGATTCGGCAACGTGGTACTTTCCCTCTGCCCAATCCCAGCAAGCTTTTAAATAGTACAGATATGATTTGACTGTCTTACTTGATGCCGATTCCAACCATTTAGTAACCAGATCCTTTGCTACAGGCTCAGTCACTTTCTCGGCTGGTTTATCACCGAGTAACCGATCGAGTTTGGACAGGATCGCTTTAAGTCTTAGCCCCGATCCGTGAGTTAGCCCCCGCTCTTGTTGATGGTGGGGAATATATTTCTCAAATAGTTCGACTGCGCTAATCGCGGTGGGATCGTTCCCAAGCTTGCGAGGTTTGTATCTGAGTAGAGTAGTATCGAAGTTTCCGTAGTTGATGTCTTTCTCGATCTGTGCCATCTTTATCTTGGCAGCAGACATCCCCACCGGATTATTGTGTTTGGGCAGACTGAAGCTATAGGGCTTGCCATCGTGCGAAAACCTGATGAGGAGGCTATTGCCGCGTTTTTCAATGTGCATAAAAACAGTGGGTGAAATGGTGGGCGACGTACCAGCCAAACCACGCAAAACAGCACATTATTTTGAGTGTGTAGACACGAAAAAGCGGCTGTTAAGAAATGGTTGGTTTCCTAAAAGCCTTGCCAGCAATATGTTTCAATCAAGTCGGAACGAGAGGATTTGAACCTCCGACCCCTACTACCCCAAAGTAGTGCGCTACCAAGCTGCGCTACGTCCCGTTGCAGGTTCTGATTATAGCAAGTCTCGACCGATTACGCAAGCTCAAATTAATGGGTCGTTATCGAAGGTGGTAATCAATCGATCGCATTGCTACCAACCGCTAGCGGATCGCACCAAACAGCCGTAAGATAAATATGAACTGAGTTCACAAATCGCAATATTCTTCAGATCATGACAAAAGTACAACCAACTGTCCAACCGAAACTAGTTGTCACTAGATTTGGTTTCAATCGATTTGCCGAGCAATTGAATGGCAGAGCAGCGATGGTCGGCTTTGCCGCCCTCCTCATCATTGAGTACGTCACTGGTCAAAACCCCCTATCGTTGGTGGGATTGGGCATCAACTAAGAATGAGCGCGAAAGATTCGGTAGTTTTGGCGATCGATCGACCGATCTGTGGGCATAATAATGACAACTCAGTGGATTGGCTAAATTATCTGGTCGGAGGCGATCGATTTCCGAGCCTGAGCTTGTAGAATAGGATGGTAAGTCGCTAGTAGCTTCATTGCTGCTGGAGCGAGCATCCTCGTATTACCACCTACACATGCACGCGATCTTCCCCACCGTTTTGAAACGACTATACCGCAAAGAGCCAATATCAAGCTTTCTCATCATCGTTGGTGCAGTTGATGCTGTCCTTGGTGGTGTCAATGAGCTAGGCACATTGATGATTTTGGGGCTACTAACTTCGGGAATGGCAATCGGCTATCGCTGGTGGTGTATCCAGCAAGCTGAAGCCACAGCAAATCGCAAATCCAAGCAATTATATCTACCCCCATCAGCTCACCGCGCCCCACTACCCAACTTGGATAGTCGTCGCCATCCGCCATCGTAACTGGCTGCCATTGCCACAATCTTAGGGCGACTGACGACTCATTTCAACTTAACTGAGACGGAAACAGCGTCATTAATTTTTAGATATAAACTGGGAATCGATCTTTTGTGAGCGAAAATATCTCTTGGACGGCTGAAGCAGAAGCAAAACTCAAGGAAATTCCATTTTTTGTGCGACCTGCGGCTCGGAAGAAAATCGAAAAATTTGCTCAAGAACAGGGTATAAATGAGATTACAGTCGAAGTTTACGATCGAGCCAAACAACAATTTGGCTAAATTTGGAGCGATCGACATTTAAGTGTGTCGGCGTAAATATTTAAAAGATCGGAAATAGCAGAGATCTAGCTGGTGGGCAGTTCCCACCCTACCAACTGCTACTAACTGCTAATTACTTTTTGCTCTCTACCCTCCAAATTTAATGACGATCGCATTTAGCAAATATCAAGGCTTGGGCAACGATTTCATCCTGATCGACAATCGTCACAGCACTACGCCCATTATCGAGCCAGAAGCGGCAGTTATTTGGTGCGATCGCCATTTTGGGGTCGGTGGTGATGGCGTGATTTTTGTGTTACCAGGGCAAGATGGTGCCGATTATACGATGCGGATCTTTAATTCCGATGGTTCGGAGCCGGAGATGTGCGGGAATGGGATTCGTTGCATGGCAAAATTCATTGCTGAGTTGGAAGGTAAAACCGATCTCGCTGTCACTTATAAAATTCATACCCTGGCTGGGATCATCACTCCCGTAGTGTTGCTAGAAGGTGATGTCCAGGTTGATATGGGCGAACCTCGGTTGAGTGCCGCAGAAATTCCGACAACTTTGAGTACTTCAGATGATAAGGTGGTAGACCGATCGATTGAGGTTGATGGTGCCGCCTGGACGGTGACTTGCGTCAGCATGGGCAATCCACATTGTATGACTTTCGTCGAAGATGCCAATAGCATCCCCTTGGCAACGATCGGGCCAAAATTCGAGCATCACTCCGCATTCCCCCAGCGCACTAATACTGAATTCGTGCAAGTGCTGCGCCCTGATTATGTCAGAATGCGCGTCTGGGAGCGCGGTGCCGGAATCACCCTCGCCTGCGGTACTGGTGCCTGCGCGACGGTAGTAGCTGGGGTACTGACTGGCAAATGCGATCGCCGCTGCACGGTGGAATTACCTGGCGGCTGTCTCCAGATCGAATGGTCACAAGCAGACAATCGCGTCTATATGACTGGGCCTGCTGAGTTAGTATTTAAAGGGGAAGCAGCAGTAGAATAGGCGTAAATGTGATGAGAACAGCGATCTGGTAATCTATTTATTGACGATCGATATGCTACTTCAACTCGATCGCATCAACTACACTCCACCCAATTTTACACGTCCACTGCTGACCGATATCTCGTTTAGTTTAGCGGCGGGTGAATGGATCGCGTTGACAGGGATAACAGGTGCTGGCAAAAGCACATTGTTGCGGTTGCTCAATCGTCTGAGTGAGCCAACTAGCGGTCAGATATTATTTAATGGTGCTAACTATCGATCTATTCCCCCAACTACGCTCAGACAGCAGGTAATGTTGGTAAGTCAAGAACCAAAACTATTGGGGATGAAAGTACGGGAAGCTCTAGCGTATCCATTGCAACTACAGTCGCTAAATCCGAAACAGATCGAGCAGCGAATCGTCACAATTACCGAACAATTTGAGATCCCGAGCGAGTGGTTCGATCGCACGGAATTACAGCTATCTGCGGGACAAAAACAAATAGTCTCGATCGTCAGAGGTTTAATCGCTCAACCACAAATATTATTACTCGATGAACCGATCGCCAATTTAGACTTTGATACTGCTACCCGAGTCTTGACGACGATCGCTAATATTACTAAAGCACAACAAATAGGTATGATAATTGTCAATCATCAATTGGAGTTGACCGCCCAATTTAGCGATCGATTGCTATATTTACATGATGGTAAATTAGTGCTAGATCAAGCCAGTCAGCTTGTCAATTGGCAGGATCTGCAACAACAGATCCACACAGCCGAGAGTCAATCGATAGCTGAGTGGGAAGATTGATAATTGATAATTGATAATTGATGGTCGATCCCCTACCCTCTACCCTCTTACCATCCCCAGCTACCTGGACTACCTTTAAATGGGCCGACAATATTTTTGGTAATCCAACCACCGTAGAACTCACCTGGTTGGGGGGTGACTAGTTCGCCGTCTACATAGCAAGCATCCATGAATTGCGCATAGAAAGCGAGGTAATTGGCGATCGGTTGAAAGTTTGGCGTCGGTGTTGGATAAGCCCAGGCTGCATTTTCGAGGCGTTTATCGTTGACGATGAGGTGGTAGTAGAGAGCATTTCCTTTCCATTCACAAAAAGAGCCGCGCGTAGTCGCTTGCAAGTACTGCATCTGAATATCTGCGGGTGGCAAATAATAAACGGGCGGGTGACTGGTTTCGAGGACGCGGTAACCCGCAGTGGTATCTACGATAGTTTCGCCATTGAAGACAATCTGTATTTGTTTATTGACTTTCTCAAGGCGTGGGGGGCGTGGATAGTCCCAGACTGATTCTTGCCCTGGTTGCGGTGAAATACGTTGAGGAGACATAAAGTTAGTCAAGATCGGCGAGTAGGGATGCGAATAATCGATCGTCTGGATTGACCCGAACACAACGACACCAGTGTACCAAATCGAGGTTTAATTCATGAGCGATTTGCTGGAGCCGTTCGATCGATTTGTCATTGGCGGATATATTTGAATCTTGACCGATCGCAATTACCTGGACTTTGCGATCGGGAGCCACTCCATATACCGAAAAGTCATCATTTAATTGAAATGAGTAACCATTGGCAATTTGTGACTGTGAACCATGATAAGTGATGCCTGTAGATTTGGCAGATACTTTCAGGATATTTGCGAGATGGGTTAAAGCAATATTACTAACGATCGGGATTTCTGGCTTTGTGCGGATATGAATCGATCGCCAGCCAATGCCAGCAGTGGCGGTTTCATGAATTAGTTGAATTTTGGCGATCTCCTTATCAACTTTATCAGCTAGCTGATGAGAAACTAATTCAAATTGCCGCCAATCATCTTCAGAAATCGTTAATTCATTGCCTGAGAGCGATCGATTATTTAATTCTGGAACTACCGCACAGATCGATGGCAGGCTGTAGAGAATATCGTCAGGATTGACTTGTTCGACACGACTAATCCATAAGATCAGGTGCTTAGATTTTGTGTATTGAGCGCGAGTTTTTGGGCGAGCATTGAGCACGTTCCAGTCGGCTCCGCTGAGGTTGATGATGGTGTCTCGCTCAAATGAATCTGGCAGATCGTTGGCTGGGATCTGGGTGATACCGAGCGATTCATCAGTAGTATCATCAATGAATGTGACTTCGATATTTAGACTAAATGATGTCATATTTTTGCAGATATATCGAGACCCAAACCATCAAGCTTCGCCATTAGCTACTTTTGTCAGGGCATTGGTAAATACTTCGGTTCCTACCATCTCTGCTTTAAATAGAGCTGCTGTGGCTTTTTGACCCCAAACAGCTTCTTCCAATTCAGTCAGCTTATCAATCAATTTTGTGTAAGCTGTGGCTGATAGTAAAACGTGGCTGGGACGAGATTGTTTTGTAAGTAGTACTGGCTCTGTGGCTGCTCGATCGAAGATTTCACCGTGGCGGTTGCGCGCCTCTGATCGGATGTAGGTGTGCATATGAAAGACTTTATCTATATGTACATTTTAGCGCGATTATCTATTTTAGCAAATTTATCCTTTTTTATGTCCCACTTTTAAGATTCAGATTGTAATAAGGAGTCTTGATATTGTTGCTGTAACCTTTCTGGAATGCGGATCGGCTTTTTAGTTTCGAGATTGATAAAGATACCTGTTTGCTGGGCGATGGCAGATATCTTACCAGCGATCGCAATTTCTGCACTCACAATCCAGCGCAATGATGCTAACGATTCTACCCACATTTTGCCGATTGGGAGATCGGTCATTTGAATCGCTTGTTTATAATCAATTTTAGTCTGTAAAATTAGCGGTGCAATTCCGTTCTGAAGTTGCTCTGCTAGCGGGAAGGAATGACTGAGCATTTCCAATCGCAGATCTTCTAGCCACCGCACATAGACGATATTGCTGACAATTCCAGCAAAGTCAATATCATAGGTTCTCACAGGTAGGTGTAGTTCTATCTCCAATGGTTTAAGCTGTTCGATTTGGCTCATAGGTAAGTTTTAGATTGCAAGTTAAAATTAACTTTACCAGAGATAACTTGTAAAATGCAATTAAGTACCTTGAATTTCGATCGCCACTCCAGTCAATTTTGATGACATGACACCACCCAAACGTTCCCCCTGCCCTGTTTCGTGTACTCTAGACCTAATAGGCGATCGCTGGACGCTATTAATAATTCGCGACATAATGTTTTTGGACAAGCAGCGATTTGAGGAGTTTTTGGATTCGCCAGAGGGGATCTCCACGAATATCCTCGCCAATCGGCTCAAGTTGCTAGAGGAGTTGGGCTTAATCGAAAAACAGCCCTACAGCAACCATTCTCGTCGAATGAATTATCAATTGACTGAAGAGGGTAAAAGTCTGCGTCCGGTATTAAAAGTAATGGCGGCTTGGGGTTTAAAGCATTTGGAGGGTACGAGATTACCATTATTACCAACGAACGAGCGAAGTTGAAAGGCCCATCGACTGGGTTAGATGTTTTGCCAAGTGGAGCATTTATTATGCCGAATCAAGCCAACTTAAATCTAAATACTTAATCCGAATATTGGGGTTGAGTGCAGCAATTACTTGTTTGCCATAAATTCGCCGATCGATCCGATTGTCAAAGATGGCTACTATCCCATGTGAAGATCGCATCGGCGCGATCGCGCGATGCAATATCCTCAAGCCAGTCGGTAATAAATACAGTCGAAACCAATCCTGCTTTTGTTGTTTATAAAAACTCACTTTCGCGGCAACTAACGGATCTTCAAGTGAAGGGATCGGTAAGGTGGCAATAATCATCAATTCAGGTGTTGGTAGATCGTCTTGATGTTGCTGCCAAAATTCCCACCCGGAGACGAGGATATTTGTCGCTGTAAGGTTGGTGCGTTCGACTTGGACTCTGCGACCCCATTCAGCCGCTAGGACGGATGCTAGTTGCGCTTTGAGCGGGGTATCCTGGATCAGAATCACGACGAATTTGGGTCGATCGTCAATGAGCTTCAATAAATGTTTGATTTCACTAACCAATACTGGCTGGAATTTACTAGTATTGGGCATCGGCATCCAGCGCGGGATGTAGAGTTTATATAAGTCAGCTTGACGATCGAGTGGGAATTTGACTGAAGTTACTTCACCGATGCCGAGTTCTTGACGATAACCGATCGCTTTATTATTGAGATCGACTGCACTAGTGATGAATATAGTTGGTTGACGCTCCCAAATTGGTGCGAGTCTAGTAACTAGATCTGTCGGCATAATTGCGAGACTAAATGTACCGCGAGCGCGATCGATCTCTGCCCATACCAATCGCTCTGGCTGGGCTAACTCTTGATAAAACTGCTGCCAGTTTGCAGGTAGTTGGGAATTGAGGAGTTTGCCGAGTGAGGCGATCGTCAATCGATCGTCAGCATCCAAAAGATAGCAGTTATAAGGATTGAGCGGACGTTGCCATAAAGCCGCGATCGAGCGAACTTTGACAGCAATAATTTCTTCCCACATATTTGCGGGTTGACTCAACCGCAAACTATCCCAATCTTGGGTATTGAGCCGCACAGTGAGTAATGCTTGCGCCCAATTTTCCAAATCATCGGCACCATCGATCGCGATCGGATTGGTACCGATGAGATCGGGATGGTATAGTTGCAAGCGCAACCAAGCTTGCGGATCGACAATCCACAAACCGTGAAATGCTGGCGGGGGTGGAGTATTGCCGCAGTAGACTGGTTTGGAGGTACCCAGCCAGTGCTGGAGTTGGGGGATCTGGTGCTCGACTAGTTGGGTTTGAAAAACAGTGGAAATGGCGATGGTGACTGTTTCATGCCACAGCAGCGCGGGAATCAGATAGCTGAGTCGATATGGAGCCGCCGCGCGATGGGTGGGGATTCCGGCTTGGATCAGTACCGATCTCGATAGTCGGAAGGCGCGTGCTACTAAGCGCGCCATCGTCAGATGATGGTTCCAATCATCGATCGTCGGCTGATGTCGCAACAGATCGCGGAGGATAATATGAGTGGTGACTTCGATCGGTTGAGACATGAATGATGCTAGTGTGCCTCTCCTGGAGAAAAATCGCGATCCGAGCGGAGATTAGTTATCGATCTTAAACTGTTTGTTCATTGCTTCGCTAGTAATCCCTGGCTTTGCCTCTTTTTATGGCTAATTTTTTGTTACTACAAATTGAACGTTGCGATTTTGATACATCCAGAGATACGATAGGGATACCGATCTTAAATCTTTACGAAAATATCGGTAGTAATTTATATGTACATCGTGGACTACAGTCCATCTGCTTTAAAGTAACAATCTTCTCTAGAATCTGACGAGCTAGTCTCCCAGGAAAGAGGAGGCTAGGAGGTTTGATGCTAAATCGAGAAGGTTCGATGGAATTGTCTGAAATCACTGACTTGAATCAACTCAAGTTGGAACTAAATCATCTACCAGCGGTGGATGTTGGTGATTATATTAGCGAGTTGCCTCAAGAGCGACGCGCGATCGCTTTTCGATTGCTTTCTAAGGGGTGTGCTATCGATGTGTTTGAATATCTCCCCACCGAGATTCAAGAGGAGTTGATCGAGGCTCTCCACAATACTCAAGTTTGTCAGATTATCGAAGCGATGCGTCCCGACGATCGGGTGGCACTGTTTGACGAGCTACCAGCAGGGGTAGTCAAGAGATTATTACCTCAACTCAGTCCCGAAGAACGGGCGGCGACGGCCACGATTATCGGCTATCCTGAAGGTACCGCCGGACGGGTGATGACGACAGAATATGTGCGGCTGCGTCAAGGTTTGACAGTCGGCGAAGCTTTGGCGAAGATCAAGCAAAGCGATCGCGATAAGGAGACGGTTTACTATGCTTATATCACCGACGATAGCCGTAAACTGATGCAGGTAGTCTCACTGCGGCAATTGGTATTTACTCTTCCCGATGCCTTGATTAAAGATATCGCTAGCGATCGCGTAATCAAAGCATATACCGAAACACCTCAAGAAGATGTCGCTCGGCAAATGCAGCGGTATGACTTGATCGCCGTGCCTGTAGTCGATCGCGAGGATCGATTGGTGGGGATCATCACGATCGATGATGTGATTGATATTTTGGAAGAAGAAGCCACCGAAGACATCCAAAAACTCGCAGGTGTGGGTAGTGGTGAAGATTCTTCCCTTTCTCCCCCTTGGACTAAATTACAAAATCGCTTGCCCTGGTTATTGGGAATTATGGCATTATATATCGGTGCATCTAGCTCGATCGCCCCGTTTCAAGAGACGATCGCCAAAGTGCCAGTACTCGCCGTGATCATGCCACTATTTTCCAATACTGGTGGCGCAGTTGGTACTCAAGCCCTCACCGTTACGATCCGTTCCCTCGGTGTCGGTGAAGTCACCCCTGGCGATACACTCGAAATTCTCGGCAAAGAGGTATTAGCAGGGCTAGGAACGGCAATTGGACTCGGTTTGACCATGATCCTCTTGGCTCTGATTTGGACACCGCCCAGCGAACGCTGGGTGGCAGTGGTAGCAGGGATTGTGATGGCAACGAATTCGGTAATTGCCGTGACATTGGGGACATTACTACCGATGGGGTTCAAACTAGTAAATCTAGATCCAGCTCTCATTAGTGGGCCGTTAGTCACGACATTATTAGATACGATCGGATTTATTCTCTTTCTGTCTTTGATTACGATCGGTAGTAGTGTTTTACACCTGTAGACGATCTCGATCGCCTATGGGGATGTCAGATTATAATACATATAGAATTGATATTTAGCGACCTTTCAAGCAGCACTAGCAATGGTAAAAATAGATTCATTTTTGGCACTTGAGGATTAGTGCTCGATCGATCGCCCACATGGAAAAAAATAAATCGACATCATGAGTACACTAGCGCAAATATTGGAAGCTGCACTGGAGCTACCTCGTGAAGAGCAAGAGGCTTTGCTTGAGGCAATGCAAAAACACAAAGCTGAAATTCTGCGAGTAGAGTTAGCAGCATACGCACAGCAAGCGAGGTTGGATGTGCAGGCGGGGAAACTCAAACCTAAATCGGTAGCAGAAATTATGACTCACTTAGATGAGTCGATGGGTGACTCAGACGCATGAGAGAATTGATTCCCACCCCAAGATTCAATCGCGCCTTACGAAAGTTTACAAAGCGGAATCTAGAATTGCGGCAAAGGGTGCAAAAACCCTCGAACAGATGCAAGAGGATGTATTTGCAGCAAATCTGGGCACTCACAAGTTAAGTGGAAGTCTAGACGGCATCCATTCTTGTAGTTGTGGCTATGATTGTCGAGTGCTATTCTCAATTGAAAAAGATCCTGATACTGAATCCGAGACGGTCGTGCTACTTGATGTCGGAAATCATGATGATGTTTACTGATTTGCTCTAACCCATATCCCCTCTAAAATGACCTGGACGCGCCGACACATCCTATCCCTAGCCGACTTTACCCCCGCCGAGTACGATACCGTTCTTCAGACAGCGACTAGCTTCAAAGAAGTATTGTCTCGCCCTGTCAAGAAGGTACCGACACTCCAAGGGCGGGTAGTTGCCAATCTGTTCTTTGAATCTTCTACTCGTACCCGCAGTAGTTTTGAATTAGCCGCCAAACGCCTCTCCGCCGATACGCTCAATTTTGCAGCGGCGACTTCCTCGCTTACCAAAGGTGAAACCATTCTCGATACCGCCAAAACCTATCTGGCGATGGGTGCTGACTTGATGGTAATCCGCCACAAACAAGCCGGAGTTCCACACGCTATCGCGACAGCACTAGATACAATGGGGGTCAAAGTCGGGATCTTAAATGCTGGCGACGGACAGCACGAACATCCTTCCCAGGCGTTGTTAGACTTACTGACTATTTGTGCGACGATCGATCCGGTCAATCCCCGATTATCATTACTTCAAGACCAGAAGATTGCGATCGTGGGAGACATCTTACATTCTCGCGTGGCGCGATCGAATATCTGGAGCCTCACCGCTAGTGGTGCCCAAGTCCATCTGTGCGCCCCACCAACTTTACTCCCCCCCGAATTCGCTGACTATTGCCAAGAGCCACGGGCAGGTATCGACACATCCAATTTGTTTATTCATTGGCAACTCGAACCCGCTCTCAAAGATGCTAACTTTGTGATGACATTACGGCTCCAACAAGAGCGGATGACTGACCATTTGTTACCTAGTTTGCGCGAATATCATCAACATTATGGCATCACGCGCGAACGTCTGAAATTGTGCCACCCAGATGTCAAAATTCTCCATCCTGGCCCCACCAATCGCGGCGTCGAAATCACCTCCGATCTGATGGACGATCTAGATTTGAGCTTGATTTCCGAACAGGTAAACAATGGTGTCGCGATTCGGATGGCATTACTTTATTTAATGGGTAATACTAAAGATAGTAGTGCTACCTAGCATATTCAAGATAAGTCATGTTCGAGATTTCTAAAAACATCAGCATTCCACTGAGCGAGATCGATATTAGTGCCATTCGATCGCAAGGTGCTGGCGGTCAAAATGTCAACAAGGTGGCGACGGCGATTCACTTGCGATTTGATATTATGGCATCGTCGTTGCCAGATTGGTGTAAGCATCGGCTGTTGGAATTGCGAGATCGCCGCATCACTAGTGAAGGTGTCATCGTCATCAAGTCGCAGGAACACCGCAGTCAAGAGCGCAATCGGGCGGAAGCTTTGGAGCGGCTGCGATCGTTAATTTTGAGCGCGGCGGTAGTCGTCCTCCCTCGGAAGCTGACAAAGCCCAGTCGCGGACAAGATCGGCGACGATTGGAAGCCAAAAAACATCGATCGCAGATGAAGGCATTACGGAAGATTGTAGAATAAGTCGCTCAATGGCAATTGCTGTAAATATTTAGGTAATAATATAAGTATCGAGGGACAGTTTTTGCCATTGGGGCGATCGCTATTACTCAGCTATCCAACATGAATATCCGATTCAGCTATCTCTAGCGACTATCGACAATGGCTGATGATGACTGAAACGAATTTAAGTAATTTTACTGGTTGAGCATGTCCAAATTCTCAGTTGGATTCTCGCTAGCATTGGAACCCGATCTTCAACTTTAAACTGCTATGACTGGTGCTGCGATCGCGATTTCTTTAGGATGTTGTTTATTGTTGTTCGCATGGCTCCAACGCCATCACTTCCGCACAGGTAGACGCTCCAAAGGTGTGAGCCGCAACATCAAGCCCCAGCATCCCCAATTAGAGCGCAAACTACTAAAACTATTGGGTGGCAATCAAAGTACGGCACAGCGGCTGATCCAACAATCTCAACGGAGATATCCAGACAAATCTGCCGATTGGCATTGGGAAAAAGCGATCTACGATCTCGAACGCGATCGATGGCGATAGTGGGTAGTAAATTGGGAATAATAACTAGTAAGCACGCTTGCTACTTACTATCTATCATCGATCGCCGCACATGCAGTATATCCCTGGAGTCATCGCTTATTTTATTGGTGCGTATTTGTGCTGCGCTAGTAGAGTTTTTGTCTGGGCAATTGCCAATCACTGGTCTACAATTTGGGTAGCAGATGCCTCTCAGGCAGACAGCCAAATTTTATCGATGACATTTGTCCTGACTTTAATGATTGTCTTTGGTTTCTCGGTATTTATTTGGTCGATCGCCAACCATATCAACTACAAGTTCACCGAAAAAGGCTTTATTGCCAATGCTTCGGCGGGGATCGCCATCGCCCTCGCTATCGGGCAAAATGACTGGTTGACAGAACTTGCCGCCAAAATGACTTATGCCAGCTAGGTTTTAGGTTTGATGCACAGCCATTGCGCTAGGATGAGGTGGTGCATCACTTTGACTGAAAAATTATGGCAAGAGTGCCGACACTCACCTACGATCGCGGAACATTACTTTTGCATCCACCACCACGGGGTAGAGGCTGGATGGAATATGCAACGTGGGACGATCGCGTTGAAAAATTTCGGATTCCTGGGCACAACTATCGCGAGATCGTCGGAGTCCTCCAGCAAGAACAGACGGATTTTATCGACAAGGCAAAAGCGTTTGATGCGCTCGAACTCGACTCGCAACTGAGCCTCGAACCTTACCCCCATCAAGCAGCCGCTTTACTCGCCTGGAAACAAGCCGGAAGGCAGGGGGTCGTCGTCTTGCCGACTGGAGCAGGTAAGACGCTAGTTGCCCAGCTAGCGATGGCTGCTACCCCCCGCAGCACGTTGATTCTGGTGCCGACGATCGATTTGATGCATCAGTGGTACGCCCAGCTCTTGACGGCTTTTCCTGGGACAGAAATTGGTTTATTGGGTGGTGGTTCGCGCGATCGGACGCCGATTTTGATTTCTACTTATGATAGTGCGGCGATCCAGATCGAGTCGTTGGGCGATTTATATGGGTTATTGATCTGTGATGAGTGCCATCATTTACCGACGGATTTTTATCGGGTAGTTGCGGAATACTCGATCGCGCCGTATCGGCTGGGATTGAGTGCTACTCCCGAACGTAGCGATGGTAAGCATCAAGATTTAGAACTATTGATCGGGAAAGAAGTCTATCGTCAAACCGCCGCCGATCTAGCAGGTTCGGCTCTGGCTCCCTATCGTGTCGAGCAGATCGAGGTGAAGTTGAGTGATGAAGAACTCAGTCGCTATCATAAACTGATTGAAGAACGTGATATTTTTCTCCGCGCTCAGAAGATATCGTTCGGGAGTATCGATGGCTGGCAAAAGTTTATCCGCGCGAGTTGTCGATCGACTGAAGGTAGACGGGCGATGCTAGCTCATCGCGAAGCCAAAGAAATCACCCTTTCAACTAATGGTAAGTTACGAATTTTAGCAGAAATACTCGACCGACATTATCCCGAATCTACACTGATTTTCACAAGTGACAATGCGACTGTTTATCGGATTGCTCAAAGTCTGTTGATTCCGGCGATCACTCATCATACCCCAGTCAAAGAACGACATCAAATCCTCAGCCACTTTCGAGAAGGTACCTATAATGTCTTGGTGGCATCTCAAGTCTTAAATGAAGGTGTCGATGTTCCGGCGGCGAGTATTGCGGTGATCTTATCCGGTACGGCTTCGCCACGCGAATATATTCAAAGATTGGGACGGATATTACGCAAGGGCAAAGCTGATAAACAAGCGGTCTTATATGAGTTAATTAGCAAAGGAACGAGTGAGGAACGCGTGTCAGCCAGACGACGCGGGGAGGTACCAGAACGCGATCGCCAACAATCAGAATCAGCTAAAGTGATTCAGTTACCAATTAGATACGGACAATCGGTCGATCGATCGCGCAAAGCCGCCGAAGCAGATCCCGATCGATCGCCTCTAGATCCCGATGGAAATTTAAAATATTAACGATTATCTGCACCATCCACCATCCACCATTTACCATCCACCATTCACCATTGTGACTAAACAAATTATCCAAACCAACTCAGCCCCTGCCCCAGTCGGCCCATACAATCAAGCGATCGTCGCAACTGGTAGAATGTTATTTGTATCTGGACAAATCGCGATCGATCCAGCCACAAATCAATTAGTTCATGATGGCGATGTTGCCAAACAAACCGAGCAGGTGATGGCAAATCTTGCCGCGATTTTGAAACAAGCTGGTGCTAGCTTTGAGGATATTGTCAAGACAGGTGTATTTCTCAAAGACATGAATGATTTTGCCACAGTAAATAAAATCTACGCACGTTATTTTGATGAAGCAACCGCTCCAGCTCGGGCTTGTGTGGAAGTCGCACGATTACCAAAAGATGTCTTGGTCGAGATTGATTGTATCGCAGTGATTGATTAGTTTGTTATTGGCGATCGACTGGATGCTCAATTCCAAACTTATTCACCCAAAATGATTCGCCATTCATGCAATTGATAAGCAACACAATGGTTTTGAACGAGTGGATCGGCGGCGACAATTTGCTCGGCTTCAGCAAGCGAAGCCGCTTGAAATAACATCATTCCCCCACCATATTCTCCCCAATAGCCAGTTTTAGCCTGATGTCCGCGATCGATTAAGTCTTGGACGTATATTTTATGCGCGGAAATATATCGATCGAATTCTGATTTGGGGACGATTCCAGTTTCAATTTTGGCAAACCACATGGGAAAGGGGGTAGAGGGTAGAGGGTAGAAGGTAGTAGAGGGCAGGTATGTAGGGTAGGCACTGCCCACCAGTTAGTTTTCAGGCAATTTATATTAATAAATATTTGCACCCAGCTACTTATTAAGTATAGATAAACGCTTACGCCCTAAAGCCTAAAGCCTAAAACCTAAAGCCTAATACCTAGCTCTGAGCAATCATCGACAGTGGTAAGAAAATCGTTAAGACTTCGCCCTGCTGAGGACGTTGACGTACGATTAGTTTACCACCGAGGAGTTGAAAGAGATTTTTAGTCACATTCATATTCAGGCTGAGATTGCCTGTATCCGGTTGAAAAGTGAGTAATTGACCGATCGAGTGTCGCTCCTGGTGCGCGGTGTGGGGAGATTCGTCATCGGGTTGAGATTGGAGTTGCAACTTCAAGCGATCGCCCACAGGGGTGACTTCGACTTGAATCCGGCTTCCAGAGGGCAGATTGCGCGTGAAATTTTCCACTAATCCAGTCAAGACGCGATCGAGGATCGTCGGATTGCTGACAACGGCGGGGAGTTGGTGCGGGATGTCTACGGCGAGATTGAGATTGCGGCGTTCGGCTTGCTGTTGCCATTGGGGGAGACTATGCTCCAAGAGTTGGGAGATCGACATCGTAGTCAGATCTACGGCTTGGGATGGCTGAGTAGTCGCCAATTCTACCCCACTAAAAATCAGTTCCATCCGATCGATCTGCTCGGTACACTCCCGATCGATCGCGCCCAGCCGTTTGAGCACGCGGGGGGACAAATCCGGCTGACGGAGGAGCAGCCGTGTCATCGTGCGGATTGTCGTCAATGGCGTGCGGATTTCGTGGGTGAGGGCTTGGATCAGCTCGACATCTGCCGCCAGCTTGGTGGCGACTTCTGGTGCAGGCTGAGTGGGGGCGAGGGTGGCGACAGGCTGGTGTTCCAGTAGATATTGACTAAATGCCATCACCCAGCGGTAGTGAGGCTCGATCGGGCTAAATTGCGTGGCTAGCTCGTCTAGATAGGAGAGGTGGTGGGGTGCTGTCAGCATGATTCGCCCCCGCAGGGACTTCCATGCCAGATCCAAGTCATCAGGATCGAAGGAGAATTGACAGCGAGGAGTACCATCTTCCTCCCCCAAAACTACTACCAGACTAAATCGATCGGTCAACACGAGGCAAAAGCGTTCGTCAGCGAGGGGATCTGTGGGTAGTAGCTCGATCGGAAAGTGAGCCGCTCGATCTAGCTCTCGTTCGATCCCTGTAGACTTACAGGGCAATAACTGGCGATTGGTATGAGGCGTGGTAAACGTAATCGTCTGCAACTGGGACGCGATCGCCGGATGACTAAACAGTGGTAGCGGAGCCGTGATGAGCAATCCTTCAATGACTGTCTCCTCACTGAGATCCTGGACGCCAATCGGACTGGGTAATGATTTCAATAACAAGGTTTCTACCGACGCGATCGCACTTTGCCACTGACTATGCGCTTGCAGTTGCAATTGCTGCCGATCTGTTGAGGGGTAGGGATCTGGGGGATTGAATTCGGGTACGAGCAGATCGATCCCCGTCGGTTCTGCTTTGGCTAATACTTCGCTCAATGTTGGGAGCAACCACTTTCTGACCACAACTTATCCCGCTACAAGACTCACTCTCATGAGAATAACGGATCGGTGCTGCTCGATCGCAGGTGTAAAACCGAACTTGAGGGAGGTGAATACCCTCATTCCGGTATTTTCACCTCTGGACCGATCTGAGTTGTACAGCAACTGTACATTTCATAGATATTTGTCAGTTTTACATAGTTAATGTCCAAAATCCGTTCTAAACCCATACCGAGAGCGAATTTTTGTTTTTTGATGTAAATCTAATCCACTCGATCGCAGTCAAATTTCAGTTTTAATTGGCTTCTGCCACAAAATAATTTGTAAATAGCTTCTATCCTTTCAATCGCACTCTTTACAGATAATGGCATTTATGCTGGTGGCTATTAGTCTAAGCCTATACCCAAGTTCGGTTTTACTTTCTACCTACCTTTCCAAGATGAGAGTTTCAACCTGGGCAAATTTGTGACTATGAAATGCTATTAATCCGTTTTTCAAGCCACCTTTAGTCAGAAGGAGCGTTGCAACAATGGCGGGATCGTGTCGATCGCGCCATCTCTATATTCTTTCAAGCCACCTTTAGTCAGAAGGAGCGTTGCAACGGTGATTTAGAGCTAATGGACTGTGAGTAATAATTAACTTTCAAGCCACCTTTAGTCAGAAGGAGCGTTGCAACACAACCTCGCAACTACGGACGTAAGTATCAGCGTTCTTTCAAGCCACCTTTAGTCAGAAGGAGCGTTGCAACTCTGACAATCTCAAACGCTTGGTAATCAAAGTTTGTAGGTCAGCATTTGGCAAAGCCGACTTGATTAGTACGATTGCTCTACCAGAACTACGGAAAAAAGTTTTTAGACAAACAAGAAACCCAAGGCAGTATATGAGATTTAAGCTTTTGGCAAAGTCTCTAGGAGTTTTGACCTCGCTATAGGTTTGTCAAGAAGCAAAATTTAGGTAGGTATCCCTCGCACGGGATCGTTTCGGCACTGTCACTAGAGGGAAGTCTCTACTTCTATAAATAAAAGCTGAACCCTTGTTGCGTGGGTGCGCCACCTATGTCATAGTAAAAAGACGAGACTTTAGATTATGACTTTTCCCTCTCACCAACAAGCTTTCGCAAGTCCACGAGAAGCAGCACAAAGGGCGGACGAAATGCCAGGGCCGGAAAGCAGAACCACCGTTAGATGGTCAAACTCACCCATTTTTCTCAGATCGAACGTCTCAGAGAGCATCGACAGAGGCGCAAGCATATTATAGCAAATTTACGATCTAGATGCAGGTCGATTATCTTTAGCGATGTTCTGTGGAATTGTAAGCACTCATGGCGATCGCTGTAGCTTGTTCGGCTAGAGTACCACAGGACGGTAAAGCTCCCATTTCGACAGCGATATTGAGCTTTGCAGCATTACTTCTAATATTTCCTGATAGGCGGTTGTAGCTCCATTTGTGGATCGCTACTGATGTTTCGCGAGTAAGTTTTTGTTGAGTTCCGATATCTTCGGGGATTTCTTCTTCCGCATAGGCTTCTAATTCGCTTTGAATTTTTTCAATGCGATTATTTATGGGTGGTAAGGCAATACTGGCTGCTTTGAACTCCATCGCAACTTTAATTACGGCTTTTGCCAAGAGTCGGTCTAGATGTTCTCCTTGAGTCGATTCGGTAAGTTGACGAAACTGTCCTTTTTGGTTCTGTTTCCGGCGATGACGGCTATTGTGCTGCTGTTTCAAACGATATTCGCTGAGTTTTGGGTATTTATTCCCCAATAGTTGTCTCGTGCTACGACAGGCAACAGTTTTCCCTGTGATTACATCGACCACAGCCAGATAAATTGGCTTAACCGGAGCGAAGATTAAACCAACTATAATCTGAGGATTAACCTGCGCGATCGGGCGGTTAGGTCTGGGCAAGGATCTTGTGAGTGCAGCTAGAGAGGTTTGATTTCTCTTGAGACTCTGTTGTTCCTTGACATTAGGATGATCATTTGTTAGTTGTTTGGCAATTGTGTTACTAGCTTTTTGAATTTTCTGCTGTTGAATTTTACTCGTACCCTCAGCGGTTAATAAGTCAGTTTCGATCGCACAGTGAAGATATAGTTGGTGAGTATTCCAGGGTTCGTTTGCAGTTTGAGTTGTTAGACTCTTATGGCGATAGCGATCCTGGGATTCCTGCCGTTCCCATAGAAGGTGAGCAGCGCGGAGAACAAATAGACCTGATGAATATTTCTCTTGTCGATCGTCATCTCGATCGTTAGATTTTACATTCAATTGATAATCCTTGACAAATCGTTGAAATAGAGATAATTGGCGACGATCGCAATAAACCTCGAAAACATAATTATTTCCTCGCGTTAATCCGTTAAATTCAACGAATATCCGCTGTGTTAATTCGCTCGAATCGATCGATTCCCCTGTGGCTGTATGTTTGCATTTATACTGCTTGCGATAGAGCTTGAACCATCGGAGATCTGTATTAGTGTTGAACTCGATCGGATGTGGAAGCGGCGGTGGATTCCGAGAGATCGGATTGCGCCACAACAGATATTCTAGATTGTCAGTAAAATCGTCTCTGTTTGTGGTTTCTAAGCAGCTTATCAAAGCTTTGTTTTGGATATCTCGCCCTCTGGGAAAATGACCTGCTAGTTGAGTTTCTAATCTTCGTACTCGTTTGAGCTTGGTTCTAAACCACTTTTTGAACTTTTCAGTCGATTCGATTTTAGGTTCAATCTTACAACCATGTCTAATTAGATAGGCGATTGCGGAATGACCGATGATATCTTCTTCTGGAAGCTCTGCGTGTTTCGTGAATAATAGATTAATTCTCGATAGTAGTTTCTCGGAATTGGCGATCTCTTTGTCTATTTCAGAAAGCATCGATTCTGCATTTGCTTGTAGTTGTGCGAAGGTTAAATCGCACATTTCGATTAGAGCTTCATCGCTGTAGACTATTTCCGTTAATCGATTTAAACCGTTAAGGCTGCGCTGCTTTTGTTGATGCAGTGCTAGCCAGCTAGCATAGATAGTCTTAACCATCGATTGGACTGAGGAGAAAAATCTTCCTGGCAGTTTTTCATCGTACAAAGGGCTAGTTTTGAGTTCCAGCCAACAAGCTTTAAGTTCATCCTCAGGCAGATTGCCTTCTTGCAGCCAAGTTTGAAAGTTTGGGTGTTGGGATAGTCGATCGAGTAATTCATCTGTCAACGAGGAACTTGTCAGAAAAAAATGCCAAAGTTGTTGGCGAACATCTTCACTGGATTCAGCTAGAGTTATAAACGTATTCTTTTTTATTTTTGCTTTAACCTTTGCATCCTTTAATTCATCTGTCATCGCAGAGCTGGTGAGAAAAAAGTGCCAAAGTTGTTGGCGAACATCTTCACTAGATTTAGCTAGAGTTATAAACGTATTCTTTTTTATTTTTGCTTTGACTTTTGCATTCTTGTATTTATTTTCATCTAGCTCTACTTGAATCTTTTCATCTAAGAGATTTTGCAGTAGAATTTGCTCTTCTGCACTGAAGTTTTCAATACTTTTTTTATTAATCTGCTGTTTGACTCCAGCAACTAAACGGCAGCGAATAGTGATGATGCTCATAATCTCCTCACTTGACTTTCGGTAGGGCAATTACAGGGTATAGACTTCTATTTGATTCCGACCAGATTTTTCCTCGATAACTTGATGCCCATCATTTCCTCAATTAATAGTGATAAATCTCCCATCCGCGAATCTAGAAAAGCATCGAAATCATCACTCCACAATGTTTTTGGTTCGATATAGTGCGATCGCAGAATCTCATTCAATCGCTGTTTAGAAATACCCTGCTCATCTACCAATCGCGCTAGATATACTGATGGCGGTTGAGAACCGATAAACCGATTTGTATCTTTTTTGAGTGGAGTTCGATTTAGCAAGCAATTGTACCGAGTTGCTGGAATACCCTGCTGTTTGCACCAAGCCTCTGGAAACACATGATGAGACTCAATCTCACCATCAAACACTTTGACATCTCGGATAATTTCCCCTGAGAGAAAGTCAATTGCACCTTGCTTGCGTAGTAGAGCATTGAGAGTTTTATAAATTGCACCCTGTCTTCGGGTTACTTGTAATAATCTTGCTCGATTGAAATGGACTGAATCGATATTGCTGGGAATAGCCCCACCTGCTAACCATCGGGGAATTTCGGTCGTATCGTTAGCAGTTCGTTTATTCTGCCAATTATTATAAACCTCTCCTAGTGAACATAACCACCACCAGCGTTCTAACTGAGTACGCCCCAGATCGTTAGGTAATCCAACTATTGCCAGTACTGATGCCAAAGCGAGTAACTGACTGGGATAAGCAATATCTTCAGGATGGACAAATCCTAGACTATGGAGAAATTTTGCGGCGCGATCGAAACCTGCCAATGTCATTGGGGCAAATTGCTCGTAGTCCGCTAATGCTAGATCGAGAATATTCTGACGACCGCAGCCTACGGTAGGGATTTGAGCGATAAGTGGATGCTCCTTCACTACTCGCTCTCGACGATGATAAGTAGCTACCAAAGTCACTGCTGACAACCAATCAGTATTCCGCACGCCCTGAAGTATGCCAAATCTCGATAACTGCTGACTGACACCTGCAAAATGGTCGCGCAAAGAGAAGTCTTCAGCCGCAAAACAGGCTGTTACCAGGTCGAAGAAGGTCATGGGAGTGGGCATTTCGTGCATATCTTCAAAGATCTGACAAACGGCTACTTTAGACAGTTCTGAACGCAATTGAATGATGGGAAGTTGGTAGTGCTCGAATCTCTTGACAATTTCTAATTCAAATTGTCGCGCGAGTGCTAATTTGTCTTGTTCGTAGCTCCAGTACTTCTGAAACCCTTCGCGCCATTGGGCATAGTTAAAGATGGCAGAGACGGGGAATAGTAGTTGCTCGTACTCTTGTTCCGCAGTGCTGCAATCAATTTTGCGGTGTTTCGTTTTCTTGGTCTGCGATCGCGGCAGTGAAATAATCGCATCTACTCGATCGATCTCTGGATTGAGAGCCGCAGGAATATCGATATAATACCAACGCTCTTGAAGCTTGTGCGTCTGGCGATCGCGAATTTGAACAGCATTACCAGAGCGAAAACACATGTAAGCACTAGTAAGCCTTTGTTGTCCGTCCAGGATCAGACTGTCTGGGATGGGTTCTTTGGTAATTTGCACACCTTCGAGTAGTCGTGGTTTGAAGCTGAAGCTGCTGTTACTGTTGACTTTGGTAGTGAGAATTGCACCAATGGGAAAGGAATGCGAGATGCTGGCAATCAATTTGACGATTTGTTCGTTGCACCACGTAAAACTGCGTTGAAGATCCGGCAGTTGAACTTTGCCCGTGTGGATCTCTTCGAGCAAGTCGCCGAGAGATTCTTTGGTGTTATCGAATATACCAATTGAGTTCATAGCTACTATTTTGTCACAAACTCTTATCAGCATAATTCTTGTCGTAAATCGCGACACGGTTAGAGCCTTAATTGGGATCGTTGCGATCCTTTTTTGTGAAGATTAGCCGGATCGACCTCTACACATTAACT
>NZ_JBGSPA010000160.1:0-2602 GCF_041738855.1 Chamaesiphon sp. | reverse complement strand
GAGGGGCACGCCATAATTGTCAAAGCCTAGAAACCTCTCTCTAGGGCGATCGAGGAAGCAATACGAGTGTTCGCGTTGAAAGGGCTGGTTGGCGTAACCGCGCCGCGAGGTAATCAATTTTTGAATTCGCCAACAGTATCGAATACGTGTAAAAACCTGCGAAATAGCCCTCAAAGCCTTGCCATCACTAGGTTTGAATTTCAGAAAGCAGGATAAAAATCGCACCTTCCAGTGAAATGGAATCGTCTTCAAATGGCGCGTCAGGTAAGGATCGCGATTAATACGATCGCCAATGTGTCGCGTTCGCTCTTGGAGCGGTATGGGGATTTTGGGTCTACGATCTTAGCAAATAAACCTTTCATAGCATCCCCGATATCCGATCGCCACCTAATTTGGATCGATCGAACTAGAAGTTCCAGTGAGTATCTCGATATCGAGCTATTTTAACGCTCCCGATCGAACTATTCTAAATCCACAAACGAGCGAGCATTCAATTCACTTACTCGCCGTGATGCTCGCTACTCCAAATTCAATTTGAAACCGATTGGGGTGACAATCGACGGGAATATATTCCAATGCTACTAGTTTTTGTAAAACCTTAGTCGCGCTCTGGGCAATGGTTTCGCGATCGGTTTGACATTCGAGATCGGGAGCTAGGGGAACTTCATAAGCCATGTCGATGCCTGTAAAGTTGGGGATGAGTCCGCATCTAGCTTTGGCATACAAACCTTTGACATCGCGCCGTTCGCATACTTCTAGGGGCGAGTTGACATAAACTTCTAGAAATTTGTCACTATTTTGTTTTAATTCTTCCCGAATCGATCGATGAGGAGCGATCGCGGCTACTAATACTATGACCCCATTTCTACTCAATAAATTGGCAACAAAGCCAATCCGCCGCACGTTCTCGATCCGATCGGCATGGCTGAATCCTAACTCTTTAGCTAGATGCTGACGCACGACATCACCATCGAGGATTTCAACCTTGAGGTTGGCTTGTTGAAGTTCTGTAGCTACAGCACGAGCGATCGTCGTTTTGCCTGCACCGCTCAAACCTGTAAACCAGACGATCGAACCCTGTTGTAACATATATTTTTTCGCTATTAATTTTGTTTAGAAATCCGATTGGCTTGACTATTTAAATCTCGTTCCCAGAACGATAGTTCATTGAACTTCTCAAATAAGTCTGGTGGTAAAAGTGTCGCTCGTGATTGATACTTAACCTGACGTTTGACGGTATGCAAACCTGGAGTTTTCATCATCGTATCGAATTCTTCTTCTCGATACTCTAGATTGTCAAAATCATGGTCGAAATAAGGCTGCTCGATAAATTGATAGACTAACCGCATCACCTGTTCGGGGGCTTGGGTGAGAGCTTCGTAATCGACTAACAGCATCAGCTCGGCTTCTGGGCTGTAGTAGGCTTCTTTGAGAGCGTCGTAGGCATAACCAACTAGCCGATCGCCCAATCCCAACACTGTCGTACGCGTATATACGGTTGCGGACTCGCCAGCATTCTGAAACATCCCCGATGCTTGGAGGGGGTTGCGCCGGACGATCGATTCCAAGCTATCCATTACCCATGCCAAATTTCGCACACAGGTAATGACTTTGGCGGTGGGAAATAAGGTTTTTAATAATGGTAATTTACTACACCAAGCGCGACTGGTATCGAAGACAACTTCAGTACCGATCGACTGATAATAATTAGTAAAAATTCCGGTTAAAATTGCCTGTCTTTGCTCTGGTGTAAGAAAGATTGCAAATTCATTTTCTTTGCCCATTGCATTAAATGCCTGGGTGACGATCTGGCTGACAGGGCTAGACATTTTGGCATGAAAGCGGGGATTTTGGCTCAAAATTGCGGCAAGTAATGTCGAACCAGCGCGCGGCAACCCTGAAATAAAATGAAATGTCTGCATGGGAATGGGGTGGAGGATAGATGGCAGCAAAGGCGATCGTCACTACAATACAACGCAATTGGGTAGATCTACACCAGTTCAAGATAAGCAAATAGCGATCGACCAATCTGCACTAACTAATCGATCGCCACAACCCTTATCCCAACCTGGCAAAATCGACTAGTTACTCGCGACGATTGAGATCGCTAGACTTCATCTGCCGCCGCAGTCGCCATGCTGCCGTACCTCCAATGAGCGTCCCCACGATCGTGAATGGTTCGGGCACTGATGTGGCTGGAGCGTTGAAGGAGATCGTTAATAACCCATTGCCTGTCCGACTGGCAGTGTCACGTGTTGAAGATGCTATACTGCCAGCGATCGCACTGCTATTGTAGAAGCCGATGCCACCACCAACGGTACCGCCGCTGCCGTAGCCATAGCCACCTTGACCTCCGACACCGCCTCTGCCTTCGCTGACGTAGTAACCAGCGATGCCACCGCCTCTGCCACCGCCGAAGCTGCCTTTGCTGCCGATGCCACCGCTGCCGCCGCTGGCACCACTGGCAAGAAATATATTACCGAGATTGTCAGCACCAATACCGCTACCGCCATAGCCGCCGTAGCCACCGAAGGCACCCTTGCCGCCAGCACCACCGCTGCCGCTGCCGAAGCCGCCGCTGCCGCCGTAGCCGCCGAAGCCG
>NZ_JBGSPA010000145.1:0-5764 GCF_041738855.1 Chamaesiphon sp. | reverse complement strand
CAAATACACACCTGGTTCCGACCAAGCAATGCGTTCGGCTTCATACCGTGCGGCAAAGCTGCGAACATCACCACGCAGCACCACTTTGTTATTCTCACTCTCGACTTGAATCCGATCTACATCCACGATCGCACTGCGTTTAAGTGCCGAGTTGATGTCTTATTCAATCGCCATTTTTACCGCTTTAGATTGGACAGAGATCCCGTTAGATACGCCTGTGACACCCATCATTTGTTGCACGAGATCTACCGCAGCATTCTGTTGGTACCACCACTCCACTTCCCCCGCTAGTGATACCCAGCCGTCATTAACTATGACTTCAACAACATCTGAGGGAATTATGGTAGACCATGCGATTCGTTGGCGGAGCCTTCCCTTGGGAAATCGATGACAGCCTGGGTAATGTCTTCATCTGTCCGGCGATCGATATCTGCTATTTTGACTTTGATTTCGTCGGTAATTGCCTTCACCCCAGTTACCCGTTTAACAGCATTCACGGCTGCCCATTTTTCGAGATAACTGGTAGTGTATCCACTTAGTGTGACTGCGCCATCTTTCAGCAACACCCGAATGTTGGTGCCTGTTACACTTGGCTCATAGCTGAGTTCGGATAGCACGTCATTCCGTAGTTCTAGATCGGTTTTATTTAAGGTATTAATCATTTGTTCTTCCTAAGTTTTAGACGATTTATTAATAATGCTTTGTCTAAATTATTTAATCCAATTTCACAATCATTTTGCCGATATTTTCTCCTGTAAATAGACCGAGAAATGCGCTCACCGCTTTGTCGATTCCGACTACCACTGTTTCCTTATTTTTCAATTTGCCCGATCGATAATATTCACCTACTACCTGTTCAAATTCACCTCGACAACCCAGCCAATCGCCGACAATTAGCCCTTTCATCGTCAATCGTTTGGTTGTGATATTAAACAGATTCGTCGGGCCAGGTTTGGGTATTTCGGCGTTGTAGCCAGAGATGCCACCACAGGCGATAATCCGACCATTCACACGCAATGCTGAGAGCGCGGCTTCGAGCATTTCACCGCCGACATTATCGAAGTAGACATCTATTCCGTTTAATGCTGCTAAGTTCAGTTGTTCTATAACCGGAATCACCGGACTAGTTTTGTAATCGAAGGCGACATCAAAACCGCATTCTTCCCGTAAAAACTTGACTTTCTCTAGCGAACCTGCCGAGCCGATGACTTCGCAGCCGCGTATTTTCGCAAGTTGTCCAGCTACATTTCCGACAGCACCAGCAGCTCCCGAAATGAAAATTACGTCCTCAGCTTTGACATCGACCAAATATAACCCCGCCCAAGCAGTCAACCCTGTCATACCGAGGGCACCAAGGTAAACGGAAAGTGGTTGAAGATCGCGGCTAACTGGGTGCAACTCTGGTGGTGTGGCGATGAAATATTCCCGCCAACCATAGTTGGAGGTGACGGCATCACCTGGCTGGAATTCTGGCGCGTGGGATTGGACTACTTCACCGACGGCACCACCGCTCATGGGTTTGCCTAACTCGAATGGTGGCACATAGGATTTCCCGCCATTCATCCGACCGCGCATATAGGGGTCTACGGACATATAGAGATTGCGAACTAGTACCTGCCCATTTTGAAGCGGCTCTAGTTTGGTTTGGGCGAGGGTAAAGTTATGTGGTGTGGGCATTCCGGTGGGGCGAGAGATTAGTTGAATCTCACGACTGATAATATCTGGCATAATTTTTTCTCCTAATTAGTTCGATATTTGGCTTTTAATGTGGGCTACGTCGATCGACCAATCGTTTGAGCTGGAAATAAGCTTCTTCTGGCGTGAGTTGTTGGGCAGTTTCATCGGAGATATAAAATTCCCAACTACCATTGAAAATGCCGCACGACAAAGCTGGGAATTAATCCCATCAAAAGTGCCGTTTCTCCTGATTTTTCGGCTCGGGCTGCGAGGGTGATTTCATCGGTAAATTGAGCTTGATTCATTTTGATTTTCTCCTGAATAATCTTGTTTATTTACAGTCTGGAAATTCTAATTGCTAGGTAACGTGAGTTTCTCCTTGCGGAGAGGCTACGCCAACGGGTTAAGGATATTTGCTTCGCTCAAGTACCGCACTCGATTGAAATCGGTGCTAATGGTGCAAAGTCCGCCTACGCGGACTGAATTTCCTAGTCCGCGTAGGCGGACTTCGGATCATTAGCCGAGCCTACCCTTCTCTTCGAGACGCTACGCGAACGGGAACGCTTCTGCGGAGGCAGACGCTTGGCGAACGCGAACAGTCTCTGGGTCATTCTTAAGCAGAACTCGGGTTAGGTAGGGGCAATTCATGAATTGCCCTTTGATTTAAAGGATTGGTATTTCAATAGGTTGAGAGAAGTTTTTTGGAGCTAGTTTTAATTGAGCTTGAAGATCGACTAAGTGAACGCCAACGAGGTTTGGTAGGACGATATCAGCGGCTCCAACGCGATTAATTGGGCCGATACCGATCGATCGCATTCCTGCCGCGATCGCCGCTTGAACGCCCACAGTGGCATCTTCGACCACCACACATCGATCGGGTGCAAGTCCAATCTGTTGAGCTGCATACAGAAATAAGTCTGGGGCTGGCTTAGGAGCATCGACACTATCTCCATCAGCGATCGCATCCACCAGATTCCCAATCCCTAATTTCTCGATGACAGTGCGGGCATTTTTACTCGCAGAACCGATCGCGATTTTGATGCCCGCTTGTCTGAGTTCTTGTAATAACTCAACGGCTCCTGGAAACAGATCTTGGGGTGTAATAGTGGCGATCGATTCCAGATAATAACGATTTTTGCGCTCCATCATTTTCTGAAGATCTGCTGCCGAATACTGTCGAATGCCGATGATGTGCATCAGAGACTCGCGGCGAGATACACCCCGCAGTGCTTCATTTGCCTGTCTGTCGAAGGGCAATCCCTCTTCATCCGCCAGTCGTTGCCAAGCCTTGTAGTGATATTCGGCAGTATCAGTCAACACGCCATCGACATCGAAGATAAAACCCTGAATATCTGTAGTTGAAACAACTGAGGGCGAGAGGTTGAAATGGTGCCAGGTGCCACGCCAGTTGAGTTTGAATTTGAGCCGCGTCCAATTCTGTGGCAGATGGGGAGTTGCCACGGGGCCGTTTTCGGTGAGTTGGATACCGCCAAAGCCGAATACTATTGCTTGCCAGAGACCGCCAGCGGAAGCGGCATGAATACCATCTTCGGTGTTACCGAAAGTGTTGGTGAGATCGATCGAGGCTGCCCGCATAAAATGTTCGTAGGCATCTGCCGATTTATCCAGGGTTGCGGCGAGGAGGGCTTGAACGGATGAACCGAGGGACGATCCATAACGGCTATCGGTGCGGGGAGTGTAGTAGTTCCAGTTTTCGTGCAAGATATCCTGACGATTGGCAAATTCTGGCGTGTTGAATAAGAGGTAGAGCAGCATCAGCACGTCGGGTTGCTTGATTACCTGGCTCTGATTCGTTGTCGCCATGCCGAGGACAGATTGGATCGATCGAGTGCGCGGCTCATAGTCGCTTAAATTGAGATCTTGGAGTGCGAAAAAGCCCTCAAATTGCTCGATTAGCAATGTTTGAGGATCGTAAGGGATGTACATCAGCGAGATCGTCGAGTGAAAAGCTAGTAGCTGCACTGGCGTAAGTTCGAGCTGTCGAGCTAGTTCGATCGCCCGCGCTGGAAACGTTTCTTGTAGCCACTCATGGACTTCCACAGCCTTTTGTAGATGCCATTGCACTAGCCGATTGGTGTAGGCATTGTTTCGCACATCCTCATGATACTCATCAGTACCGATGACTCCACACAGTTCGTAGCGTTGCTGTTTTTCGTGCCACTCCACCCGACTCAGCCAGAATAGAGCAGTATCGAGGATGATTTCAGATCCGCGATCGCGCATCCACTCATCGTCGCCCGTTGCTTGCCAGTATTGCCAGACAGCATAGGCAATGTCGGCAGTAATGTGAATTTCGCGCTCCCCATTCCAAATTCGGACAGGTTCTACATAAGGATCGCTCGACAGCGACCATTTGGGAGTCATCTCATCGCCAGTTGCCGCACTTTCCCAGGCAAACATTGCCCCTTTGTAACCAGCGTGGGCTGCTTTGCGTCTTGCTCCTGGTAGGGTGTCATAGCGATAGTCAAGGAGGCTACGCGCGATCGTCGGTTGCGTGAAGGTGAAAAATGGCAAGATAAAGATTTCTGTATCCCAAAAGATATGCCCCCGATAGCCAAATCCTGACAAGGTTTTGGCGGGAACGCTGTCAGGGTCGGTATCTAAAGACCCCTGATTGGTACAGCCACCAATGAAGAGTTGAAACAAGTTGTAGCGCACTGCTAATTGAGCGGTAAGATCGCCCTCAATCTCGATATCGCTGTACTCCCAAACTGCGTTCCACGCCTGTTGATGGGCGGCAAGGAGGATCGAATAGGCTGGAAGTGTGGCTAATTTGGTTTGAGCCGCCTGAACTGGCGATTTGGTCTCGCGAGAGGTGAACACCGTTACTAGCTTCTCTACGCTGACACTCTGACCGATTGTGGCGACAAAAGTAGTTGTTAGGGTGGGACAGTCAGGGGTATTTATGACCTGCGATATCGCCTCAGTGACGCTCGTAGTCATTTTCGCAGCCATACCGAGTTCGATCTGGGTACTGCGAGTGCGAACGTGTAACCAGACTCCTCGTTCTGTCTTACCTCTGTCGAGATGCTCCCAGTGGTCGAAGCCTTGATTTTCGGGATAACCATTAATACTAGACTGGACTTCGATGTTGCCATCAAAATCGATCGGTGTAATCTCACACCGCAGTGCTAATACCTGTTCGTCTGCCAAACTCGCAAACCGCTCGAACTTTAAATCTACGGTATTACCAGTTGGACTGCGCCAACGGATCGATCGACTCAACACCCCCTGTCGCAAGTCCAGCCGCCGCTCGTAGGCAAGGATTTCACCGCGATCTAACCGGAACTGTTCGCCATTGACGATGACTATTAATAACAGCCAGTCGGGACAATTTGCTAGCTCCGTATACACCACGGGGATATCGTCATAAACCCCATTAATTAAGGTAATTGGCAACGCTTTGGAGTAGCCTTCTTCAAAGCTGCCGCGTGTGCCTAAATAACCATTACCGATCGTAAATACGGTTTCTCTGGCGCGCAATTTTGCTGGGTCGAATTCAGGTTCGGTCAGTGTCCAGTCGGTGTAAATCAGTTCGCGAGGGCGGGTGAGAGTATTCATGCTGTTGGAAGTTAGCGGTTGAAACCGCTGCTAGTGTTGCAAAACCCACCTACGCGGGTTGAAAATCTTGGTCTTAGTCTGCGTAGGCAGACTTTGCATCATAAGCAGCGGTTTCAACCGCTGACCAAACCTAGTGAAGCCATATCAATAACAAAGCGGTATTTTACGTCGCTTTTTACCAATCGATCGTAAGCTTCGTTTATTTTCTGAATCGGGATGAGTTCGATATCAGCCGTAATATGATGCTTGCCGCAAAAGTCCAACATCTCTTGAGTTTCCTTGATGCCGCCAATCAAGGAGCCGCTGAGACTGCGCCGACCAAAAACCAAACTACCCACATTTAGAGACAACGGTTCGGTGGGGATACTCACATCTTGCACTAGTATATAGGCACTAAATTTCCAGTGAAACTAACTCGAATGCCAGCCCCTGTGACAACAGAAATTCTCGCTGACGCTCGATTTCTAATAAAAGTAGACTCACAGCAGTCTGTGGCATTAACTGT
>NZ_JBGSPA010000099.1:0-11813 GCF_041738855.1 Chamaesiphon sp. | reverse complement strand
TGCCAAAAATTGAAAAAATTCTGCTGTTAGCCTAAAAGTGTTGAAATGCCTGAGTTTGAGGAGACAAAACTTCATCGAACTCAGGTTAAAAGTGTTGAAATGCCTGAGTTTGAGGAGACAAAACTTCATCGAACTCAGGTTTTGAGTGATGCAACTCCTGATTGAGTCAATATCATCGCGCTAGACGGGCTAGTCGCATAATTAAAGACAGTAATTCCAACTAATAAGCCAACAAACAGCATCCATCCGCCACTTTTGCCATGTTTGCGTAAGAAATCACTAGCAGTTCTACTAATTCTCGGATTGGTAGAGCAAACAAAACCACCTAAGCTCACACTAGCCAACATTAAAAATGCGGTATTACTACTTGAAGGATGCAAGCACCAGTCAAAAATAATAATTGCACTAGCTGTAATCAGCCAGAATTCAGCCGAAAAAGAATGATAAAAGCGATCGAGCGCGTTACGCGGTCTTTGCCGATCGGAGTGAGTATCTTGAAATGTTCTAGTCATGGTCATAATTCCAGTGTTTTCAATTACGTTAGATAAGTGTAGAAGCGCGTGGAATGCCAATCTGTCTAAACTATTTACTATTAGTAAATACTCTCAAATTAATTACTTAAATTAATGAAGATTAAGTGATCAATGTACGCTGTGTCCAGCGTGTACGCAATGTACGTGATGTACAAGAGTTAAAGTATTTGAGTAATTTAATTGGAGATTGAAGATCGATTAAGTCAGGTCTTTTGATTGACTTGATTGAAATTATAGTTGATTAAAAACGTAAGTCAACCCATGTCACATGGATTTGCAAAATTAATAGTTCTCAATATTTGTGATGGTGTAAGCTAAATAGCTGAGAATATAATTAAACTGGGGTGAAATAAGTATTGAATGCGTTCGATTAAGCAAATATGCTTAATATGAGTATTAAATGGTAAAAATTGGATAATAAAAAGCAGTCGCTTTAGATAGATCTAAAGCGACTGCTTGTGAATATTCTCGTTAGTAAAGCCTCTCCTGTCTTGTCTTGCTTCCATGGTCGGGAAACCCGACCGGAGCAAGCCGCTGTAGAGAATCGAATCTTAACTAATTCTCTGCTTCTAACGGCTTGCTGTTTGTTTGTAAGCTTTTTGGAGGTATTATAAATGCTACGATATTTGGCTCTTTCGGATCGTTCTTACGTCTCCTTGTTTCTCTGGTCAGTGCAATCGTTTCACCCTCAGCGACACGATCTAGTACTTCTGCCAAGTTGTCTCTAAAATAGCGCATTCCAAAATGTTGCATGGTGTTCTTATATCCAATGTATACCGTGTATTTACAGGCACTCAAGAACAATGTCCGAAGCATGGGTTTTGTGTCAATCCTAGAAAATTAGCTGTATTTTTAGGAGTCATCGTTGGCGTAGGCTCTCTAAAAAAGAATCAAACTAATTGGCAAACTCGACCTCACTCGTTTTTTCCAAATTTAACGTGAATTTGCAATTTTGTAAAGGATATAAGCAGTTCAAAAAATCTAGTTATGGAATTGCTACAAAGCACAGCTTGTCACGATCGATCCCATTGATCGGCACTGGTGTATTCAGTTTGCGCGTTGAGGCTTTGCACTGTGCTGTTAGCCCACCTCTATTAATTACGACAATTTGCCTAGCCAATTGTCCATCGGGACTGTTCAACCAGTTTGCAACTGCCACCCGCTCGTCCACTTTTTTCCAAGTCAATCCCGCTGCGATGACTGAGGTTAATGCCATCGTTGCGCCGATCGCATAAAAGAACCAGGGAATCTGTTGAATATGCGTCTGAATTGGCGGAGATTTAATCGTGTCGAGCTTATTCGTAATTTCCATTAACGTTTGTTCGTTCTGAACAACCTGCTTAAATAAAGCATTGGTACCCTGAGATATGCTAATTTTAGCAACAATGTCATCCATGTATCGGTCGAGTGCATTAGGATTGAATTGCTTGGCTAAAATCTCAAGTGCCCGGTCTAAGCTTTCCCCCGATTCTTTGAGTCCATCTCGAACCTCTAAGAACTTTGCATCATTCTGTTTGACATTCGTGCGAACTGTTTGTGCAATCCGTTCTACCAAGCTATCTCCATGCGAATCCAGGATTTCTCTGGTGTGATTTTCAAATCTACTTACAAGATTTGTTAACATCGTTGTAACTTGTAAGACTTCAGCTACCGGATCGGTGTCGGGTATCTGATGTCGATCGACCGTTCTCTGTGCCAGATCCTGAATCCCCTTGGCTTCTTGTCTGAGTAAGTAGCCTAGAGAATCGCGATCTGGTGGCTGTTCTATCTGTGGTACTGCTTTAGATGCCTTAGATACTACAGACTCATGTTCGTAATCATCTAAATTATCTAATCGATTCGATCGGATGGAGTAGCGATCGTCAATTTCTGTTCCGCTCATTAATTTCAAGTCCTCAATAAAAAATAACTGGATTTATATGAATCCCCGTCAAATGATAACGAGGATAGAGTGATATGCTTAAATATTAGCAAGATTTAATAGTTTAAGTTCTTGTAATAAGAATTAACAAGTAAAAATGAAAATAATTCCATTGCCTCTACCTTAGAAATGAATTCTCAAAACACACCGATATTGTCTCGTGCCGAGTTACTTGAATTCCCAATAGCTGGGAGTATATCAACGGATAAACCGATAATTAATTATCTAATTTATCTAGAATTGTCATTAATTATAATTAACAATCTAGACAAGAGTACGTCTTGCTTGGAATGTCTCGACCGAGATTTACTCTCAGCTTGCAATCCAGAACAAGATCCCTATCTAATCAATCGGGCAACATTGAATGACTTGCGAATGATGCAAGATGATGTAATCGCGGTTACTGACACTAGAGCGATCTTCAGCTATGCGTTGCTGACTTTATTAACTCCTAGTATACTTGCGAATCTCGATCTATCGACTGCTAAAAAAAGAATCACTGAAGCTATTACTAGAGTCACTAGGTTAACTGATGCGATCGAGTTATTATTAACTAGCTTTGGAGATAATGGACTCAAATTAACGATCGAAGTCAAAACAGAATTTGGGGTAATTGACTTGTTTGTCAAAATGGCGGACAAGCGAAATTTTGCTTTAATGCTCAGAAGTAATGGTGCCAACTATATCATGTGGGAGGAAAATCGGAAACAGTTTTACATTCGGCATACAGGGAGAAGAGGATTGAAGCACTGGGGCACTACTACCCAGATCCTCGAAACTTTTAACAAACAGACAATTTGGTTGCAAAAAGCTAAATCACCGATTATCGGATCTACGGCTGCCGAGCGTAAAAACCCCATTATCAGGGCGATCGTCCTAACTGGCGAAACCGAATTGGATAAATTACATCACGATCCGGAAGCCAGAGTGAATTTTGGGCAGACTAAGGTAGTGAAAATCGATACTGGCTATACAATTTACTTGCTACAGTCTGCCGATCTAATTAAATTCTTACTACCCAAAATTACTTAATTAAAGTAATATGTACAGATACACATCAAAAAAGCCCCACGTTCTTACGCACAAGGGCTTGACTGATAATATTTAAATCGGAATTGCTGGAGCCAAAGTCTAGATCTTAGACTTCATCTTCACCCCATCAACGCATAGTTTTGACCGCTACGTTTTTATCATAACCAATTTTGGTTATGATGTCTACCCTTTGTACAGTGTGGCTTACATCCCACTAAAACGAGGATTCGAGGATAGAGGGTGAAGATAAAAAATCAAGATTTAAATGCAGCTCGGTGATTCCACTAGGAAAACCCGAATGAACCCTCAGATCGACCTCTACAGTCAACTCGCTCAACTATTCCATCTTGGCTACCGTTTCATCAAAGCCAAGAATACCGATAAGCCCCAGTGGGAGACAATCGGTAAATACCAGCTCAAAAGTGGCGGATTTATTAAAGACTACGCCAGCACCTTATTCCTGCTGGGAGTGGGATTCGGAGCCAGCACCCTCTACACTATGCTGGATATCGATATCAATAGCCCTTACCATCCAGCGAATAATTCAAAAGCTTTCCAAAAACTTCTGCATACTTTAGAGAAAAAAGGGCTAACCCATCCAGTCCTCATTCAAAGCTCTAATAGCGGCGGCATTCACATTTACTACTTCTTTCCGAAAAAACTTAATACATTCCGCGTTGCTAGTTTTATCCACGTTACCCTGATTAATGCGGGATTCAAGTTCAAGCCAGGACACCTAGAAATTTTCCCCAACCCTAAGCCATACAGCACCAAAGGCAAATTCAGCAATTACAAGCCCCATCGACTGCCCCTGCAACCAAACAGTGGTTCTTATGTACTCGACCGCTGGGGAGACATCGTTATGAATGCAGAAAGTCTGACCCACATTGGACAAGTTTCGATGTTTCTGAGGTTAGCTGAAGCATCCGCCGCCGCACACGGCGAAGATATTGCCAAAATTGAAGCAGCCCTAGACTGGGCGTATTGGCTCTACACTCACAAAATTGCCAAATATCAACATTTAGACCGTGACTACAGCGAAGCAGCCAGGGAATGGCTAGAAGACCTGTTGTTAACAATGGCAATTGGCTGGACGGGGAAAGGACAAACCAATCAAATGCTTCAGCTCCTCGTTACTTATGGCGTAGTGTTCAAAGACCTGGAAGTTAAACAAGAGCTATTCGATTGGGTGCATGAGACAGTTCTCGGCACTAGGGGTTATGTAGAACACTGCAATCACCACCGCGACATTGAACCTCGAATCTGGGACTGGGTAAATGCAACGATCGATAACGAATACTACGTGAGCTATTGCGGATTCCCCGCCCGACGTGGCATTGGGATTGATAAATTAGTCAAGCATATCAAGAAAAAGGAGCGAAAAGCTAACGCACACAATCAAAAAACCGCAGAACAGACACAGCAACGATTAACAACGATCCTAGCGATGCTAGGACAGCTACCCCGACTGATCGTTGACCGAATCAAAGCGATTCAAACAAAGTGGCAAGATCTGTATGATGAAAAAGTTTCAAGTGTGACACTATATCGCAAAAAGTACAAGTCACTGTGGAATGGAAGTCTAGCGAGTGTAGAAATAGCAGATTTAAGCGAAGATTTTACCCTAGAGCTAAAATCCCTAGAAACAAGTCTGGCTGCGCCATCAGCCCAAAAAGCAAGTCAAGACGATCGACAAGAGCAATCGACTGATAATGCTGACCCTGCAACAGTATTTTATCCTAAAACCCTATATGAAGTGTTTGACAGAAATGGAGGCTTGGGCACCGCAGGGGCACAGCCTATCACCCCCGAAGATTCCATCACTCCCGAAGGTTCTGCTACTCCTGAAGATTCTACTCCTGAAGATTTTACAAAGCAGTATATCGAACATCCTCAAACTCAAAGTCTAGAACGATCGATCCCACTTCAAGAGCAAAACACTCTTTCTACAGTTATCGAACTAGTTGGCAAAATTAGAGAATCAAACCTACAACCACAAGACAGTTTGTTACTTGAAATGTTACATCATCCTCAGTTCGATCGAATTGAATTACTACTGGAGATAGGATCGCAGTTACTCCGTGCCAACTCCTGGACTGAAGTTGAAAGTATTACCAAAGAATTATGTTCGATCGATAAGCAAGATCTATGGCAATCTCTCACTTTTGCAGAGCGGTCTAAAATTAACGCGCTTAAAATGCTTCAAAAGTTAACTCCTCAACCAGAGATAATTCTTGAGCCGATTCCAAGTATTTGCGATCCTAGTACGATCGCTGTATCGACACCCACCCCAAATGTCGAAATTGGTATGCGGCTGCGGCGCAATCGAATTAAGGTTGCTGCGAATCGTTATGTTGAGGTAATTACAAACTGTGAAGTTATTGGACGCAATGGCTTAGATTGGACGGTGCAATCGCCACAAGGAAATCGCTATAACGTTTCTTCAGCAGCACTTGAAGGAGGTGATTGGGAGATCGAAATCGGTTCGTGTGAAGCTGGGGAAAGTTTACCATCGGGCAAGTCTACTCCGTTTGGTATTGAAACTATCGTTCGAGCGATCGACGGATTTGTAGGTAAGATCGCTCGGATTTATAAGTACAGTAAGGAACCTTATGCAGTCGAAGGAGAGCTGGGAGAGGTGCGTCGATTTGGTTTCGATGACCTATTTCCACTCTGACAGGGGCAATCCGAGATAGCTGTAAAATAGTGCCTGTAGAGATCGATTTAATTTCGGATCTCGATCTATGTCGATCTCTACACTGTTTTATCGATCCAAATCCCCGATCGATCGTAGAAGTCACCACTAAATTCCACTTCATAACTCCACTGACGACGCAGCAAACAGCCAGTATCTCCCAGTAATAACCCCAACCAGACATTTACCAAACTCAAACCCGACTGCTGCTGTAGCTCCACCAACAACATCGAACCATACTCTCCCATCACCGCTCGAATCCGGCTCGCCCATAGCTCGACCTCTTCCTCATGTGCGATTCCCAACACCAAGTCAGATACCCTTGCGACCTCCATTTCCTCAGTTACCACCTCATCGCTAATTTCCGCCAACGCCTCAGCCACTGACAGCTCCCGCACCACGCTTCCTCGCTCGTAACCCCGCTCCACCTCCGGCAGTCCAGGCGGTTCGATAAACTGCTCCAGATCCACAAAACTCGATTGGCGCACATACACATCGAAAGCATCTAGCGGCAGACAAGGCTCACGCTCTGGATGAGATAAATACCCAATTTCCGCCAGCGTCACCGCACAGCGACTGCCATAAATCTCCCCCAACCGCAGGATCGCCTCCCCTACCACCGCTAACTTCTCACTCGTTGGCAGCAACTCGATCGATTGCTCCACCCGATCGAGCAACCCAAACAAGTCAGCATCTACTGGTGTTTTCGATGCTGTGTCCAGATCATCCCAGAGCGAAAGTTGAATGACTACTGGCATAGAAAACAAGGCCGAACCGGACACTGTTCGGGACTGATTAATACCTGAGATGCAAACTTTTTAAACCCATACTCAGTATCTAATACCGTCAGAGCCTGCCAGAGATACTTGTGAACTTGAGACGGCAACCAGCCAGCACAATGGACTGGCTGCACTACTGCTAACTTATTATTTCCATCCCAGATCTCAATCCCGATCGCATGAATCGGTGAATCCTCTCGTAACTCCCGCCACACCTGTAGAATCCCATAATTAACTTGAGGCACAGGGATTTGATGCTTGGTTTCGATCCGTCTGCGCGCCCGCTTCTGATTGATTCGATCGCGATTATTAATGTAAAAACGTCGAGCAGTGCAAAGCTTATCATCCCAGCAGTTAGGATGTTTGGCTCTAGCTTCGGCTGGGGATAAGGGAGCACAACGGAGACATTTAGCAGGGGTTTCTCTAGATTTAGCCACCCACATCTTCCTCCCACTCAATCGCACCTAGTTCGGCCTCTAGCTCTGTGGTTGAAGGTAATTCTGACTGTAAGGGATCGGGTAAGGATTTAGTCAACGCCTCCGTCCACTCAGCTACCCCCATCGGTTTATTGATATCCCGCAACGCATATTCCGCCACCACTCCATTTTTAGACCGACACAACAATATCCCAATCGTCGGCTCATCGTTAGGATGGCGCAACAAATCGTCTACCGCTGATAGATAGAAATTCAACTTCCCCGCATACTCTGGTTTGAACTCATCCACTTTCAACTCAATCACCACATAGCAGCGCAGTTTGAGATGGTAGAACAGCAAATCCAGCCGAAAATCTTGACCACCTACCTCTAGGGGAAACTGTTTACCTACGAACGCAAAACCCGCCCCCAGTTCCAGTAAAAACCTCTCGATATGTTGAACTAAAGCATTCTCAAGTTCTCGTTCCTGAGCTGCTGTGCCCAAGCTGAGGAAGTCAAACAGATACGGGTCTTTCAGAGTTGCCCTCACAAGATCGGAGCGATCTGGAGGCAAGGTTGCCTCAAAATTAGTTACAGCCTGACCCTGGCGTTGATATAGTTGGCTTTCAATCTGCATTGCCAATATATTCCGCGACCAACCATTAGTCGTCACCTGTTGGGCATACCATCGTCGAGCGTCCGAATCCTTCACCTTGTCTAGAATCATCAGGTTATGACCCCAAGGAATTTGTCCAACAACCTGTTGGACTATTTGCTCTTCAGAATAAGCTTCAGCCAAAGCCCTCATGTACAGCAAGTTGGTGCGAGATAATCCCTTTAGTTCGGGGAACTCCTGCCGCAAATCCTGAGAAAGCCTGTCGATGACTTTTGCACCCCAACCTTGTTGAGACTGTCGCAACAGAATTTCCCTCCCAATCTGCCAGTAGAGTAAGATCAACTCCCGATTAACTGCCAGAGCCGCCCGAATTTGGCTAGTGCGAATCCGCTGTTTGAGACTGATGAGGAGTTCTTGATATTCAGTACTGAGTCGATCCATACGGGTTTGAGGGGATTACCATTTGCAAGCGTTGTTTTGAAGAAATTCAATCATTCATCTTAAATTACTCTTCAGGACGCTCAATGCCGATCGATTGAATTCTTAAATCGCAAATTTCTTTGAATATTTCTAACTTTTCGCGATCGGTAGCAGCTCTAAAAATCTCGGTAACTGCGATCGCGGCTTTACTTTTAGGTTCTGCCATAGCCTGTTCTTGCAGATCTTCGGTACGTCTGGGCACAAAAACAATAAAGTCAGCGGGTCGATAGCAATCTGAATCCTTTGCTGACTGAATCTTTAGTTCTAGATCCACTTCAGTGCTGGCAGAGTGAATGATTCTACCATCCTCAAATAAAATCCACTTTCCGCTATGTTCTTTTACTAGCACATTCAAGCAGTCACGAAAATGACCGCGTTGTTTCTGTAAGTAATTTCCAGATTCTAAATGTAGAAAGAGATTGTAAACAGAGTAAGTAATTCCCTCTCCTCGATCGTCCTTACCATGTATCAACAATCTTCTGGAAGTTTTACCCCGATTGAGATCGTACATCCGATCTTCAAAACTTATGGCTTCCGACATCGCCTCTAATTCTAGACCTTGAAACTCTCTCTTGGTGTTAGAATTGGAAATAATATCACTGATTCGATCGTTCATTTCTACAAAACCTCCCAATAATCAATTAAAAATACTGCTGCATTTATTCTCCAATCGTTGTTTTTCCCAGCCCTTTTAACGACTTCAATACCGATGCAGATTGCTGGCGTTCTACTGCATCTTGGATAAACGGCTTGAGATAATTATCTAGATGTCCCTGTTCGGGATCGTTGAGTTCTTTTGTTAATGCAGTTAGATAATCTGTCTTGTCAGTTTGTCCCCAATCGATACTTATTCCCGCCCGATATGCCAATTCTGAATGAAGCACCATGATAGTGCGCCCATTTCCATCCAGAAAAGGATGTGCATGAGCCAGCGATCCCATAATGTGCCCAGGCCGTTCGCCCATAACGTTAGGATCTCGACCGATATCGAGCGCATAGTCAGTCACCCTTCTGATGTACGGAGGCTGGGCAAACATCGCCCCGTAACCGCCCTTGGTGATATTGATATTTGGTGCAGTTAGTAATCGATCCCGACCAGCCCAGGGATAGACATCGCCAAACAAAGTTTTATGAATCGCTAAAACGTGCTTGTATTCGATGAAATCTATATTTGCTAGCGCATTTATCGCTCGACTAAGATTACCTTGAAACGAGGCATATTCGAGATCTTTGACCTGTGATATGTCTTTAAGGCTAGCAAAATTACGTAAGTAACCTCGACTCTCAAAGTCACCAAATGGGTCAAAGGTCACGCATCTCGCTCCTGTAAATACCGAGCGTGAAGCAACGTATTATCTTTGCCTGTTAGAATACCAGCGCGATTGAGTTCTACGAGCAACCATTGAGTTCGATCCAACTCAACCTCATTGTCGGACAGCCGCGCGAAGGTAGCACCGATCTCATCGAGTTGAGAATGGTCGTGTTCGAGGTTGTGTTTCTGAGCCAGCAGCTCTATTTGCTGTTGAACGGTCGAGTTAGCGATCGTGCGAACTGTTGTCATCTCAAATACCGATGGTGAGGTGGTTTTGACTACTTGATATTATATCACGATCTCGCCGATCGGCTAAATATTGTCTAATTCTCGTCTAACGTATGGAAATGAATCTTTTCATGTGTTCAGTTTGTCGCTTTCACTACCGAATGCCCCTTTCAGCCCCCGATCCCCACCAAAATTGCATAATCCCTCGAACAGAGGGATTAGTAGGCGACAGAATACGTGTAAAAACCTGCAAGATGACCATCAAAGCCTTGTTCTGTCTAGATGTGGCGAACGACTTGTCGTCGCGCAAGCTTCGTCAGGATACTTGGAAAATAGTGCCGCGAAAGCTTGAAATGCAGATGGAGCAAGCTTTCTGCTCTTAGCGGACTATTTTCCCGATTTGGAACGTTCGGGTGAAAAGCTGTGCTGGATAATGGTTTCAAGCTTAACCCAGTTTTCGGTTCGTCTGTTTTGGACAGTTTTTTTGTTAAAAACCTGGAAAATAGCTTAAAATTGAGATAGCGACTAGCATTTCATTCTTCGCGCGATGAAAACCCTAACCAAGACTGAATCTATCCGCCAACGGATTCTTGCTGGCGGGGAAAGATTTTGGAACCATCAAGACTTAGCCGACTATCCCTCAGCCACTATTGCTAAAACCTTCACCCAGTTGGTTAAAGAAGGCATCCTCCAACGCATCAGCAAGGGACATTACTACCACCCTCGCCCCACTCGATTCGGTTACAGCCAACCAGTTCGATCTGAATTACCCTATCAACTCACTCAAACCCGCGTCTATCCAGCCGGAGTAAATGCTGCTAATTTACTCGGATTTACGACTCAAAATGCCATCGATGGGACTTTCGCCACTACTGCGAATAGTCTACCGACAGCTTGGTTGGGACAAAGAGCCAAACTCTTTACCCGTCGTCCGAGTACCTGGGAGAATTTATCGGCTACCGAAGCAGCCCTACTGGACTTTTTACGATCGCGCGGTGAGTGGAGCGACTTATCGCCATCAGAGACAAACCTGCAACTACTGAATCACTTTCGAGTCCCAGGACGATTCGAGCGATTAGTCGCCATTGCCCATGCCGAACCGCCGAGAGTTAGAGCGATGCTGGGGGCAATCGGACAGGAATTGAAATATGCAAAGGACTTATTACAGCAGTTGGGAAAGAGCTTGAATCCTTGCTCGCGGTTTGAATTCGCGAAATTGAGCACTCTCTGGTACGCCCAGGAGTGGCAAGCCAAATGAGACTTCACCAACATCCAGAATTTCGCGATGCGTTCGCGTAGCGTCCACTTTGTGGAATCGCCTAGCATCGGCTCCACCGAATCGTAGCCACCGCTACTTTTATCCCGATCTCGATCGAAAAACATCGATCGCATTACATATATATGATATATTTTATATATGATATGGGAGATTGTTTTTCACCGAGAATTTGAAGCGTGGTTTGTCGATCTAGATGTTGATGTGCAAGACTCAATCGCAATGGTGCTTGATGTTTTAGAAGCTCAAGGGGCGGCATTGGGTCGTCCCTACGTCGATACGATTAAAGGTTCTGACTTTACCAATATGAAAGAACTCAGAGTTCAGCATGATGGAGATCCCTATCGTCTACTTTTTGCCTTCGACCCAAACCGCCAAGCAGTCGTACTAATTGGTGGAAATAAGCGCGGCGATAAGCGGTGGTATGACGTAAATATTCCAATTGCAGATCGTAGGTTTAAAGAATATTTAGAAGAAACCAGTGGAGGCGAGTTTTTATGAGCGGACGACACAGAACATACAGAC
>NZ_JBGSPA010000094.1:0-28647 GCF_041738855.1 Chamaesiphon sp. | reverse complement strand
ACTGACGTAGGGGACAAACATCAGATTGGTACGATTTTCAGCAATCTTTTCCATCCCCCGATGTAGATAACCGATGACGGGTTCGCAATCGACGACATCTTCCCCATCTAGTGTGACGATAATCCGAAAACAACCGTGCATAGAGGGATGATGTGGCCCCATATTGAGTACCATCGGCTCGGTCTTGGTTTCGAGCTGTGCCATGAGCGCGATCTCCTATTGCTACTACAAATACGAGCTGTAACTCTAGCTGTCAGTATTTAGCAAACTCTGGATATTTGTCTTGTACATTTATCCGATTTTTTGGATATTCTGGCGGATTGATATCAACAAACTTGGCTGACAAATGCTTTGGGCGTAATGCCTTCCAATCGTTTAAAATGACGATGAAAATGACTTTGATCTACAAATCCAACGATCTTCGCTACTCCAGCAATACTCAATTCGCCTTGGCGTAACAATTGTTTCCCTCGATCGATCCGACATCTTAAAATATATTGATGAGGCGAAAATCCAGTCGATTGTTTGAAGAGTCGGGAAAAGTAGTGTGGACTCAATTGAACTAATTGAGCCAGTTCATGCAAACTGAGATCGCGACTGAGATAAGTATCGATATAGTCTACGACTCCTTCTAGTTGTGCTGGAGCTAATCCACCATCATAGGTGGGGAGGGCATAATTCTGAACGGAATAATGCTGTAGCAGGTGCATTGTCAGCGCATCGAGCATCGATTCGGCGTAGAGGCGGCTCAGACAGCCAGGATGTTCGAGGGCGTGTTTGAGGGAGATTCCGATCCGATCGATCGTCGGATCTGTAGTCGCAAAGTGGGGAATCAATTCTAATAAATCGCGCTCTAGAGTTAAATTGAGCGTATCGAGGATGACTTGTGGCTCCAACCCGACGACAATTGCGCCGCCACCGCGATTCCACTCAGCATAATGCCAAGTATCCGCTGGAATGACAACTGCATCCCCACGCCGGACTATTTCGCGTCGCAATTTACCATCGATCCAGCGTTCGGTAGTGACTGGAGCGGGTAAATCGATAAAAATGCACAAGCCGTGCTGTTTGGCTAAAATATTTGGTGTAGTTCCTGGTGGAAAATAGTCGTAAGCGATGAGTAGATCGTCTAATTGGCTAGAGATACTACTGAGTAAGGGAGATCGCTTGAAAATTTGCTGGTATGCAGCTTCCCCTGACGCTTTAAAATCTACAATCGTCGATGGTCGATCGGACATAAATTCCGCACTCCGCATTTCAACTTTTAAGGAGTAAACTATGATAACTACCCAAGCTCAGATCGTCGAACTAGAAGAGCGACTCAGACAAGCAATGCTGCGTCCCGATCTCGTTGAATTAGATGCCTTAATTGCTCCCGAACTCCTGTTTACAAATCATCTAGGGCAAGTTTTTAGCAAACAGGAAGATCTTGATGCTCACCGCACTGGACAATTTAAGTTTACCGAACTTACACCATCCGATCGACAGATTCAAATCAACGATGGGTTTACCGTTGTTTCTGTTTTAATGCACATAGTAGGCAGTTATGAAGGTACCCCAGTCGAGCAAGATATTCGATTTACCCGTGTTTGGGCAATTTCGACTAGTGGCTCGATCCAAATTATTGCAGGTCATACTAGTGAGATTCGATCGCAGCAATCTTAAAATGAGGTAATATGCCAAAATCGACGATCGAGTATTGGAATCCATTAGATCGAGCAAATCAAAACCTGTGGAAACCGCTCCCAGGGCTTGCAGAAATGGTAGAAGAACTGACTTTGAGCATAGATGTCGAAACTGGTGAATACACCCGTCTAACTCGATTTTATCCTGGTGCTGACACGACTAGTTTCGGTGCAAAAAGTCATGCTTATCCTGAAGAAATTTTAATTATCAGCGGTCGTCTTTACGACCGAGCCTTCGATCTGTGGTTAGAAACCGGACATTATGCCAGCAGACCACCTGGAGAAATGCATGGGCCATTCACAACCGATCTTGGATGTGTAGTGTTGGAGATATCTTTTCCAGATCGAGTTCAGGCATAGTGATTGGAACTTCAGGATCGAAAAAATTCGTTCGCGTAGCGTCGGCTCTGCCGAGTCGAGGTCTATCAGCCCAGTTAAGATCGGTTACACCATCGACTAGATCGATCGAGTGTAGCTATGTTTGACACCGACCGGGAAAAAGTCGGGATCGCCCATTGGTTTGAGAGTTATCTGCGGCTGTTGATATTCAGTCGGGACATAGTTGGCAAACTCGCTATTCAATCGCCGTAACTGTGCCACGATCGCTCGGGAGATACTCTGAGCCTTATCGCGCTCGGCATCGACCCCAGGAGCCAATTCCACCGTAACTGACAAGAATCGATTGCCATCCTCATCTTCAATTATTTGCATCACAAACTTGCCAGTCACCCAATCTTGGATCGCGGGTTGCTCTAAACCAACCGCAATATTTTCGGGGTAGAGGTTCGCACCGAAGTAAGAAATTGCAAATTGAGATCGACCAAACACATATACAAAGGGCAAGGCATGGACACCTCGATCTGTTTCCAGTACTGCCAACGGGTCAAAACCCCAATCTTGGAGGAATTGGAGCATCGTTTCATAGCTAATAACGCCCCCAGTATCGGCGATATGATAGCGAATCAATGGCACCCCATTATCGCCAGAAAATAAAAGCGTACCCTCATGAACTTCAAAAAAGCGGCTCGTCGGATCGTACTGCACCAGCGTTGGGAGGCGGGACTCGCCAAACAATTGCCGAGCAGCATCTGGATGGGTGGCTAGAAACTGCCGAATACAAATCGATAACGGGGTTTCATGTCCCAACACCCCCGCATCGGCAGTCCCAAATAGAGCTGCCGAATCATAGTAATAATCGGTCGAACTGAGCCGTTGTCCCACCAACAGTCTCCATTCTTCGCTAAAAACTTCCCCCGCCATCACCAATTTGACGGCATAATCCGACCATCGCACGCCTTGTTGAATGCCAGTATCCACCACATCTTTCAAAAAAGGTGGATAGCCTAGTAATACCATTTGCTCGAACTGCCCGCCCAATGCCTGCACGACGCGCAGAATTTCGGTCTTGTTGTTTCCTGGCGTAATTACTGCGATCTGATACCCCTTAGTCGCCAGCCACCGACAACAAGCGGCGGTATACATGCCTCCCACCCAAGTCCCCAAAGCGAAGCAAATCACCGCTAAAGTGGAACGGCGATCGGCTTGAAAGCTCTCGCGAAAGATATACTCAAATCTAGTGGCGATCTCTAACTCATCGCTAATCTGGCGCGGCCAGCAGGTTGGTTCGCCAGTAGAGCCAGAAGATACCGCCAGCATGTCGCAAGTCGATAAGCTCCCAGCCCGACAAATTTCGGCGAGCGGATATTGCTTGATATAATTGGCTTTAGTCACCAGCGGTAACTGTTGAAATGCCGCGAGCGTCTGAATCGAGGCGGGATCGATGCCTTGTAATTGCAGAAACTGTCGATAAGCTGGTACCGAATTGACGACGGTATGAAACAGATCTAGTACGTGCGCCTCTACATCTGTGGCGATCGATCGCTGTAGCTTCACGTCTAAAGGTTCGGACAAAAAAGTTTGGAGCTTGGTGAGCAACGGTATCGATTTCATGGCAAAAGTCCCAAAATTAGGTTGAGAATTTATTGGCTGTGAATCGTAGGTTTAGTCTCAATCTACGAGTTACTAAAATATGGAATCCGAGCAAACAGATCTTCAGTAGCGGACTCTGGCAGACATTCTCTGAAGATTATATTGGCGTGAATCATCGTAATGGTCAAAATCGGGATTTAGGTTTAATCTAGAGAGGGAGACAATCTGACTCCCGATAAGGTCATAATAGCAATGCAGTATCAAATTTTCGTCGAAAGTCGATCCCCAAGACATTTTGTGGCTTCTGTAATTGGAATGCCAACAGTTTCGGTAGATGGATATACCGAAATAGAAGCAATCTCAAATGTTAAAGCGGCTTTAAATTCACAGTTATCTAAGGGTAAAGTAGTAACTATCGATCTTGATGAGCCTCAAGAGATCGATAGAATAGGCGATACTTCACTGCAACATGCAGGTATTCTAGCAACCGATCCAACATTTGATGATTGGATGGATAAATTAGCAGATATTCGTCGATCGGCTAATGAAATCGATGATGCAGTATGACGCTATACATCCTAGATACAGATCATCTCAGCTTGTATGGACGCAATCATTCAGCACTAATCGAACGATTACAAGTCGATTCTGTTCGCTTAACAACGACAGCCATTAATTTAGAGGAGCAGTTGCGCGGGAGACTTGCCCAAGTAGCAGTGGCAAAAGTAGGTATCTCATTAGCTAATGCCTACAGATGGTTGTCTGAAACTGTCAAATTGCTTTCAGATTTTGAAGTTTTACAGTTCACAGAAGAAGCGCAGATAATTTATCGAGAGTTTAGATCGCAGCGAATTCGAGTTGGTACTCAAGATTTGCGGATTGCATCTATTGTTATCGCTCACAATGGAGTTTTACTTTCTATAAATCTCCGAGATTTTGAGAAGATTCCAAATTTAATGGTTCGCGATTGGACAGTATAGAAGATGACTAAAAGCGCACATCTGTGGGTGGTTGTGTTTCTAAAGACTCAAGAGATCGGTAGCTAAGATGCTTACCTAAGATTACAGTAATATCGGATCGTGAAATCTCTGCGGTTCAAATTCATCCGGTAACTCATGATGAATTGGCGGCTCTAGCAATTGACCGCAATCCCCAGAAAACTAGAATACTACCGATCCCAAACCACAATGAGGGAATTTCTCGTAACGCGATCGATGCAAATAACACTGCAAACATTGGCTCTAGCAGCAATATTCCCGTTGTCAGAACTATGGGTAGTCGCTGCGCTGCGACTGTGTAACAAAAAAATGGCAAGGCAGTAGACAATACCCCTAACCCTAATAATACGAAGATCTCCTGTCGTTCGCGCAGCGTCAGCTTTGCTGAATCGATACTAGGTTCGATCGATAGTTTGGTGAAGAAAATCGTGCACAACAGAGATAATATACCACCTAGCAAACAAGTCATGAATACAATATTTATCGATTTGGGTGCAATGCCTCGATCGGTAAAAGTATTAAATGAAACGGTGTAAAATGTCACTACACCAGCCGCGCCTAAAGCTAAAAGATAGCCTATGATTGTTTGCAAAGAGGTGGATCGATCGCTAGAGAACTGAGGCAGTAGAATAAAAATGACTCCAGTTGTCGCTATGAAAATTCCCCAGCCCTCACTTCGTTTGATGTCTAAGCGCATGACATATTTGTAGGCAATAATAAATAATGGCGAGGTCGTAAATAATAATGTAACTTCACCTACGGGTGCCATTTGAAATGCTGTAGTTCCTAAAAAGGAAGAGCCAATCGCTGGCAAACTCAGCAACCAGATTGGTGGACTGCCCAGGGAGCGAGTGAAATCCTGTCGGATACTTGGTACCAGTAACAGGATCGGCAACATCGCAGCCGTGGCAACGAGAAAGCGACCTGCGAGGATGGCAAAGGGAGACCAACCGGGCAGCCAGCGGATAAATATGCCCACCATCCCCCAAGTTGCCGTAGCAAACATGGCTGCTATTAACCCTGAGCTGTCTAGTTTGGGTTGAGTCATATAAATTTCAAATTGAGAATTTATTATTCCTGTTCAATTTTTGATGGTAAATAATCTACACTTGGCCATATATTTCCAATCTCATCTGCCTGTGCCATAGCATTGAATCTTTCCCATTCGATTCCATTCACATCTGTTTCTTTAGTAAAGGCTATAGCCGTAGAATCTTCCCATCCCAAATGACGGAGGGTACCATGTGCTGAATTAGTTTGACGGATAGAGAAATTTACGCCTTTATTGCGCCAAAGCGCATATTCATTAGGAACTATAACGCAAGGCTCAGCCGCAAATCTTTTAGAATAATCCTCAACAGATGCGGCTACATTATGCACAGAAATAGCAATATATATCGTTTCCATTTTTAGTCTCCTTGCTAAGTAAGTTTTTCAAGAAAATCCCCCATAAAATTTCCTTTTCGCGGTCGCTGTAACAGTCGCATTCATATAAATTTGACTTTGTAAATTAAACACTACATCTAACATTCTACCTATGTTTCGTTTTTCTAAAATCTGAAACTGTTGAGGAACGGATTCAGTCAAAATCGAACCATCACGATCGAGAGCTTGGACGTGCCAAGTTAACAACTTGTTAGTTTTCTGTTTGAGCCAAGGTGGGGCGTTATAAGTAGTGCGTTCTGCTGATAATAGAGCTGATAAAATTACGCGATCTTTATCTTTAATTTCTAACTTATAACCTCGCGCCGCACTAATTCCCTGCCAGCTAAATCGAATAGGTTCGCCCACTGCAATTTTACGATTAGATTTAGGTTCGAGCGGGGTAAGTTTATCGGCATTAGCGGTCATAAAATAACGGAATACAGGCATCGGAAAACCTGCCACGCCACCGCTATTAACTATCCCCGTACCGATACTAGAATCGCCTTCTTTATCGTCGGTCGCTTCGATCCGTAATAAAATCTGATAAGCACCAGTCGAGCCTTTCGGAAATTTACTCGGATCGGGGCCTGGTAACAAGACTTGCCCAGTCGGTTGCAGGAATAGATCGAATCGTTCTAACTGAGTATAACGTCGTTGCAAACCCCGTTCTTCGAGCGGCAAACTTGCCTCGGTTAATAAATCTCGCCCAGTTGGTGGCGGATCTCCAGGTAACACTACTTCCCATCTGCCTTTTAATCTACCCGTACCGTTGTAGCTAATTTGGGCACCAAACTGAGGTAAAGTTGACCCTGTAAAAACCGCAGGTGCAGGTTTATCGCCAGTGACTAATTTGACACTGGTAATACTAAAGGGGACTCGCGCGCCACCACTAGATAACCGACAAGTGACGGCGACAAATTCATCAGGGCCGCCGTTATTACTCCTCCAGCGGCGCACGTAGAAGAAATCGGAATTATTACCTCGCGCTGCATCTTGATAGGCTTTACGCGCCACCGAAGCGGGAATGGTCATAATATCTGTATAGTTATTCTGACCGCTCGCTCGACCGATATTGTACCTACGCGGCAATCTCCCAAATATGGTACCGGAAACACACGATCGATCGGCATTAATTTCGCCACACCAAAATGCTTCGACGGGGGTTTGGTTATTTAATCCAAAATAGGTGAGAAATACCGTAGTTGTGCCGAAACTTTTGACATTTACCCCTCTGGGACTAACATCGGCAGCTTGAGCGGGTTGCATTCCCAATAAAGTTACGCTTAGAGCTAAAATTGCGAGTGAGTTGGCAAAGATTTGGTTGGTTTTCATGGTTTAGGAAATAGTGAACAGTGGATAGTGGATAGTGGTTTAAAAACTTAGACTCATGCCTGCACTGACGGTATTAATTGTTGAGTCGGTGTTGATATTACCGATCGAACTACTGTTAAGATTCGATTGACCGCTGTAGCGGAGGAAAACACTGCCAGGATTTTCGCGACCGAAAGTATTTGTTTTAAAATTCCAAGTTAGTAGCAAGTCTAAAGCATTCGATCGAGTCAAAGATTCACCGATCAAATCAGAGTCATTATTGAAATTGTAATTAACGGCTAATGTGACATCAGGGACGAATTCCCAACTCACTCCAAAGGTCGGACTTTGGGTGAATCGCGTAATTTGGCGTTCGATATTTTGGGCGTTAGTGAAGTTGTAGCCAAGATTGAATCTTAGTTGTTGACTGGATTGCCAACCAACTGAAAATTGATGACTGATATTATTAAAGTCAGCATTTTCGCGTCCCTGCTGGCGATTGTCTTGAAAGGTATTGCTAAATTTATAATCGAATGATAATGCGTCAGAAAATTTCCATTCAAGCCCGATTTCCTGAGTATTATTAAGTTGATTGGGAATTTCGGAGGATTCGTCAAAACCACCATTTAGGGCGGCCAAGATCGAACCGTTTTGAGCTGTTCTTTGATAACTGTATGAAATCGTTGGTAATAGGGAGCTGTTATTCTGTAAAACCGACTGTAATGGTATATTTAAGCTAATTGTATCGCTGTTATTTCTAGTCTTCAAAAGATTGGGAAGATTTGCGATATTATCTTCAGAATTAGTATGCTGAAATTGAATATTAGCACCTGCGATCGTGGCATTGATGCCATACTGAGCTTGCAACCTGTCAGCATTGACAGTTGCACCGAGCGTACCAAATTGAGGATCTGCCTGTTCGACTTTCAGATTGGCTGAGAGAGCTAAATTGCGGTTATCATCTAGTTTGACATCCTTGAGAATATCGTAGCTAGTTTCCGCATACCAGGCATTTTTAGTCATGGGTTGGAGGGCTATAGCATTGGTACCGTCGGTGAGTTGCGGATCGTTGGCTCCACCAGCCGTAAAAGTACTGCGAGCGAAGCCAGCATCGGCTTTCCAGCGTCCGTTATCGTTAGCGGCGGTGACTCGGAAGCCGATCCCATCGCTGGCTTCGGCATCGACGACTTCGCCGACGTTAAAGTTAGCGACGGGTAAACGAGCACCATTCATCACGGTAGTTTCTAACCGCACGCCGCCAGAGTTATTATTCGCCACTTGCATTCCGAGAGTGGCTCCAGTGAGAGTGTTATTCTCCTGCTCGATACCTAAGATATTGTCGAAACCGACGATCGCGGTAGTGCTCAGATGTCCGATACTGATATCGGCGAAATTATTGAGTTTGAGATTGGCTGTCACGCCTCTGGTACAGACATTGCTGACGAGTAAGGGATTGTTGCCAAAGCAAACATTGCCGACGGCAACCTTATTGTCGCCATCGGTAAAATCGATCGAGTAGGCACTAAGATCGACAAGGGATGCGCGTTCTTGGAGTTCGCCAAAGCGGAGGGCTTCCGGTTTGAAGGTAGTTCCGACGATGTTGACTTTGCCTTGCAATTTGCCCGTACCGATGGGATACAGGGCAGATAGTTCGCCAGTGAAGGCGGCATCTAAAAATGTCGTCGGGCGGGGCGAAACACCAGCATCGGGGCTGCGGGATTCGGCGAGTTGGGATTTAATGTTGACGTTGAGTTTGGTGTTAAAACCGATGGGACTAATGGGATCTGCTGCTGTTGTTGGGTTGGTTGTTGCAGGTGTCGATCCTGCTGGCGAGGGTGTTGCAGCAGTTGAGGATTTAGAATCGCTCGGATTTGTAGGAATCGAGTCAGGTTTAGATGATGGTTCGGGGTTAGGTGCTGGGGTTGTTGTTGAAGTTGGGGATTTACCAGATTCTTCGGTTTGAGTGGCTACTTGGCTTTGATTTGGTTCGATTTTAACAGGGAAAGTTGCGACAGGTTCCCACCGATCGGGTGTGGTAGTGCGATAAACTATAAGTGTTTGCTCACCAACAGGTAGGGGTAAAAGAGTCGATTTGTATACTAATTCTTGTCCTTCTCGTTGCATTTGAGAAGTGATATCGAGATCGCCTAGAAATACAGCAATTTCTGTTTGAACTGGCAACCGATCGACTTTTACGCGCAAGCTTTCCCCCGATTTAAGGGTAATAACCGACGGTATTGAAGTTGAATTGTTTGTAGGGCTAGGTGGTAGTTGTGCGAAGGTGGGTAGTTCGCATAGTGCGATCGAGCAGCACAAAACTAGCGTACCCTGAATCCAGCGGTACATCATAGTTGCATTCTCCCGTGTCTTTTGTAAGTTTGTGGAAAGGTTTAACCTGTTCCACATTTCCAGAATATCTGTCCCCAGCTAGTTTGACAGCCAGAAAAGATCGGAAAAGATCTGCTATTGACGATCGGAAAAGATCGGAAAAGTCGATCGTGATTGTTAGATTATTCCGATTAAAAAAGTAATTTGCAAGCGATGAGTGGTTGAAACAACTGAAGTGGTTTCAACTTGGGTTTGACTGATATAAATCTCGATTGTTAGTGCTTGACTTACAATGAGGAAGAAAATGTTGCTATTTCTTGAGATTCAGATGGATCTGAATCTACATTCGTCGAGATCGAGCCAGATCGATCGAAATCAGATAGATATCTTTTGATCGATCTAGCTACCAAAATTAAACTATTTAGTCAGTGAAACCGTATGACTACTATTGTCTTTGCAGACAAAAGATCCAGTAGTATGAATAATATCATTTTCAAATTTGGTACGACCAATTTTGTGTTGATATATTACTCGAAATCGAATTGTTTCATTATCAACAAATGCCAAATCTCGCGTGTCGGTTACTGAGTTACCAGGGTTGAGAATGTCTCGTCCATTTGGGCCTAGAAGAGCCTCTAGATGGTCTCGATTTTTTTTAACATCTATGTACAAAAACTTCTTCACTTTTAGCGTATCTGTAGTGTCATTTTTAATTGTGATTTTTACATTTTTACATTTGTCGCCTACAGCCAAGGCTGGATCGGGTTTGCCGATGCCGATTCCGCATAATAATAATGATGCGATCGAAATACTGGTAATACCGAACAATATGGCTGAGGACTGAACTTTGACGCGTTGGCGTAGCTCGTGCCCTGCACGATCGGTAAGACGGGAAATAAGTTTCATGTCGATTCTCCTACAATAAAGGTAAATTAGATCCGATCGTCCAAATATCATGATTTGGACTATAATTTTTGGAACGATCGACTGAAAAAATTGGGCTAAATGAAATAAGAACGATTACTTCAGCTCGACTGTATGAGCAAATTTACAGGCGAATTCTTCGGTAGTGAAAATAATCGGGGCTTCAAATTTGGCACCGCCAATTTTTTTCTCGTAGGTGACGCGGAATGATGTCAGATCTCCCCGATTGATTTTTCCCAAATCTCGAACTTTAGAAAAAGACTTGCGTGGATTGATAAATTCTTTGCCATTTACACCCAAGAGAAGTTCTGTGCGAAATTTGTTGTTGTCAACGTCCTTATACTCAAATTTTGTAACTTTAATTGTGTCATTAGAAGTATTTTTGAGTGTAATACTTACATCTTTGCAGGTGCCGCCAAGAGCGAAGGCTGGATCGGGTTTGCCGATGCCAATCCCAGATAGCAATAATGAGGCGATCGAAACACCAGCAATGCTGAGAAATATGGCTGAAGGTTGAATTTTGATATGTTCTAAAATACGTTTCATGTTGGTTCTCCTAAATGATGGTGAATTTGATATTTAGATATCAGTCGATTGGAATAAATGAGATGACTAAGAAAATCATTTGAGATCGACTAGATGAGTGCTGTCATTTTTACAGGTAAAGTCTGGAGTAGTAAAAGTAGTGGATTTCTCGAACAAAGTTCCACCAATCTTTTTCTGAAATGTGACCCGAAATGATGTCAGATCTCCGCCAACAAATGCCAAATCTCGAACTTTAGTGAAAAGTTTATTAGGATTGAGGAATTCTCGTCCATCTACACCTAGTAGAAGTTCTGTTCGGAATTTATTTTTATCTTTCTCCTCATACTCAAATTTTGTGATTTTAACTGCATCACCAGTACTATTTTTGACGGTGATTTTAACATTCTTACATTTGTCGCCTAGCGCAAATGCTGAATTGGTGGTGCCAAGACAGATGCCACACATTAATAGCAATGAAATTAATACATTTTTATTGTTCATGAATCTGACTGATTGTTGAGCTTTAACTCTTCGATCGTGTAGACTGTTCCCTGGGAAATCGATAGGATTAGAAATAAGTTTCATGGTGATGTTAGTTGTGGTAATTAATGATATCGATCCGAAATAGTGAGTGACAAGATTGGCGATCGGTCTATGAGTATTCATTAAGAATACTTAATCATAATTTACTAATCTACTAGCAAAGATAGAAGCTCGTTTCATCATCCTTTCTTTGCTGTTATCTATAGTACGGAGGTGGCAGCTAAGTGGATTTAAAATTAGTATCCAGCAAGCTTACTAATCAAGATTGACGGAATGAGTACTATTATCTTTACAAATAAATGGTGTAGTTTGCCGAGTGATTGACGAACTAAAAGAACTATTATCAAAGCCCGCATTACGTTTCTGATACGTTACTTTGAAAAATGTCTTCTGGTCGCCAATATCTGCTAGATTTTCTTTTTCACTAACAGATTTACCGGGGTCGATTAGGATTTTAGCTTCGTCCACATTAATTGAAGAGAGTATCGAGCCAGTTACTAGAGCACGTAAACTCTGTAAGAGTTCTGTCCGAAATTTTCCTTTATCAAAATCGAAGTACTCAAATTTTATTACTTTAATCGAATTTGAAGAATTATTGCTAAGTACGATTTCTACATCCTTACATCTTGAAGCGAAGGCAGCATCGACTGTACCAAAGCAGATACCATAAATTAATAGTGATCTCATTAACATGCTTTTATTGCGTAAAAAGCGGACTAGACATCGAACTTTAACTCGCTGGTATAGTCTGTCCTGTGGACAATTGACAAGATTAGAAATGAGTTTCATTGTTTTAGTCTAAGGGTAATAATGATTGGAGACTGGCAAGAAAGATGCGATCGAGATCCTCCTCTCTGAGCTGTGATAATTAGTACGGAGGTGGCAGCGAAGTGGATTTAGCAAAATCTGAAAAATCGATAACTTTCCCACACGCTGCTTAAAAAAGCCTGTGGATGTGAGTTATGACTTAGTTAAATGGTGCCTTGAATTACTCTTTGTCCTGTTGGTTCGAGTGGATCGATAGTTCGATCGAGCGTCACAAACACCCCCTTAGCTTTAACACCTGCTGGTGGCTTTTGTTTAGCATTTAACTTAATAAATATGCTGCCGCTATTGTCGGTTTTGAATTCACCGCAAGGAATAACTTGTCCATTAGCTAATTCCAACCACATCCGATAGACTCGATCGACAGGTAATGGTGGGAGATTTTTGGCTGATACAATTACCTGCTGCCAGTTTCCAGGTGTAAATAACACTTTTCCCACTACTCGATCCGATCGATCGCTCAAGGAAAGTAGCCGACTTTTAGGTTGGCTTAATACACTTGCTAATTCCTCTCGATCTACCTGTTGGGCAAATTGTAATTGTTGCCGCAGATTAAAATTATCAAATGATAAAAATCCAGCAATACACAATCCAATTCCTGCTAATGCTCTGCTCCATGTCAACACTTTTTCAGGGATTGGAGTTACTTCGTTCACCGTCGGCTGGGGGAGATTGACAGTTAGACTGGAGCTTGATAAATTAGCATCGAAAGACTCGATAATTTTGGCTTTTAATGCCAGTGGTGGATCGATTTGGGGCAAGCCTTGAGGCACTTTGTTAAAGGCAGCTTGGAGCGCATATACTTCAGCCCACAAAGCGGGGTTGTTATTCAGCGCAGATTCAAATTCTCTAGTTTCTAAAGTGTCTAAATCTCCTAATACATAGCCAGCCGCTAACATTTTTTCTTCTTCCGAAATTGGGACACTCATAGGTTTCTCCTTTAACCAATCTGCGATTGCAACAGTTGACGTAATTTAATTAGTCCTTGCCGTGTATGAGTTTTGACAGTACCTAATGGTAGATCGAGTTGTGTGGCAATCGCTGATTGGCTGAGGTTTTGATAATAACTTAATTCGAGAATTTGTCTTTGACGATCGCTTAATGAAGCTAGAGACTCCCGAACGATAGCTCGTTCCTCAGTAAGACTTACTGAATCTAATGGAGTCGGTAGATCGGTTTGGGGAATGATATTTTGTTGGAATCTTTGCAGCGATTTTTGTTCGCTCTGCCGAGTTCGCAACTTATCGATCGCTCTCGATCGAGTCAGTAAGCATAGATAGCTACTTAACTTAGCACGACTTGGATCGAATTTATCCTGTTTCCAAAAGCTCAAGAATATCTCTTGGGTGAGATCTTCTGCTTCATCAGGACGATCGAGTAATTTTAGGGCTAAAGTGTACACTAAACCCCCATAGCGATCGTATAGAACACTTAAAGCATTTTTGTTCCCTTGACGTAAACTAGCAATTAAGTCAGCATCGGGAGGATCGAAATGAATTTGGCTCATCCGATTAGTCCTAAATAAATAATAATTTGGCTAGGCTCTAGCCCTGTGCTGATAGTACTCAAATGCTTAAGATTGCACAGTAAGAAAAAGTCACTAAAAGTGTTGTATTTTGGAAACCATCGAGACTAGATGTCACAGCAAAGCCGAGCGATCGACTCACAGCCCTGTCTATCATTGTTTTCAGTCGTTGGCGTAGCCTACCGGAGGTAATCGCCTTCGCAAAATCCGATCTGTGAAAATCTTGACTTGCACCCAAAAGTGAGATCGGATGGAGCCGAAATAACTCACTTTTTATGACTTTTTCCCACCTTTCCAAGTTGTTTTCAGAATTCAAAGTTAGTTTTGGGGCAACCAAATAACTGACTTTATCTAACTTTTTATTACTGTTAATACTTTAAGAAAATATTAGACTTAATCTCTATACACCCCGAATCACAGCAAGATGCGCTTCACATTTATAGATCGCTATGGAAAACCATCCAGCTCGAAACATCAGATTGGATCTCGATCGACATCATCTTGCCGATCGGATTTATACTTGCATGGAGAATGGCGATATTTTTGGGGCGATCTATTGGATCGATAGAGAAATTGCCATCGATCCAAATTGTGCTTATTTATATGCAGAGCGGGCAAACTTTCGGCAGCAGATCGGAGATCTGTCAGGCGCGATCGTCGATTACGATCGGGCAATCGATCTCCAACCCCACAATCAATTATTCAAACAGTGGCGCGATCTCTTGGGATAAAAGTGTTCCCCTGGATTTTTTCCCGGATTAGATCCGAAAAATTAGTTTACATTTATTCGATCCTGTTGGTAAGTTTTAGGGCTTTGTACGAGGATCTTCGCCATTTGGAAAACCAGGAGTAGTACTGCTAGGGACAATTTTTACTTTCAGTAAAACTCGCTTAATTATTAACTTTTTCTCGGTTAAAATCGTAACAACTTTTTGATGTGTTCCAGCACTTAATCCGCTTGAATTTAGGCTTGCCTCTATTTCACCGCGACGATTTGTGTCGATCTGACCATTGTGAGTGTTCAGATTAAATGGGTGCGGTGGCGTAACGATAAATTTGGTATGACCGAGTGGAACTTTAACGTCGATTTTGAATACTTTTTGATTTAGTTGTTCATTAACCTTGTGGGTGCCAAAATCGACAACTTCATCAACTTGCTGTGGGTTGATGTTGATGTTGATGTTGGGGGTAAGCGACGGTTCGGATTTGGCAGGAAGTGACATGGAGAGAATGGGAACCGCTAGTAGCGGTAAAAGTAGGGAATGAAGTTTCATAGTTTTAGTGTGGTGAAGGATTAGTGTCTTTTATGCGCTGTTATCGTTAGTACGGGTCTGACATCAGATTGGATTTGAAAATCTGAATTTCAGATCGGCAACGCCGTTTTTTGCTTGGTAACTTGCGAAGTTGTGAAATCCAATTTACTGTGTCCTCCGTACTAAAGGTAACTGTCAAAGATTTACCTTCAAAATGTCAGATTTTTGACACGAGGATCTAACTCACCATCATTGAGAAAAATCACCATGAAACCTATTGCTAATTTTGTCGATCGTCCAAAGGACAGGCTCCGCCAACGAGTTAACGTTCAACAACAGTCCAGATTGTTGAGCCGGAAAAATGTCTTGTTGTCTTCCTTGTTGCTAATTGGGATCTTCCTGGGTACAACAGATGCGGCATTTGCTGGCTCGACATCAGTGGCTAATCCCGCTACCAAAGTGAACGATTTGCTACGACCTGGGAGCGAGAAAAAACCTCCCGTTGTCAAAGAACCTCCCGTTATTAATACGAGTAATATACTTGCTAGCGAGTGCTAATTTTTAGGCGGAAAAGTACTTGACCGTGGCAATGGCAGTCTTTGTGCTTCAAAACAGGTGTGCGCTATAAACGGCAATGCCGTCTGTATTACTAAGTAAATTAATGTTGCATCGATCGCGGAAGCTAGACTTATCCCAATACGATTCGTTTAACTAGCTTCGTTCGAGGTTAAAATCCCCCAAACCCCCTTAAAAAGGGGGCTAAAAGTTCGATCTCTCTTCACCACCAACCTCGAGTAGGGGCAATTCATGAATTGCCCCTACTCGATCGCCCCCAAAAGTTCTAAAGCCATTTTCTGGGCGGTAGTTAAACCCTTTGCGCCACCAATTTTCATCCCTTCATATAGTCGATCGAGTCGCAAAGTTTGGAGACAATCGCCAGTGCGAATATCCCAAATTTTCATCGTTTCATCGTAACTACCACTGGCTAATAAATAAGGAGTAGCCGGATTGGGACAAAATGCGATCGATGAAACAATATCGGTGTGTGCAGTTAGAGTCATAGTGCAATTACCCGTAGCCACATTCCATAGTTTAATCGTGCTGTCACCGCTACCAGTAGCCAAGATCGCGCCGCCTGCGTCATTAAAATCGGGTGCAAAAGCAACTCCATAAACGCAATCGCGATGTCCGCGAAAAGTCATCAAACATGCACCCGTATCTACGCACCATACCTTCGCCGTACCATCCGCGCTCCCACTAGCGATCGATCTACCGTCGGCACTAAAGGCTACTGACTCGATTCTCCGCTCGTGTCCTAATAATTTGCGACAAACTTGGGTCTGAAAATCCCAGATCTGGACGTAATTCTCCATACCACCCGTGGCTAATAAAGGTGCCTGGGGATGGAACGCGATCGCCCAAATTATCCCACTATGTAGTCCCTCAATCGTCTGTAATAATCGATCGGTCTTGAGATCCCACAGTCGCACTTTGCCAGTATAGCCACCGATCGCGAGTAGTTGGCAAGCTCGATCGACTGTGACGACCGTATTCCACCGATCGTCTGTTATCGCTGCTTTCAGAGTGCCCGTTTCAGTATTCCACAACCGAATATCTTCCTCAAAACTGGCAGCAGCTAAGATTTCTGAAGTTGCATTATCGGTGTGCCGTAAAAATGCTAACGACCAAATCCAGATCTTCGACCCCCAGAAGGTTTGCAAACAGGTGGCAGTGGCTAGATCCCAAATGCCGATTGTATGACCGCTTCCACCCCCGGCCACCTTGTCTCCAGCGGTATTCCAGGCAATTGCTCTCACCATATTGCCATGTCCCTGAATCGTCCGAATACATTGCCCTGTGGAGATCTGCCACACCCTGATGGTTCGATCCATACTACCGCTGACGATCGTTTGTCCGTCACTAGTCCAGGCGATCGATGTTACCCAGGCAGTATGTCCAGTCAATGTTTTCAGACAAGTTCCCGTCGCCAGATCCCAGAGCTTAATTGTACTGTCTGTAGCTCCACTGATTAATAGTGTGCCTGCGGGATCGATCGCACAAGTAATGAGGCGATCGCGATGTCCGCTGCAAGTTTGTAGACAGTTTCCCGTTGCTAGATCCCAAATTTTGAGGGTGCGATCGGAACTTGCTGTAACAATTGAACGATCGTGAGGATGAGTGGCGATCGAGTTAATTTCCTCTAGGTGTGCCGCTTGCGTCCACAAACACACTCCCGTCTCTAGCTCCCACAGTTTGAGCGTTCCATCCACCCCCCCAGTAATCAGGCGATCGGTACCGACGATCTCGATCGATTTAATTTGCGCTGGATGTCCGACAAAGGTTCGCAAACATTCACCCGTAGCTAGATCCCACAATTTTGCAGTCCGATCGTCACTCCCAGTGACTAGATGCCGATTGTTGGGATGGATGGCGATCTGAAAAAAAGCGGTATGTTCCATCAATATGTGCCGACATTCACCCGTGGCGACATCCCATAATTTGACGATCGATTCCTCACTAGAAGTCGCCAAGCTGCTACCATCGGGACTAAATATCGACGACCACACTAAGTTGTTGTGTGCTTTAGTCTGCCGTAACAGTTGTCCGGTGGCTAATTGCCACAGATTGACATTACCATTGGTATCACCTGTTGCCAGCACTCGATCGTCGGGACTCAAGCCAATGGACAATAAACTCCCCAAGCGATCGGCAAAGACAGATCGATCGAGATCGGTATTGGTAAAATTAACAAGATGTAAATTGGTTTCTTTTAAATATGCCTGCCACACACATAAATCGGATAGATCTAATTCTGTCAGATCTGCACCCAAACGCACGAGCAGATTCAACAGATTTCCGGCGGCATAATCTCTCTGTTGGCGGGGTAAGGTAACGATAATTGCTCTTAATCTGGCTGCGAGTTGGGTTTTGGATAAAGAGACACGATTGATAATTTCATCGACAATCGATCGAGCTTGAGTTTGCCGAATATAATCTTTAGCAGTCGCTTTTAGTAGCGCGTAATTTTGCAGGTATTTACCGATCTTATCTTCCCTAATTTCCTGACATACATTATTAATCAACTGCTCGGTAACGTATTCCATCACCACAGGCTGTTGAGAAAAATTCATCCCTTGAGTAGATGTTGCAGTTTCAATTAAACTGCGTCTGCTCAAAGAGCGGAGAATATCTGGTAAGTGTTGTCGATCTCGATCGGAAATTAGATCCTGTTGAATTTCGGTAAGTGAGCCAAATTCCCGATTTATTGCCAGCCAATACATTACTTGTCGTTCCAACTCCGACAATCGATCGAATTGTTGCTGCAATAAGTCCCGAATATCATCGAATAATAGGCTACTATTCTCCGTTTCAATTTGAGCCAGAAACTGTTCTAAACTACCCCCAAATAGCTCGATCGTCATCGCTGAGACTATTTTTAAGGCAAGGGGATTTCCGGCGTAGTTTCGGGATAAATCTTGCCATCGATCTGGGGTTGTCGCTGATATGCCTCGTTGTTCCATAATCGTTTGTGCCGATCGATCGTCGATCCCTGTCAGAGCGAGCGATCTGACAACGTTATTTTCCCCTTCTAATAAAGCAATATCCTTGGGCTTTTCCCGACTGGTTAAGATGACACAACTCTGATGACGAATCTCTCCTAACTGTCGCAACAATTCCCCATACTCCTCATAACCCGCTCGATAAATTCCTGCCCGCTCTTTGCCCTGTAAAATCGATTCCGCGTTGTCTAATACCACCACACAGCGGGACTGACGTAGATATTGGATGAGTTCGGCGATCTGCGCTGAGACACCCTTTGCACCACGATCTGATTGCTGCTGCCGATCGCGGAAAAATTGGAGTAAATCTGCGAGTATGTTAGTTAAAGGTGGCGCATTGCGAAGCGATCGCCAGATAATATGTTCGTAGCCATTCTGCTGCAACCGTTCGACTAGTTTTACTGTCAGGGCAGTTTTGCCAATTCCTCCCATCCCCAAGATCGCTACTAATCTCGAAGGTACACCATCATTAATCGGCACAATCCAATCCTGAAGTTGTTGGAGTTCCAGTTCCCGCCCCTGAAAGCCGAACACTTCCATTGCTTCGCCCCAGTCGATCTGTGTCGCTTGTTGTTGCTGGTTTGGCGAAATAGATCGATTGACGACAATCGGGGTTGCTGTTGGTTCTGCTAATCCGCGTCCATATTGCCCAAAGGCAGAGGTTAAAGTGTTTTTAGTTACCTTTACCCCCAACACCTGACTCAACAGCTTCCACAGCCGCGAACCGACCTCTTTGATGTAGTCTTCATCATAGCCCGATCGATCTGCCATCGCCGCATAGCTATCTCCCGCCCAAGTTTGCCGCAAGACAAACTCTTGGATCTGCATCAAAATTTTGGGTTTGAGCAACCCATCCAAGATTTCCAGAGCTTCATCGGGAGTCATAAGCACAGGTGATCGACACAAGTAATGTCAACTGTTGTTATCAACACGATCGCATCATATCAGGATCGAGGTTGCCGATCCGATCTCCTGTTACCATTAGTTTTTTTTCACTTCCAGTTAGCACAATGTTGTTTTCTCTCACCACTGAATCAGATCGATCTCACAACCACAACACCCGATAACTATCGATCACTTATCTATTCGCTATAGATCGCAATCCTTATCCCGAATTGACGTTAAAACTAATGTTGAATTAGAAGTTGTGATAAATCGGGTGGGAACGGTTGTTTATGAACAAACTGACCTGTGGCGAGATACTCCAGTTCGGCGGGAGTCGAGTACCGTCCCAGGATTTGATTGCGATGGGATTGGCGATCGATCGGCAGTAACCGTGGGTCGATCGGCTACTATTAGATTCTGTCCAAGAGCTGAGAGTGCCAATGCCGTCATCGAAATGGCATTCGCAGATCGAGCCAGTGGCGGGCTTCATCGTCAGAGCCAAATTCGAGCGAGCGATTGCTAACCGGATCGTAGCCTTGCCAGTAGACATTGCCATTGCGATCGCGCTTTTTCCAGAAAATGGGTTCCTGACGCGGATCGAAGGCTGTGACGATCGCCTGACGAAGTTTGCCAAACCAAGATTTATGTTGGGATCGATCGGCTGTTAGATGTTCGATCGCATGAGTTTCCAGATCGATCTTGTGGCCAGTTTTAGAATTCACGATGTTTGTTACCTGTGGGTACTTAAAAAGAGATGTGCAGGAGACTAGAACTTAGCTTGAACCAGCCGCCCATAGCGTTCGAGATAAAACTCTGGTGAATTGGCGATCGATCGCACCGCTTCCCGCTCGGCTACTGCTGCCTCCCACTCCTGAAGTCGATCGAGTCCAGATGGCAACCCAAAGCCTCGGAAATGCTCCAATACGGCTAATTGCTCGAACCAAGGATGAAAAGTCAGATCGACGAGACTCAGTTCTGTTCCCAGCCAGTAGGGGGCACTAGCGGGATTTTTACGCAAACCCTCATGCTCCATGAAGAGCAGATGCTCGCTCAGTTCGTTTAATAACGTCGTTGGGTGCGGATCGCGACCGTGTAACAGTTTTCCAGTAGTAGCAAACAAGCGGGTATCGGCAAAGTTAATCCAAATCCGCGCTTGTGCCCGCTGCATGGGATCTGTAGGTAAAAGTGGTGGATCGGGAAATGTTTCCTCCAGATATTCATTGACGATCGCCGATTCCCAGACGCGGTTATCGCCATGTTTGAGGACGGGGACTTTGCCATAAGGCGAAATTTCGAGAAAGTTAGTAGGCTTATTTTGGGGGTCGATTTCGATCGACTCAAAAGGAACACCTTTTACTTGCAAGGTTAACCGCACTCGGTGAGCAAAAGGACACAGAACTGCACTATAAAGTTGAATTTGAGACATGGTAAAACTCCTCAATCTTCATGTTTCATGCTGCTGTTGGTTGTTGCGCCGCTGCTGCTTGCGCTGCTGCAACCAAAGATTCTGGTGACATAAAAGCGAGATATCGATCGACCAGCTCTGGTGGTAACAATTCGATGAGTAATTGATTTTCTACCCAGAATTCAATTACATCAAAGTAGTTATCGCCGCGACGACAATGCGCCATCCGCCAGCCTTCTCGTTCGGCGAGCGATTGAATTTGAGCGATGCTGAGTGGGACAGAAATAGCCGTATGATTGGCGGTGTAAATCGATGCTGCTGGATTGGATCGCAGTTGACATGCTTCATTAGCCGCATCACCTGGGAATAAGGCAGTACCGAACGGATGAACTTCAACCATCGTTCCCTGGGGATCGAAAGCCAGCGCGACGTAGCTACTGGGATGACCTGGAAAGGGGACAGATTGTCCTTGCAATATTTCTGCTAGCACTTCGCTAACGTGCAGTGGATTGTGTGCGGCGATTGAAATGTGGTGAATCATAAAATTAACTCCATTAAATTTTGGCGATCGGTCATACAGCCATTTCTGGTTGCGGAATCAATCCGAGCTGTTGCATCATCGTCAGATCGTCTCGGATGACCCAATGCTCGGCTACCTTGCTATCCTGGACTCGTAAAATGTGAATCTGTCGCTGGCAAATTGACTTGCCAGTAGGCGGCATTTCCAGAAAACCTGGAAATAAACCTTGATGGGTGGCAGTAAGGGTACAGCGCATCACGACCTTATCTCCTTCGGCAATGAGATCTTCAATTGCGTGATGATGATCGGGGAATGCTTGAGTAATGGTGTGAATGAATTGCTTCATCGACTCAGGATCTCGCGATGCCACGGGGGTAGGATCGTGATTGGTAAACTCTGGATGGACTAATTCATCGATCGCATCGACGTTGCGTTGATTGAAAACTTCTTCGTAAAAACGGCGGACGATCTCTTTATTGGCGGTAGTAGACATCTTAAAATTCTCCTGGATAAGTTTATGAAACTGGAGCAAATTCGATCGGCTGACTTAGAATTCGATCGATCGATTCTGGTTGCATAGCTTGTAGATATTGGGGTGCAAACTCTGGTGAGAAAAACTCAAACAACCAGCGATTCTCGACCCAAAACTCGACTGCACTGAAGGGGATGCCATCTCCCTGTCTGCGGATGAGGACGCGCCAGCCCTCCCTCTGTCCGATCTGTTCGATTTGCTGATGAGTAATAGGTACAGAGATGGCTACATGAGCAGAAACAAAATCGGTAGGTGTAGTTTGGCTTACTTTAGCTGCTTCGACATCGGCACCCGGCACCCAAACATCACCCGATTTGAATACCACAATATGAGTGCCATAGTTGTCAAAAGGTATCACAAGATAACTACCAGGAATGAGAAATTCATACACTTTTCCCTTCCAGATTTCTGCCAGTACGCCAGCTACCCGTAACGGATCGCGAGCATCGATCGAAATATGATGAATCATGAGATTAACTCCGTTAGATAAGTCGGATCTTAAAAAGCGGCGCAAGATAGATTGTCGGCACGGAGTACAGATTGTTGTTGAAAAGCAGTGATATAAGCTTTGCGAATCTGTTCGATCTGCTGGTTACTACTTGCCGCAATTGGGTAGATTAAGATTAATAGTTTCGATCGCTCTTGCAGAATGGCACCACGAGCATCTTTGAATTGACCTTGCCCAGAAATTACGGTGAAGCCGTCGGGGAATCTGGGCGTGACTTCGCGATCGAGAAACCGTTGAAATTCAGCATTATTTACTTTGACTCCATTTGATTTACGCAACCCAAAGAATAGTTCGGTACGAGCAACAGGTTTACTCGCTGGAATATTGCTACAGAACTGCTGAGGATTTTTAGCGATCGATCGTGGTTCGATCTCATCTGTGCTGGAGTGATTTTGAGGGACAGACAAGGTAGAAATACCGTTGGCGTAGCCTCTCAGAATGAGAATCGTCAATAATCCCGCACAAATCAGACTCTGAGTGACATAGTTTCTCCATTCAAGTTTTCTCATCACTGACAATATTTTTGGTGGCAGTGACCGGATCTATCGATACCAAAAACTGCTCAATTTGCTGAGAAGATCTCAGATGATAGACATTTTTAGTGTTTTTAGCCTTTTGGATATACTCGCGATATTTTGGAGTTAAATATCGATCGCATAACCACAACGCCCGATAACTAGTTATCGAACTCTTCAAGATTGGGCTATTTTCCGGCCAGCCTGCTGGTGGATTAAAACTACCCGTTAACATCCTTTTAGTCACCCACCAAAAATGTAAATACAGTGGCAAATCGACAAATACTAAACTATCTGCTGCATCCAGTCTCGGCCAAAGTGTTTCCATACAACCAAAGCCATCAATAATCCAGCGATCGGTAGCCAGAATTTGGGCGTGAATGCGCTGATATTCTGCGACTGGAACGGCAACACCATTTGCTTGAAATTGGATTTTATCCAAGCTGTGTAGTGGGGAATCTAGGATTTCTGATAACTTCTGGCTTAAAGTTGATTTCCCGCCACCAGCATTGCCAAACACTGCTACTTTCTTCATGTTTCCTCTTCTTTTGTATATAATGCGATCGATCGACTCGCTCTAGATTGCAAGATCTATTTTTAAATTAAGATCGGAGTGGATTGGATTAGGGTAAAAATCGCCAACTTTTGAAATAATTCATTGACAGGCGATCGCCGATCTATTTGCTATTGCTAGAAATTTAATCGTTGGCGCAGCCTCTGTGCAAGAGGTTGGCGCAGCCTCTGTGCAAGAGAATTGATTCAACTATCCTCATGCTTTAACAGTGACGTTGAAAGGAACGATGTCTGCGCTAAACTTTCGACTCCGAATAACAACGACATATTTTCCAGATGCTAGATTTCTGGTAAATGAATGCGAAAAAGAACCCGAACTTTTAGCAATTATTTCCCCCGGATCGAGTACACGATTATTATTAAAGTCCCGCACTAATAACAAATCGGTTGCTCCTCCGTTAGATGTACCGCTAAAGCGTACGGTAGAGTTACGAACGAGGGTAAATTGCCGGAAATCTTGGGCATCGTCGGTAGTGGTCACATCGCCTTTAATCGTCCGAGATTGCCCGTTATCCACATTCCCCTCATCATCTGCTGCACTGAGGCTATTGTCAAAATCGGGTGTAGCAAGGGCTGGGGTAGCCAATCCAGCACAAGTTAATAGACCGATTAATGTTAATGTGAGACTAGATTTGAAAAAATTCATGACGATCGTTCCTGTTTGTAATTGTGAGTTAGAAAGGATGAAGGTGTTAACCTGCTCCATGTCTTTTAGAATAAGCTTCCACAAATAGTTTGACAGCCAGAAAAGATCGGTAAAAGTCTGCTGTTGACGATCGGAAAAGATCGGATCTTCGATTGCAAAGTATCGTTTGCTTGCTCTTCTTGATATCGGTTTACTTTTTCAGTAAATAGGAGGCTAATATGAACCAATTACCGATTTCAGCCCAATCCGTTCCTGCAACGATGGGCAAAACGATTTATCCCGAACCTTATGCCGCGCAGGTTAAAGGCAGGTTGAAACAAAAGCTGGGTGAGTGTTTTGGGCTAACTCAGTTTGGGGTCAATCTCACACATCTTTCCCCTGGTGCCCTGTCTGCCCTTGCTCATAGTCACTCCAAGCAGGATGAATTCATTTTTATTCTGGAGGGAACCCCAACGCTAGTATTGGGAGAACAGGAATTCTTGATGGTGGCGGGAGATTGCTATGGATTCAAAGCGGGGACAGGTATCGCTCATCAACTAGTTAATCGATCGTCAGCAATTGTGACCTATTTGGAGATCGGCGATCGCACCGCAGGCGATGAAGTTGATTATCCAAATGACGATCTACAAGCAACTCAAATGACTGATGGAACTTGGAAAATAGCACATAAAGATGGCAGTACATATTAGCAGTATAAAGCTTCGATACAATGAAGTAGTAGAGTCTTTTACAGGAGATTCAATATGCGTCAGCTCAAATATTACGTCGCTTGTACGGTAGATCGATTTATTGCTCATCTAGATGGTACACATGATGGTTTTCTGACACAAGGGGAGCATTTTGCAGATTTAATTGCAACATTTCCCGAAACCTTGCTATTTTCAGAAATCGACGAATTGATTCTGAAAGTCAATCCCCTCTTGATCGGAGCGGGTATTCCATTATTTGCAGGTATTTTCAAACAAACTGTGTTAGAACTCACAAACAGCAAGATATACAACAACGGATTTATGTTGCTTTACTATCGATTGAAACATTAAATAGCAGTCATTCATACCCTCATTTTCTCAGGAAGTCTGTTTTATATTCTTAAATTAGCAGCATCCCCCTCTTGACCCTCCCGTTAGGTGAGGGTTTTAAGATAGAAGCGTTCCTGTTTTTTAAGAATGAGAGTAAACAAAGGAGTTACACACATGGAAGCTATAACCTTTAAAGTCGGCGATCTGTCGAAACGGACGAGATTGTCGATCCGGACGCTACACTACTATGATGAAATTGGATTATTATCTCCATCCCATCGGACAGAATCTGGCTATCGCGTTTATGGCAAACAAGATATCATTCGTTTACAGCAAATCATCACTCTCAAGCAAATTGGGTTTTCGTTAGAAGATGTGCGAAGTTGCTTGGATAATGGCGATCGCGCCTTTGCCGAAATGGTTCAATTGCATGTTGCCAAAGTTCGCAAACAGATCGAGCTGTCTCAACAGCTTCTACAACGCTTAGAAAGCATTGAACAAACTGCCGCAAAACTTGATGCAGTTCCTGTTGAAGAAGTTCTTCAGATTATCCAAGTTATGGACATGTTAGAAAATTACTACAGTCCCGAACAACTTGAAACCCTGAAGCAACGTCAAGAACTATTGGGATCGGAAAGAATGCAACAGGCGCAGGTCGATTGGGAAGACCTGATTGCCCAAGTTCATGCGGAAATGGAGCAGGGAACAGACCCAGCTAGCGGAGTGGTTCAAGCCTTAGTGCGTCGTCGGCAAGCTTTAATTCAGGAGTTCACGGGGGGCGATCCCGAAATTGAAGCGGCTTTAAATCAGATGTATGAACAAGGAGGAGAGACAGTTAGCCATTGGGGAGAAAACGATGCTGCCTTAGCGTCCTATATGGAGCGGGCGTTGCAATGCCAGGTCAGTTGAAGATATAGCAGTTAGGACACAACGATTGTTCGCGGAGCGTTCCCGTAGGGTAATCGTCGCTAATAATGCAAAGTCTGCCTACGCAGACTGAGATTGAAAGTGTCTTAATAGTCATAGCGATTGCCATAGCACCCAATGATGGCTTTTTTCTAAACTGCTTGCAGAATATAGAACGTATAACCGTAGGAGTCGCTAAATCGTTCAAACATTTGCATCTCTGCTTCAGTTTCATCAATAACCGATTGTCTTGCAGACAGGCTCCGCCAACGAGTAATTGGAGTGATTTCGACCTGCTGCATCCGCTCGCGCAGGGGTTCGTAATAATTGACCCACCAAGCCTGACTCGGCAGCCGATGGGTAGAAAGTACGCTGAAGCCAGACCGATTTGCCCGAACGATATTCTCAGCCTCACTCCCCATCATTGGATAGGCATTTTGCCAATACGCGATCGCAGCCTCTGGCGGACGATCGATAAACCAACTTAGCTCAGATATAACGGCAATACCACTCTCAGCAAGCAGCGGTCGCCAGAGTTTAAGACCCTGCTCGAACCCAAGATGATAAATCGCGCCCTCAGACCACAGCAAGTCAAACATACCCACTGACCGATCGAGCTTACCCATATCACCTTGAATCGGCACGATTAAATGCTCAAGATCGAGCTGTTTTGCCCGCGCTTTGAGTTCATCGATAAAAACCGCAGAGGAATCGACTGCCACGACCGGACTTTCGTAGTGTTGTGCCAGCAGCAATGCACCAGCACCGCTTCCACATCCGAGATCGACAATTCGCGGCTGGAGGGGCAAAGCAGGAAGATGGCTCAAAATATGGCGCGAGAAGTCAGAGTCACCTGGCCCTTGCCGATCGCGTCCACGGTGTAAATTGATTAAAGCAGCAACATACTCAGTTTGAGTGTCTGTACTCATAGGGATTTTTAGTAACCTTTAATATCGAAAGGATCTTGCCGTCTAACGTTAACGATCGCTAACAGGAGAATTATGCTCGAACTTAGACCAACCTGCGAACATTGTAATAAAGCATTGCCACCAGACTCGATTGAGGCGCGCATTTGTACTTATGAATGTACCTTTTGCGCTACTTGTGTGGATAGTATTTTAGGCAATAATATTTGCCCAAATTGTGGTGGTGGCTTTGTTTCCAGACCGATTCGACCATCGAAAAAACTGGAAAGATAACAATTATCTTAGCAACGATCCTGCCAGCATCAAAGTCAAACATAAGCCAGTAGATCTAGCTGCTTATGCCAAGCTGGTAGCTGCAATTAATAACTTGCCTCCAGAACAACGGTAGTGTAGAAAATACCTAATTAAAGCAGATTAAAGGTAGGGTTAAAATGCTGTTATCGTGTTTCTAGAATTTTCTTAATGGTTGGTAATGCCGCCTGAACCCCCTCTGGAGTTGGTGCCGTTTGTCGAAAACTCTCGCGCTGAGATAATCGCTCGATCCAAGCATTTAAGCCAGGATAAGGAGCTAATGAAATACCAAACATAGCGGCAGATGGAACCAGAGTACCCGCCACAATATCGGCTATCGTAAATGTATTTCCAGTGAAGTAGGGGCGATCTCCGATCGTATCCTCAAAGAATTGCAAAATTGCGTTCGCGCGTTGTCGTGCCTTTTCAACGTTCGTTGGATCGATCTCTACTCCTATCAGTTGCTTGCTTAATGTAATGGCAGCAGGCTGTAACTCAGTTAGGGAAATTATCGAAATCATCCGCGCAATTGCCAATTTATCCAATTCTTTTGGCATTAACTCCGGCACGGGATATTTCGCTTCGAGGTAGTCTAAAATCGCTAATGATTCAAATATCCGCAATCCGTCATCGACGATCGCTGGAACTTGTTGCAGTGGGTTGATGGCAGTAAATTCAGATTGAAATTGTTCGCCATCCAGGTTGACGATAATTGGTTCAAAGGGAATTTGTTTCTCTAGTAAAGTAATCCAAACTCGTTGTGAATTGGCCGAAATCGTCGCGTAGTAAAACTTCAACATATATTTACCTCGATTTAATTGACAAATTGACGATCTGGAACCATTGCCGACCAAACATTGATTCCTGCTCCAGCAAAACTAATCCCGAAGATTACGCCCGATCTAACGAACATGGGGTAATTTAGCGATCGACCGAACCCATAATGATATCGATACTACCGAGAATCACCACGATATCGGCAACTTTGACCCCTTTGAGCAGATGAGGGAGAATTTGGAGATTATTAAAATCAGCAGCGCGAATTTTCCACCGCCAGGGGAAGATACGATCCTCGCCGATGATAAATATC
>NZ_JBGSPA010000061.1:0-1949 GCF_041738855.1 Chamaesiphon sp. | reverse complement strand
GCTCTAACAGCGTGTAGAGTATTAATTGGGCGTAAGGGAGAATGGTGTTCACTGTTCTCATCAATGTTTTTCCACGCCCTTTTTCTCATATTTTCAACCCCTTGAATAGTAGAGCTAATATACTAGTGCAAGATGTGAGCTTGATAAGTACTGCCGCGATAAATCAATTCATAACTACTTGGCTTGACAGAATTGGGTTTGGCAAGAGCTGGATCGAAGCTATAAGTGACACCCCGATAAATCAAATTGCGGGGAGATTTGCGAGGGTGTGGTAATAGAGAATTAGTTCTGACGCTATCGAAATCGTAATTATAAGTAGTGCCGCGATAAATGAGTTTAATTACTTTTTGTTCGATAGATTGCTTTTGAAAAATAGTAGTCATGATTTATTCCTTAAGAATCGATAGTTGTTTTACGAACTATAATTAAGAATATTTCCGTGGTAAATGGCACGAGAAATAAAATATTTAATTGGTTGTTCGATACCTATTTATCTTATGATTTCAACTCAATCTAAACATCTGAAAAACGTCTTGATGTAGAGATCGACTAAAGACAGTAATCTTTGACAACCGTTGGTGGTAGCCTGAGTACGATCGCTTAATACTTTAGTTAGTATTCTTGGCGAACTAGGAACGATCGATCGAAGTATTTCATCGCGCCACCAGAGCGGCGGTGGTCATGATTTGGGTTCGGCTCTGGGACTTCCAATGTTGATATCGGAGCAAGGGGAAGGAGGCAACATGTTTCGACAATGCCATCAAAGGATGGTTCACAAAGGAGGCAACATGTTTCGACAATGCCATCAAAGGATGGTTCACAAATACTTGCTACTGTACTTCACTAGACTGATAAGGGCTGTATCACCCTTAATCATTACAAAAACAAGGCTTTGACAGCCTGCCCACTCCGCCGAAGTTCAAAGCTGACAGCCCCAGAACCTCATTCCAAGTGTCAGTGGTAATTCAACATCAAGATGAACAGCTATAGTGCGACACGCCACCAGCGTCAAAAAACACCTGAGGTTTTAGACGATAGTATTTATCTTCTATTTCCTGTGATTGCTCATCGTACGGATGGCTAAACACTTCTTGTAACTCTTTGACTAAGGTGTAGTCACCCTGCATGGCTTGTTGGTAAGCGGGAACAACCACCCCCTCTCGCCATGTATATTTTCGGTTAGTCTGTTCCATCTTTATTGAGATCTCAGCCAGATTGCCGTCGTTCCTGACAAGGTCGCGCCAGCTTTGTAGCCAAGATTGCCATTGCTCATCGAGTTGTTGTGAAGTCTCAATGTAGAAGCTCTTTTTCAATGCTGAGACATCGTCTGGTATATGAGATAACTCGCGAAAGAAAATGGTGTAATCCACCTTTGAGTAGAGCATTAACTCCAATAATGCCTTAAATAAGGTCGAGTTATATTCAGTCAGGCCAAGTTTGGCAGCCCACATTTTTTGGATTTGGTTTTCCATCGCTTTTGCGAAGTCATGGCCTAATTGGTCGAAGTGTTCTAAAGCTTCGGCATCCTCTACGAGTAGCGGCCTCAAAGCTGTTAAAAACATATGATAATTCATTTCTGCGGCGATCGGCTGATTGAAGAATGAAAAGTGTTTACCACCACCAGTCCAAGGTTGAAACCCAGGGTCAAAAGATTCACAAAACCCAAATGGTCCATAGTCGAGGGTAAAGCCACCAGCGGCGCAGTTGTCACTATTAAAATTACCCTGGCAGTAACCAACACGTTGCCAATTGGCCACCAGTGCAGTGAGACGTTGACGAAATAGCTTCGCCAACTCAACGACTCGATCTGCAAAAACAAGGTTTTGATTAATGTCGCTTTTGTATTCTCGCTCAATTAAATGCGACACGATCATGCTTAACTCTTCTAATGCTCTTGGATGAGCATTGCTGCGAGCGCGGCGGGCAAATAACTCTAGCTGACCAACGCG
>NZ_JBGSPA010000060.1:0-22287 GCF_041738855.1 Chamaesiphon sp. | reverse complement strand
CCGCTAATTATCAACAAGCAGAGCTTATTGATAATAATTTATGAAACACTTAGTTTTTGAGGATTGGTAGTGATTGGCTCAAACACAGTCAGGTAATTGATTTGATGATGAGGCTAGCCTCATCGAACTCAGGTTAGTAGGTTGGGTTGAAGAATGAAACCCAACATCTCTAGGGTGCTGTTTGAAAAGTTATCTTTGATACTCGTAGTTGGTCTGAATCCCCCTGCTTGGTGCAAAGCACGCTGAGCCAAAATGTAGGGTGTGGGCGTTGCTGAATCGGGGGATGATTTCTCTGTAGGGGTGCCCCTGGTGGGTACCCTTAATCGATGCGGGGTAAGCACACAGCCGTAATGCACCAGCATCCGCTAAAATTACTAGCTTTTCTCAATTAAATTAGTTTGCGGTTGCAATTCGGTAACTTGAGTTGCAGTGCTAGTATTTACGAGTTGCAAAAAGGCATTGAGCGGGCCAAAATTGGTCGCATGGACGATCGCGGGGACATCGTAACCCTTGAGATCGACGGAACACTCTTTGAAGACCCGATGTTTGCCCAGAACGGGTGCTAGATAACGATAGGTAGAAGATCCGATCGCAATTTCGGCATTGAGTTCTTTGGTGATCGCTTCGAGTCTGAATGCGGCATTGACCGTATCCCCTAGAGCTGTATAATCTGGTCGATCGCCACTCCCCGCATTGCCGATCATCGCATGTCCGGTATTGATGCCCGCCCCGATTCTTAGCTCGAATGGTAGCGGATACTGCTTGCTCAACTCTCTAGTCATTTTATTGAGATCGTCGAGTGCCAACAGGATATTCATCATCTCTTGTTTAGTCACAGTTTCGCCATTGTGAAACCACAACGCCATCAACGCGTCACCGATGTATTTGTCCACCCAACTTCCCCGACTGCGAATGATCGCGCCCGCATTGCGGAACCACGCACTCATCACTTCAGAGAGGAGGTTTTCATTGGTTTGGCGAGTCAGGATGGTAAAATTCCGCATATCTACGACCATCACTGACATCAGCTTGCGGAGATGCAGCACTGATGTGACCGTACCATCGATCGTCCCGTCTGCATCCATCCCGAGGGAGCCATCAGCGCGGGGATAGTGAAATTCAAATTCAGTCTGACCGAAGGTAATCGTATCACCATCATGGATCGTGACGGGAATACTAACACGACGACCATTGACAAATGTGCCGTTACTACTACCCAAATCGATCAGGTAGTGGTCGCCAGCATCGGTGTACTGGATCATCGCATGGTTGCGTGAGATACAACGATCTTTGACGACAAATTGATTGTCATCCCCCCGACCGACAGTCCAGCAGTTGCCATCATCCAATGATAGCTGGCGGTGACCGTTGTCAGTATTGAGGATCAGATATGGTGAGATGCCCTGGTTCACGATGGGGTTAAAATATGATAGTGAACTAGTGGATCGATCGCTGTGGAACTGCTAATACCAATCGCCCAGTCATCTAGGCATGGCTAGCAACCCACAGGAACAAGCTATCAACAACGATCGTGGTCAAAACCGCGCCACTAAAGGCGTACCAATGCCACTGCTTGGTTCCTAAAGGTATTATACCCACAGCCAATAGCAAATTTACGAGTACCACCGCCCAAGCTGTCCCCCATGGCGTCCGCACTTGCGCGATCGCTTGTTGTAGAATCGGCATCGCGAGGCTAGGATCGACCTGCATCACCTGTCGCCAGTGCTCCATCAACCCAACTTGATAAAAATATAAATCCGTAATCGCCGTACCCAGGAGCGAACCGAGATAAAATAAAGCACCAATCTTACCCACCCCGCGCCACAATGCCCAGATCGCGATCGGTACGCCGATTGATTCGATCGGTAGATGTACTGCTGGCTCCCACCGAAACCAACCCCAATAAATCGCTCCAGCCAACCAGCTCAAACTAAATCCCAAGATCAGATCGCCCCAAATTTGGCTGTGGGGACGCTGACTCAAGATCCACCCCAAGCAAACCCATAAGATGGTGATAACAACGCTCAGGACTGGATAGTGCCGCACTAGCGGAGCTTCGATAAAGACCGGAACAGACACCAAAAATGCCGATCCAGCAAATATGCTTCCAGCTCCCTGGAGTTGCCATCGCCATGTGCCGTTAGTTTCGTTGGGTTTATAGCTGGAGTTAAGCAAAATACTATGGATTTTAGTTACTTAATGTTTATTTATATAAAGGTATTATATGAGTTATGTGGCGATGAATCAAGACAACAAACCTTGTGCGGTAGGGACTTTGGTAACTTATTTGGGCGATCGGGTACCGTTTTGGATTATGAGAACCACGGCAGTCAGGCATTAATATTTGTTACGGGGAGCGGCGATCGGTGAGAAAATACAACCTATCACTATACTTATAATTAAATGATTCTAAAGAATTTGTCGCGCAGTCGATCTCCAGCTAAATTCCCGCTCTTGGTACTGAGTACGATGGCGATCCTCCTACTCACAGCCACCATCAGTCTCGCCCAGCCAGCAACCACAACTGCTACCCCGCCAGTATCGCTCAATCTCTTTCAAGCGATCTTCCTGGGCTTGGTACAGGGTGTGACGGAGTTTTTGCCGATTAGCAGTTCGGCACATCTCAAGGTGATTCCTGAAGCCCTCCACTGGGGCGATCCTGGCGTAGCATTTACCGCCATTATCCAGTTGGGAAGTATCGCGGCAGTGATTTGGTTTTTTTGGAATGATATCGTCACTGTAATTACTGGCGCATATACTGCCATTCAGAAGAAAGATTATCGGTCGTTAGAATTTCAAATGGCGATAGGGATTGCCCTCGGCACCCTCCCACTGATCGGCATTGGCTTACTGATTAAAAAGTTCATTCCTGACTTTGACAATTCACCATTACGCAGCTTGGGGGCGATCGCGATTGCCTCGATCTTCATGTCAATTTTATTAGGAATTGCTGAAAAAATTGGTCAGCGCAAACGAGATTTGAATCATCTCACGATCGGGGATGGCGTACTGATGGGTTTAGCACAATGTTTAGCATTTGTCCCTGGTTGTTCTCGTTCTGGAGCTACTTTGACGGCAGGTTTATTTATGGGTTTAGAACGTCCCGCTGCGGCAAGATTTTCATTCTTATTGGGGATTCCAGCGATTACCATCCCTGGATTGGTGGAAGTCAAAGATGCAATCTCTGCTGGATTTAGTGGCGTATCGGCAGTTTCACTGATCGTAGGCACGCTCTCGGCGGCAGTTTTTTCGTATCTATCGATCGCCTGGTTACTCAAGTTTTTACAAACCCATAATACCTTTATTTTTATCTGGTATCGGTTAGCTTTTGGGGTTGCAATCTTGAGTGCGATCGCGACAGGTGGACTATTAAATAATTAGAGGGTGTTTGAAAAGTTTTATTTGCGACGATCTCAGTAGACTCATCATTGTAGGGTGTGCACTGTCTTGCCTTGCTCAATCTGGAGGGAACCTCCAGAGCGCAAGCCGCTGCCCACCAGCTAAGTTTTAAATATAATCTATCTAATAAAAAATATTATCTACCCATTTAAAACACAACGAAATTCAATTTTAGTTAATTTTTATTAGCCTAAACTAGAGATGGTGGGCAGTGCCCACCCTACAAAAATCTACTGTAAAAAATTAGGATTGCTTAAACTATAAAAGGTGGGCAGTGCTCACCCTACAAATCTGCTAAAATCAGGTTTAATAAGAATATTGTAGGGTGTGTTAGCGGTAGCGTAACGCACCACAGAGCTGTCAACTATCTGTCTTGTCTCGCTAAACCCTCGGCAAAGCCAACTGTCAACTATTCAAATGCTATTACCCTTTCGCAAATCGATCTTTAAACTTAGCCCCATGTTCGAGATCGGAATTGCCCTTGGGAGTGGCGTCTTGATGGGGATGACATTTGCACCCAGCGAGATCTGGTATCTAGCGTGGGTAGCACTCGCACCGCTCTGGTATTTGACATCTCGCCAGCAAAATCCGCCGCTAGTTTATGCCCTAGCGTGGGGGATTGGTTGTTACGGTTGGGGGTTGAGTTGGATCTTTGGGATTCATCCGATGACGTGGATGGGTGTCCCATTTTTGGCAAGTTTAGGGATTGCTACTTTCTGCTTGACCTTTATCACTTTGTGGGGGACAAGCTTAGTAATTTTATGGTTTTTGGGCTTACGATTTATCAATTCCAAACCACAATTAAATCCCTGGCTGCGCGTACTTTTGGGTACTGCTTTATGGTGCGGATTGGAGGAGTTGTATAGTCTTACCGATCTATGGTGGTCGCCATTGGCGATGACTCAAAGCCCTCACAATTTGGCGATTCTGCATCTGGGGCAGCTATCTGGGCCGACAACCGTGACTGGCGCGATCGTGTTGGTAAATGGTTTAATTGCTGAAGGATATATGGCATTCATTGGCAATCGCCATCATGCTAAACTCATCCCCAGAATTTGGCGATCTTCAGCCTATATTGGCAGTGCGATCGCGTCAATTATTATCCTACATTTAATCGGCTCCAATCTCCTAAATCGTCCATTAGCAGAAGCGATCGCATCTAGTATCAAAATTGGAATTATTCAAGGAAATGTCAGCAATGAAGTCAGACATTACCAATCCGGTTATGAACTAGCGATGGAGAATTATACTAAAGGATACATATCGCTAGCTGAGCAGGGCGTAGCAGCAGTTGTTACTCCCGAAACCGCGCTCCCATATCGACAGAGCCAGATCGAACGGACACCCTTTTATCAAGCTATTTTAGCCAAAAAAGTCACAGCATTCGTCGGTGGATTTGGTGAAGTAGGTAAGAAAATTACTAATAGTATCTTGACGATCGATGGTGAAGGTAAAATCATCAGCCGCTATGATAAGTGGAAACTAGTACCATTGGGTGAATATATCCCCTTCGAGCAGTTTCTCGGCAAATTTGTCGATACGATCTCACCCCTAGATTCACATTTATTAGCGGGCAAATTTGCCCCGTCGGTACTGACACCATTAGGTAATCTTATCTTTGGGATCTGTTATGATTCTGCCTATCCCGAACACTTCCGCCGTCAGGCTCAGACTGGAGAATTAATTGTTACGGCATCTAATGATGCTCACTATGGGATGGCGATGCCCGCACAACATCAAGCACTAGACTTGATGCGGGCAATTGAAACAGATCGCTGGACAGTTCGGGCTAGTAATACTGGATATTCGGCAGTCATCGACCCACATGGACGCACTCAATGGATCTCACAGCTCGATGAATTTGTCGCTCGCGCTCATACGGTTTATCGCCGCCAGACTCAGACTTTATACGTCCGTTATGGTAACTGGTTGACGCCACTACTATGCGCGGGGTTTATCTTATTTATCCTACCTGCTCGTCCTAAAAATGCAGCCTAAATACCAGCTCCCCGACTTCTTGAAGAAGTCGGGGAGCTGGTATTTAGGGGATCTGTCCCGTGCCCTAAATAACCTCAGTTCGGGTTAAGGATATTAGCTTCGTTCTGACACCGCCTCCGATTGAAATCGGGGCTAGTGATGCAAAGTCCGCCTACGCGGACTAGGATCTCAGTCCGCGTAGGCGGACTTTGCATTATGAGCAGAGACTTCAGTCTCTAGGCTCTTCTTATCCCGAACTTACAGATAAACGCTACAGCGCATCGATAAAGACATCATCCGCCCAACTACCATGTAAACCATAGGGAACATGATGAGTCAGCCAGAGCGTCGCGACTGCCCCTTTGGTCAAATCTGCGGCATCTAGCACGACCACCGCCGATCGATCCTTCAATCCATCATAAATCATCGCAATCAGCCAGCCATCGTCCTCCTGAGTGCCACCAGGACGCGGTACGAACACGGGTTCGTTGACATATCCCGTCGGTGCCGCCGTCCACAACTGCTGCGTACCAGTTTCGCGATCGAGTTTGAGGATACTCTGGAGGGGAGCATTGCCATCGAGGGTTTGGGCTGCACCCATGTAGACATAGCGATAGGGATAACCGACGTTGGCGGGGTTAATTGTCGGGAATTCACAACAGCGCGGCTCGATGAGGTTGCTGGTTACCTGCTGAGTGTGGAGATCCATTTCAAATCGCCATAGTTGCCCTGGTGAGAGCGAATTAAAATTGGTGTCGCGGAAGTCTTTATCTGGTTCGACTTCGGGGAAAGTAGCATAAGCGATCGAATCGATCGAGATCTTACCATCCTGCTCGAAGGCATTGGCATGGTGGAAGACAAATCCCGATTTGGTTTCGAGCGTTTGAATTTTCTCACCGTTCCGAGGATTGCGGGGAATGATGATAATCTTGGTCGGTTTTTCGGGCTGGAACTTAACACATTCACCTGCACCTTTTAGCCCAAATAAGAAAGGAAAAGGATTGAAACCGACGGGATTTTGGAAGAAGATACAGTAATTTGGCGTCATCGCAAAATCATGGATAAATGCGAATCCTGGAATGGTATGGGAATGCTCTTCCACAACTTTGCCATCTCGATCCAATTCATAGATCGTAATCCCAGTGAGTAGTCCCGTGCGATCGAATTTACCCGCCTTCAGCCCAAAGTTAACCATCCGCTCTTGCTTGGGATCGAACAGTGGATGGGCAGCAAAAGGATCGCCAGGTTTGAGAGTATTATTGAGATACTCAATCCCCAATGTATCGAGAGTTTTGGGATCTAAGCGGTGGGGTTCGGCGGCTTCCCACAACGCGAGTAATTTACCGCCCCAGTAGACGACTTGAGTATTGGCAATATTTTTGAGATTGACATCAAAGATATTGCTCATCCAACCGCCAGCTTTCTGGGTACCAAATACGCCGCGATAGAGAAATTTACCTGCGGATTGCTCGGCGCGGTAGGCTTCGGTTTGGACAAAGCGATTGCGAAAGTGGGCTTTACCATTTTGAAAAGTAATGCGACAAATCATCCCATCGCCATCGAAGGGGTGGCGGACGGATTCATCATTGATATCTAATAATCCTGGGCCATTTCGGAAGAGGGTGCCAGTTAATTCTGGGGGAATTTGACCATCAATTTCAGTTATTTGATAATCATATTCTTGTTTTTGCGATCGATAGCCTTGTTTCCATTCGGCTAGGTTATAGGGAAGTGTGACGGTTTGGGTTTTCATTTTACGCAGAGAACACGGAGTGAGGAGGTTTATGGGTTTAGTTTTCGGGGAGTTCTGGTAACATGTCGGGGATGAATGATTGATTCCCGATGATGCCTGTTGGTTGATGCTCGATCGCACTTGAGGGCGGGATTAAATTGGCAATGGTTGGTGTTAGTTCTGGCTGTTCATTTGGTAAGAGGTTAATAAATATCAGGGGGAGCATACTTCCGAGATTGGTTATCGAGACTAGTAGCCATAATTTATCGAAGTTGGTATCGGTTATTCCCAGTAGGTGAGTGAGGATTGCGCCACCTTCTTTGGATACTAAACCAGATAGATTGAGGACAGACATTAGCAAGGCAAACAGGGTAGCTTCGATCCCTGGCGGACACAATCTCGCTGCGAGTACGAGTACGGGCATGAAGGTAAGTTGTCCCATCACAGTGAGGATCAAACTATCGCCGAGTGCGAACCAATGGTCGTCGATACCAAGCGATCGATTAGTATGAGTAACTAGTAATAATGCCGTCAAACCTAATAAGGATGATAGTAATGTCGTCCAGATAAAGATTTGCCGGAACGGGATGGTTTTTAAAAAGCGTTGGAATAACCAGACTCCCAACAATGATGCCAAACTAGTCACCAGCCGCACCCGTCCGAGAAATTCGGGCGTAAATCCCAATTCATTGGTGCTGAAGTAGAAAAAGGCTGAATCGGCTGTCGGCGTACATTGCCAGAGAAATAGGAATAATGTCGGCATCCAGATCGCTTTCTGTGTCAAAGCTTGCCACAATTGCTGCATCTGCTCTTTGACAACTGTCTGGCGATTGCCATCGGCGAGATTGACGGGTTCCTCAGCAATCCACAATGCCGCAGCCGATACCAGTAGCGGAAACGCTGCCGTCAAGGCGAAGACAGTGCGGGTACTAAAGTGTTGGAGCAATAAACCACTAAAATACGCCGTCAGCAATCCACCTAGTGCCGATGCGCCCCAGCACAGAGCTTGCAATGAGCCAGCTTTGCCGACAGATTCATCTCGAGCACGTTCGACAATCAGGGAGTCTACAATGACATCGCTAAATGCTACCGACAGTGAGGTAATCGCGATCGCTAGTGTAGCAGCCCCCGCCGTGTGGACTAGATTGGCTAAACTCAACCACGCGACTACGCCCAGCAAACCGGATAAGATCAAATAAGGTCGCCGCCGATAGCCAAAAATGGGCAAACCATCGGAAATAAACCCAAATACAGGCTTAATCACCCACGGTAAGGCAGCGATACCCATCAGCGCAGCAACTTCGGCGGGCGACAGTGCCAGCTCATCTTTGAGAAAAAAACTAACGGCTAGTCGGGAGATCCCTAAAATCCCTTGTACGGCATATACGAGCAAGATCGCCAGCAGTTCGGGACTCGGCTGATGTCCGAACAGGATCTTGGTAGCTAGAGGATGAGGATCGATGTCTGGTGACTCGGAACGCTCGGTTAGCATTGTGAATAAATGTTACGCGATATCTAAGCTCTATGTTAACTCATCTTCATAAAGCGATCGAGCGTTCTATGTCGAAACATAGGTCGAACCTATTTAGGGTGCCCACAGGGTGGGACGGAGATCTACCCACCCCACCCTGCGGGGATTTTAGCAAAAACAAGACAGTCGCGATCCATTCACCATTCACCATCCACTATTCACTATCCTGACGAAAGAGTATGTATGGCTAGTAATGAACTAATGAGATAATGGGAACATCGGGTAAACGCGATCGACCGTCGAGATCGTCCAACTCGATGACAAAGGCACAGCCGACCAAATTGCAGCCAATATCTTGCAATAATTTTGCTGTAGCTGCTGCGGTGCCACCTGTGGCAATCAAATCATCCACAATTAAGATCCGACTGTCAGGAAGGGCGGCATCTTGGTGAATTTCGAGCCTGTCGGTACCATATTCGAGCGCGTATTCGACAGTGTGGACGGCTGCTGGCAATTTCCCTGGCTTGCGGACGGGAATAAATCCTACCCCCATCTGATAAGCCAATGCCGCTCCAAAAATGAACCCCCGCGACTCCATCCCGACAATATACTCTGGTTGCCATGCCTGCACCTTGGTTGCTAAAGTGTCGATCGCGTAACGCAATCCGGCTGGATCGCTCAGTAGCGTAGTAATATCACGAAATAAAATCCCAGGTTTGGGAAAGTCGGGAATGTCACGAATGAGAGCTTTAAGATCCATTAGTTGTCGTGATGGGTGATGGATGGTGGATGGTGGATGGTGGATGGTGGATGGTGGGTGGTGGATGGTGGATGGTGCATCGGGATCGTCTACTGCTGGGGTGGGAGGGGAGTAGAATCGATCGCATCTGCTGAGTTTTTAACCAGGCGTAGTTACATCCTTGCGGTTAACGGTTAAAATTCGGGTATGCTGATGTTGACGATCGAGACCAAAAATTTAACTTCAAGTGCAACAATTTTGCCATGAAATTGAGTCTAGATCTCGCAGCATTTCCACCCCGATCCGTAATCGATCGATTGTCTGAAAATATGAGTGCATTACCGATCAATGGCCCCATGTCCGAATCACTGCTGGGCATCCTCGAAATCCTCCCCAATCCCAGTATCGGCAGCGATGCTTGCCCCCGCCGTACCAAAGTCGAACTCGATCTGATTTTACTCGCGATCGAAGCGATCGAGTCGGGTAGCTCGGAACAAATCTTGGAGCTAGCTAAAGAATTGAACCTCGACGAAATTGTCAAAAATCGAATCGTCCTGTGGCGGATGCGCTCCACCAATCCGATGCGGCGCGCACACACGCGGCGGATTTTGACGATTAGGGAAGCCAAAGCACTCAGTGCGATCGGCTGTCGGTTGGCGAGTCGTCTAGCGGTACCGATTCGTCAACTCCTCCTATCCCAGCAGCAGCTCAGTGTCAAGCAAATTCCCCCTGAGTACAATTTCCGCCTTTCTGAGTATTTAGACCGCTTCCGCGCCCATTTCCGCAGTCGGATGAATCCACGGCGGGCGAAGGTGAGTATTTATCAAGATGATGATAAATTAAATGAATTGGCGGTGTCACTATTGAGCAAGTTACTATTTTGTACGGGGACACTCGGCACACAGCGATTGTGGATGAGTTTATTTGATGGCGAAGTGAAGTAGTCTTAGTCGTGCAAACTCGATCGCCAACGATTATACTCAGTGCAAGCTGTCAACTGTCTTGAAAAGGTGCTCTACTTGCGACTCACCTTTGGACGGGTTCCCCGTCAAAAAAGGTGAGTCAAGACGGGGAAACCCCTGTTCCCGCACTTTTCGCTGTCAACTGTCTTGAAAAGGTGCTCTACTTGGGGAAACCCCTGTTCCCGCACTTTTCGCTGTCAACTGTCAACTGAATCTAATGAGCCAAGCATACTATCAGCAGGGATTGGCAAAGGCAAAGGCAGGCGACCCGCGTGGGGCGATTGCTGATTTCGATCTCGCCTTGATTGCGACACCAGAATGGGCGGAGATCTACTATCGACGCGGCTTGGCGTATTTCGATCTGGGTGAGATTTTGACGGCGGTGGGTGACTATACCCAGGCATTGGCGATCGATTCTCAGCACCGCGATTGTAGCTATGCACGCGCACTAGCAAGATTGACACTCAAGAATTTCCCAGGTGCGTTAGTAGATATCGAGCGGGCGATCCTATTCGGTCGAGACTACGCGCCTGCATATCAACTCAAGGGGTTAGTCTGCAAAAAACTCGCCAAGTATACGGATGCGATCGCCGCTTATAAAGTCGCTGCCAACCTGTATCTAAATCAACGAGATGCCGAGCAGAGCCAGCGATGTCTCGATCTCGCTCGTGCCCTAGAACCCCCGCAGATCGCCGCCCCAATTACCCCAAAACCGACTCCCAGACCGCCATTAACTACTCCCGCACAGTTCTACGCCCAACTACTCGAACAAGGCGAACGCGGCGATCTCCAAGGCGCGATCGATAATGCCAATTGGGCAATCCAAACCAGCCCTGATGATGCCTGGGTTTACGCCTGTCGCGGCGTATTGTACACCAAGCACGGCGATCGATCGGCAGCCTTGGCTGATTTTAGCCGCGCCATCCAACTCGATCCTGACTCCCATGTCGCCTATCGCGGACGTGGCAAATTGAGAGACCTGATGGGAGATTATCGGGGGGCAATTTTGGATTTCGATCGCGCTCTGATCGTCGCACCGGAGGATCTATTTATCTATTTAGCACGGGGTCACGCCCGCGTCAATTTACATGATTATCAGGCGGCGATCGCTGATTTTACGCAAGCAATCGCGATCGATGTCAACGAACCATTGGCTTATCTACATCGAGCACAAACATACATCAAACTTGAAGAATTAACTCAAGCGATCGATGATTATCAATTAGCTGCAAATATTTATTTGGAACGTCAAGATCTCACCAAATATCAAGAAACACTCCAGCAGATCCAAAAGATCCAACGCGCTGCACCTCAAGCTGCACCGAGTCAAGAGTCCGCTAGTTCGCAATATCAGGCTCTCCGTCAACGCCTATATGTATTGGTCAGCGGTCAATGGCCGATCGCCCAAAGACTGATCGATGGATTGAAAGAAGACCATCCCGGATATGCTGAAGATTGGTACCTCCAACGGGCAATTTCTAATCTAGAAGCAGGATTGTAAATATTTACATCTACCCTCTCCTCACGATTAGCCCCCGACTTTCGCAGGAGGTCTATTGATGTGTTTTGATAAGTTGTTGAAAGGAGAGTAGAGCTTGACGATAGCGATCCCCTGCTACATCACTCAGATCGTTGTGTCCCGCACCTGCGATCCAGAGCGACATCTTCGGCTCTGGCGCAGCTTCATCAAGCGATCGACCATGCGAAATGAGAATAGTCCGATCGGCTTGTCCGTGCATCACCAGCACCGGACAGCGAACTTTGGAGATCCGATCGAGATTGGTAAACTTATCAAAAGGTAGTAGGGGAAAAGGTACGACGACTCGAAAGATTGATGTAAATGTACTCTCTAAAATCAGACCAGCAACAGTATTTTGAGCGGCCAATCTAGTTGCCGATCCACCACCGACCGATCGACCATACACGATAATTTGACTCGCAGGTATTTTGAGTTGTTGGGTGAGGTATCGATACACAGCATCAGCATCTCGATCCGCATTACTTTCGCTAGGTGTGCCATCACTCGTACCGTAACCTCGGTAATCATAGGCAAATACACTAAAATCCCAACTATGCAACCGAGCCAATACTGGACGAATATCGCCCAAATCTTCAGCATTGCCATGAATATAGAGCAATGTATAATTCGATCGAGGATTGGGCAAATATAAGGCTGAAATCCGTTCGGTATTAGTAACCGAAATTTTGATAATATCTTTGGTATCTTGATAACTAGTCGGCTGCGGCATGAAAATCATGCTGTCTGCCCTCAAAAAGATATAAATTCCAAAGAAGCTATAGATAAATAATAGTAGTAACCCCAATCTTTGCCAACTAGATTCCCCACTAAATAGTTTCCCAAAGAGAAATCGATTCATAAATATTATTAGATATTTTTAGTGGCTCATTGTCCATCATACCCAAAACATCCTATTTAGAAAAGATCCTCCTAATTTATGTTAACGGAGAACATGAGTTTAAATCCTCTACCTCAAAGATGGATTGTTGTTAGGATCATTCTTAAATCCTCCTCATCATCTAACTTTAGCTTGATTTAGATTGAATAGTCCCATCGAAAGACTTGGCTTCTTTGGGCTTGACAAATACCTGTTGATGCGGTGCGAGTTGTAACTCATCAAAATGTTCCCGCGTCAGGTGTGCGGTGATTACTCGACCATCAGCTAGAGCTAATTCTGCTTGAATTTCTGAGCCGATATGAGTTACCCGATTGACTTTTGCAGTGACAGCAGTTGTGCTCGATCCGGTGTCAATGGCGACATCTTGAGGACATAGAAACATTTGTAGATTGGCAGTTTCAAGCTGATGATTTTGAAAGATATTTGAGTTACTGGGTAAGATATTTACTGGTTCGATAAAACTCATCACAAAAGTATTAACCGGATGATTGTAAACTTCGGCGGGCGTACCGACTTGTTCGATCCGCCCTTTATTCATGATGACGATTTTATCGGCAACTGCCATCGCATCCGATCGATCGTGGGTGACCAATATCGTCGTGACGTGAGATCGCTCGTGAAGTTGACGCAACCAGGCGCGTAAATCTTTGCGGACTTGGGCATCCACAGCCCCAAACGGCTCATCGAGGAGCAGAATTTTGGGTTCGATGGCTAAGACTCTGGCGAGGGCAACGCGTTGGCGTTGTCCGCCGGAAAGTTGGGCGGGATAGCGATCTCCTAAGCCACTGAGTTGAATTAAGTCGAGCAGTTCTGTGACCTTTTTGTGGACTTTTGAGGCTGGGATCGATCGAATCTCCAAGCCAAAGCCAATATTTTGAGCGATCGTGAGATGTTTGAATAGAGCATAATTTTGGAAGACAAAACCGATATTGCGCTCCCGCACATTCTGGCGCGTCGCATCCTGTCCTGCCAGCCATAGCCGCCCTTCGTCGGGGCTTTCTAGTCCTGAGATCAGTCTGAGCAGGGTAGATTTACCCGCACCCGACGGGCCGAGGAGGGCGATGAGCGCACCTTGCCCGATTTCGAGATTTACACGATCGATCGCTTGGTAGTTATCGAAACGTTTGGAAATATTCTCTAATGCAATGCCCACAATCTCTGCTGGTTGATGTAACCTCTCCGCTGGAGAATCGAATTACCGTATTTTAGCATCGGTCGAACGGTTGGCGATCGGCAATTTTGGGTATACTAGTATAGGGACACTATTCTTTCTACCACGTAGCCATGTCAGATCTCGATCGCGGCATCATGAAATTCAAAGGGGCGGATACGCCAGCAGCCATCGCCATCTCTTCCACGCTGGTACTAGGTGGCATCATCTTTCTGGTCATCTGGGCACTGCAACACGCTTATGCGGTGTAGCTGTTTGCAAAGCTCCAAGTTTGTAGGTTGTAGGTTGGGTTGAGGCACGAAACCCAACACACGGATCGATCGATTGTGTAGATGTTGGGTTTCACCTTCGTTCAACCCAACCGACAACTGACCAAGATCCAAGCGGTGAGAAACCGCAGACATCCCCAAAGGTCAACCTGCTGGTGAGTTGTTTTATAGCATTCACAAACAAAATAATTTTGTCCGCTAAAATGGACGACTATACACAACCCTAATGGTAGGGGCAATTCATGAATTGCCCCTACCATTATTTGCCAGTAACGCCCGCTCGTTTGAGATCAGATGCTGATTCACACCCTACCTATCGACGTAATTCATCTAATTGCTGCTGGAGAAGTCATCGACTCCCTGGGCGCGGTGGTGCGCGAACTGTGTGAAAATGCGATCGATGCGGATGCGTCAAGGATTACGGTATCATTATTTCCCGATCGGTGGCGGATTCGAGTCGCTGATAATGGGATCGGGATCGAACTTGCGGATCTGCAACAGGCGGCGACGGCTCATAGTACGAGTAAGATTGACGATCGCGAGGATTTATTTCACATTACTAGTCTGGGATTTCGCGGGGAGGCTCTCCATAGTCTGGCGCAACTTGCCAACCTGGAGATTTATAGTCGTCCCCGCGCTAGTTGTGACGGTTGGCATCTAGTCTACAACCATCAGGGTGAAGTCGTGCGTCAGCAAGAAGTCGCGATCGCCCCGGGTACGGCAATCGATGTCGATAATCTCTTTGGCGACTGGGCAGCTAGGCGGGAAGGTTTACCCACTCTCAACTGTCAACTCCGCCAAGTTCAGACGGTTATTTATCATCTGGCTCTCTGTCATCCCCAGATTAATTGGACAATCGAACAACAGCATCGTCCGTGGTTTCAGATTATTGGCAGCAAAACCACTCACCAAATCATCCCCCAATTATTGCCCAGAGTGCGGGTTGACGATCTTCAGTATGTAGAGCTGAAGGTGAGAGCATTAGCTCCTGTCAAAGATTGCTCGAAACTGACTCCGCAAGAGGTTTACAGTGCTGGAAGTTATCGATCGATCGCCGCAGTAGAGCGCGATCGCACACCAGCCGCAGATGCTCAAATTCAGCTCACGTTAGGATTACCCGATCGATGTCATCGTCATCGCTTAGACTGGGTAAAGGTCGCCGTGAACGGTCGGATCGTCAGAGCACCAGAATTGGAACAAGCGATCGTCAGTGGATTAGCCCGAACATTACCACGCGATCGCTATCCTGTCTGTTTTCTTCATCTTCAGATTCCACCTCACTATATTGATTGGAATCGTCACCCAGCCAAAGTAGAGATCTATCTCCAACAGATAGAATTTTGGCAATCCCAGGTAGCCACAGCACTCGATTTGGCTCTAAACCTTCAGCCGGAGGACAGCGATGATGCTACTCAAACCAGCCGCATCGGTAAATTACTCTCAGTTGCCGAACAACAAGGAGCCTACCATCTTCCGCAGCGAGCGATCGTCAGTGATGGGGATGGATTGGGCTTGCTCGAACTCCGCGCTGTCGGACAAGTGCTCGATACTTATATCATCGCCGAACACGCCGATGGACTGTGGTTGGTAGAACAACATATCGCTCACGAACGCGTGCTATACGAGCAAATAACTAGTGCTTGGCAGCTTTTACCACTCGAACCGCCGCTCGTCCTCTCGCACCTGTCAGAGCGGCAATTAGAGCAGTTACAGCAAATCGGGATCGCGATCGATCCCTTCGGTGAAGGCTTATGGGCGATTCGGACGGCTCCCGCACCATTATTGATGCGGGAAGATCTGGCTGCGGCAATTATCGAACTCAGTCTGGGTGGAGACTTGCAAGCCGCTCAGGTGGCGGTTGCTTGCCGCTGTGCGATTCGGAATGGGACAGCCTTGAGTCTACCAGAGATGCAAAACTTACTCGATCGCTGGCAACGTACCCGCAATCCTCGCACCTGTCCACATGGTAGACCGATTTATCTGTCTTTTAAAGAGAGCAGTCTCGCGCGATCGTTTCGTCGTCATTGGGTGATTGGCAAAAGTCACGGCATTTAAATAGTTGACAGTTGACAGTGATTCGCGCTCCTCGGGGAACCCGAGGGTTTGCGGATGCAATCACGCGGAGGTGTATCCTTCCGCATGTGTTGCACCAAGCAGCGAATCAGCGACGCACACAACCTGGAAGGATACACCTCTAGGTTGTGTGCGTCAAGACAAGAGAAGGATCGTTTTATCAAGCGCGTCATCGGTTTACCTGGCGATCGGATTGAAGTCAAAAACGGTAAAGTCTATATCAATGCGAAAGTTATCTCTGAAAAATATCTCAGCGAAGCTCCCAACTACAACTGGAGCAGTACAGCATTGACTCCCGATGGGATCGTACCTGAAGGTCACTACCTAGTCTTGGGCGACAACCGTAATAATAGCTACGATAGTCACTACTGGGGCTTTGTACCTAAAGATAAAATTATCGGCAAGGCTGTACTTCGATTTTGGCCATTCGATCGAGTCGGGGCGATCGATCCACAACCAAATTATTGATAAATAACTTAATTGAGAGTAGTTATTGTGTCTAAATTTTAGAGCAAAACTTGAATTTAATTAACGTAATTTTGGCGATCGATCCAGTAGGATCGATCGCTTTAACTATATATATAGCCGTTGCTACCTTGAGGTGATGGCTGACTGTCGGCTGCGAAAGTCCCAGCGATTCTACCAATTCACACGCACAAACTTCTCCACTCGGCTGAGCGGCAATTAAACTCAGCAACTGGAGCCGCGCTGGTTCGACCACAGTAGCCGAAGTTAATAGTTTACTCAAAACTGCGTCCGAGCAAGCACCGCTCCAAGGCATCCTCGGCGATGAAGAACGTCCGCTAGTATCGATCGATTACAAGGACGACCCCCGCTCTGGGATTATTGACGCGCTTTCGACGATGGTAGTCAATGAGACTCAGGTCAAAATCCTGGCTTGGTATGACAATGAGTGGGGCTACGCCAACCGGATGGTAGAACTCGCCCGTAAGGTCGCTCTGAGCATGAACTAGCGATGACTTTCGATCCTAATTTCTGGAATTAAAGCGGAGATCTCTACCCCACCCCAGCCCTCCCCTGAGCAAGGGGAGGGAGCAAGAAGAGCCTCCCCCTTTACAAGGAGGGGTTGGGGGGTACAGATCTCCGCAACAACTCAAATAACTCGATCCTTCTCCCTATTAGCGCATGGATTCTACTACATCTGCTAGTGCCAACTTCCAGAACTATATCCTCGTCACACTTGCCTGCTGGGGCTTCACCCTCACCGATGGTGCCCTGCGAATGCTGGTGTTGCTCTACTTTTATCAGATTGGTTACACCCCAATCCAGATTGCATCGCTGTTCCTGTTCTATGAAGTTTTTGGAGTAGTTACCAACTTTTTAGGTGGTTGGATTGGTTCCCAATTTGGGCTAAAGCTGACACTTTATACTGGGATTGGATTACAGATCCTTTCACTAGTGATTTTGTCTTTCCTCGATCCGAGTTGGACACAGTGAATTGCCGTGCCTTATGTGATGGTTGCTCAGGCATTTTCAGGAATTGCCAAAGATCTCACCAAGATTAGTTCCAAGAGTGCGATTCGGCTGGTGGTGCCTCAAGCTGCCCAGTCATCGCTATTCAAAGTTGCTGTGCCTGGGGCGATCGCGTTAGCACTTCAGCTCAATGCGCCGCCGAATACTGCCATTGTCGGCGGACTAATTATCTTTGGCGTGGTATTTGCTTTTAATTCAGCGGTGCATTCTTATTTAGTGTTGGCTTTTACCGACGATGACAAGGTGGCGTTGAATGTCGGGTTTTACTATATGGCAAACTCTGGCGGTCGGTTGGTTGGTACGGTGTTGTCGGTCTTGGTTTATTAGTTTTATGGGCTGGTGGGCTGTCTGTGGACATCGATGTTTTTTGTGCTGGCGGCAGGGTTGATTACGTTGAAGTTACCAGATCCTCAACCGAGTAAAGCGATCGCGTGGAAAGCTGGCGACGGTGATTAGTTTGTCCCCAACGTCAGTGGTTTTAGTCGCTGGGAAATTGATGCAAGCAGATTGTCAATTCAAATCGCTAATCCGATCGAGTCGATGCGGTAAGCTGTTGAATGATGATTCGCGACTAAATATTATGGCAACTATTAATAATAACTACCTCAAACTCAAAGCTGGCTACTTGTTTCCCGAAATCGCGCGACGCGTCAATACGTTCGCTCAAGCCCATCCTGATGCGCCGATAATCCGGTTGGGAATTGGGGATGTGACTGAGCCGTTGCCCTTGGCGTGTCGGACGGCGATGACTAAAGCGATCGAGGATATGGGCGATCGAGCGCAGTTTAAAGGTTATGGCCCCGAACAGGGTTATGCTTGGTTGCGAGAAGCGATCGCCACCAATGATTTTCAGGCGCGAGGATGTGCGATCGATCCTGACGAGATCTTCATCTCAGATGGGTCTAAATGCGATTGTGGCAACATTCTGGACATTTTTGGACATGACAACACGATCGCGGTTACCGATCCGGTATACCCCGTTTATGTCGATACCAATGTCATGGCTGGCAATACGGGTGAGATGAATGACAAGGGTGAATATGGTGGTTTAGTCTATCTTCCCATTACCGCTGAGAATGATTTTACCGCCCAAATTCCCGCCGATAAAGTCGATCTGATCTATCTCTGTTTTCCCAATAATCCCACAGGTGCGACCGCGACCAGAGCACATTTACAAGCTTGGGTGGAGTATGCCAAGGCGCATGGCTCGATTATTTTCTTTGATGCGGCGTATGAGGCATTTATCACCGATCCGAGTTTACCGCGATCGATCTACGAAATCGAGGGGGCACGGGAGTGCGCGATCGAGTTTCGCTCTTTTTCTAAAAATGCAGGATTCACGGGGACTCGTTGCGCGCTGACTGTGGTGCCCAAAACGTTGACAGCCAAAGCCGCTGATGGCAGTGATGTGGAGCTGTGGAAACTATGGAATCGCCGCCAATCGACTAAGTTTAATGGTGTTTCTTATATCGTCCAACGCGGTGCAGAAGCGGTATATTCACCGGAAGGCAAGGCACAAGTACAGGAACTAATCGGCTTCTATATGGAGAATGCCAAAATCATCCGCGACAAGCTTACCGCCGCCGGATTGGAGGTACATGGTGGCGTGAATGCGCCCTATGTGTGGGTTAAAACTCCCGATGGTTTATCGAGCTGGGATTTCTTTGATAAATTGTTGATAAATTGCCATGTGGTGGGTACACCTGGTTCGGGTTTTGGGGCTGCGGGTGAGGGGTATTTCCGCATCTCAGCGTTTAATAGTCGAGCAAATGTGGAGGAAGCAATGAGTAGAATTACTGCTCAATTTAAAGATTAATTTAATCAGCATTAGCCACTGGTGCGTTACGGCTTGTGCATAACACAGTCTACAGCTATAGCAATAGCCAAGACAATTAAGACCCTCTGCCTTTTAGTCTGCGGAGGCAGACTTTGCACCATGAGCGACGACTTCCAGTCGTTGTCATGTCCTCAGCACTGTAGCGGTTGCTATATGTCTATTTCAATCAAAAACAGGAGGGACAATTCATAGATTGCCTCTCCTGTTTTTGATTAATTAAGTTTAGTGAAAATACTTATTGAATTGGCTGAATATCGATCGTTTGACCTGTGGGATCGGCGGTGGCTACAGCCGATCGAGTGCTGTTGGCTTGCAGCTTTGTTTTGGCAACTTGAGCGACTTCGGCAACCAACACAGAGATAATCAGCGTATCATCAACCAAGCCTGCAAACGGCAAGAAGTCAGGAATCAAATCAATCGGGCTTACTAAATAAACCACTGAGGCAGCTACTACCCACCAACGGTATTTAGGATTTTGTAATAAACTACGATACCAGTTATGAAGAGAGTGAATATTGAAGTTCATCGGTTGCTTCGGTGAGGTCGTTTTGGTCGATATATCTATCATCTCAAATTCCCAGGATTTGTACAGGTACGGTAAACCCATTTTTGATGGTGGTTGTTCCCACTTACTAACAAGTTTACCGAGCTACAATTTGAGGAGGGCAGGTTTTGGTAGAGATTGTTGGTGCGATCGTGTTCATTATTTGAACCTGCCCCGACTCGAATTTTAGGCAGCGTTACTGAATAAAAAATGGGTCATTTCGGCACAGATCCCCTCCAATTCGATCCGGCTGGATTCGGGTAAGCCAAAACCGATATAACTGAGGACTTCCTCCCAAGCTTGCAGTTCAGACATGGTGGTGACTTGGCGCAGCTTGTCAGCATAGAAATTGTGCCAAAATAGCGGCGCGATGTGGTCGTACTTTTTCCAGCGTTTGCGCCAAGCGCGGACATCCCGATGATTGGGCAAAGCGACACCAACAATCGGTGGTAAGTCGGCATAACTGACGAAGGTACTGGTCTTTTTGCCAACAACGTGGACTACGTATCGCCAGCAATTGACTTTGTAAATATCTGCTGGCGATCGCTTGAGGTGCATAGCTACGGCAGATTTGGTCACAAATCGACTCTGAGGATTGGTGACAACTGTAGCAGGTTTGGGTGAGGCTAGTAACATGTGAGGACACCAAAAGGGCGAATGGATTATTGGTGATGCAGTGAATTTAGAGGCAAGTAGCGAGTGGCAAATAGCGAATCGAATGGCTCGGGTGCTGTTAGGTAGAGTTGTTAATATTATAGTACAAAAATACCAAAAAGGGTAGGTGTGAAGCTAGATTGTATGCTGAATTTCGATCCAAACTCAAGCCCCCAGATATGGCGTGGTAGAACGATTGCAACGCTAATGACCTGCGAACCGATCGGGGCAACGGTTACAACCATTTCCAATCCACCAGCCACCTGTTGACGTTCGTGCCAACACCGCGATCGATTGCCGAATTCGTTCATTAAATGTAGTAGTCTAAATCGGAATTGGGAAAGATAGAGTGGTACCCCATCCAATCTCTCACCTAAAAAGATCGAATGCTGTCACCGTCCGACTCATTACCCCAACCAACTATGGATACTCTCTCCCTCTCACCCATCCAACTACTGAGTGCCAATATCGCCCAGCAGATCGTTGGCAAGGATCGGCCGATTCAGCTTGTCTTGGCAGCTTTACTATCTGGAGGGCATGTATTACTAGAAGATGTCCCTGGAGTTGGCAAAACATTACTAGCCAAATCACTAGCAAAATCGATCGATGCCAAGTTTCAGCGGATTCAATGTACGCCAGATTTGCTCCCTTCGGATATTACTGGCACCAATATTTGGAATCCTGGTAGTCGGGAATTTGAATTTATCCCTGGGCCAGTATTTACGAATATTTTGCTAGCCGATGAGATCAACCGCGCTACTCCCCGCACACAGTCAGCATTGCTAGAAGTGATGGAGGAGCGGCAGGTGACGCTAGATGGACATACTCGTCCAGTAACCGCACCTTTTTTCGTGATTGCAACCCAAAACCCGATCGAGTCACACGGGACTTTCGCGCTGCCAGAAGCACAGATGGATCGATTTACGATCTCGTTGAGTTTGGGCTATCCAGATGCTGCTGAAGAGCTGCAAATGTTGCAACGCTTGGCGACGGGAGCCTCCGTCGCCGATCTAACACCCTGTCTCACCCTAGCGGAACTCCAGACGATGCAGCAACAATGTCGAAGAGTCAAGGTCGATCTAGCGATCTCTGAGTATATTGTCGATCTAGTTCGCGCTACTCGTACCGATCGCGAGATTAGTCTGGGTGTCAGTCCGCGTGGGTGCGTCGCACTCTATCGGATGACTCAAGCCTGGGCATGGATTCAAGATCGACCTTACGCGCTCCCTGATGATGTCAAGGAGTTGGCTGTATATGTGCTGGCGCATCGGATTATGACAGTCAGCGGTGAGAGCGGCATTGGGGCGATCGCACGGTTATTACAAACCATCCCGATCGAAGCTGTCACTCAGAAGCTACGCCAAAGAAGATAATTAGTGGTGAATGGTGGATGGTGGATGATGCAATTACTCACATCTTGCACTAGTATATTAGCTCTACTATTCAAGGGGTTGAAAATATGAGAAAAAGGGCGTGGAAAAACATTGATGAGAACAGTGAACACCATTCTCCCTTACGCCCAATTAATACTCTACACGCTGTTAGAGC
>NZ_JBGSPA010000045.1:0-3693 GCF_041738855.1 Chamaesiphon sp. | reverse complement strand
TTGTGGGTTGGTTGCAATTAATCTGGGTTCAGTTGCAGTTAATGTGGGTTTGAGTCGTCGGATAGTTGCAATTAATCTGGGTTCAATTTTGCGATGATTGCGGGTTTGATGATTTATGATTGCGGGTCGCTACACATAGTTTGCTCCGTTGGCCCACTCCCAGGTTGAGGGATAATTGATTCCAGCAGATAGCGCAGCGGCGGTATAGAAATCGCTCCAGCAATTAAAGCCAAACTCGCCACCATTCCTGCTGACTGAAGCCATGCCCACGGCGGGTCGAATTTGAGATATTCCTGATAACTAAAGTCAATTCCATACGGTTCTTGCCATTGCGCGGCTAAAGCACAACTGCGGCGGACAATTCGAGTATTCACTGCACCCATGAAAAATGGCGCAACCCAAGTCCCAAGATCGACATCGTATTGAGGCGAAATGGGATCTCGATGTTGCTCTATATCTGCGGGTATAGATTCCGGCGGATTTAGCAGGAAAGGGTTACTAACTTGGTTGAGTTCACCTCGATCATAAATATTCAAGCCACTAGCCAGCGTCCCACCATTAAAACCCCCAGCCATCTGATAATAAGCCTTCACCCGTGTACCTCCAACACCCAATTCCTGCTGTAGATGACGCACAAGTAAATAAGCACCTAAATCGGCTGGTACCGAGTCAAAGCCACAACAGGGAATAATCCGCGTTCCATCAGTGGCAGCTTGGACGTGATAGCGATCGATTAATCCCTTCACCCACGGCGTTTCCCCTGTAATATCCACATAATGGGTGTAGTAGCGAACACAAGCATCAACGATCGTATCGCCATACAGAGTAAACGGCCCAGCCGTATTCAACAATACCCGCGTCTGGGAAACGATTGAGTCGATCGCCGCCCGATCCTGGCTATCAGCTACAAGAATATCGATATCAATCCCCACTTCTGCCCTAACTAATTCTAACTTTTGGCGAGATCGACCTGCAATTGCCCACCGCACCTCATCAAGGCGAACACGATCGGCAAAATACCGGACAGTTTGCCTACCGACAAAGCCACTGGCACCGTACAGCACGACATCATAAGTTGTTTTACGCATTCCAGTCTGGATTAAAACATTTGGTCTATTTCATTTTAGCGCACTAACAAACTCATTGTCGCGAGCTTAATTTAGGCTAAAATACTAGTACTTGTACTTGTAACAAGTCAAATCACTCTCTCGCTTGCCTATGAATTACATGAGATCGCCAGTATCCAAACCCATTCCATTACCCAATGCGCCTGAAGCCACTCGTTCTTGTTCAGACCTTCTTGCCGACTTTCTCCGACTGAAAATTTCTGCCAATACTCGGAGAAACTACAGCAAAGCGATCGCCGATTTTTGTCGTCGCACCGACGATAGCGAAGTATCCGAGCGGCTTTTGAGTCAGTTTCTCTCCCTACAACAGCCAGAAGCCGTTTATCAAGTTCTACACTACCGACAACTGCTGATTGAGGCTAAATTAGCCCCCAGCACGATTAACGTCCGGCTCTCAGCCCTAAAATCCTTCGTAGACTATGCTCGTCAAGCAGAGCAGTGTAGCTTCAATCTTGCCGATGTTACTTGCTTGAAAGTTGAAAGTTATGGTGATACCACAGGGATTGCTGTAGCTAGGTTTAAAGAGATGCTGCAAATTCCAGACCGCAGCACCATCAAAGGGATCAGAGATTATGCCATTTTGCGACTACTCTGGGACAATGCCCTGCGTCGGAATGAAATCTGTAGTCTGGATGGGGGCGATTTCGACAAATCGGGGCGATTATCAATTTTAGGGAAGGGAAAGATTCAAAAAAGCCATATCGACCTATCACCAGCAACGACGAGCGCGATCGAGCAATGGTTAGCAGCTAGAGATGACTGTCGCAAAGAAGACCCACTATTTACCAGCCTAGATCGGCGCAGCAAGGGGCATAGACTCGATGGCAGTACTATTTACCGCTTGGTGCGGGAGTTTAGCGAAGCCGCCGGAATCGATAAGATAGTTTCTCCCCATCGGATTCGGCACAGTGCCATCACTGCCTACTTGGACGCCAGCGACGGTAATATTCGCGCCGCTCAAGGTTTGAGTCGCCACACCAATCTCAATACTCTCACTCGCTACGACGATAACCGTCATAAATATCAGGCGATTGCTACCAATACGCTAGCCGATTTAGTCTGAATTTGTCGAAAACCACCAAAAGCTAACGATCGATTGGAACCCAGCTCCAGTAACAGCTAGAGACTCAAGACGTTCCGCTAAAGTGTGTTAGCGGCCTGTTGGTTTTAGGGGTATTTGAAGTATGATTGTATTGCTAAAGTGGACAATGTGGGCAGACTTATCATCCGAGCGCACTAAAATTTGTTAACAAACGTCAAGTGGATTCGAGTAGAATTTTAATACCCAGGATCGGTTACGAGTGCTCCATTGAATGACCTTAATTCGACATCTACACCTGACGTTTCAAATATCCCATCGGCAACCCCATTCGTTCTCAATGCTGATGAATTAATTGCCGCGTTTACCAATTTCCTTCAATTCGATGTTGGTGCTGGCGGAGCTAGTGCCGAAACGATCCGTACTTATTGGTGTGAAGTTCGCTACTATCTCCTTTGGTGCCAGACAAATCAACTTCAACCCCTGACAGTTACTAGAGATCAGGTTAAGATCTACCGTCACCATCTCGTTCAAAAGAAGTATAAACCTACCACCATCAGTCTCAAACTAGTCGCCATCAGTCGGATGTACGATGCGGCGATGGAATATGGATTGCTAATTTCTAACCCCGTCTGGGGCGTTAAACCACCCAAGCAGCGCAGCGATCCTGCCGAACGGATTACTTACTTAACTGCTGATGAAGCGCAAGCTTTTCTCCAGGCTCCTTTAGCTAAACCTGCATCGCTCAAGACGCTGCGCGACCAACTGTTGTTGGGAATTATGACCCTAGAAGGGGCGCGGACGATGGAGGTACATCGAGCTAACATCAAGGATATCGTGCGCGGGGTGATGGGCGTGGGGATTACCGTTACTAGCAAACAACAGCAGCGGATCGTGCCGTTAATTCCCGAATTGGTAGATTTACTCGATCGGTATTTACTTGCCAGGAAGAGAGCAGGGTACAGTATTGCTGGGATTACACCGCTATTTATCAACCTTTATTACCGTCCCCGCAATTTAAATCCAGCCGAGCAAGATTTTCGGTTGTCGCGGCGGGGGATTAGAAAGATCGTCGATGGTTATCTCAACGCGCTCGATCTCAAGTATGGCGAGGGCCGGACTTTATCGGCTCACTCATTGCGGCATACAGCGGGTACCTTAGCGATTCAAAGTGGTGCCTCCTTGCGGCAGGTGCAGGATTTACTGGGACATGCCGATCCTCGGACTACGGCGATCTATACCCATGTCGGCGACAGGTGGCTGAATAATCCGGCTTTGAATTTAGGGATTAAACTTACTCCTGATTAATTGCCCAGAACGAACTAAAACTAGCCGAACGAGCATCACTGTGACTACCTGTTCGTGAGATGTACGGTTATTTTTTAAGGAGCGATCTCTCTAAAGTGCCAATGTTTTGGACGATCTTAACGGCAAAGATTATTGTAAGATAACCTCACTTCTCTGTCGTTGGCGATCGTCAATGCCAGATCGGTAAATTACCCGATCTCTCTAAAGTTTTTGGATTTA
>NZ_JBGSPA010000041.1:0-1501 GCF_041738855.1 Chamaesiphon sp. | reverse complement strand
CAATACGGTTCGGTTAAGGACTAGAGGGTATTAACGATTCTCGAATGGAGAGGCTCCGCCAACGAGAAAGAGCGGATTTCATTTTTCCGTCCAGTTCCTCGGTGAATAGGTTTTTTCGAGGGGAATTTAGCTCTAGTTTTTTTGACGACTCTGAGGTTGCTTCGGCCTTCAGGTGGAGGGATCTGTTCATCCAAAATCTCTGTCTCCAGCCAGCTCAAAAAAAGGGAATTTCCGTTAATTCCAGACGTTGAAATTTTGGAACAGCACGGCGGACAACATTCAACGTTCCGGTAAAACTTAACCTCAATGGAGAGATCTCAGCTCGTTCAGCCACTTGAAACATCAGCGAACGAACAGCCCAGTGTCCCAATAACCAGCCATAAATCTCTTGAACGACCTCACGAGGATTAAGAGAACGAATTAGTGTTTTACGTCCCAATAAATGTACTTTTAATTCATCTATAGTACCTTCTACTTCCCACCGTTTGTGATATTCCATCGCCAGTACTAAAGCTGGGAAAGCAACAGGATCTAATAAACTAGTAATTAGACGATATACTACTGGCTCTCCATCATTTTCAATCGTGTATTCAATTACTCGTACCATGATTTTACTTGCACCTTTTTTCTTGGATTTTCCATCTGGAGCAATCCATGATAAATAGGAACCATCTTCCAGCACTTTATCTACTGGAAATTTAACATTTTTAGGCATCCGCCCTAGGTAATCAGCTCCTTGTGATATCGTCTCCATCACCATTACATAGGAATGAAGACCCCTATCCCACATCAATAGCATTCCTTGACTGACAGACCTGAGCAACTTTTTAGATCTAACTCTTTCGCCGATTTTGTAAGGACAAATTAATGCGTCAATAATCAAATGTGTACCAGCTTCAACTAGTATCACTAACCTTGCCTTTGGAAATGATGCTTTTGTGCCTGGACGACTACCTGGATAGCCAAATACTCTGGCATTTTCTGTACTATCTGGGATATCAAATACGGTGCCATCAATTGCCATTATTCTCAATCCTCCCAGAAAAGCTCCTGGAGTTTTCTCTGTCGCTAACGGACTCACTACCAAATGGAATAATCGACACATTACCTGTGCCCCGATTCTTTGTCTGGCTTCCGTAATCGATGATTTACATGGCACTTTCCAATATGAACCAACTTTGATCCAAGCCTCGCTTACTCCATCAACTAAATTTTTCAGTACTCCTCTCATTGAAGTTTTTGACCACAAACTCATTGCAATGATTAAGCAAACCACTAAATGTGACGGCAAAGCTCGCTTTCTATCTTCGCTTGCCTTTGTATCCTTCAATGCCTGTTCTATCGCTGACGCTGGAATCGCTGTTTCCAATGCTTTTAGGATTGTACTCGGTTCAATCGTTGGTACAAACAAGGATAGTTCTTTGAGTTGCATCTTTAACCTGAATCCTGCTGATGGCAACAACCATTTTACTTGCTTTCAGCCCTTAACCGAACCGTATTG
>NZ_JBGSPA010000056.1:0-2884 GCF_041738855.1 Chamaesiphon sp. | reverse complement strand
TTCATGATGTTGAAATAATGGGACTGAAAACTAGTCTTATTTCGCAGATATATTTAAGATTCATGTGTGTCCTCTCGCTCCAATCGGTTGAGACTGGCTACAGACTTTGCACCACTAACTAGGTCTTAGGTGTTAACGATGCCATATCAATAACAAAGCGGTATTTTACGTCGCTCCTCACCAACCGATCGTAAGCTTCGTTTATTTTCTGAATCGGGATGAGTTCGATATCGGCGGTAATATGATGCTTGCCGCAAAAATCTAACATCTCTTGAGTTTCTTTGATGCCGCCAATCAGCGAGCCACTGAGACTGCGCCGACCAAAAACCAAACTACCCACATTTAGAGACAACGGTTCGGTGGGTATGCCGACTTGGGTGAGATTGCCATCGCGTTTCAACAAGAGTAGGTAGGCATTGATATCGTGGTTTGCAGATACCGTATCGAGAATGAAATGGAAACTATTTAGGTGTTTTTTCATCTCGTCTGGATTCTTGGAATTAACGACTTCATCTGCACCCAGGAGCAGTGCATCTTCAACCTTGTTCGCGGATGTGGTAAAGACAACTACATGTGCGCCAAAAGCTTTCGCTAATTTCACAGCAACGTGTCCCAGTCCCCCAAGTCCCACTACGCCAACTTTCTGACCTTTGCTGACATTGTTATGACGCAATGGCGAGTAAGTGGTAATTCCAGCACACAGTAGTGGCGCAGTGGCGGCGAGATCTAAATGTTTGGGAATTTTCAGCACAAACGCTTTATCCACCACAATGCTCTCGGAGTAGCCGCCATAGGTAATACCGCCAGTATGCTTGTCGTGAGAGTTGTAGGTAAATATTGTGCCAACCGTGCAGAATTGCTCTAGATCTTCCTTGCAGTTGGCACAAGTGAGACAGGAATCGACCATACAACCCACCCCCACGGTATCGCCTTCCTTAAATTTGTTGACATCTTTGCCAACTTTCGTGACCCGTCCGACGATTTCATGCCCAGGGACGCAAGGGTAGGTGGTACCCTGCCATTCGCTGCGGACGGTATGCAAATCCGAGTGACACACACCGCAATAGAGAATGTCGATCTGGACATCATGTTTGCCGACATCGCGGCGTTGAATGCTGAATGGTGCGAGTGGAGTCTTGGCAGTTTGAGCTGCGTAGGCATTTATTTTCATCAATCGTGCTCCAAATTTCTGATTACTTCGATCCGCGAAATTTCCGACTTGTTAAATAAGTCAGAGATTTTTACCTGCATATCTAGAGGTTTTCCAAGACTTCTGACTTGAGAAATCTGACTTTTGCCAGTCCAGCATACTTATCTGATTCCGATCGATAGCCAGCCGCACAAGCGACTACTGTAGTTAAGCCTTTGGCTGCCAACCCCAATACCCGATCGTAATTAACAGGTTCGATTCCTTCCATCGGACAGGTATCGACACCGAGTAATGCGGCACTGGTCATAAAGTTACCCAGGGCGATGTAGGTTTGGTTTGTTGACCATTCATTGACATGAAAACTGCGTGCGCCATCAACCACGTCATTAACCATGAGATTTCGGTAGTTAGCGATCTCCTCGACATTAATACGACGCACCTCAGCAGTACGGGCGACAAACCGATCGACATGTGCCGCAGTCAGATTCTTGTGGATCGCGAATACGACGTAATGCGAGCAATCAGTCACCTGAGACTGATTCCACGAGAGGGGTTTGAGCTGTTCTTTCAGTTCTGTACTGGTGACAATCAGAAATTTCCAAGGCTGTAAACCGTAGGAAGATGGTGTTAATACCAAGGCATCTTCTAATGCTGTCCAGATTTCTGGAGCAATTGTTTTAGCTGGATCGAACTGTTTGGTGGCATATCGCCATTTGAGATGTTCTAATAAGTCAGTCGGAATGATGTGATTCATATCAGGTTAGGATTTGTTCGAGTTCGATGAGATTGCCGTCTGGGTCGCGAATACAGGCGGTAATAAACCCGCCCGCTAGCCCTTCTTCTGGGTGTTGCCAAGGACTACTGAAGATGGAAATGCCTTTGGCTTTCAACTGAGAAATCGCCACCTACGATCGGGCACGGCAAAAGTCAGGATTATTTTGGCATCATGGCGTTGGCGTAGCCGCGCCGAGAGGTAATCGTAGGTGGCGGTTTCGTTGGCGGAGCCTCTCGGAACGAGAATCGAGTCGATGTAGTCTTTCAACCTCGATCGATTGAGAATCGTAATTTTAGTTGCACCTGCATCGAGCTGCGGCATATTCTTCATCATCGTTAGCCAAGGAAACCTTAAAGCCTAAAACATCCTGGTAAAAAAACTTACAATCTGCATAGTTTTGAACATTCAATCTAGTGCAGATATATTTAAGATTCATGTGTGTCCATCCTAGTGAGATGTAGTGGCAAGCAGACTGAGCTGTTGTAGTAGTTCCTTGGCGGCTGGTGCAGAAGATGCGGGGTTTTGCCCAGTAATGAGTAGTCCATCTTTAGCAACATAAGGCTGCCAGTCGGCTACTTTGGAATAATGCCCACCGTTTTGCTTGAGCATATCCTCGACTAGGAACGGAACGATCTCGGTCAATCCGGCTGCTTGTTCCTCGGTATTGGTAAAGCCTGTGACGGCTTTACCTTGCATTACAGGATCGCCATTGGCTGCCTTGACACGGCGCAGCACTCCAGGCGCATGGCAAACTAAGGCGATTGGTTTACCTGCGGCTAGTGTGGCTTCGATGAGAGCGATCGAGGATGTGTCTTCAGCCAAGTCCCAGAGCGGGCCATGACCGCCAGGATAAAATACCGCATCAAAATCACTAGCAGCAACCTCGCTGAGTTTAAGTGTGTGTGCGAGCGCGGCTTGGGCGGCGGAATCTGCCTTAAAACGTTGCGTGTCTTCAGTCT
>NZ_JBGSPA010000204.1:0-74071 GCF_041738855.1 Chamaesiphon sp. | reverse complement strand
GTATGATTGGGATATTAATTTAGATCTAAATTAATGTCCTAATCGAGGTAAATAAGCAAGATGACATTTCCAAGTAAAAATTATAACCTAGCAATTGCTACAATTGTCAGTATTTCAACGATCGCGATCGCCGCTGTAGCTCAAGCTGACCCCAATCCTTATATTCAAGAAAATTTGAATACTGGTATAAAAACATCGGCACCACCCGAAGACCCAAATAACCAAATCGATACTCACAAGCAAAATATTCAGAAAAAGATTAAAGTAGTTCAACCCAATCAGGTGACTCAACCAGGGGCAAATCAATCATTTGTCAAAGAAGGTGGCCCGATTTTTGTCAAAGATGGCAGCAAATTACCTGGAATTGATAAAGTAACTCAACCTGGAAGTGTAGTGAAACCTGGAAAAGTAATGCAGCCAGGGGCAAATCAATCATTTGTCAAAGAAAGTGGTCCGATCTTTGTCAAAGATGGCAGCAAATTACCTGGAATTGATAAGGTAACTCAACCAGGTGCCGCCAAATCCCACTCCAAATCGTTCCCTTCCGCAGTAGAGATCGAGCAGGAAATTAGATCGACAGAAACTAAATAGCTACACCCGATCGGATTAAGTATTGTTGTGACAGGGTAGAAACTTGTCACAACAGTCCTACTTTTTTCCAGAGCGTCGATCCTTCTCCCCTGCCTAATATTACCGAGTGTGAATTAGCTATGAAATATCAATCTACGCAGTTTGTCATCAAAACCTCCAAGCAATGTAATCTGCGCTGTCAGTATTGCTATGAATTTAGCGAACTGCACAAATCTGATGTCATGACGATGGTGCAGATCGAATCGATGTACCGACATATCGAAAGTTACTATCGATCGCTCGAAATTCCGGTAGCGATTCACTTTATCTGGCATGGTGGCGAACCTTTATTAATTTCACCACAATTTTATTGGGAAGCATTAGATTTACAAGCAAAAATATTTGCCAGTAATCATTATCAAATCACCAATGGAGTCCAAACTAATCTAACTGTATTAGATGATGAGCGGTTACTATTATTGGCAGAAGGATTCGATCGCGTGGGAGTATCTGTAGATATTTTTGGCGATCTACGAGTATATGAAAATGGTCGTGATTCGCAAGCGCGTGTCTTAGCAAACATGGATCGATTGCGTGAGGCAGAAATTCCATTTGGGTGCATTACTGTCCTCAGCAAGAAAAATATCAATAATGTCGAGCAGATTTATCAATTCTATCGAAAACTCGGTCTATCAGCTAGATTGCTCCCCCTACACCAAACTAGCAACCAGGGTCAAAATAGTGGCATTGAAATCGATCCTCATAGCGTTCTCAAAGCATTTCAAACTATCTTCGATCTGTGGTTAGCAGATGAAGAGTTTGTCTGGATCGTTCCCGTCATTGAGATGGTTACGGAGGTGCTAAACTTTTACGATCCAAATGTTGCTTGCGATTTTTATGATAAGCGCGAATGGGAAGGGATCAATTTAGTAAATATTACTGGAGACTTGTACGGCTATGCTGATGCTTATGAGATCGATCTTAGCTATGGCAATATATTTACCACTCCCCTCGGTGAATTATTTGAAGGCAAAAAACACCAGCAGTCAATTTTAGCAGCCGAACAGAGATTAGAACAAACTTGTGTTAATTGTAAGTTTTTTGGTGCTTGTTGTGGTTATCCGATCGCCGAAAATGGATATGAGTATAATGAATTAGATCCCGATGGGGCGATTCGTTGTATCGTTCACAAAGGGATGCTGCAATATATCGAATATCGCTTAATTGAAGAAGGGATTATTAATGGTGGGATTGTCGATCTCCAACGCTTGAGAGTAACCCAAGTCGATCGAGAGGTGCAACATGTTTAGCACATCTGTCATAAAAGCGGGATTAAGATCGGGGTTAAAGATTTATGGTGGAGATCCACCGATGGCAATCGATCGATTGAGGATTAATGATGGTGCGATCGAAGTAAATCCCGATTTATATCCTCAGTACTCTCATCCAGCTTTTATCCCCAAATTGCCGTGGCGACCCCTGACAGATGCCGAAACCGAAATAATGACCGCACATATCGATCCTGATAATGTCAGTCAAACAATCGGGATTGTCAAATTTCCCGAATCGGTAATCGATCGACTCCAAAACCTCATAAAATGGGGAGCAACTGAGTATGGAAACTCAGTAACATCTAGCCAAATTATCGCTCATGCTGAATATGATTCAGCCCGCGCCCAAATTGAGGAATATATCTTTCAATCCTATGCGATCGATCGTGACTTTGATTGTCTGGGCTTAATTCGGTGCGATCTAGATCTACCCACAACTACTATCAATGGGATCGAGTTTCTGCCTGAAAAGTTATTTGCAGGATTGCATTTAGATAGTTGGGATTATCGCCCATTTAGGCTGCGCCATCTTGCTAGGAATCGAATTTGTATTAATTTAGGTCGCGAAGTTCGCTATTTCCTCCTCATCAATCGTACCCTCCAGCAAATTTTTGAAGACCTTAATTTAGTCGATCCTGATGACATTTATCGAGACTATCGAGGTGTGCGGCTATCACTCAAGTTTTTACGAGCTTTAGCCGACTATCCAGTCATCAGATTAGCAGTCCATCCTGGCGAAGCTTATATCGCTCCTACCGAAAATTTTATTCATGATGCTACGAGTATCGGCAAAACCGAGCCGGATTGGAGTATCACCTTTTTAGGTAGATTTTCAATCCCAAATTAGCACACAAATTCGATTCTTATAAATCCCAAGAGTTGACTATCTCTATTAGACATGGCACATTGATATAAACTTTACTGTCAACTGTCGATCGATCGAGTTGGTAGATTTTGAAGCTGGGTAGCAAACCATAAAGCTGCGTTACCATTCTCATTATCCATCCGATCGAGTGTTTGTTCCAGCAACTCGATCGGCAATCCGGCTAATACCACCGATTCGCTACATTGTTCGTACTTTCCATCAACCAATCGAAACGCTAAGACTTGTCTACCTTTGACATCGATTACCCAATATTCAGGAATACCTAAAGCCAGATATAACTGCTTCTTTTCATCTAAATCGATCGCTAAAGTTGTATCTGCAATCTCCGCAACCAAATCGGGTAGCCGCCACTTATCCAAATCCACTCGACGTGGTTCTCCTGGTTGCCATCTTGGCGAATTGCCACCAACATACAGCACTTTATCCGGTGCAGCACTCTGAGTCTGGGGTTTTTCCATCACACAACCACCAAGCAAATCGAATTTCACATCAGTTTGCCTAGAAAACCAGACAAATAAGATTAAAGTAAACAGTTCGTTAAAGCGCGAGTGGTTGATGCCTTCGTTGCCCATATCGATCCAAATTGTGTCAAAGTTAAAAAAAACGCGCTCTTGCTCGCCGAGGTTTTCAACACGTTCTCGATATTCTGTCCAACTGGCACTACGCCACGAACTGATTCTAGCTGAAGGATCGATGATAACGGAAGTATTCATAGGGGATGACCTCTGATGATGCGATTGGCTACTGGATCGCCAACTTCTTCAGAGAAGTTGGCGATCTGCGCTACTGTGTTTATACAACCTGGGGAATTGTATTTCTATTGCGGACTTCCAGCCAAATCAATAAAGCATTGATATCGGCAGGATTGACACCACCGATGCGGGTAGCTTGTCCGATAGTAGCGGGTTGCACTTGAGCTAGTTTTTCTCGTGATTCTTTGGAGAGGGTTTCGATCGCATGATAGTCGATCTGACTGGGTAATTTCCGATTGGAGTGTTTACTCACTTGGTCGATTTGATGTTGTTGGCGACTCAAATATCCCGCATACTTGATTTCGATTTCCGCACCTTCTTGTTCGGCAAGATTGAGCTGCTCATTACCTAGTTCAAATTCAATTAACTGCGGGTAATGCAATCCAGGACGACGCAATAGTTCGGCAAGTGTAATTGAACCCTTGATAATTTCTCCAGTTGCCGCCGTAATCGCTTTCCCAGTCGGTTCGAGTTCCTTGACTCTAGTTTTTTCCAGACGTTCTTTCTCAGCGACGATCTGCGCTTGTTTGCTGGTAAATAACTCCCACCGCCTGTTGTCAATCAGTCCGATTTCTCGCCCTAGTGGCGTCAATCTTTGGTCGGCATTATCCGATCGCAATAATAGCCGATATTCCGATCGACTAGTCAACATTCGATACGGTTCCCGCAAATCTTTGGTACAAAGATCGTCGATGAGAGTCCCCAAATAACTTTGTTCGCGCGGAAAGACAATCATCTCCTGATGGTTGACAAATCGCGCCGCATTTACCCCCGCCACAAATCCCTGTCCCGCTGCTTCCTCATAGCCAGTCGTACCATTTACCTGTCCCGCACAAAATAACCCCTCAATCTTTTTGGTCATCATCGTGGGATAACATTGAGTCGCTGGGAGATAGTCATACTCCACCGCATAAGCCGGACGCAACATCACGCACTCTTCCATCCCTGGGAGAGTCCGCAACATCTCCACTTGGAGACTTTCGGGTAATCCAGTCGAAAATCCTTGAATGTATAACTCAGGAATATCGCGTCCTTCTGGCTCGATAAAAATCTGGTGACTTTCCTTATCAGCAAAGCGGACTATTTTATCTTCAATACTCGGACAATATCTTGGTCCCTTGGCATCCACCCAGCCGCCATAGACAGGGGACAGATGGAGATTTTCCCGAATCAGGCGATGAGTTTCAGGCGTCGTGCGCGTCAGATGACAAGGGATCTGTTCCTGCTCTACCCACACATCGGGATCGAAACTAAACCAGCGTACTCGGGTATCACCTGGTTGTGGTTCCATTTTAGTGTAGTCTACCGATCGCTTATCTACTCGCGCAGGCGTACCAGTTTTCAGCCGTCCAGTTTCAAAACCCAATCGGTGCAAAGTTTCCGTCAATCCAGTCGCGGCGAATTCTCCCGCGCGTCCAGCGGACATTGATTTATTCCCAACCCAAATCGTCCCCCCCAGGAACGTCCCCGTAGTCAGAATTACTGCTTGACATTCAAACGCCACGCCAAAATAAGTCTCAACGCCAATTACCTTGTTATTTGCATCCAGAACCAAATCCGTCACCATCCCTTCCCGAATGGTGAGATTGTCCTGATTTTCAACGATATTTTTCATCACCGCTGCATATTCGCGCTTGTCCGTCTGCGCGCGCAATGCCCACACAGCAGGGCCTCTGGTGTCATTCAAGACCCGTTTCTGTAAATAAGTGCGATCGGCCATTTTGCCAATCTCACCGCCGAGCGCGTCGATTTCGTGGGTGAGCTGGGACTTGGCGGGGCCGCCGACGGCGGGATTGCAGGGTTGCCAGCCGATTTTATCTAAATTGAGGGTGAGTAGGAGAGTACGACAGCCTAGTCGAGCGGTAGCTAATGCAGCTTCACAGCCTGCATGTCCAGCACCAACAACGATGATATCAAAGCGATCTTGAAATTTAACGTCGGGATTCATAATGGATGGGGGAGGAGCCTAAAATGGTAACTTTTCCGCCCTGAGATTGAGGTGCGATCGGGTCTATCTCTATTATATTCTGCTAATCGATCGACAGAGCGGCTCTTGGTGCTCATCTGGCTGTCTTGTCTTCAATTATCGACCAAAGCACCTTGTTCTCGCAAGATTAGGCGATCGCCCTTATAGACGAGCAATACATTATTTCTGGTGACTGAGTAGCGATATGGCTCATTCCGAAACTCATAACCTAGAAAAGTATAACTACCACTGTTATTAACTGTTTTGCCAGTGAGTGTAATCGATTTACCTGTCTTCAACGATCTGCCAATATAAGTCACTCGATCGCAACTGACATTACCTTCTTCACAGTGTCTGATGATTTTAACTTTAAAACTTTTGGTGAGTAATGTTTCAGCACCTACGCCAGTAGCGCAGGCGATCGAGCCAGCTATTGATAATAAAACACTGCTGACAATCCGAGCTGATTTGAACATCTGAGTCATCTGCTTATAGTTGAATTAGATATAAATAGATACAAGTCTATGCGATCGATTCCAGAAAAGTTGGGTAAATTCGATCGCGATCGATAGTTTACTACTATTATTCACCCCATTGGCTCAACCATTGATTGAGACTAACTGTTAATTCTCGACGTTTTCTAGTTTGAGGAGCGATCGTGATATGTTTAGTGACGGCGGTAGCTATTACTAATGATTCAGGTGACAATAATTGATATTTTATCTCAAATCTACAACTATCTATCGATCGAGGAGTGAGGTGAATGATGACGCGATCGCCACAATATAACGGCTTGAAAAAGTCCGCCGATACATGGGTAATTGGCACTGCAAATTCTTGATTATTTACCAATAATTTCAGATTGATATTTGCCGCAATTAGTGAAGCTTCATAAGCAACATGACAGATCGAAATAATGTTTGCAAAATAGACAACACCCGCCGCATCTGTATCCCGAAGCTGAATTGTATATTCGTAACTAAAAGACATATTTCCTAAGACCATCCATCATTTTCACCACCTATACCAATAATAACGGCTGACACAGACTCAAGGCATGAGCCAATTTTTCAATTTTTACAGGCTTAGTGATGTAGTCGTGCATCCCAGCATCGAGACATTCTTGTTTATCACCCTCTAGCGCGTTGGCAGTCATCGCGATGATTGTCGGACAACGATGTTCGGGGAATTCAGTTAAGATCCTGCGGGTGGCTGCGATGCCATCCATTTTGGGCATGTGGAGATCCATTAAGACCACATCATAAGCCTGACGATGCAATAATTCGAGAGCTTCGACACCATCAATCGCAATATCAGCTTGATAACCGATCCGCTTCAACATCTGGATCGCTACTTTTTGATTGACAAGATTGTCTTCAGCAAGGAGGATGCGTAATGGAAATGCAGCTTGACGGATCTGGCGATCGAATGGTCTCGATTTTGCCAAAGTGAAAGAGCGCTCGGCATTTTCACCCAAGATATGAGCGAGCACATCTTGGAGCTGAAATTGTTTGATTGGTTTATTTAAAGTAGCCACAAAATCGACTTGAGCTGCGGCAATTTCCGTCCGACTGATACTGAGCGAACTGAGCATTACCAGTGGTAGCTTGTGATATTCAGGGAACTCGCGAATTTTTTGAGCGAGTGTCAAGCCATCCATTTCGGGCATATACATATCCAAAATTGCGAGATCGAAATGTCCGCGCAAATTGAGTAATTTGAGGGCTTCGGCTCCAGATGCAGTCGGATGAGCGAGCATCCCCCACGACTGAGCTTGCAATGCCAAAATTTTGCGATGGGTAGAATTATCTTCGACAATTAATAATCGCTTGCCCTGTAATTGGGCTGGTTGAGACTGCTCCTGTTGACAAGATTGGGGTGAAGCTGGAGCCGCCTTGGCAACGATCGTAAAAAAGAAATTCGACCCACCTTCGCCATTACTCTCGACCCACATTCTCCCATTCATCAATTCAGTCAGTCGTCTACTGACGATCAGACCCAAACCCGTCCCGCCATAGTTACGGGTAGTCGAGGAATCAACTTGACTAAAAGCTTTAAACAAGCGATCGATCTTGTCTTGCGGAATACCAATCCCCGTATCCTTAACGACAAATCGGACTTCATAGGTAGGTTCTTCAGGAGTAAGTACCGGATCTCGATCGATGATAGTAATTTTGCGGGCAGTGACGCCCACGATCACTTCACCAGAGTTGGTAAACTTCAAACCATTATCAACTAAATTGACTAAGATCTGGCGGACGCGGGTAGCATCACCATACAACCAACTGGGCGTATTCTTGTAAATGAGATAGGCAAGTTCTAAGTTTTTATCCGCAGCTTTGGGGGCGAGGAGATCGAGAGTTTCTTCGATACAATCACGGATATTAAACGGCTGGCAATCGAGTTCCAATTTGCCCGATTCAATTTTAGAAAAGTCTAAAATATCATTGATGATCGTCAGCAAGGCATCGCCACTGAGCCGAATCGTACTGACAAACTCATGCTGTTGCGGTGTCAGTTCGGTGTCCAAGAGCAATCCCGTCATCCCGATCACCCCATTCATCGGTGTGCGGATTTCATGGCTCATCGCTGCCAAAAAAGCACTTTTTGCTCTATTAGCCGACTCAGCGGCTTGTTTTGACTGTTCGAGCAGACCATTTTGGTACTGGAGTTCCGCAGATTTTTGGCGCAAAGCGAGGTTTGAGGCTTCGAGTTGGCGATGGAGGTGCGAGCGATCCAAGACGTGCTTGACGCGTTGGCGCAACACTGCCCAGTGAATGGGTTTGGTGATATAGTCCGCAGCTCCCACCGCATAGGCACGATCGAGTGATGCGCTATCATCCAATCCAGTGATCATCAGTACTGGAGTCAGATCGCCACCAGGTAACTGTTGCAGGTGTTGGCAACATTCAAATCCATCCATCTCTGGCATCACACCATCCATCAGCACCAAATCTGGCTGGATCTCTTGATAAATAACGATCGCCTCTTCCCCATTCCGAGCAATTCTCACCTGATAGCCATCTTCTTGAACCTTCTCAAGCAAGAGCTGTCTGACGAGATCGTCATCATCGACAATGAGGATCAGCGGTGGATCGTGAGGTGTTTTGCCAATGGTCATCAGGATTTATAAACTGTTGAGTTGTGAATCGATCGGGGAGCGACTGTTGATTGATACCCTCGATCGTATTAATCCCCAAAATCACCCAATAACTGACACATACTGCTAATTATCGTCCAGTTGGCGATCGCGCCAAACTGCCCACATCACCAAATATTGACGAACTTAATTTACCCGATCGGCGGCAACTGACAACGGTTGTGTGGTACCATCCAAAGTTATTAGTTGTGGCTGATTATACAGTTACCGCTAAATTCCCGATCTGGGTTACTCACCATCATCAATGGCGCGATCTGAGTGCAAAGCATCAGCTTTGCCAAGATTACCACCTTGAGTCCGATCCTTTGCTCCCTTGACTGTAACTTCATGCAATTGCGAGATTCCCTCCGCCGAACTAAGATCGTTGCTACCATCGGCCCAGCGACTAGTAGCCCTGAAGTCATGAAACAATTGATCCAAGCGGGTGCAACTACGCTCAGACTCAATTTTTCCCACGGTACCCACGACGATCATTTGGCAAATATTCGCCTGATTAGGCAAATATCATTTGAACTCAATCAACCTGTCGGCATTCTCCAAGATTTACAGGGGCCAAAGATCCGCTTGGGTAAATTTGCCGATGGCGCGATCGTGTTGAAAAATGGCGATCCGTTCACGCTGACGAGTAAAATCATCCCCGGGACGCAGACAATCAGTTCGGTGACTTACGATACGCTCGCCGAAGAAGTCCCCGTCGGTTCGACGATCCTGCTCGATGATGGGAAGGTCGAAATGATCGTCACCGGAGTCGATCGAGGTACGAGTGAGTTGCACTGTGAAGTAGTAGTGGGGGGCACGCTATCCAATAATAAAGGCGTGAACTTCCCTGGTGTCTATCTATCGATCAAAGCTCTCACCGACAAAGACCGTCAGGATCTGATGTTTGGGCTAGATCAGGGTGTAGACTGGGTAGCATTGAGCTTTGTCCGCAATCCTGCCGATATCCTCGAAATCAAAGAACTGATCGCCAATGCGGGCAAAGAAGTACCCGTGATCGCCAAGATCGAGAAGCACGAAGCGATCGAGCAAATGGAAGCGATCCTGTCCCTGTGCGATGGCGTCATGGTAGCCAGAGGCGATCTCGGCGTCGAACTCCCTGCCGAACAAGTCCCCCGCATCCAGAAACAACTGATCGCTACCGCCAATCGGCTGGGGATTCCAATCATTACCGCGACCCAAATGTTGGATAGTATGGTCACCAACCCGCGTGGCACCCGTGCCGAGATCTCGGACGTTGCCAATGCGATCCTCGATGGTACCGACGCGGTGATGCTCTCCAACGAAACCGCCGTCGGTAATTATCCGATCGAAGCCGTCCAAACAATGGCAAGAATCGCCCTCGAAACCGAGAAAGAAAAACTCTCCAAACGCTGGGAAGACAACAAGCGATCGATCCCCAACGCCATCAGCGAAGCCGTAGGCAATATCGCCGAGCAACTCGGAGCCGCCGCAATCATCCCCTTCACCAAAACCGGAGCCACCGCCCGCAGCGTCTCCAAATTTCGCCCCTCCAAGCCGATTCTCGCCGTCACACCTCATGTAGATGTCGCCCGTAGACTCCAGCTCGTTTGGGGCGTTCAACCCATGCTCCTGCTCGATCTTGCCAACGTCAATGACAACTTCCAAGCGGCGATTAATATGGCACGTACCAGCAATCTCCTCCATGAAGGCGATTTGGTCGTGATCACCTCCGGTACCCAAGGCGTCGCTGGTTCGACGGATCTAGTCAAAGTCGAAGTCGTCACCGCCATTTTGGGCAAAGGGATCGGCATCGGACATGGATTAGTCACCGGAGTCGCTCACATCGCTCGTTCGCCTCAAGATGTCGCCCACTTCAACAAAGGTGATATTTTGGTCACCAAAACGACTAGTGCTGAGTATCTCGATGCGATCCGCAAAGCGAGTGCGATCGTTGTCGAAGATGAAGGCGTAACTTGTCATGCAGCGGTGTTAGGCTTGCGGTTGGATATTCCGGTGATTGTGGGCGTCAAGGATGCCACCAAGGGCATTCGCGGCGGTACTGCGATCACCCTCGATATCGAGCGGGGTTTGATTTATTCTGGAGCTATCAATTTTAATTAAGGTGAATGGTGAACGGTGGGTGGTGAATGGTGGAGGTAGCAAAATGGCTATCGATTATCGGGATTGGTGATGCGGGACTGGGCGAACTGAGTACATTCGCGCGCGGATTTATCGATCGCGCCTCGCTCATCGTCGGTGGTAAACGTCATTTAGCCATGCTCGATGACTCGCTCCCAACTCGGATCGCGTGGACATCACCGATCGCATCCACGATCGATACCATCCTCGCCCATCGCGGTACTCCAGTCTGTATCCTCGCTAGCGGCGATCCGCTCTGTTATGGGATCGGGGTGACAATGTTGGCGCATGTGCCGATTTCCGAAGTAACTATTATCCCCGCTCCATCTACATTTAGCCTGATGTGTGCGCGCCTGGGTTGGTCCTTGACAGCAGTAGAAACCGTCAGCTTATGTGGGCGCGATCCCGATTTTGTGACAGCCCTCCTGACTCCCCATACCAAAATCCTCATCCTGAGCGCGGGTGCGGATACCCCCCAAATCGTGGCAGAGTTGGTGACTCGGCGCGGTTATGGCGATAGTCGGCTGACAGTATTGGAGCATCTGGGTGGAGAATGGGAACGGATCTATTCAGATATCGCCCGATCGTGGTCTCGCACTGACGTGGCGGCTCTAAACGCGATCGCGATCGAATGCCAACTTGATGCAAATACCACCCCCTTAAATCGCCTCCCAGGGCTGCCTGACAGCGCGTATCACCACGACGGACAGCTTACTAAGCGCGAAGTGCGGGCGATAACTCTCGCTGCACTCGCACCCCTACCAGGGGAACTATTGTGGGATGTGGGTGCTGGCTGTGGTTCGATCGGGATTGAGTGGTTGCGGAGTCATCCCTGCTGCCGAGCGATCGCGATCGAGCAACACACCCAGCGGTTACAATTTATCGCTGACAATATGTCCGCTCTCGGTACGCCGCACCTCCAACTCGTGTGCGGAACAGCACCCGCAGCTTTGGCAGATTTACCCACACCTGATGCGATTTTCATCGGTGGTGGGGTGACGGTGCCAGGCTTGGTGGATGCCTGCTGGACGGCACTGCGATCGGGTGGGAGACTGGTTGCCAATGCGGTGACGATCGAGAGTGAATTGCAGTTGTTGCAATGGCATCAACAAGTCGGTGGTGAGTTAACCCGTATCGCGATTCAACGAACGCAGAGTATCGGTGGCTTTCTCGGCTGGAAACCTTTGAATCCGATTACGCAGTTGGTAGTAGTTAAATTAATTGATAATTGATAATTGATAATTGCAGATGAAACCACGCGAATATTTCCAGGCGCATACAGTATTTTGGACAATTGCCAGCCAGCCAAAATCGATCGTCATAGTCGCTCCCCTATTTTAGTCCTCGATTGGATGACTAAGTTCTGTGACGTTGGCACAGCCGATCGGAACGATACTCGCGATCGGTTCCAGCAGATTTAATGTTCATGGTAACACTGCGATCGATCGAGTCACCACCTCAGACGCTCGGATCTGACACTTGCAGTCTCTTACATTGTTGCGGCTCTGAGGCGAAAAATACCTCATCCGCTCGATAGATTCAAATCTGCTACTTACAACTGTTTCCCACCAATGTTTTTAGCCTGAGTGTAAGTTGTGAATCGGTGCTCATGTGACCCCGTTTACGCCTCATGGTAGGGTTTTGCGCACTTGCTGAGAATATCTGCCAAATCCGCACCCATCTGAGGCAAAATGTCAAAAGACAACCTGTCAAACTTGCAAAGTTTTGTAGTAAAATATTTAAGTAGGGTAAAAACAATTACTCGCGCTCCAAAATCTTTAAATGTCTGCTGGCTAGGTGTTCGATCGAGCTGGTTCAGTTGGCAGACACTTCATAACCGATGTCAGTATCAGGAAAACAAACAATGTTCAAGAAATTGGGTTTAGTATTGTCAATGCTTCTGGTGGTTGTTGCTAGCTGCTTCATGGCAGTCGATCCAGCACAAGCCGAAACTTACACCGTCAAAATGGGTTCTGATAAAGGCATGTTGGTATTTGAGCCAGCAACCATCACAGTCAAACCAGGCGATACAGTCAAATGGGTCAATAACAAGCTAGCCCCTCACAATGCGGTATTTGACAGCAAAGCAGGTCCGATCGCCACTCAGCTATCTCACAAAAAGTTAATGTTCTCGCCAGGTGAGTCCTACGAAACAACTTTCCCCGCTGATGTTGCTGCTGGCGTCTATCCGTTCTACTGCGAACCACATCGTGGTGCTGGTATGGGTGGTAAGGTCATCGTTCAATAGCAAGATCGGTTTTTTTCTAACTGCAAACATCCCCACTAGTTGGGGATTTTTTGCGTTCCTACAGCACCAATACCTGTACTGCTATGCCAGCAGCCAGCATAGTTACATCTACAGGTATGACAGCTAGGGCATTTGTCCCCGCCAGATTGATGAGGTTTGCCGAACTATGGCTACCACCCGCGAGACTAAACTGATATCCCCCATCGCTGAGAGCCAACTTGCCCCAGAGATAAGTTTCCCGCTTGCCATCGGCGGTGAGATCCTCAGTAGTGGTGGCGGCGATCCAGTTTGGTTGCCAGCTCGACGCTGGCAAGCCCGAAATTTTGACAAGTGCCAGTTTGACAAATCGCCAGCAACTGACTAAGGCTGAGACGGGGTTGCCTGGAAGTCCAAAATAGACGATCGCGCGATCGGATCGCTCAAATCTAGCCACCGTCAACGGTTTACCTGGCTTCATCGCCACAGCCCGAATTTGAATATCTCCGCCCAACTCCGCCAAGATCGCCTCTACATAGTCATAATCGCCCACAGAGACGCCACCCGTCGAAAGTACCAAATCCGCAGACGCGATCGCCTCAGACATGGCAGCGGTCAATTTAGCGCGATCGTCGGGGACAATGCCCATGCAGATTGGGACACCGCCAGCCTGAGTCACGAAGGCAGCGAGGGCATATTGATTGGAATCGACAATCTGCCCTGGTTTGAGCAGTTGTTCCAGCGATACCAACTCGTCGCCAGTCGAGAGGATCGCCACGCGGGGACGACGGTACACCTCGACTTGGCTAGATCCCGTCGCCGCCAAAATCGCAATTTCGGGGGCATTTAACACCATCCCCGCCGTGAGGAGTGGATCGCCACTGCGGGCGTATTCACCCTGCTGACGGACGAAGGCGCGGGCGGTGGGGGCGATCTGAATTTTGACAAAATTCTTCTGGACGCGCTGGGTATGCTCCTGCATGACGATCGTATCGGCACCATCCGGTAAGATCGCCCCAGTAAATATCCGTGCGGCTTCGCCAGATTGAATCTCCCGTTGCGGCTGATATCCTGCGGGAATCTCCTCGACGACTTCGAGGGTGATTGGATGCTTGGAAGTACTCGATCGCACATCGGCAAATTTGACAGCATAACCATCCATTGCGGAATTAGCCCAATGCGGAAAGTCGAGCCGACTGACGATCTCCGTTGCCAAAATTCGCCCCGTCGCCAGCGTCAGATCGATCGATTCTGTTTCACGCAACGGTTGGACTAGATCGAGAATCATCTGTTCGGCTTGGGAGACAGGGAGCATGTGAGTGAGGATATTTATTACTATCTACTATAGTGTGAAGTCAGAGCTAACCCTAAATCTTGGTTATCGATCGCAGTTGGGGTCTAAATGTCATTCAGTTCCAACATTTTAGCCTCTAAATCACACCCATCCTATATTTGAGGCTTTTGCACTTCTAACAGAATCCAGATATTCTTGATAACTTATTAATGAATCCCACTCCATTTGAATGAGTGCCTGAATACTGATAGTTCTGATTTTAGCCCAGCCAATACCATCAACAACATTTCGATTCCAGCATTCTGATTCAGACTCATCTAAATTTTCCAAGATATTTAAAATTTCTGACAGGGAAGCTTGAAAATCCAAAGGTGCATAGATTAAGACTTCAGCACTCAATATCGCATTATAAGCAGACGTAAAAGGGAAAAAAAGTTCGCAAAAAACGCAATCTGAAACAGATTCTTTCTGAGCGATTGGGCTTAACGCAAAAACTGTTAGAATCTCACCCATAGCACAAATGGAATCTATCTTCTTAGCTTCATCTTCCAGATCCCAAGCCCATATAACTGAAGTAAAACCACGGCTCATTATTTTGATTATCTAAGAGGGTGTTTGAAAAGTTAAACTTGTTATGCCTAAACCCTAAAGAATCCCCCTGACCCCCTTAAAAAGGGGGAAATAGACTCTTAGTCCCCCTTTTTAAGGGGGATTTAGGGGGATTTAAACCAACTATGATTGTCAAAAATAACTTTTCAAATAGCCTCTAAGCGATCGACAATTTTAGAGACGCGAGCATATTTAGATACATCTGCACGAAGATTGCGGATCGAGATTAAGTGCATAATGTTGATATTGACAATCTAATCACCACCTTTTAAGGCGCGATTAAAATTCTGACGATAGGAGCCATTGACGATGTAGCAAACTGGCCACAGCAGCGCGAGGACAATTTTAGTCGGGAGGGTGCGTTGATAGTTCGTCCGGTTGAAGTTGCGCGAAAACTTCCAGACGCCATATCCATAAGCTCCAACTAAACCAATGACAACGAATTGCATACGTCTTGCCTAAATCTTGATTAATGATGATTGTTACAGAATCGGCAGTGAGATTGTCCTACTATGGCAATCTACATCCTATTTTAGCCTGATTCCTAAACGATCGATGGCGATAAATATATTAACCTATGCGATCGCCCCAGGCACAGGCTGCAAAAATAGCCTCACAATTAAGATGTATTGGGTGATTATCCCCCTCACAAAAAAAATATGCAACTGCGCGCAGTATTGATGGCTGGAGGTTCGGGGACGCGGTTGAGACCTTTGACCTGCGAACTCCCCAAACCGATGGTACCAGCGATCGATCGCCCGATCGCCGAGCATATTATCAATTTGCTCAGACGCCACCAGATTACCGAAATCATCATCACCTTGCACTATCTCCCAGAGGTAATTCAGAACTATTTTGGCGATGGGAGTGATTTTGGGGTCAAGATTCATTACGCGATCGAAGCCGAACGCGCTCTGGGTACCGCCGGATGCGTCAAGAATGTCGAAGAAATCCTCGGTGGGACATTTCTCGTAATCAGTGGTGATAGTCTTACCGATATCGATCTGACAAGTGCGATCGAGTTTCACCGTCGCAAAGGTGCCAAAGCGACAATTATTCTCACCCAGATTCCCTACCCGATCGATTTTGGGGTGGTTATTCTCGATGAAGATAAACGGGTGCGTCGTTTCTTGGAAAAACCCTCAGCAAGTGAAGTATTTTCCGATGCTGTCAATACAGGTATTTATATCCTCGAGCCCGAAGTCCTCGACTATCTCCATCCCGACACCGAAGCCGACTTTTCCCAGGATTTATTTCCGCAACTACTCGCCCACGATGTCCCCATGTACGGCTATGTCGCCGACGGCTACTGGTGCGATATCGGTCAACTCGACACCTATCGCGAAGCCCAATACGACGCCCTACGCGGCAAAGTCAAACTCGACTGGCCCTTTCCTGAAACTAGTCCAGGCATCTGGATCGGGGCAAATACCTATATCGATCCTAGTGCCCAAATCGAGGCCCCAGCCGTCATCGGTGCCAATTGTAAAATCGGGGCACGGGTAAAAATCTCCGCCGAAACGATCGTCGGTGATAATGTGGCGATCGGTCGGGGTGCCAATCTCAAGCGACCGATTATCGGGAATGGCTCGATTATCGGTGAGGATGCCCAGCTGCGGGCTTGCGTCCTGGCGCGCGGGGTGAGAGTCGGTCGAGGCGCACAAGTGCTAGAAGGGGCAGTTTTGGGCGCACTGGCGAATGTCGGCGATGAGGCACAGATCAACCCGAATGTGCGAGTATGGCCGAATAAGGAAATCGAACCTTTAGCCGTGCTAAATATCAATCTGATCTGGGGACAAATCGCCCACCGCAATCTGTTCGCCCAACGGGGCGTTCAAGGGTTGGCAAATATCGATATCACGCCCGAATTTGCCGTCAAACTCGGAGCGGCGTACGGATCTACCCTCAAGCCAGGAGCGCAGGTGACTGTCTCCCGCGATCAGCGCAATGTGTCGCGGATGGTATCGCGATCGCTAATTGCGGGCTTGATGTCAGTAGGAATTAATATCCAAGATCTCGAATCTACCGCCATCCCCGTCGCCCGCAAAATTATCTATGCCCTCCGCCAACGCCACGATGAAGTCACCGTCATCGGCGGGATTCACGTCCGACTGCATCCCGATCGGATGGACTCAATTCTCATCGAATTCTTTGACGATCGCGGTATCAATATCTCTACAATCCAAGAGAAAAAGATCGAATCAGCGTATTTCAAAGAAGATCTCCGCCGCGCACGCATCCAAGAAATCGGCGATGTCAACCGCTTTTCCCAAGGAATGGAGATCTACAAATCCGCCTTCCAAAAACAACTAAATATCGACGTCATCCGTCATGCAGGTACCAAAGTCGTCGTCGATTATGTGTACGCCGTCTCGGGGGCGATCCTCCCCGTACTATTATCCAAATTTGGCTGCGATGCAGTAGTCCTCAACGCCAGCCTCAATCAGATGTCCCTGGGTAGCAACGAGCGGGAAATACTACTCAACCAACTCGGACACGTAGTTGTTGCCCTTAAAGCCTCCTTTGGCGTCCAAGTCTCCGCCCACGGCGAACAACTGATCATCGTCGATGAAGAAGGTGTCCCCATTCGCGGCGATATGCTCACCGCCCTGATGGTGCAAATCGTCCTCACCGCCTATCCTGGTGGCACCGTCGTCGTCCCCGTCCAAGTTTCTAGCGCGATCGAACAAATCGTCCGCCGTCATGGTGGCAAAGTCAAGCGCACCAAAGCTAGCCCCACCGCCCTGATGGAAGCCTGTCAGCAGCTACCCAATGTCGTCCTCGGTGGGAGCGGTGAAATGGGCTTTATTTTCCCCGAATTTCATCCGGGCTTCGACGCGATGTTCTGTATCGCCAAACTGATCGAGATGCTCACCCGTCAAGATCGATCGCTCAGTAGCCTCCGCGCCGAGCTACCACGCGTCTTTTATCGCAGTCACGCTCTCCGCTGCCCCTGGACGGCTAAAGGCGGCTTGATGCGGCACATTCTCGAAAATCATCAGCCCGAGTATCTCGATACCGAAGATGGTGTCAAAATCATTAATTATCAAGACGATCGCTGGGTGTTAATTCTCCCCGATGCTGGCGAACCTTTGGTACATATCTATGTCAATGGTAACGATCGCAATTGGGTAGATGAAACGATGCGCGAATACCGCCAAATCGTCCAAGATTTTATCGAACAATATCGCCAAACTAGCGAATGATGAGCGCGATCCGATATTCCTAATTCTTGGATCGGGGATAAAGTAGACATCGACTTCCCGAACTTCACCACTAATTTTTAGTTAACTCCTGTCAATACTGGAGCTGCGGGGATGGTTTCTTTTACCTGAGGAGTCGCGATCGCAGGTACAACTTGAGTTATCAAGTGGAAGCTCTCTTTATATTTTTGATATAGTGCAAATCCAGGTGCTCGATCCGTGAATTCTTTGGGAAGTCGGTATTCTTTTGCTGCATATTTAGCTCGCACATTTAGGATTGTCTGATAATGAATTTCCCACTGTTGAAGTAGTAATAAAAATTCCTGAAATTTTTGATACGAGCTTTCGTGCCGAGACTTCAATCCGATATACTGCAACATTTTGCTGTAGGTTTCCGGTCTGTTATACTGCTCTGGAATGCCCACGATCGGACCGAGTTTTTCAAACACATCATATTTGACCATTACCAATAGCATTAATGAGTCAATATTTAATAAATCTTCAGATTCGAGTAAAGTAATCGTATTCGAGACACTGCGTAATGTCGAGCAATGCTGGCGTTGACATGATAAATGTATAACTTGCCGGACCGTTATTGCCAGTACCGATTGCTGTCGAATTTGTACCTGATGACTGAAGTGGACTAGCTTTTTGGATTTGTCGATGGGCGTCAGCCGCAGTTGATTCAGTTGGTAGATCTTCAGAATCGCGCTTGGATTGCGATCGAGCTACGTCAGCGATGAGCAATGTTGAAGTAGATAGCCCTAACCCACGGATAAAAAACGGTTTCGATCGATACTTAGACATTTTTTCTAGCTACGGTAACATCTCCTGTAGCTAGGTTGCCCAATAATACTTAGAAAACTACTATTGGCAATGAATTTAATACCTCCGCACATCAATCTACTTATCTGCTGGCTCGATCGGGTGTTGGCGAAGCCGCGCCGAGAGGTAATCACCTCTTTCATCAAGCCATTGCTGTAAGATGACTGCCGCCGCAATCCGATCGATTGTGGCTTTATTCCCAGACACTGAGATCTTCGCCTCGATCATCATTTGCTCGGCAGCATAAGATGTCAAGCGTTCGTCTACATACTCGATTGGCAATTCAATGGCTGCTGCTACCCGCCGCGCAAATTTTTGGACTTGTTTCGCCTGAGAGCCGATCTTACCATCCATGGTGTAAGGCAACCCTAGTACGAGGATCTCGACTTGACGCTCGACAATAATCTCGCTTAATTGAGCCATATCTTCCACAAATGAACTGCGCCAAATCGTGGTAATTCCCGTCGCCATCATCCCCAATCCATCGCAACCAGCTACCCCAATCCGTTTCGTGCCGATATCTAGTCCCAAGGCTGCAATTCTCATGTTTGGGTTACAGGCAATAGCCTTGACTTAATATATCAATCCTAAATGAAAAGCTAGGTTGATGTAGGGTGTGTTGGGCTGCTGCCGTAACGCACCGATACTGGTTCTTAAAAAAAACTCGGTGATTTATTTGGATTTTAGTTGTCTTCGATCTCCAATGTAAATCTCTACGCTATTAGAACGCAAAAAAATAGAGATATCATTGAGGATATCTCTATTTTTAACTCTTATTTAGTAATTTCGATCGATCTCGATCGATCTCCCTACTTTATGCTGCTAGTTCTGAATGCAGGGTATCATCCGCATGTTCGACCAAACTCAAAGCATTCGCCTGCGGTAAAGTGAGTTCGGTAGTAGGAGCTAAGAGATTGAGAAATCGATCTGCAATCTCATCTTGACGCCCCAAGAAAAACTGTTCCCAATTGGTTTGTATTGGTTCGACATGACTGTGAACTTTGCAGGCAGGTGATTTTGCACCATTCCCAGCCAATTCTCGTTTCACAGTAAATTGAAAGACACACAGACTATTGAAGCGCACATCCTTGGCGCGGGCAGGTATGGCATTGGCGATCGCATGACATTTAGTTACTTGGGTAACTAGTTGTTGCCAATGAAAGCTAAAACTCGCCTGATTGGCACCTTTGGCAACATAAGCCAAGCTGATTTCATGTAATGGTTGATTGTCAACGTCTAGTAGCAATACTTCATAGCATTGAGCGGTACCATATTTCTCGCGATCGCTATAAAGTTGCTTACTATATTGTCCGGCAACAACCAATTTCCCCTCGATCCGAGAAGCTTGTCTGTCAAATGCAAATAAAGGCGATCGCGGTACCACCAGCATCCGAGGTGATTGGATGAGTATTCCTCGCTCTTTACCGCCACTATTATATTCATAGACGATCGTTTCGCTCTCATCTATCTCTTTCCAGCCAGCTTTTCCCATCTCTGCTTCGGTGATGAAATAGCCACACTCACTGGCACCATTTTCACCACGTAGGGCTTGGATGCGGGGTAGCCGCGCATTGGGGTTGACATATTCGGGCGCGGCAAATCGATCGCGTTGTGGCGGGCGGGTGACTGGTAGTTCAGGCGTCAATTCAGCTTGTGCCTCTGTCACAATAACTGGCTGGTGGCGATCGGCAGTTGGTAAGTATTCAGCGGTATTGTCTTTAGTCGCTCTGGTTTTGGAGTAAGTCATCGGTATGTGCTGTGAGTGATCTGGAGTTGCTGTGATGTCTGGGCTAGCCTACTTCAAAACCAGCTACCAATTAGTAACCAAAGTGGGTGATGAAGAGGGTTTGAGTCCGATAAACTAGGGCGATCGATTTAGTCTTGGCGTTCGACCGCTGTTAATACAAGCATACCATAATTTTCAATAATAGTACATAGACTCTAAGATAAATTCGAGCGTGCGCTGTATCAGCACCGCATCGAATCCACAAGCATTCAGCTATCCACTCGGCAATTATTTGGAGCCTGCGCTATCATAGTCAATATCTTCAGCAGCGAGAGTTGAGATTTTTTAGCCAATTGCACACATCACATATCTCTAATAAACTAAAAGTGATTGGAACGCATAGTGTTACTTTTAGTTGGCAAGCATTATTACAAGCTAACTCTCAAAGCGTCATCACCAGATGGGGTCATCAGCAGCTTGCTAATTTTTCGATAGTTGTGTTATGCTTATATGTCTGGCATCATGTCAATTTTTCTTAAACGTAAGTTTTCCCAGGGCTAACTGTGGCAAATATTAAGTCTGCAATCAAACGTGTCGATATCGCCGAACGGAATCGGCTTCGCAACAAGTCTCATAAATCTGCCGTACGGACGCTGATGAAGAAGTACTTCACAGCGGTCGAGAAGCATACAGCAACACCTTCGGCTGAAACCTCAGCCGAAGTCCAAAAATGTATGTCTGAAGCCTATCAAAAGATTGATAAAGCCGTCCAAAAAGGTGTGTTGCATCGCAATAATGGTGCCAACAAAAAATCGCGGTTAGCTCAAGCCATCGCTGTTAAATCTGCCTAAACCACTGCTCGATGCTCACGATCTAGCGGCTTTGTCAACGACAACAGTTAATCTGTGCTAAATGCAGCTAATTGATACTCACGTTCACATCAACTTTGATGCCTTCGAGGCAGATCTAGAGGCGGTACGCGATCGATGGCGGGCAAATGGAGTGATCCAACTGGTACACTCTTGCGTTACGCCAGCAGAATTTGCCAAAACACAGGCATTAGCCGACAAGCTACCCGAACTATTCTTCTCTGTTGGCTTACATCCTCTAGATGCAGGCTCATGGCAAGCGGATTTGGATGACCAGATTCGTGAGCTAGCCAGTAGCGATCGGCGGGTAGTCGCCATCGGTGAGATGGGTTTAGACTTTTTTAAAGCTGATAACCACCAACAGCAGATCGATGTCTTTCGATCGCAACTCCAAATTGCCAGATCGTTAGACTTACCAGTCATTATCCACTGTCGTGATGCTGCTAGCATGATGCGCCAAATTTGTCAAGAATTCTGGTCAGAATTTGGACAGATTCGGGGTGTAATGCATTGTTGGTCGGGGACTCCAGCCGAAACACAATGGTTTTTGGATTTGGGGTTTTATATTAGTTTTAGTGGTGTAGTTACTTTTAAAAATGCTACTCAAATTCAAGCTGCGGCACAGCTTGTGCCGATCGATCGGCTGTTAATTGAGACTGATTGTCCATTTTTGGCACCTGTACCCAAACGCGGTAAACGCAACGAACCAGCGTTTGTAAGTTACGTCGCTAGCTACCTAGCTCAATTGCGCGGCGAAAGTCTCGACACACTAGCCGAGCGCACTACTATCAACGCCCGCCACTTATTTAGGTTACCAGTGTTGGCTCCAGTTGGCTAATCATTCAATTATATTTAATATCTGCACTCGTTCGCACGGCATACCGAAGGCGATCCCACTACATCATCTTAACTCAATATACCATCATCCCGAAGATGCTCTCCACCCCACACTCGCAGGTCGATCTTCTTTCAAACACACCAGACATCAGCTCGGTGCCAAAAAGTCACTACTCGCATGGGGAAAGTATGTATATTTATCCGTTCGTTGACACAGCCTTTATAAAGCAAAGTAATCCCGCCGTTGGTGTTCAGGAGCAGCGAACTGACAGCTGACTAAGTGTCAAACTCGAACGCCATGAGACTGAAATAACTGAATAACCGTTTAGAACCTGCCTGGAGAGGAATATCATGACTAGTCAGATTACTACGACAGCATCCACATACATGCTGCCCGATTTAGTAGAGATTCAGCGTTCTAGTTTTCGGTGGTTTTTGGAAGAAGGCTTGATCGAAGAATTAGATAGCTTCTCACCGATTACTGACTACACGGGAAAACTGGAACTGCGGTTCCTCGCGAAAAATTATAAGCTCAAACGTCCCAAGTACGATGTAGACGAAGCCAAGCGACGCGATGCTAGCTATGCGGTACAAATGTATGTGCCAACTCAACTGATCAATAAAGAAGATAAAGGCAAAATCATCGAGCAAGATGTCTTTATTGGTGACTTACCGTTGATGACCGATCGCGGGACGTTTATTATCAACGGTGCCGAACGTGTCATCGTCAATCAGATCGTGCGATCGCCTGGAGTGTATTATAAGTCCGAACTCGACAAAAATGGTCGCCGTACCTACAGTGCCTCGCTCATTCCCAACCGAGGAGCGTGGCTGAAGTTTGAGACGGATAAGAATGATATCGTCTGGGTACGGATCGATAAGACTCGCAAACTGTCAGCGCAGGTATTATTAAAAGCCTTGGGCTTGACTGACAACGAGATTTTCGACTCATTGCGTCACCCTGAGTTTTACCAAAAGACAATCGATAAAGAAGGCAACCTCACTGAGGAAGAAGCCTTGATGGAGCTGTATAAAAAGCTGCGTCCAGGTGAGCCGCCTACTGTCAGTGGTGGTCAGCAACTGCTGGATTCACGCTTCTTTGACCCCAAACGCTACGATCTGGGTAAAGTTGGTCGGTATAAATTAAATCGCAAGCTGAGACTGACTACCCCCGATACCGTCCGCGTCTTGACACCGCAAGATATCTTGTGTGCGATCGATTATCTGATCAATCTCGAATTTGATATCGGTAGCACCGATGACATCGATCACCTCGGCAATCGGCGCGTGCGATCGGTAGGTGAGTTGCTCCAGAACCAAATTCGGGTCGGTCTCAACCGTTTGGAACGGATTATCCGCGAACGGATGACCGTATCTGAGACTAGTAGCTTGACTCCTGCCAGTTTGGTCAATCCCAAGCCATTAGTCGCCGCAGTCAAGGAATTTTTCGGCTCCTCCCAACTGTCGCAGTTTATGGATCAGACCAATCCGCTAGCAGAGTTGACCCACAAACGCCGCCTCTCAGCTCTAGGTCCTGGTGGTTTGACCAGAGAACGCGCGGGTTTTGCCGTCCGCGATATCCACACCTCCCACTACGGGCGAATTTGTCCGATCGAAACACCTGAAGGGCCAAATGCAGGCTTGATCGGTTCATTGGCGACTCACGCGCGAGTCAATCAATATGGATTCATCGAAACACCGTTCTTACCTGTCGAAAATGGTCGGGTGAAGCGGGAGCTAGAAGCCGAATATATGACTGCGGATATGGAAGACGATCTGCGGGTAGCACCTGGAGATATCACCACCGATGAAAATGGTTATATCTTGGGTTCGACGATTCCTGTGCGATATCGGCATGAGTTTACTACGACGACACCCGACCAGGTGGATTATGTGGCAATTTCGCCCGTACAGATTATTTCGGTCGCCACATCATTGATTCCGTTCCTCGAACATGATGACGCCAACCGTGCCCTGATGGGTTCTAATATGCAGCGGCAAGCGGTACCATTACTTCGACCCGAACGTCCATTAGTCGGTACGGGGCTGGAAGTCCAAGCGGCGCGAGATTCAGGGATGGTCGTTGTTGCCAAATTTGATGGTGTTGTCAGCTTCATCGAAGCCGAATCGATCAAAGTCAAGGGCGATAATAATCGGATGCAGACTTATCTGCTTCAAAAATATCACCGTTCCAACCAGGATACTTGCCTCAACCAACGTCCGCTCGTCCAAATTGGCGATCGCGTGGTGGCGGGTCAAGTACTGGCAGATGGTTCGGCAACTGAGGGCGGAGAGCTGGCTCTAGGTCAAAATATCCTCGTGGCTTATATGCCGTGGGAAGGATACAACTATGAGGATGCGATTCTAATTAGCGAACGATTGGTTTCTCAGGATTTCTATACGAGTATCCACATTGAGAAATTTGAAATCGAAGCGCGTCAAACTAAACTTGGTCCCGAGGAGATCACTCGTGAAATTCCCAACGTCAGTGAGGAATCCTTACGGAATCTTGACGAAACCGGAATCATCCGTAAAGGTGCCTGGGTGACATCAGGCGATATCCTCGTCGGCAAAGTCACCCCCAAAGGTGAATCAGATCAGCCCCCAGAAGAAAAACTCCTCCGCGCCATCTTTGGTGAAAAAGCGCGGGATGTCCGCGATAACTCCCTGCGGGTACCTAATGGTGAAAAAGGTCGCGTCGTAGACGTGCGGGTATTTACCCGCGAACAAGGCGACGAGTTGCCACCTGGAGCCAATATGGTCGTCCGGATCTACGTTGCCCAAAAACGGAAGATCCAAGTCGGAGACAAGATGGCGGGACGACACGGGAATAAAGGGATCGTCTCGCGGATTATGCCCGTTGAAGATATGCCCTATCTACCAGATGGTACCGCTGTCGATATCGTTCTCAATCCTCTAGGCGTGCCCTCACGGATGAACGTTGGTCAGGTATTTGAATGTCTGCTCGGTTGGGCGGGACACAACCTCGGCATGCGTTTTAAGGTCACACCTTTTGATGAAATGTATGCCCCCGAAGCGTCGCGAACGACGGTTCATGGCAAGCTCAAAGCAGCGGCTAAAGCCCAGAACAAGCCATGGATCTTCGATAAAAACGAGCCAGGTAAAACTACAGTTTACGATGGTCGGACTGGTGAAGCATTCGATCGACCTGTAACGGTCGGAAAGGCGTATATGCTTAAACTCGTCCACCTCGTCGATGATAAGATCCACGCCCGTTCGACAGGTCCTTACTCCCTCGTCACCCAACAACCCCTCGGTGGTAAAGCCCAGCAAGGTGGTCAACGGTTCGGAGAAATGGAAGTCTGGGCACTCGAAGCCTTCGGTGCAGCGTATACTCTCCAAGAGTTGCTGACCGTCAAATCCGACGACATGCAGGGACGAAATGATGCGCTCAACGCGATCGTTAAAGGTAAATCCATCCCCAGTCCTGGTACCCCCGAATCCTTCAAGGTACTGATGCGCGAATTGCAATCGCTCGGACTAGATATCGCCGTTCACAAAGTCGAACAGACACCCGATGGCGATAGCCGCGACGTCGAAGTCGATCTGATGGCCGATGTCAATACCCGCCGCGCCCCCTCCCGTCCCACGTATGAGTCCTTTGCTCGTGGAGACGATGGCGAAGAAGGGTAGGAAGGTGCTAGGTGAATGGTGAATGGTGGATGGTGAGTAGTGAATAGAATTAGACATGCAAGCACGTCTCGATTCTTATCCCCTAATATTTAAAACTCAATCCACCATCCACTATCCACTATCCACTATCCACCATTCACCATCCCCCCAATCCCTAATCACTAAGCCCCAGAAAACATGCGTCAAAAGCTAGAAACCAAGTTTGATTACGTTAAGATTGGGATTGCTTCACCCGATCGGATTCGAGAGTGGGGTTCGCGGAACTTACCCAATGGGCAATTAGTTGGGGAAGTCACCAAGCCAGAAACCATCAACTATCGGACATTGAAGCCGGAGATGGACGGCTTGTTCTGCGAACGGATTTTTGGCCCCGCCAAGGATTGGGAGTGCCATTGTGGTAAATACAAGCGGGTACGGCATCGCGGCATCGTCTGCGAACGCTGTGGCGTCGAAGTCACCGAATCCCGCGTCCGCCGTCACCGGATGGGCTTTATCAAACTAGCGGCACCAGTGGCACACGTTTGGTACCTGAAGGGGATTCCGAGCTACTTGAGTATCTTGCTCGATATGCCATTGCGGGATGTCGAACAGATCGTCTATTTCAACTCTTACGTCGTCCTCGCCGCAGGTAACGATGACACCCTCGGTTATAAACAACTCCTGACTGAAGAACAGTGGTTGGAGATCGAAGAGCGGATTTATAGTGAAGATTCACTCCTAGAAGGAGTCGAAGTCGGCATCGGTGCCGAAGCCGTCCAGCGGCTCCTAGAAGACCTCCAACTGGAAGATGAGGCTGAAAAGCTCCGCGAGCAGATTAGTGAGTCCAAGGGGCAAAAACGCGCCAAGTTGATCAAACGCCTGCGGGTGATCGATAACTTTATCGCGACAGGTAGCCGTCCCGAGTGGATGATCCTGAGCTATGTGCCCGTGATTCCCCCCGACTTGCGCCCAATGGTGCAACTCGATGGCGGACGCTTTGCAACTTCGGACTTGAACGATCTGTATCGACGGGTGATCAACCGGAACAACCGTCTCGCCAGATTGCAAGAAATCTTGGCACCAGAAATCATCGTCCGTAACGAAAAACGGATGTTGCAAGAAGCTGTCGATGCGCTAATTGATAACGGACGGCGGGGACGGACGGTAGTTGGTGCCAATAACCGCGCCCTCAAATCTCTCTCGGACATTATCGAAGGGAAACAGGGACGGTTCCGCCAGAACTTGCTCGGTAAACGGGTGGATTATTCTGGTCGTTCCGTGATCGTTGTGGGGCCAAAACTGAAAATCCATCAGTGTGGATTGCCCAGAGAAATGGCGATCGAATTGTTCCAACCATTTGTGATTCATCGGTTGATCAAGAATAACCTCGTCAATAATATCAAAGCTGCCAAAAAACTCATCCAACGGGGCGATCCGACCGTGTGGGATGTCCTCGAAGAAGTGATCTCTGGACACCCAGTGATGCTCAATCGGGCACCAACTCTGCACCGTCTGGGGATTCAAGCCTTTGAACCGATTATCGTCGAAGGTCGCGCCATCCAGCTCCATCCCCTCGTCTGTCCGGCATTTAACGCCGACTTTGATGGCGACCAGATGGCGGTGCATGTCCCACTCTCCCTAGAGTCGCAAGCCGAAGCCAGACTGCTGATGTTGGCGAGTAACAATATTCTCTCACCAGCAACGGGTTCGCCGATCGTGGCTCCATCGCAGGATATGGTCTTGGGTTGTTACTATCTGACCGCTCGGAATCCAGCTTTAGCTGAAACCGATCGCTATTTTGCCAACCTCGAAGATGCCGTCCGCGCATACGATCGCGCCGAACTCAATATCCATAGTTTTATCTGGGTGCGGTATGACGGCTTAATGGAGTCCGACGATGATGAGAAAGAACCACTAGAAACGATTTCAGGTGGCGATGGGACGATTACCAAGCTCTATAAATACCGCCGCGTGCGCGAAACCAGCACAGGGGAAATGCTTTCTCAATATATCTATACCACCCCCGGGCGGATTATCTACAACAAGACCATTCAGGAAGTCCTCTCGGTATAGGGATTAGGCTTTAGGCTTTAGGCTTTAGGTTTTAGACACCTGCGACCCAAGTCGCAAGGCTAAAACCGACACCTAAACCTAATACCCAAGCCCTAACATCTAACACCTAAAGCCTAATACCTAACACCTAAAGCCTAGATCATGAGCGAAAAAGAGAGAAAGCCGATCGTTTTTAACAACCGCATGGTTGATAAAGGTCAGTTAAAAAAATTGATCACCTGGTCATTCCGGCACTATGGTACCGCTCGGACAGCCCAGATGGCAGACAAACTCAAGGAATTGGGTTTCCGGTTCGCGACTAGAGCTGGGGTATCGATCAGTATCGACGACCTCAAGATTCCGCCGATGAAGCGCGAAATGCTCGAAGCTGCCGAAAATACGATCGACGAAACCGAAGCTAAGTACACCCGTGGGGAGATCACTGAAGTCGAGCGGTTCCAAAAAGTCATCGATACTTGGAACATCACTTCCGAAAGTCTCAAAGACGAAGTAGTCAACAACTTCCGCACCAATTATCCGCTCAACTCCGTCTACATGATGGCATTCTCTGGGGCGCGGGGTAACTTGTCTCAGGTACGTCAGCTCGTCGGGATGCGAGGATTGATGGCAAACCCCCAAGGGGAAATCATCGACTTACCAATTAAGACCAACTTTAAAGAAGGCTTAACTGTTACCGAATATATCATCTCCTCCTATGGAGCGCGGAAAGGACTCGTCGATACCGCACTACGGACGGCGGACTCGGGCTACCTGACGCGGCGGTTGGTGGACGTTTCCCAAGATGTGATCGTGCGCGAACATGACTGTGGGACGACGCGCGGACTCACCGTCGAAGCGATGAAAGATGGAGATCGCGTCCTGATCTCCCTCGCCAGTCGGTTGCACGGACGGGTACTCGCCGCTGATGTGTTCCATCCCGAAACCAAAGCCTTAATCGGTAGCCGCAATCAGCAACTAGACGAAGATTTGATTAAGGAAATCACCAAAGCGGATGTCAAATCTGTCTTCGCCCGATCGGCACTGACTTGTGAAGCTGCCCGATCGGTCTGCCAACTGTGCTATGGTTGGAGTCTGGCACATGGACATCTCGTCGATCTTGGTGAAGCCGTCGGGATTATCGCCGCGCAATCGATCGGCGAACCTGGTACCCAGCTTACTATGCGGACATTCCACACGGGTGGGGTGTTCACAGGGGAAGTCGAACAACAAATTCGTGCCCCTCATGATGGTACCGTCAAATTTTCCAACCTCCGCGTCCGCGCTGTCCGCACCAAGCACGGTGAAGATCGCGAACAAGTTGAAGTCAATGGCGACCTAATTCTCGAACCCAAGGGTAAAGGCAAGAAAAAAGTCTTTAATTTAACCCCAGGTTCACTGCTGCTCGTCGCTGATGGTTCAGATGTCAAAACTGGCGATCTGTTGGCAGAAATTGCCTTGAGTCGCGGTGGTCGCTCGACCGAAAAAGCTACTAAAGACGTCGCCTCAGATCTGGCGGGGGAAGTCTTATTTGCTGATATCGTACCGGAAGAAAAAACCGATCGTCAAGGCAACATGACGCGGATCGCTCAACGGGGAGGACTGATCTGGGTACTTTCTGGGGAAGTCTACAACCTCCCCCCTGGAGCCGAGCCGATGGTCAAGAACGGCGACCAGATCGCCGAACATGGCGTCCTGGCTGAAACTCGGTTGATTTCTGTCAGCGGTGGGGTGGTCAGACTGCGCGGCGAACGGGAAATCGATATCATCACTGCTTCTGTCTCACTCGATCGCGCCAAAGTCGAAGTAGACGCCGAATCTGGCCGCGAACAATACGCGATCGTCACCGATGACAATCAACGCTTCCAACTCCTGACGCCTCCAGGGACCAAGGTGCAAAACAGTACCGCTGTCGCCGAACTAGTGGACGATCGGTATCGGACGCGAACGGGTGGCATCATCAAATTTGCTGGTCTGGATGTCCAGAAAAAAGGTAAAGCTAAACAGGGCTATGAGGTCGTTCAAGGTGGCACAATCATCTGGATTCCCGAAGAATCTCATGAGGTCAACAAAGACATCTCCCTGCTCAATGTCGAAGACGGTCAATACGTCGAAGCAGGTACCGAAGTCATTCGCGATATCTTCTGTGGGATTGGGGGGATTATTGAAGTCGTTCAGAAAAATGACATTCTCCGTGAGATTACGATCAAACCTGGAGAGCTACATCTTTTAGACGATCCTGAAGCTGGACAGTCCGTAACTGGTACCCTTTGCTATCCAGGTCAAAAACCCGTCCCCGAACTCGAAGCAGTTACCGAACTCCGGTATCTGGAATACGTCGAAACTCCCGAAGGTTCAGCCTTACTGATCCGTCCGACGATCGAATACCAAGTTCCAGACGAGCCAAATCTCCCTTCCCAAGCTTCCGTCAATCAAGCTGGCAGTCGTGGGGCAATTACCGAAGGCAAATCTGTCACCATCGAACTCCGTGCCGTTCAGCGCGTGCCATACAAAGATGGCGAACGCGTCAAATCCATCGATGGGGTCGAACTCCTCCGCACCCAACTGGTGCTAGAAATGGATTCTACCAGTACTCCTCAACTTGCTGCCGATATCGAATTGGTCAAAGATGAAGAAACTGGCGACCTCCGCTTGCAACTAGTCATCCTCGAATCGCTCACTATCCGGCGCGATACCGCTGGAGATAACCTCGGTGGTAGCACTTATACCGAAGCTCTCGTCGCTGATGGTGAAAAAATCGCCCCTGGGGCAGTAGTAGCGCGGACAGAAATTCGGTGTAAGAATCATGGGGAAGTGCGCGGCATCCGTCAAGGTGCCGAATCCGTGCGGCGCGTACTTGTCGTTCGCGATGTCGATCGCCTTAGCATCGATACCAACGGTACCGCACCGACTGTCAAAGTTGGTAAATTGGTAGTATCAGGTACTGAACTTGCCCCAGGTCTAAATAGCCCTGAATCCGGTCAGGTAGTAGCGGTCACCGACTCATCAGTCGTGCTGCGGATCGCGCGTCCCTATCGGGTATCGCCAGGAGCCATCCTCCACATCGATACTGAAGATCTGGTGCAGCGGGGTGATAACTTGGTGCTACTAGTCTACGAGCGATCGAAAACTGGAGATATCATTCAAGGTTTGCCACGGATCGAAGAACTCCTCGAAGCCCGCAAACCTAAAGAACCTTGTATCCTCAACCGTCGTGATGGTACTGCATCTGTCATCTACAACGATGATAACGAACCCACCGAAATTAAAGTGATCGATGCCAGTGGTGCCGTGGAAGAATATTTCCTCGGTCCCGGTCAAAACTTACTCGTATCGGATGGCAATGTTGTCAAAGCTGGGCACTTACTTACCGACGGACAGCTCAATCCGCACGAGATTCTGGAAGTCTACTTCAACCATTTCCGTGAAGAAAACGGCGTCTTTGAAGCGGCTCTGCTTGCCCTCCAAAAGGCCCAAGCGTTCCTGGTAAATCAGGTGCAGTCAGTGTATCAATCCCAAGGGGTCGAGATCGCCGACAAACACATCGAGGTGATCGTCCGTCAGATGACATCCAAAGTCCGGATCGATGATGGTGGTGACACCACGATGCTGCCTGGAGAACTTCAAGAACTCCGCCAAGTCGAACAAGTCAATGAAGCCATGTCAATCACTGGTGCGGCTCCGGCGGAATATACGCCGATGCTACTCGGGATCACCAAGGCATCCTTGAATACCGATAGCTTCATCTCGGCTGCAAGTTTCCAAGAAACTACCCGCGTCCTGACTGAAGCCGCGATCGAAGGTAAATCTGACTGGCTACGCGGCTTGAAAGAAAACGTGATCATCGGTCGTCTCATCCCTGCTGGTACAGGCTTCAATGCCTATGAAGACTCCAACTTCTCCAGCCCGATGATGGATAGTGACTACGGCTCACCAGGGCTGTATGGTAGCTATGAAGGCGGCACGATCGGTACTGACGAGGATATGATTCTGGACGATCGCACTGCCCGCAGCTACGATCTCGACGATCCGACTCTTGGTGGTTTGTCCATTATCAAGCCTTCTAGCCCAGAAGAGGAAGACGAATTTGCTGGACTCTATGGCGATACCGTCAAAGCGGCTAGCACTGAGGAGGAAGACGAGTTCGACTGGGCACCGCCAGGAGACAGTGATGACGATGATGATTTTGAATAATTGCGATCGCGAGTAGTTGCTCTCAACTTATTAACAAAAGGCTTACGTTTTTACGTAAGCCTTTTTTATAGCAACCGCCAAGGTGGTTAGGACAGCACAGCGATTGTGTCTTGATTTGCTAAACCCTCGGGTTCCCCGTAGACGTTCGCGTAGCGTCTCCGGAGGAGATCCGAAGCTCGGCGTGTCATTGGCGTAAGCCTGCCGTAGGCACAGACGGGGCGCGAACCCCGTCCGCTACAGCAGTATTTCTACGAGCTTGCCAGCCGCTAGCATCTAGCTCGGGCAGAGCTGCTACTGGGGATCGTCGATCGCTAGACACCGGATTGCTTCTAGCAACCCTCTGGCTTTATTCAAAGTTTCTTCGTACTCAGTGATTGGATCGGAATCCGCCACCAATCCCGCACCTGCTTGAACAGATACGGTATGGTCGCCAGCACCATCAGGACGAACGACCATCGTTCGTAGCGTAATCGCCGTATTCAATTGCCCTTCAAAATCATAATAACCATACACTCCCGAATAAGCTCCCCGCCGACAGCCTTCGAGATCGTGGATGATTTCCAGCGCGCGGATTTTGGGTGCGCCGCTGACTGTACCTGCTGGAAAGCAAGCTTTGAGCAAATCCCAGGCGGTTTTGTCCGGTGCGAGTTGACCGATCGCATTGCTGACAATGTGCATCACGTGTGAATAACGCTCGATCGTCATCAGCTTATCGACAATCACCGTGCCATTCTGACATACTCGACCCAGATCGTTGCGTCCCAGATCTACCAACATGACATGTTCGGCGACTTCCTTGGTATCTGCGAGTAGTTCCAATGCTAGTGCGTCATCTTCTTGCGGTGTTTGTCCGCGCCGACGGGTACCAGCTAGCGGTCTGAGCGTGGCTTTGAGCGAACCATCATAATTGCGATCGGCTCTGACCATCACTTCGGGACTAGAGCCGATGAGCTGCCAATCCCCAAAGTTGAAGTAAGCCATATAGGGAGAGGGATTGACCAAGCTCAACGATCGATACAGATCGAATGGATCGCCAGTATACGCAGTAGACAAGCGTTGCGACACCACCACTTGAAAAACATCTCCAGCGGTAATGTGTGCTTTAGCTTTAGCTACATTCGCACAGAATTCGGCTTTGGAGGTATTGCTCGTATATGCCGCCGGAAGTTCGGTCAGTGCGGGGCTAGGTTGTGGCGGTGTCCATTCGAGGAGTCTCGGTGCGAGGGGTTGTTGGAGTTTAGCGACCAGCGTTTTGACCCGATCGCCTGCTTGACGATAGGCAAGTTCGAGATCGCCATCGCACCCTTGCAGATCCGCATAAGCGATCGCCCAAATTTTGCGCTTGACGCGATCGAATACCAGCAGATGGTCTACCTGCATCCACAAGCCGTCGGGAAGGTCATCAGCGGTAGCTGGATGAACGGGGACTCGTGATTCGATCCACTTCATCAATTCATAGCCCCAAAAGCCAAACAGCCCCCCGATCCCACCAGGAAGTTGCGGCAGCTTAATCGGCGTATAAGGTGCTAGACATTCAGTCAGCGTCTGAAACGGGTCGCCTGTAAAAACCGAGACAGTCCCATCGCGGTGAGTTTTGGTCGTGCGATCGCCTCGATTTTCCAATATCCACAGCGGATTGCAGCCCAAGAAACTATACCGTCCGACGGTTTCGCCACCCTCGACAGATTCCATCAAAAAGCTATAGGGTTGACCCGCACACACCTTATACCACGCGGAGACTGGCGTATCGAGATCGGCAACCCATTCCTGGTAGACAGGGATAAAGTTACCTTGAGTTGCTAGCTGACTGAATCGATCGAAGCTGGGGAAGATCATTGCGAAGATTGCGGCTGGGTATTTATCCCATTGTCCCTGTTCGGGTGAGTTTAGGGAAATAATTAATCACTAGCCCAGGCGAGGGCATCCTCAAACGTAAACCCAGACATCTCATCGACAATTCCGACTTCTAGCACGGCTTGAAACACGATCGAGCAGTGCAGATTGGTAATAGTTTCGCGATCGATTCCCCAAGAATGGAAAAAAATTGATAAGGTTTTCGCTGTATTTGCTCCAGATCGATCGCCACCAATAATCAAGCAGCGCGGCTCAGTTGTTGTCTGTGGATACTCAACCAATGTAAATACATCACTAAGTTCTTTTTCCCAAATTGCCCCAGATACCATACTCCCTTCCCTCCGAATCCATTCACCATTCACTATTCACTGTCTTGATTCGCTAAACCGTCGGGGAACAAAGGCGTGCGCGAATCGCCATCCACCATTCACGCTCCTACTCATACCGAATTCCCGCATCCGTAAGTCGTTGAATAGCTTCACCCAGCCTGTCGAGATCGGCAATCAGACTGATCCGCACATAGCCTTCACCGCCGACTCCAAAAGCATTGCCTGGTGTAAATACCACACCTGTTTTTTGCAATACCGTTAGCGCAAAATCGGTAGAATTCCAGCCCACAGGGCACGGAATCCAGAGATACATCGTGGCTTTAGTAGGTTTGATGTTCCAGCCCAATTTGGCTAACCCTTGAATCATAAAGTCGCGCCGTTCGCGGTAACGGTTTTGCACCTGAGTGACATATTCGTCTGGCAATTCGAGGGCAGTCTGAGCGGCGGTTTGGATGGCGGCAAAAATCCCATAATCGAGATTGGTTTTGAGCGTACGGAGTCCTTGGATGATCTGACTATTGCCGACGACAAAGCCGACGCGCCAGCCCGCCATATTATAGGTTTTGGAGAGGGTATGGAACTCGACACCGATCTCCTTGGCTCCAGGGATTTCTAGCAGGCTGGTGGGCTTGTAGCCGTCAAAGGCAAGCTCGGCGTAGCAGAGATCGTGAACCAATAAGATCTGGTACTCATGAGCAAAGGCGACGACATCCTCAAAGAAGGATCTCGAAGCAGTGGCTCCAGTGGGGTTACTGGGGTAGTTAAAGAATAAAATTTTAGCTTTGCGGGCGACATCTGGGGGAATATCATGGAGATCGATCTCCCAATCATTTTCGGGTTTGAGGATGATATTGTGGATCTTGGCACCAGCGATCGCGGGACCACGAAAGTGGACTGGATAGGCTGGACTAGGGACGAGCACTGTATCCCCAGGATTGATGTAAGCTAAGGCTAGATGTCCCAGTCCTTCTTTGGAGCCGAGCAGGGGCAATGCCTCGCTATTGGGATCGAGGGTGACACCATAACGACGAGCGTACCATTTGGCGATCGCGCCCCGAAAATTGGCAGTACCTTCAAATGGCGGATACCCGTGATTGGTGGCTTCATCTAGAGCCGCTTTGGCAGCAGCAATGACGGGTGCTGGCGCAGCACCATCGGGATTGCCCATACCCAAGTCAATCAGATCTACTCCCTGAGAGCGGGCATTGGCTTTGAGTTCTTCCAACCGCGCAAATACGTATTGGGGAAGCGATTGGAGGCGTTCGGCGGGGCTAATCCAGTCTAAGGTCATTGTCTATATAGGTAATGCAGTGCGATCGACAGCCCAACCGCTGGTGGAGGCGCAAATCGGATGGGCGTGCGTGGATCTAGAAGATCGGGTTCGTTCGCGAAGTGTGGGCTGTGCCCGATCGCAAATGATGTAATTCGATCCTAGTCAGACTTACTATAACCCGATCGGAGCTGGTAGACCTAGTTCGCGGCTTAACATTTTCAGCAGGCAACTTCAGCTCTATTCGCGCGTCTCAATCTTAGTATCTTTATCCAATCTCACTAAACCTTGCTATGTCCAAGTTACCCTTCCGCATTCTCTGGTGCATTGGCATGGTTGGAGCTGGATTCACGATCCCGCAGCTTGCTGCCAGTGCTCGTCAGCACAGAGCCAAGCCCTGCATCGATTCCAAGCCAATTGCCCAGCGAGTTGCCCTCACACTTACTGCTGACAAAAAAAAGATCGTCAATAATCAAGTTACCTATCAACTGATTGCTGGCAAAGCATCAGTCAAACCAGGAGATATCATCAGATACACAGTGATTGCTAAAAATAATAGTCGCTGTCCACTTAGGAATCTGGTCCTCAAACAACCCATTCCGAGGGGAACCAATTATGTCAAAGATTCCGCAACGGCAAGCGACGGTGCCCAATTATTATTTAGTATTGATGGTGGGAGGACATTTGCCGCCAAACCGACACTAGGTAAGGAAGATGCACCTGCGACTGCTTACAATTATCTCCGGTGGAAGTTTGCTGGGAGGATGAAACCCAACTCTCAAGTCAAAACTACTTATGAGCTGCAAGTTAAATCTAATGTAGATCGTAAGTAAGCCAAAAATCTGCTGCTTGCCGCCGCTCCTATCTGCGCCCTACTTCAACTGACAGGAACTGCGATAGTAGTCCAACTCTGGTTCTTGCCACGAAAATGCAAAGTGACTGATCGACTGAATCTGGGGGAGACTGCGGCGAATCCCATTCATTTGATCTTCTAACGATGGACGACCTTCCGTCGGCTTGCTCCAGTTCCCAGCTAGTGCGGGCACAACTTCGGTTTTGGCTGGAGCAAAGCGCAGGACGCGGCGCACCTGCTCGGTGATGCAATCACTCCGGTTGCAAGTCGCATAAGCCATCGGGTGCCATTCAGTAGTCGCAAATCGATCCCAAGCTTGCAACCGCGAATCAAAGCCTCTGCCACCGATGGGTTGATTAGCTTCTGGAAAGAACACCGCTCCAGATTTGAGCTGTTGTTGTGAGACAGGTAACGTCGCTCGTTGCAGAAAACTCACCACACCTTGACTGGCGTGAGCGAGGGCGAGTTGCCATAAGTCCCACTCGATCCACGGAAATTTCTCCTCATAGGACATGTTCCCTTCATCGGCAAGGGGGGTACGTCCCTGCCACAGGGGTGCAACTTCATTGGGATAGAGTTGGTCTACCTCTTTGAGATCGTTGACTGTGATGGTACCTTTGGTCAGATAGCGATCGATCAAGTCTGTCCCTTTGCTATTTTGAGCCAACGCCGCTAGGGTTTGCCGCGATTCATCACCATAAATCCATAAATCTCTGACATGACTGGCGATCGATTGACCGCCCTGACCCCTTGGGAATCGAATATAATCAAACAAAATCCCATCGGGACGACGGCGGGCTACTTCTGCAACCATTTTTTCATAATCAGTTCGGGCTTTATTACTGTAAGGATCGACAAATAAAACCGAACTAGTATTGCCATCTGTTGCTTTTTGAAAACCCTCTTCACCTGCAAACAAAGTCGTCTCACCGCGACCATTGAGCGCGACTGCTGACTGCCCCTCGGGAGTTACCCCATACTCAGGGCCAAAATTGAGACTATACAGCCACGCATAGACCTTCATGCCTCGATCGCGCCCTTTTTGGATGGCATCGGCGAGGAGATCGGTTTTGTCTGTATCACGCGTTGTGAGGACGGAATTCCAGGCGGTACGATTGGTCGATCGCGGTAACAATGCTTTGCCATAAAATGTGGCAACATAAACTTGGTTATAACCGCGATCGACCATCCGATCGAATATCTCTTCTAAGGCACCAGGACGGGTGTCACAAGGGTACAGTCGCACCCAAATTGCTTGATTTTTCAACCAACTTTTTTGCCGACATTGCTGGACGTAATTGACGTGCTTTTTGACAAGATCTCCGTACTTGGCTTGACTATTGCGATCGCCTTTTTGAGCAGCTAGTCGCAGGACATTTTTGGCACTCACTTCTGCTGGCGAAATGTGGCAATAATCCGTACTTAAATTCTGTGCTAGGGTGGATTGCGCCTGGTAGCCTTGCAAAATCCCGCTACTTGTCACCAATACCCCTAGTAATAAGTGCTGATGCCACTTGTGCCAGCCGTTCGCTAGCGATACGGGCAAATATTCTTGGAGCGTACAATCCATAGTAACGTTCGCGATCGGGGTAGATAAGTTTGTCAGTACAAAGGAGAAGCCAATCTGTCGATCGACTTCCCCTTCAACTCTTTTTCGTTTGGACAGATGATTTAGACAGAAAGTTCCACGTCAGATCGCGAATGGGTTGATTTGTTACGTAGATCTTTACCCCGCCCCAGCCATCCCCTTTCCAAGGGGAGGGAGTTAGAGCTTCCCCCTTGGAAAGCGGGGTTGGAGGGTAAGCCATCGCTGATGTAGCAACCGTAACTCAACTGTCAACTGCTTACTTTACGTCCCGCGTTGCAATGCTGACTCGATCTGCTTGAATTTTTGCTCTAGACTGGTTTTGAGCTTGGCTGGCAAGGGGCGATTGGGATAAGCCGCGTAGTGAGCAGCCAGCGAGTTGAGTGCAGTCCGCATACTAGTAAACGAACTCAGCTTGGTAAGAGCTGGATCTTGGCGATAGCGGGAAGCAAAATCATTGATGTTTAGACGTGCCAAAGACTGTGCGGCGGCTTTGTCTGGGGAGTCATCAGGTAACTCTAGTACAGCTTTCATACTATTCAAGACAGTCATCGTATCCTGTCGATAATTTCCAACCAGTCCGCCAGGGCTAGCCGAACAGCCAGCTAAGCCAACGACAACCACCAGTACTAACGCAAATAACTGCGACCACAGACGCTTCAACATAATTTTTAATGTAGAATTTAAAACTCCAAAACTACTGTCTATCCTAGCGCGAATGCGATCGCAGTTGGTAGCGGTGTGGGGTTTTGGGTGTCGGGTGCAGGAGTGTTCGAGTAGTAAAAAGAGGTCTTCTACTTGACTATTTTCAAGCGATCGACAACGATTAACCTAGTCGATCGGCGCGCTCCGATCGATCGACTAGGCTAGCTCATCTCCCCAACCCCGATCTTCCGTGTATGACTATTTCTCGTCCTTATATTTTAATGTGGACGATTGTTGGTTTATTTCTAACGATCGGCGCAAACTTCCTCCCCGCCTATGTTACCAATTCTCCTTGGCAATGGCTCAGTGCTGGAGTTACTGCTTATCCATTAGGATTTAAGTGTCAAGTTGGTGCCGTTTTATTAGCCAGTTGTTTGGGTGGAAGAACTGCTGGGGTCCTAACTCAAGTGACTTATTTATTATTGGGATTACTATGGTTGAAAGTTTTCAATGATGGTGGTGGCATCGAATATCTTCAGCGACCTACTTTTGGTTACTTATTGGGATTTGTGCCGGGATCTTGGGTATGTGGACAACTGGCTTTTAGGCGATTTTCGAGTGGACGAGGTACATCAACTCCGCCTCTAGAATATCTCGGGTTGAGCTGCTTGTGCGGTTTGATCGCTATCCATTCGTTCGGAATTATCTATTTAGTTTTATTTAAATTTATTGATTTGTCGGGTTTAAATGAATTTAAATTATTAGAGTCAATCACCCGTTATTCGATCTATCCAATTATCAGTCAATTGGTACTGGGATGCACTGCTGCATCGATCGCTTTTGTGATGCGAAAAATTATGTTCTATTAATATTTTATACGTGAAAATCAGAAATTATTACTTTTGGATGGCGGCGATCGTCAATCTCACGATCGATATCCTTAGCAAACGCGCGATTGTCGAAAACTTACAAATCGAGCGGACATCAATCCCGATCGTTCCGAATGTCTTTCATTTTACTTATATCCGTAACTATGGGGCAGCGTTTAGTATGTTAGAAGGTAGTCCTTGGTTGGGATGGCTATCATTGATTGTTAGTATTGTTCTGACGGGAATTGGTATTTTTAAAACTTTTAATAATATTTGGGAGCAGTTGGGCTTTGGTCTGATTTTAGCGGGTGCCGCCGGAAATGGGATCGATCGCTTATTTTTTGGTGGTTCTGTTGTGGATTTTATCGACTTGCGAATCATCAATTTTGCAATCTTTAACTGGGCAGATGTATCGATTAATTTAGGAGTTGTTTGCTTACTGATCCATAGCTTTATATATCAGCCACGAGCCAATTCTCGTTAGGATCTAGCCAAAATCAATCTCTAATTACCTAGCGATCGTCCAAGCAATATTTAATCATGCCAAGTCCAACTTCCCTCGATCGCTACTTATTATTGTTGTCAATGATTTTAGGACAAGTACTTATTTGTCACGATGCCTTCGCCAGCCCTCGCACGATGAATGGTGACTCTAACCCTAAAAATATCAAATTAACTAAGTTTGTATATACACCGATTCAATTACCCCCAAGTGGAGAAGCGATCGATACTCTTTCCGATCGCGATATTCCTACTGGTGATGGTGGCTTTGCGAGAGATTATGCAATCAAATTGACAGCCGGAGATCAAATTGCGATCGATCTTAGTTCTGAGGAATTCGATCCGGTAGTCATGCTCCTCAATGCTGAAGGTAAAAATGTCGGTAAAAATGATGATGGCCCCGATGGTACTAGTAATTCTTTGCTATTTATCAGAATCAAAGATCCAGGTACTTATGTCGTCCGCGTTCAAGGTTTTGGCGAAACAAGCAGTGGTAGATTTAGACTAAAAGTTAGTAAATTGAAGTCTCAGTAAATAGTTGACAGTTGCGGATGCAATCACGCGGAGGTTTTCTCCAGATCTCAAACCGCTGTCAACTGTCAACTATCAACTATCAACTATCAACTGTTATCTACATTCCAACAGTTTCATAACCAGCATCAACATAGAGAATTTGTCCGGTAATCCCGCTGGCGAGATCGCTACACAAGAAAGCCGCAGCATTACCTACCTCAGTTTGAGTAACAGTCCGCTTCAGTGGTGCAACTGCTTCAACATGGTGAATCATATCCAAAATCCCCCCAACCGCCGAAGATGCCAATGTCCGAATCGGCCCTGCGGAAATGCCATTGACGCGGATATTTTGGGCACCCAATTCTGAGGCTAGATAACGTACACTCATTTCCAATCCAGCTTTAGCAATCCCCATCACGTTATAGTTGGGTATCACCTTGACGCCGCCCAAATAAGTCAGCGTGACGATACTTCCACCCTCAGTCATCAACGGTTTGGCTGCACCCGCCAGCCGCGTGAGTGAATAAGTACTGATATCCATCGCCTGCGCGAAACCCGCCCGCGAAGTCTTACTAAAATCTCCAGATAGATCTTCTCGGTTGGCAAAAGCGAGACAGTGGATCAGAATATCGATTCGTCCCCATTTTTCACCAACTTCAGCAAACGTGCGATCGATCTGCGGATCGTCAACAACATTCAACGGCAGATAAATACTGGGGTTGAGCGGTGCGACTAATTCTTCAACTTTGCGCTCCATCTTCCCCTTTTCGTCGGGGAGATAAGTGATCCCGATGTTTGCTCCAGCCGCATGAAGTTGTTGGGCAATTCCCCAGGCGATCGATCGATTATTGGCTATTCCAGTTACCAATGCGTTCTTGCCGCTTAAATTTAACACGATAATTTTGTTCCATCTTAACTCGCACGGCTCATGATATCAGTTACCTGCCAGCCATGACCAATTCTCGCTGTGGCGATCGACCCCCCGATCCCCAATCTCCGAATGTTTGGTAGTCCAGTATACAAAAAACTATGTGCAAGTTAGATTAAGTATTCTGTAATACCAATAGCTAGTAGATGCGATCGTGACACAAAGCTAGTCGCCTGTACTCGAATAGTGACAAAAGTTGAGCTGAGGCTGTCTGGAGCTGAGATCCCCAATCCCCAGTCACACAGCAGATCGCGCTCCTAGGCAAAGCCTATGGTTTGGCGCACCAAGCAGCGAGACAAGCAAGGTTGGCATTCTGCGCTGGTGCTGAAATGATGAGTATACATATTCCAAGTGAGTGCAGATTAAGATGGTCATGATGCAAGATAAACCAATCGCTAGTGTCTTTCAGCAAATGGCTGGAGGCGCATTCCCACCTGTTTTAGAGACATTCGATCGCAACAAGACGATTTTTTTCCCTGGCGATCCTGCCGAACGCGTCTATTTCCTCACCAAAGGTGCTGTAAAGCTGTCACGGGTGTACGAAGCAGGCGAAGAGATTACCGTGGCACTGCTGCGCGAAAATAGCGTGTTTGGGGTACTTTCTCTGATTACGGGCAACAAGTCCGACAGGTTTTATCATGCGGTGGCATTTACCCCAGTAGAATTGTTATCGGTATCGATCGAGCAATTTACCAAGGCTCTCCAAGACAACCCCGAACTCTCTTGGATCATGCTCAGAGGCTTATCCTCGCGGATTCTTCAGACAGAGATGATGATCGAAACCCTCGCACATCGGGATATGGGATCGCGGCTGGCGAGCTTCTTATTAATCTTGTGTAGGGACTTTGGCATCCCCAATGGCAACGGCATCACGATCGATCTCAAGCTATCACACCAAGCGATCGCCGAAGCGATCGGCTCTACCCGCGTCACTGTCACTCGTCTCCTCGGCGACTTACGCGACGAAGACAATCAAGTTATCTCCATTCAGAAGAAAAAAATTACCGTTCACAATCCGGTGGCTTTGAGTCAACAGTTTAATTAGGCTTTAGGTTTTGGGTATTAGGCTTTAGGTTTTAATTGTAGGGTGTGTTAGCGCAAGCGTAACGCACCAGCTAGGCTACTTATTGAATTTTGCATCCGATCGCAAAGGACGCAAGCATCCTCCTCAAACCTTAAAACCTCAAACCTAATCCCTAACACCTAAATGTCCACCAACCTAAACCCCATCTGACACTCATAAGCATCAGACTGGGGTTCGCTGCAATAGCTCAGAGTGCGAACTACTCGACCACAACAGAGTTTACCTTGTTGCCAGCGGGGTTGACCATCGCGATCGGCAAGCAGACAGGCTTGACAGACTTGTTGGGGCGCAATAATTCGATCGTTGATGATGACTACTAACATACACTACCCTCTACTTTGGGTCAGGCACAGATGGAAGTTTGAGTCAATTGTCTAGCAAAGTTTAGGCAGTTGCTGTGACAATGTGGGGTGACTGGTCTCGATCTCGATCGACCGATCCATATCTCATTAGTATCATACGTGCAGCCATCATTCCAAAACAGTATTAATTAGATCGAAATAGTAATAACTCTACCCTCTGTCTTGATGCGCTGTCTTGACCCAAACACATGCGGAGGGCACCTCCGCGTGATTTGGGTCGCTAAACCCTCGGGGAACCCTACGTATCGCGCATCGCTACCCTCTACCTTCTACCCCTAAAGCCTAAAGCCTATCGATTGGGTATGATAGATAGTCTAGGACACCACATCGATTTAGCAACTCCCAACTTACTTGTAGATAGACCAGACCATGGCAAAGACTAACTTAGAATTTTTAGTAGAGACAGATCCAGCGATCGCCAATTTAATCGGTTCCGAGCTAGGTCGTCAACAAAGTCACCTGGAACTGATTGCCAGCGAAAACTTCACGTCGGCGGCGGTAATGGCAGCGCAGGGTTCGGTGCTTACTAATAAATATGCTGAAGGTTTACCCAGCAAGCGTTATTATGGTGGCTGCGAATTTGTCGATGAGATCGAACAAATCGCGATCGATCGAGTCAAGCAGCTATTTGGAGCCGCTGCCGCCAACGTCCAACCCCACTCTGGCGCACAAGCCAACTTTGCTGTCTTCCTGACGCTCCTCAATCCTGGGGACAAAATCATGGGGATGGATTTGTCTCATGGCGGACATCTTACCCACGGTTCTCCTGTGAACTTTTCAGGCAAATGGTTTGATGTGCAGCACTATGGTGTGAGTCAAGCCACCGAGCAGCTAGATTACGACATGATTCGGGACATGGCGAAACAATATCGTCCCAAATTACTGATCTGTGGTTATTCAGCATATCCTCGGATCATCGACTTTGCCAAATTTCGCGAGATTGCTGATGAAGTGGGTGCCTATCTGATGGCGGATGTCGCACACATTGCCGGATTGGTTGCCACTGGACATCATCCCAATCCCCTCCCCTACTGCGATGTCGTCACCACTACCACTCACAAAACCCTCAGAGGGCCGCGTGGTGGGTTGATTATGACTCGCGATGCCGAACTCGGTAAGAAGCTTGACAAGTCGGTGTTCCCTGGTAGCCAAGGTGGGCCATTGGAACACGTAATTGCAGGTAAAGCTGTAGCTTTCGGTGAAGCTCTCCAGCCCGCCTTTAAGACCTATTGCGGGCATGTAATCGCTAATGCCCAAGCACTAGCAGGTCAGCTCCAACAACGCGGCTTTAAAATCGTTTCTGATGGGACTGACAATCACCTGATGTTGGTCGATCTTCGATCGATCGGGATGACTGGGAAGCAGGCAGATCTACTGGTAAGTGATGTCAATATCACTGCCAACAAAAATACCGTACCTTTCGATCCAGAGTCTCCATTTGTGACTAGTGGCTTGCGACTCGGTTCGCCAGCGATGACGACGCGGGGGATGGGCACGACGGAATTTGTGGAGATTGCCAATATTATCGCCGATCGATTATTGAATCCTGAAGATGATAATGTTGCTAGCGATTGCCGCAGTCGGATCGCGACTCTGTGCAAAGGATTTCCGCTATATCCTCACCTGAGTCTCCCCGTTCCAGCCTTGGTATAGGTTCAAAGTTGGGAGTGCGCTAGATCGAGCGATCGCACTCCTAGCATGATTGGGTTGCGTAACGCAACCTACTCTCTAATAGGTTAGATTGTTGCATTCATGTATGAAATTGATAATGCCTGAAACCTAGCTGGTGGGCAGTGCCCACCCTACTTTCTAAAGCCTAAAACCTAAAACCTAAAACCTAAGTAGCGTAGCCACCTTTGCGAATCAGATCGTCGGGACGCAGATTGGAGACAAAATTGCTGAAAGCTTGACGTTCTTGCTCGTCGGCATCGCGATCTACGGGGATCGAAGCATCAGCGATGACTTCTTCGATCACCCAAATGGGTGCTTTGGTACGGATGGCGATCGCAATTGCGTCACTGGGACGAGCATCGATTTCGCGAATTTGACCATTGCTATTAATCGCGATTGAGGCGTAGAAAGTATTGTCTTGAAGTGAATTAATTGTAATCCGTTCGACCTTAATATCGCAACTATCAAAGATGTTGACAATCAGGTCGTGAGTAAAGGGTCTGGGTGGTGTCTGTTTTTCTAACGCATTAACGATCGCTTTGGCCTGTTCTTGACTAATGTATATCGGTAAAGCGCGACGATCTGAAGCATCTTTGAGTAAGATGATCGGACTCCGAGACACAGCGTCTAGGGCAATACCCGCTACTTTCATTTCAATCATGGTGGTTTCCTCTGGGTTGGCTACAAGAATTAGGGTGGCTGCGAACGTTAAAGCTTAGAATAGAGACTGATGTGAGTAGTCTTACCAGTTTAAACCTTGGCGATCTGTACGGAACGGATATGTATCAAGGATGACTTACGAAACACTCGATCGCGAATAGCACTTTGACTGAAAATAGATGTTTACAGGACTAGTCCAATCGCTGGGAAGTTTGCGCCTTTTGACTGAGGACAGGTTAGAAGTTTTATGCAAATCTTCAGACGCCGAATTAATCTTAACCGATTTAACTATTGGTGATAGTGTAGCTGTTGATGGGGCATGTTTGACAGTCGAACAAATCTTACCACAAGGGTTCATCGTGAGTGTTTCTCCTGAGACTATAGATCGTACAACGATCGGTCAAAGAGATCGCACATCTACCGCCGCAAATTTGGAAACATCGCTGCGAGTGGGCGGCAAAATTGGCGGACATTTTGTCACGGGACATATCGACGGGATCGGTCGGCTCGTCTCGAGTAAGGCGACTGCGACATCCTGGGAGATGCGCTTTGCCGCGCCAGAGTCGCTGACCGAGCAGTGGGGGCGATATCTCAGCCGCTATCTAGTATCGAAAGGGAGTATCGCCGTCAATGGGGTGAGTTTGACGATCGCTGATTGCGATCGCGGTGGCAATTGGTTTACGGTGGCGGTGATCCCACATACTTACGCATATACCAATCTCTCCCAACTTCAGGTGGATGAATGGGTCAATTTGGAGGCAGATATTTTGGGTAAATATGTCGAAAAATTAACTCTGTTTCCCCAGCAAATGGGGACACGTCAGCGCGAAGTTATTACGCCTGACTTTTTAGCAGCAAATGGGTATCAATAACCGATGAACCAAGTGGTAATTATTGGGGCGGGGCCGACGGGGTTGACACTGGCAATGTTGCTGGCACAGCGTGGGATTCCGGTCGCGTTGGTTGAAGCGTCTCGAAATTTTCGGCGGACATTTCGCGGTGAAGCTCTGATGCCGAGCGGCTTGGAAGCGATCGAGCAGATGGGGCTGACAGATTTGGTGGCACAGATTCCCCATTGCCCCCTCGATGCCTGGGAGTTTATCGTCGAGCAGCGGGCGATCTTTCGGGTGGACGAGCCGATGGAGCCAGGGGGTCAGCCTTGTACCTTGATTTCCCAATCGCCGTTTTTAGAGGGTGTCTTGGCTGAGGCAAGTAAATATCCCAATTTTGAATTTGTCGCGGGGACTGCGGTACGGGATTTGGTGTGGCAGGACGATCGCGTAGTCGGTGTAATACTCAGCGACGATCGGCAGATTGGCGCAGATCTTGTCATTGGGACAGATGGCCGAAATTCGATCGTGCGGGACAAAGCCAATTTGACGCTAGCTACCGCCGCCCAGAGTTACGATATCCTGTGGTTTAAGCTGGCGAGTAGTCCGCAATTTGAGGCTGAGAATATCTTTTACTCTGTCTTGGCGGGGGATGCGGGGTTTGGGCTGTTTCTCGGTTCAGAGGGACAGCTACAGGTGGGCTGGACGCTGCATCAAGAGGGACGAGAGTCCAAACAGTGGCAACAGGAAGATTGGGGCGCAAAACTCGCAGCAGCGTCACCTGAGTGGCTAGCCGCAGTATTTCAGCAACAGGCAGATGCGATCGACCGCCCATTTTTACTATCCGTGACAGTCGGGCGGTGTCCGAGCTGGCACGCACCTGGAGTGTTACTATTGGGTGATGCGGCGCATCCGATGTCACCGATTCGCGCCCAGGGGATTAATATGGCACTGCGCGACGCGATTGTGGCTGCCAACTATCTGGTGCCAGTATTGCAACAATCCCTCACTGGAATTGATGCTATTCTCCCGCAGATTCAAGCCGAACGCGAACCAGAAATCATCGAGATCCAAAGGCTCCAGCGAGCCGAAATCGCCCAAGGCGAACTACTGCGGAATTATCCACCGCTCCGCTACCTACTTAGTCGCGTAGTCCCCCATATCCCGCTCCTCCAGCAGCGGATTCGCCAGTCGTGGATCGATCGCCAGCTCCAGCTCCGGCGCGGATTTACGCAAGTGACCCTCAAGGTATGAGAGGATGTCACAAAGGTATTTATGATTTCAGGTGTCAATAGCAGCAACTCCCCTAGAGCAATCTATTCAGATCTTATCGATCGAAGCCGATCCAGTCATTCAGTCGGGGCTAGTTACCTGTCTCAATCGGTTTGCAGATTTAGACATCGCGGCTGTTGCTGAGGATGGAGCTAGTGCGTGGCAGATCCTAACTGAGCCAGTGGATGAACCAATCACGATCGAGCTGCTCTTAGTGGGAGTGCCAATAGTTAGCGTCGATGCGCGATCGACGCTAGCATTTTGTCAGCAAGTCAAAGCCAGATTTCCCGATTTGCCGATCCTCATTCTAATTGCACCCCAGCATCCAGATCTCACTACCGCATTTCAACTCGGCATTGAAGGATGCTTTCTCAGAGGTAGTTCCATTCTCGATTTAGTTGCGGGTATTCGCCGCGTCGCCGCAGGGCAAACCAGTTGGACACCGGAAGTTTTGCAACAGGTGAGGCTCGGTACCCAACCCAATTCAAATCTAGCTGTAAATAACGCCAGCGGACGGCTGCGACTGTTTAGCCTCCAACAGATCGAAGCAAGTTTATCGGCACTAAATATTAATCTCAATCGCGATCGACTTTCAACAGTCGATCGACTGATACTGCTCGGACGCCAACGCGAACTAAATACCGCTCGGTGGCTAGTGCAGCGGCTGTTTCCAGCAACAGATCCCCCACCAGTACCCGCCATAATTCCTGCTAGTCCCACCCTAGTAGCGTCCCTGAGCGAAGCTACCAACCCCAATCCGTTATTACAAAATATCTACGATCGGATCGCTGCCAAATTACAATCTAGCCTCGAAAATCTCACTCCGACACCACTGGAAATCGACATTCTCCGTCAGGAAAAAAAGCGAGAATTATGTTACTTAATTCTGCGACAATTTGAAGGGTTGCTCGCTGAGCTACGCTTCTCACAAGTGACGATCGAGCAGCTACCTGACAAGGAGGTGACAATTTTACAAGACCTCTGGTCATCGGTAACGACCGATTTTTTTGGACGATATCAGACAGTATCGATCGCGGATCGTCAGATCGAAATTGTCCCCATCCTCTTGCAAGATGTAAAAATTGTTCATGCCGAAATTCTTGCTAAAATCGCGCAGCCGATCGAGTTATTAAGTTACTTACTATTTAAAACATCCCTCACTATTGACAACAATATTTTTCCTGCGGGTAGTGCTGCCGCCGAAGAGCGTGCTTGCGCCCTACTCGAAAATCTCACCATCCAGCTAGCCAATGCCGTCATGCAGCCTTTGCTCAATCGCTTCGGTAATTTGGAATCGATGAAATCTGGGCTTTACGATCGCCGATTGCTCTCCAGTCGCGAGATCGAACGCTTCCGTAACGATCTCTCTTGGCGGTATCGGATCGATCGCTATATTGGCGAACCTCAAGCCATTTTTGAGAGTAAATATCGCTTATTTACATTTACACCTTATGGGATCGAGCGCATCTCTATTTACGCGCCGCGCCCCCAAGAATTGGAGCGACTAGCTGGAATTAGGCTGGTAGTCACCCTGACACTCGAAGTGCGCGACGCGCTCTCGCCTCGCGTCAAGTCAGCTACTACCTGGATTGGCAGTAGTATTGTATATTTACTGACCGAAATTATCGGACGCGGGATCGGACTGATCGGGCGCGGCATCATCAAAGGTGTTGGCAATATCTGGCAAGAAAACAATCGCAATCGGAGAGAATAAATATGCAAAATACGCGCCTGAATACCCTAATCGATCGTACCAATCGCCAATTTTTACAATGGTCTGAAAATCCCTGGCGACGACTCTCGTTAATTATTATTAGTTTATTGTTTGGTAATTTTTTGGCTTCCGCGATCGCGACCACTACCGGACAGAGAACAGAGCTGGATGCTATTGCTGCGGTGAGCTTGCTAACGATCGTCGAGTCGATCTCATGGCTGACTTATGGCACTGTGTTCGGCAGACGCCAAGTAGCACCCAATGCCCTCTTCGGTCAGCGTCCGATTTGGATTGCACTCTTAAATGGTCTCAAGTTAGGATTGGTTTATGGCTTATTTGTCGAAGCATTTAAGCTAGGTAGTTAAACAGTTGACAGTTGACAGTTGCAGATGCGATCGTGGGGACTTTTTTACAAAAAATTCTGAGGATCGACATCGATGGTCATTTTGACGACATTAGAACACTGACTTCTGAGTAGTTCCCAGTTGGGTAAAATTGCCGTGCCGTTGGGGAGATACTTGAGCATGATTTGCCAACGGTAGCGATTATTGACACGCATCACGGTGGCTGGGGCGGGACCGAGGACTTCATAATGTCCGGCGATTGCCGCCTGGTTGAGAGCTAGGCCAATTTCTGCTACGGTTTGTTCTACAGCAAGGCGATCGAGGCTGCTAAATCTGAGTAAGATCAGTTTGCCATAGGGGGGATAGTCCAACATCCGCCGTTCGGGCAACTCAGCACTAATAAATGCGGCATAATCATGCTTGGTGACGGCGGCGAGGACGGGATGCTCGGGATTATAAGTTTGAATGATGACTTTGCCCGCATCATCACCACGTCCGCAGCGTCCAGCGACTTGAGTCAGGGTTTGAAATGTGCGCTCGGCAGCGCGATAGTCGGATAAGTGCAATAAACCATCGGCAGCGATGACCCCGACGAGGGTGACTTGTGGCAAGTCCAAGCCTTTGGTGAGCATTTGGGTACCGACGAGTAGATCCGCCTCGCCATGGACGAATGCGGTCAAGATCTGGCGATGTGCGCCCTTGATCCGCGTAGTGTCACTATCAAACCGGAGCGAGGTGAGTTGAGGAAACTCGCGCTCCAATTCTTCCACAATTTTTTGGGTACCACTCCCAAAGAATTTGAAATAGGCGGAGTCGCACTCTGGGCACTTGCGCGGTTGGGGTTGGCAATGATTGCAGTAGTGACAGCGCAACTGAGCAGCTTCGGCTACTCCTGGCTGATGGTAGGCGAGGGAAACATCACAGTTGGGACATTCGCACACATAGCCACAACTCCGACAGGAGACAAAGGTGCTGTGTCCGCGTCGATGGATAAATAAGATCCCTTGCTGTTTGTTTGCCTGCATCTGGCGCAAGGCTTGAGCGAGTGGACGACTAAAGATGCTCCGGTTGCCGTGGAGTAGCTCCTGGCGCATATCGACGATCTCGACAGGCGGGAGGGGACGGGATTGGACGCGGGTGGGGAGGGAGAGGTAGTAGGTAGACGGCTCATTTGCGGTGAGATTTACCCAAGTTTCCAAAGCTGGAGTAGCGGAGCCGAGGATGAGGGGACAGGATTCTAATTCGGCACGCCATTTGGCAATATCTCTGGTTTGATAAGTGGGTGCTGGTTGGTCTTGTTTGAAGCTAGAATCATGTTCTTCATCCAAGATTATCAATCCTAAATTGGGCAATGGTGCAAAAATTGCCGATCGCGTGCCGATGATAATTTGACTGGTTTCGGTCAACATTTGTCTCCAAGTATCATAGCGTTCGCCGTCGCTGAGGGCACTATGATAAACACATACTTTATCCCCAAATCTCGATCGAAATCTGTCGGTGAGTTGCGGTGTCAAACCAATTTCGGGAACGAGGACTAATACCGATCGCGATCGTGCTAGTATTTGGGCGATCGCTTGCAGATAAACTTCGGTCTTACCAGAGCCAGTCACGCCATGTAACAGCACTTGGGCAAATCCTTCAAGCTGGTTAATTGTCGCTAACGCTACAGCTTGATCGCTAGTTAAAATCTTGGCAGGTTCTTGGTGAAAGATCCCAAATTCTTGCTCGGAGCGCAGTTTTTCTTTATTAACGATCGCAATATATCCTTTTTCAGCAATCTTCATTAAAGTTGCCGAAGTCGTGCCACCGAGTTTTAACAATTCTGATTGCCATAACTCACCATCATGCTGTTTGAGGATTTCGACGATCGCACGTTGCCGATCGGTCAAATCGGTTGCTAAGATATCAGCAGTTAAAATCACCGCTTTTTGGAGTTTAGGATGTTGAGTTTGTCCTGACTCCAGATAGGATTCAACTAATTGTCGATCGAGCAACTCTCTCAAACCTCTACGCGCTTGAGGTATTTGTTTTTGAATATGCTGCCAACTATAGTTTTTGGCAGATTGAGAATTAAGCAGGTTGAGAATTTGCCCAGCGATATCGCTCAAAAAAATCTCTAGATTTGAATCAGTGACAATCGCTCGAATCCGCCGATGCGATCGCGTCAACAATCCTGGCGGTAGTGCAACTTTAATGACTTGAATTAATGGTGTATAATAGTAATCGGCAATCTGTGTCAACCACTGCCAATAATTAGCTTTAAATAATCCAGATGCCACCACATCATCGATATCTTTGACTTGAGCAATTGACAGACTATCTGGTAATCGATCGACGAATCGAATGGCAATTCCGCCGACTATTTGCGCGCCCAATGGCACACTTAGAATATCACCAACGCGGATACTCAGGCGTTCCGGTACATTGTAAGTATACAACGCTTGAGTACCAGGACAATCAACCAATACCTCTACCAATCCGTGTGCTTTGATACCGACAGCATATCCAGTTATCGGTTCGGATACGATCGTCGGAGCGGGTAGATCGGGATTCCACATTGAATTAGGGATGAGGTGTAAACAGTTGAGAGTTGAGAGTTGACAGTTGAGAGCGAAGTGATTAGGAACCCAACCAATCCAACATCTAGGTTTCAGACATCACCTATTTTACAAATAATTATACTCAACTTACTTATATAGATACTGGTGTGTTAGGCGATAGCCGTAACACACTCTACGTCTACAATTAGTCGAGTTTATCATTTCAGATTACTATCTTTGACAATTTTAACAAACTTTAGATCGAATCCATCACCGATGAACCACTTATTATTAACTAGATTCCAAGGTGCAGCGATCGGGGGAAATATTCTTTATACCGATCGGATACAGATAGCTCCCAATCAGCTAATCGTAGATACTAACTCATTATTAGTAACAGGTTTTGACAGTTTGATTCGGCATGGTAAATTTAATGATTCAGATTGGTCGCAATCGATTTTTACAGATATTTTACATCCAGAGCGATCGCTCGTTGCTATGTTGCCACTGATGTTATTTTTTCATGACGATCGAGTCAAGTTACGAGAGATTTTAGTTGATGTCAGCCATAGCTGGCAACTCGACTGGGAAACCTGCTCCAGCGCAGTAGCGATCGGTTATATTATATCTCGATCGCTGACAGAATCTCTGAACCCCAGCACAATTATTGCCCAACTGCTAGATGAGACAATCAATCTCCATCCCCAGGTATTTCAAGAACTCAGCACACTCGATCGCGTATGCGATCGACCTAGCAGTCTGTATCAAGTCGCTCAGCGATTTAACACCAATCCCCACCCTATTATCACACCGACAGTCCTAGCAATCTACTGTTTTCTCTCTACTCCTGAAGACTTTAGTTTAGCAACTCGTCGCGCTTATCAGATCGAGCGTTCCCAATTTACCTGTGCGTTGACAGGCATCCTCGCGGGTGCCCACAATAGCCTGACAGGTATCCCACTCAATGGCTATATTGCGACTCAGCAACGAGAACAGTGGCTATCGACAGCCGCTAGCCTGCTGGCTGCCTGGGCTGGAGTCTATCAGCAAGCTAGTTCGCCACCATTCTCAGCAGCTAGTTCTTATCCTTTAGCGGTGGCGTCACCTAGAGTTATACAGCGGCGGGATTGAGTTGGGGTGTCATCTGTAGCAATCTCAAATCAGATTTTTATGCTCGAATACTGGTGCGTTACGGCTGTCTTGTCTTGCTAAACCCTCGAGGAACCCGAGGAGCGCAAGACGCTGCGCCTACACCCTATAGCTACTAAGCTGAGGCAAAAGACCTCGTTCACATGCTATGTTCGCGGCTTTGCCAGAACTGCTCGGCAAAGGCGACAGTCGGGTGCATCGGAGCCTTGGGCTTGGTTTTGAGCACCATTGCTGTCTCGTTGAGATACTTGTCCCCTTTCTTATGATTGCAAGTTTCACAAGCGATCGTCACATTATCCCAGGTATGGGTACCACCTTTGGAGCGCGGAATGACGTGATCGATCGTTAGTTGCTTGGCACTCCCACAATACTGACAGCGGTGTCCGTCTCGCCTGAGTAGTTCGCGGCGACTGACGCTCGGAAGCTTCCACAACCGTTCGGCGGTGGTGGTTTTGAGGCGGATATGGTGAGGCACTTCGATCGTCACCGAGGGCGATCTGAGCACCCAGACGAGCTGGGTATCTTGTAAGTCTAGCGGCTCGGCTCTACCCCCGATCAACAACGCGATCGCCCGCCGAATATTGATCCGTGCCATCGGCAAATAATTGGTCGAAAATACGACCACCGAGTTATTTAATACGGATGGAGTTGTCGCTTTGGCGTCAAGCGACCTGGTGTCTGAGATCCCAACTGTGCTAGGTTTCATAATATCGATCCTCCTTACAAACAACCCCCGTTGTCTACGGTAGACAAGCGGGGGTGACAAGAAGATGTAAATTGTGTTCTTGTTATTTCTTCAACTGACCAACACCTGTAATGGTGTTGTGACAGTCATCTTCCCGCACTGGTTCAATGCTAATAGATGCAGTAATTGAGTATTCGCCGCTTTAATGTTGGATATCTCAGCCCGATTGCCGCGAGCGATGGTCTCTAGCTGCCACAAATTGCTCTCACTGCTTGCTGGGGCAGTAAAATAATTTTGGCTGACTAAGTTGGTAGAGAGACTGGACACGAACGGTAATTGGTGAAGGTAGCTAAATAATATCGCGGTCTGTATATTAGCGATCGACAGCCAGCCACTTGACTTGACAAATAGTCGATTGCTTACCTTATTAACATTAAAGTTAGCGGATATTTTCTAATATTACCGTAAATTTTGTCAAGATGTCCAGTCTGGGGATTTTTTCAGTTATGGATAGCTAGTTGTAGTAAATAAATACGTAGATGTATGGCGTTAAGTGTAAATATTGTCACATAAGATGACAAAATGGCGATGGGATAATTGTTCGGCTAAGATCGACGTAAATGAGATTTTCTTTTCACACTATGGGAACAACGATCGTGGATCGAGATTTGACACTGTTTCAGCAAGGCGGTACGGAGCTACCAGTCACCTTAGCTGACTATATCTATCCGGCTATCCAAAAGCAATATGTAACGATCCTGACGCTCGAAGCGGATGTACTAGTTGACGACGATTTGGAAGCGATTCATCAGATGCGCGTCGGGTTGCGGCGGTTGCGATCGCAGATTCAAGCATTTGGCGCACTCTTGGATATTCCCAAAGCGATCGGCGATAAATCGATCGGCAGAATTGCCAGAATACTTGGTAAAGTTCGCGACTTGGATGTCTTACATGACAATCTTAAAACTTATCGGGTGGATCTACCAGATACCGAGCAGATGTATGTAGATAAAGTAGCTACAACGATCGCCAAACGGCGACGCAAGGATATTTTGAAAGTTAAATTGATGCTCGAAGGACAGGATTATCAGTATCTCAAATTAGGACTCAATAATTGGCTCAATCATCCCCAATATCTACCGACGGCACAACTAGGATTTGAGGTAATTTTACCTGACTTACTATTACCAGGATTGGGGCAACTATTCCTCAATCCTAGCTGGTGGTTCGATCTGGATTCAGGCTTCACGCCAGAGGTGGCATTTTCACATCTGCTATCCAGTCATGGCGAAACCCTACACAAGCTTCGCAAACAAGTTAAAGCCAGCCGCTACTTGATGGAAATGTTTCCCGATCGCTATCCACCGCGATATCGTGACTATCTCAAGGATTTCAAACAAATTCATCAACTATTTGGGAATATCCAAGATAACGTTGTTATGGATGAGTTTATTCGCAAAGTTCTGGGCAAACGTGCCGCAACTAAGTTGCCGACACTGTACGAGCGGATCGATCGGCATAATTATCTCAATTGGCAGAATTGGCTGCCAATTCAGGCGCGATATCGGCAACCAGAAGCCAAGCGAGAACTCCAGTTGTTGGTGATTCAAGATATAATTAAATCGGTAGATAGTTGAACGTGGAGGATAACAGCGAGGGAATCAAATTTCCGATTGTTGTTTAATAATGGACATGGATAATGGCGATTTGGCGATCGATTACTCAAGTCTGGAATGGTGGGAACTACCACCACTCGATACCGATACGATCTGGACGATTATTAATGAATCCATTAGCGATCTACAAGTAAATCAGCTCCTATGGCACTATCTAGGCTATCGCTACCAGCGTGTGACAAATACCTGGGATCTCAGTCAAGTGGCTCCAGATTGGCAGACGGCTTATCCGACACCTCCAGATTTTATCGCGAGTCGTCCCGCTACAGTCAAACTCACGCGATCGATTCCGCCCCAGTACAAGCAACTACTCAAGGAACAACTAGGTTTCAAGGGCTACAAGGTTGGTGAATTTGGCCCCCGTCAAACCAGACGGGCGACGGCGGCGAGTTGGTTGTTAGCCACTCTAGCTAGCAGGGTATAGTAATTGAGGCTACTTACAAAATCACTTTATTCAGGGAGATACTATGGCACGGGTAATGATTGTAGGTGCAGGCGGCGTGGGCAATGTCGTCGCACACAAATGCGCCGCACGCGCTGAGTTTACAGATATTTTGCTGGCAAGTCGCAGCGTGGATAAATGCGAAAAAATTGCCGCTAGCATCGGCTCATCCAAAGTCACAACTGCCGCACTTGATGCCGATACGGTGGCAAATACAGTCAAACTGATCCAAGAGTTCAAACCAGATCTACTGATCAATGTCGCACTTCCCTATCAAGATTTGGCACTGATGGATGCTTGTCTAGAGACTGGTATTCACTACCTCGATACCGCCAACTATGAACCGATCGATGTTGCTAAATTTGAATATAGTTGGCAGTGGGCATACCAAGACAAGTTCAAAGCCGCAGGACTAACCGCAATCCTCGGCTGTGGCTTCGATCCAGGTGTTACTGGTGTATTCACAGCCTACGCGCTCAAACATTACTTCGACGAGATTCACTATCTCGATATCATCGATTGCAACGACGGCAATCATGGCAAATCATTTGCTACTAATTTCAACCCTGAAATTAATATTCGCGAAATCACTCAACCAGGACGATATTTTGAAAATGGTGAATGGGTAGAAATCCCCGCCTTATCAATTCATCGCCCGATCCCCTATCCCGAAATCGGCGATCGCGAGTCATATTTGCTCTATCATGAAGAACTCGAATCCCTCGTCAAAAATATTCCTACACTCAAGCGGGCACGATTTTGGATGACATTCTCTGAAAACTATATTACCCATCTCAAAGTACTCGAAAATATCGGCATGACGCGGATCGATCCGATCGATTATCAAGGTCAAAAAATCGTCCCCTTACAATTCCTCAAAGCTCTCCTACCCGAGCCAGCATCTCTGGCTACCAACTATACCGGACAAACATCGATCGGCTGTCATATTACTGGTATTAAAGACGGTAAAGAGCAGCGATATTATGTCTACAACAACTGTCAACATGCCGCCGCTTATGAAGAAGTAGGATCGCAAGGAATTTCCTATACAACTGGCGTTCCCGCTGTTGTGGGCGCGTTGATGATTGTCAATGATAAGTGGCAGAAGCCTGGAGTATTCAATGTTGAAGAATGCGATCCAGATCCATTCATGGAACTACTCGGCACGATGGGTTTACCGTGGCATGAGGTGATAAATGGTGTATCGCCATTCGAGAATTAATTGAATTTACCCCCCAATCCCTCTTATCAAGGGGAGGCTTTTACTCCCACCCCTTACAAAGGGGTGGGTTGGGGTGGAAATCCCCTCCTCGGAGGGGTGCCCGTAGGGTGGGGTGGGTAGATCTCCGCCTACCACTTCTAGATACACATACGATCGCTCAAATATAATCGACAATTCCGAACAATTTTACGACAACATTAGTCACAGTCGATCGCTACATTGACACCAATTTTAGTAATCTCCTCTGCTTATAATTTTCAAATCTGAGCTTACTAATAAACTATAAAGTTTATCAATAATGCTATTCTTCAACAAGACTTATTATCCATTTAATCCAGCCAAGCACTGTCGAAGATCTTCGTTCATATGTCTTGCCAGATTTGATATTATACAGATTGGAATCACTCATGATTTCAATAATATCTTTTTTATTTGACACATATCCCTGCTTAAAATAAAGCTTTAAAGTTTTATTAAATACTTCATGAGTTAGAATCAACTGAATCAGTTGAAACTTCCTATCGAAGATGGAAAGCTTGAATAAATTTATACCTTTTTCCGTAAGCTTATAAGTTGATATTCTATTTTCTCGTTCGCGATTGACTAGACCTAAATAAATAGCAGCATCAGAATAGTAACCTGCTTGCCTCCAGCTAAAATCATATTCTTGAGTTATTTCCTCTTTTGTCAAAGTAAATTTTTGTTTCAGAAGTTCGCATAGATTAATGATAAAAATATAGAGCGTACCTTCTTATTTATCTTGTGTATCCACAGTTTGTACGGATAAAATAATTGTCTAATAATGAAGTCATTAGAAATATAATTTTTTGCTTCAATTAAAATTAAACAATTAGTGCTTTCGTAGCCTCCATCAATTTCGATTTGAGATTTATTGACTTTCAACTGAAGTATTTTTTCTTGCCCATCAATATCAACATCAATATTAAAATCAAAAGAGGATGAACTCATCCTACCACTTACCGTTGAATAAAGGTCAGATTCGTCTGTAAAGTTTTGAATAATACCTGCTATAAATGCACAATTTATTGCAGTTGCCTCACTAGTAATTTCTTCAGTATTCAGACTTTCTAAAAAATGAGGAAACGGTACTTTTTGAATTGTGGCAGTATTCTCATCTTTACTAAAGTCATGAAATACTTTAAATCTACCAATGATATAATCACCTCTAGATATAGGAAGAATAGATAATTTATGATTTGTGAATATTTTAGGAAGTTGGGACTTATGATCGAACTTTGTCATCAATCTAGCTTCTCTGAACTCATTTATTTCTTTAGATGATATTAAAAAATAATCTTTTTTTTCAATTTTATCCAATATTAAAAGTTTTTCAAAAAGCTTTTCCCAAGCTACATCATTTTTAGAATCAATCATAATTCTTTATCAGTAATTCTTCTATTTCACCTCTTTTTTCGCCATCTGAGTTGATGGCACGATTAGCTTTTACAGTATAAACATAATAATCTGCATAAAGCTCTTTAATAAAATTTGCACATGAATTAGATTGAAGAAACTTTATTTTTCTTTGATTTAGTCGATCGCAAGCTTCTTTTAATCTGATTTGATCGGATTCATCCCATCCACCTTGTATATATCCAGTGAAGTTAGAACTTTCAGAAACAGGATAATAAGGGGGGTCTAAATACACAAAAGAATACTTATCTGCTTCCTTTAATATTGTTTCATAATCAGTATTTTCAATTCTAATGTTATTAGAATTTAGATAAAAACTCACTGCCCTAAGAGTAGGATCGTTTACTATGTTTGGATTTTTATATTTACCAAAGGGCGAATTGAATTCACCAGAATTATTAACACGATACAACCCATTATAACAAGTTTTATTTAGATATATAATTCTAGATGCTCTTTCTACATTACTCAAACTTGCGAATGCTTCCGTTCTGTCTAAAGCACGTATTTTATAGAAATACTGAGGTTGATTTTCATGTTTTTGCAAATCTAAGATTAGATTTTCAACGTCATTTTTGATAACATTATAAACATTTACAAGTTCGGAGTTGAAATCATTTATAATTGCATTTTTTGGTTGAAGATGAAAGAGTACAGCACCCCCACCAATAAATGGTTCGATATATGATTTAATTCCTTTAGGTAAATGCTGTTCAATCGTAGGCATTATTTGTCTTTTACCTCCTACCCATTTTAAAAATGGTGCTACCAATTTATTTTTTGCCATTATTGTTGAATTTCAATCTAAAAATTGTCTTAAGGGGGATCGCTATTGGATACGAGTAAGTTTAACTTTCAGTGTTTGAGTAGCCACTCCAGAGAGCTTTTCAAACTATATTTAGGATCAAACAGGTTCTTAAGTACAATTGTACTTTACTATGGTTTGGTGCTGTCGTCAATGCTAAATTGGCATATGGAGGTAACATCCTCCGACAATTTAGTGTAAAAAATAGCTATCTCCATATGGAGATAACTATTCAACATCAAGGGTTTCCCCTACTAAATTGAAGGTTAGAGCAGGTTCAGTTTTATTTCTTATTTTGGAGAGCATAGGTACTAAGTTTACCAACAATAGTGCCCTGAAGGTGAATTAATCGGCTCAACCAGTCGCCCCCTCAGCTCCTGCTACGAAATGGACTAGAATAAGTCATGACTCACCTGTCAAATCGTACCAGTAAATTTACTGAGGATGATTGCTTGTAGCAATTTCAGTGGATAAGAATTCTATGAGCACAAAGTTGACTCCAGATGCAGTGGAGAGCGATCGCTACAGCCCAAGGGTGCCATCGACTGCGATCCCGACATCATCCAAGCGGACTGGCTTTTTGGGTGCGGCGCGGACGCGGATTTTGCTTTGTTATATTGGGATCTTAGCGGTCATCTTCGCGCTGGGGGTGCCGATATTTCGGCAATTTTTGTTTGCGCGGGTCGATCGACGGGTGCAAGATGATATGGTCGAAAAGATCGAAATTTTTCGGAGTTCGCTAGCTGGAGAATTAATCAACGAGGAAGTTAGTAATTCAGGATTGAATGAAACCTCGATCGAGAATAAACAGCGGCGGCAGCAACCCAGCAATGAGGACGAACTGGAAGATTTTTTCGATACTTTTTTGGCTCAGCAGTTGCCAGAAGATGAAGTGTATATGATTGTATTTGTCAAGGGCAAATTTTACAAATCTAGTCCGAGAGCGCGACCACAGATGCTCCAACAAAGTGCGACGGTAATGCAAGCATGGGCAAAAGCGACATCCTCCACACAAGGGACACAGACAACTCAAGATCCTCAAGTCGGCGATATCTTGTATTTTGTCGAACCAGTCAAAGTCAATAACCAAACGCTCGGTGTCTTTGTCCTCGCGCATACTACCGCTGGTGAGCGAAATGAAGTGGTAGAAGCAGTGATTGTGGTAGCGGAGGTATTTGGCGGGTTGTTGGTGCTAGCATTGGTGTTAGTTTGGTTTGCGTCGGGGCAGGTATTGGCACCGCTAAGATCGCTAGTCGGCACTGCTAAATTGGTGAGTGAATCCGATCTGAGTCAGCGATTGCCAGTGCAGGGACAGGGAGAAATGGCGGAACTAGCGACAACGTTTAACGAGATGATGGAGCGGCTAGAATCGGCATTTGTCACCCAGCGCAACTTTATTAATGATGCTGGGCACGAATTACGCACTCCCATCACGATTATTCGCGGTCATTTGGAATTGATGGGCGACGAGCCGCAAGAACGTGAGGAAACTGTAACAATCGCGATCGACGAACTCGATCGGATGGCGCGGATGGTGGATGACTTGATGCTACTGGCAAAGTCGGAACGTCCCGATTTTTTGCAGTATACAGTCGTCGATGTGCGAATTTTTACCGAGGAACTATTTGCCAAGGTGCGCGGTCTAGGAGAGCGCAATTGGGCTTTGGCAAAAGTTGCCGAGGGTGAAGTACGGATCGATCGCGATCGGATCACGCAGGCGATCGTCAATCTGGCAAATAATGCCGTTCAGCATACCCAAGTCGGCGACAAGATCGCCCTCGGCTCAGTGGTGCGGCAAGAGCTACTATATCTGTGGATACAGGACACTGGCGAAGGGATCGCTGAAACCGATCGAGCGCAAATTTTTGAACGGTTTGCCCGTGCTGCCAAAAGTCGGCGCAGATCCGAAGGTTCTGGCTTGGGACTAGCGATCGTCAAAGCGATCGTCGATGCCCATCGGGGTCGAATTGCCCTCCACAGCCAGCTCCAATTTGGTTCGACATTTACCTTGAAAATTCCCTTATGCCCTTCTTCAGACGCGCGAGATCCCTCGCTCAAGGTCGATCGATAGCGATAGATGATAGTAATCCGAACTCAAATGCTAGCCCATGTCCCAAATTTTAATCGCTGAAGACGAACCGAGAATATCAGCCTTTATCGAAAAGGGATTGCGGGCGCAGGGCTTTACAGCGACGATCGCTCATGATACAGATGAAGTCTTGGATCTAGCTCAACGCAACGAATTCGATCTGATTTTGCTAGATTTGGGATTGCCTGGAGGCGATGGATTAGAGATTTTGGAGACATTGCGCGGGCAGGGAGTGGAGACGCCGATTATTATTCTGACAGCACGAAACGACCTCAATGACAAGTTAGCGGGTTTGAGCGGTGGGGCTGATGACTACATGACAAAGCCCTTTCGCTTTGAGGAACTCTTAGCGCGAATTCGGTTGCGGATGAAGCCCAAGCCGACTGTGGTGAGCAATGACGATCTGTTGTTGACGGTGGGGAATGTGGTGCTAAATCTCCGAACGCGCAAAGCGATCGTCGAGAACTGCGAAATTGAATTACCCAGCCGAGAATTTACTCTTGCCGAAGCATTTTTTCAACATCCAGGGCAGGTATTAACTCGGCAGCAATTGCTCGATCGCGTCTGGGGCTATGATTACGATCCTGGCTCGAATATCGTGGATGTTTATGTCGGTTATTTGCGGAAAAAATTGGGCAGCGAGTTATTTGAAACGGTGCGCGGTGTCGGTTATCGATTAAAAAACTGATTATAGCACATGCAGGATCGATCGACCTAACATGAGAATTTTCTCATCTCAACATGAGAAAATTCTCAGCAATTAAATTAAACTAAATACCCTAAATCAGAGTAGATTGAGAATAAATCTGTATTCTATCGATCGAAATCTGTGAATGTGCTTGCATTTCCTCTTTTTAGTGGAGAGTCCAGAGGCTGTATCTATTTATGCCTCGTGTTGAAATCCTATGAGCAAAGTATTGATTCTGATTGCCGAAGATGAAGATCGGCTGGCGGCTTTTGTCGAGAAGGGATTGAAGAAAAATGGGTTTGAGACGATCGTCGCTGGGGATGGTGTGCAAGCATTGAAGGCGATCGAGCAACAGCCAGTAGATTTGCTGCTGTTAGATCTGGGATTGCCGATTAAAGATGGTTGGGCGGTGCTGCGAGAAACACGCGCACAAAATCCCGATCTACCGATTATTGTCGTCACCGCGATGACAGACGAACGCGATCGACAACAGGTATTCGCAGCGGGGGCAAATGATTATTTACCCAAACCGTTTAAGTTTAGTGATTTGCTGGCAAAAATTAAGTTGTATTTAGAGGATGTTTAGCGTGAGTTCGAGTGGTAGGGCAATTCATGAATTGTCTCTACCACTAACGTTAACTTAATGAGATTTATCTCATCAAAGATTCATACATGCTTCATCAGAACTTGAGAACCTGAGTATTAACCAGAACTCAGGAGCGTGAATCTCATGCAAGTTTGTGTAATTGGAACGGGCTATGTTGGTTTAGTGACAGGGGTGTGTCTCGCCCAAATCGGGCATCAGGTCATTTGTGTAGATAATGATATCGAGAAAGTCAAGTTGATGCAGTCGGGGCAGTCGCCGATTTTTGAACCTGGCTTGGCGCAGATGATGCAAGCGAATATGCAGGCGGAGCGACTGAAATTTACTGCCGATCTTCAGGTTGGGGTGAATTACGGGGAGATTTTATTTATCGCAGTCGGTACTCCGGCTCTCCCTTCTGGTGCCAGCGATACTCGCTATGTCGAAGCTGTGGCGCGAGGCATCGGAGAGCATCTCAATGGCGGCTACAAAGTGATTGTGAATAAGTCTACGGTGCCGATCGGTTCTGGGGATTGGGTGCGGCGGCTCGTCCTGAATGGGGTTGCTGAAGGCAACTCAGAGGTTGCGGGTTTTGATGTTGTTAGTAATCCAGAGTTTTTGCGGGAAGGCTCGGCAATTTATGATACTTTCAATCCCGATCGGATTGTAATTGGTAGTAGTAGCCAACAGGCGATCGAGTTGATGCAGCAGCTCTACGCGCCGATTGTGACGCGACAATATGCCCAATATCCCGATTTAGCTCCCGTACCTGTATTGGTGACAGATTTAACTTCGGCGGAAATGATTAAATATGCGGCTAATGCTTTTTTAGCTACCAAAATTAGTTTTATTAATGAAGTTGGAAATATTTGCGATCGGGTGGGCGCAGATGTCACGCTGGTGGCGCAGGGAATTGGATTAGATTCACGCATCGGGCATAAGTTTCTGCAAGCGGGAATTGGTTGGGGTGGTTCTTGTTTTCCGAAGGATGTTTCGGCACTCGTACATACAGCAACTGACTATGGTTATGATGCTCGACTGCTCAAATCGACGATCGAGACCAATCGACAGCAACGTTTAATTGCAGTTGAAAAGCTGCAACAGGTACTCAAAATCCTTAAAGGTAAAACGATCGGTTTATTGGGATTGACTTTCAAACCAGATACCGACGATCTGCGCGATGCGCCTGCCCTAGATTTAATCGATCGATTGACACATTTAGGTGCGAAAGTTAAAGCTTACGATCCGTTAATTAATTCAGATCGATCGCATCCAGATCTCGCCAAAATTACTGTGACTACTAGTGCTGAAGATCTGGCAAGTGGTTGTGATGCGCTGGTATTAGTAACTGAATGGCAGGAATTTCAGGAGCTAGATTATGCCCATTTAGCTAGTCTGATGGAGCAGCCGACGATTGTGGATGGACGCAACTTTTTAGATGCTAAATCGTTGGCGAAGGCGGGGTTTGATTACATCGGTATCGGTTGTCCGAAGATCGATCGAGTGAATCGAACCAAAAAAAATTCAATCCAGATCGAGGATCTAGTATTGAGAAGTGCTACTCGATCGATCGAGCTAATATAGCAATCCTAAATCAATTTTAAACTTACCAGTACTGAAATACATAATATTTCAACCGCAGAGGCGCAGAGAGCACAGAGGTAGGAAAAAGAGTAAACATGAGATAAATCTCATCAAATATTCATAGAGGATTCATTCGAGTTTGCGATTATATCAATAAGGTAAATCTCCGAACTTATTCCACCGATTTATCTTTATCAAGAGAAGATTATGAAACTATTAGTTTATTCTCACGATGCCTATGGCTTGGGTAATATCTGTCGCATGTTGGCTATTTGTCACCACCTGCTCGATGCGATTCCCAACTTATCAATCTTGGTTGTATCGGGTTCGCCGATGTTGCATAGCTTTCGGTTGCCAGCAGGACTCGACTATCTCAAACTCCCCTGTTTGCATCGAGATGAAAATGGCGATATGTCGGCAAAATATCTCAAACTCGATATGAAGCAGACAGTAAAACTGCGATGCAATCTGATTCGGATTGCTGCTCTAAATTTCCGCCCCGATGTAGTACTAGTCGATAAAAAGCCCTACGGATTGCAAAATGAACTTAAAAAAACGATCGAAACTCTCAGCGTTGTTGCACCTGAAACCAAGTGGTTCCTGCTGTTGAGAGATATTTTAGATGCTCCCAAACAGACGATTGCGGAGTGGCATCTGCTCGATAGTTATCGCGCCATCGAGCAATTTTACGATCGCGTTTTGGTGGTGGGTACGCCGGAAGTATTTGATACCTGTGCCGAGTATCAATTTTCGGCAGAGATGCTCTCCAAGTCGCTGTTCTGCGGTTACATCCGCCGTCAACAGGCGATTAAGCACAGCGAGCTGCTACGGCAGGAATTAAAGTTAGCTCCAGGCGAGCGGTGCGTACTCGTCACCGCAGGTGGTGGGGAAGATGGGTATCCCCTCATTCACGCTTATTTAGAGGGCTTGACGGGGCTGCCAGCCGATTATCTACTCAAAAGTTTGGTAGTTTGCGGGCCAGAAATGTCTCAAGCCGAGCGAGAGAGACTCTTTCAGATGGCAAAACAGTATCCGCAAGTAATTATTAGTGAATTTACCGACGATTTGATGAGCTATATCGAAGTTGCCGATACGGTGGTGGCGATGGGTGGCTACAACACCTTTTGTGAAATTTTAACCGCTCAAAAGCCCTCGATTATCGTACCGCGTGTGAGACCAACGGAAGAACAGGTGATTCGCGCTCGCAAAATGGCCGAACTGGGATTATTAGAAATGATTCATCCCGATGAATTAACTCCCACAATTTTGATCGATAAATTACTTCATCAATTAGCCAATCCGAGTTATTACACCAGTAATATTCAACAGGTAGATTTGAATGCTTTACCTCGGATTGCAGATAGTATTCTCACCGCTATTTCACGTAAATCAGTCAGAGGGGAATTACGGCAATTTCCAGGACAGCGGATCGAATGTCTTCTGGCTTAGTCATTTTATTTATTCTCAATAGCTCATGAAAAAGATTCTATTTTATTGCCAAAATTTATTAGGAATGGGGCATTTAGTCCGCACGACGGAATTAATGAGAGAACTCGTCAAAACATTTGAAGTTTGTCTGATTGAAGGCGGACAAAAGGTAGATGGTTTTGAAATACTTCCAGAAGTTGAAGTCGTTCAATTACCAACCATTCAAGTTGAGGTGTCTGATTCGCTGCAAGTTGGCAAACAGCTTCAGGTCGTGGGTAGCACTATGAGTTTGGCGGAAGTAAAGGAATATCGAAAGGAGAAACTAATCGAGGTATTCGATCGATTCCAGCCAGATGTGCTGATTACTGAGGGCTACCCATTTAGTAAAAATAAAGCATTAGCTTTTGAAATGGTTCCATTATTAGAGCATATTAAACAATCTGCTCGAACGACTAAGGTAATTTGCAGCCTACGCGATATTATCATGGTTAAAGAATTTGCAGATCGCGATGCCGAAGAACAACGACGGTGTGAATTTGTCAATCAATATTATGATGCGATTTTACTCCATTCCGATCCGACAATTCATCGGTTAGAAGATAATATTTCTACTGCTGAGTACCTAACTTGTCCCGTTTATTATACTGGATACGTTGTGCAATCAGAACCCGATCGAGTCGAATTCGATCCCGCAGATCTGGCAATTCTCAACGATCCGACTCCTAAGATAGTTATTAGTGTTGGTGGTGGGAAACTCGGACACGATTTATTAGATAGTATCATTCAAGCTGCACCGCTACTTCAGCAACAAATTTCTCATCGAATTATAATTTTTGCTGGGCCATTAATGGATGAAGCTAAATATCAAGAGTTAGAAAAATTAGCTCAAGGGAAGACCAACATCAGTTTGAGACGGTTCACACCTAGTTTGATTGCTTATCTCGATCGAGCGGATCTATCGATTAGTTTGGGTGGTTATAACACTACCATGAATATCTTGAAGACTGGTGTGCGATCGATGATTTATCCCTCTGATAAAGATCGAGAACAGGCAATTAGGGCAGAGAAGCTAGAGAAATTGGGTTTGCTCAAGATGATCGATCGATCTCAGTTAGATCCAGAACTATTAGCTAGATCGATCGTCGATTATTTAGCTGATGATGCAACCTTAGATTTTGAACATCTGATTCAGCTCGACGGTGCAGAAAAAGCCTCGATGATTCTTCATGGGTTACTTGAATCTAATGTAAAGTCAGTAACGCCTACGATTGAAATCGTGGCTAGTGGTGCAAAGTCCGCCTACGCGGACTAGATTTCTTAGTCCGCGTAGCGAAAAGTGCGGTCTTGGGGTTTCCCCAAGTGAAGCACCTTTTCAAGACAGGCGGACTTTGCATCATGAGCAGAGACTTTAGTCTCTAGGCTCTTCTTATCTTTGCATAATCTTAGGAGCTAATTTATGAAAAAGATTCTATTTTATTGTCAATATCATTTAGGGATGGGGCATCTCGTTCGCAGTGTCGAAATATTGCGGAGTCTGGCGACAGAATTTGAGATTTGTTTTGTCAAAGGTGGTACGGAAGTTGAAGGTTTGGATCTAGCTGTAAATGTTCAGGTAGTGACATTACCGACTTTACTATCCGAACATCGTCAGCTTAAAGTTGCCGATCCGAGTCAGGATTTAGAGACAGTCAAGCAACAACGAGCGATCGCTCTATTAAACATTTTCGATGAATTCAAACCAGACTGTTTGATAATCGAAGGTTATCCATTCAAAAAATATCAGTTTGAATTTGAATCAATTCCGTTATTAGAAAGAGTTAAGGCTGCTCAGAGAGATATTAAAGTTGTCTGTAGTCTGCGTGATGTAGTGATGGCGCAACCATATCTCGATCGAGATGAAGTAATTGCTACGACTTGCGATCGATTGAATCGATATTTCGATCTGTTATTAATTCATTCAGATCCACAATTTCATCGCCTAGAAGAAAGTTTTTCAGCCGTTGACGATATTAAGTGTCCGATTCAGTATACCGGATTTGTCGCTCAATCTCTGACAGTATCCTCTACTAGAACTGAAGAAGATGCGATCGATTTAGCCCGAACTAATCCGACAATTTTAATTAGTGTCGGTGGCGGACAACTGGGGCACAATTTACTCAATACAGCGGTGGCAGCTAGTCTGCTTTTAGCCGAGCGATTGCCACGGTATCATCTGCAAGTATTTACAGGGCCGTTTATCCCGATCGATTTATTTGAATCGTTAGCAACAGCGGCAAAGGGACAGACTAATCTCACCCTGAGAAAGTTTACAACTCAATTCCTAAGTTACATGAAACAATCAAAACTATCAGTTAGTTTGGGCGGATATAACACCACGATGAATATTTTGCGGACTGGTGTTAATTCGATGATTTTACCATCGAATAAAGATTGGGAACAGACGGTACGGGCGGAAAAATTGGAAAAGATGGGGTTACTAACTATGCTCCAGCCGGAAGATCTTCAGCCTGAACGATTTGCCGATCGGATTGTGGGTGCGATTGAGTCAGAGCGGATTTCTACGTTCTCTAAATCATTCGATCTCGATGGTGCGGAGAAAACGAAGGTTATGCTCAGAAATCTGCTCGCGCCGTTGACACCGCCGCCGATTGAAATCGGGGCTAGTGGTACAAAGTCCGCCTACGCGGACTGAATCTATTAGTCCGCGTAGGCGGACTTTGCAACACTAGCGGAGACTTTAGTCTCTGGGTAATCACTCAAACTATTATTAATTGGAGCTTAATCATGACTACAGCTTTACATTTAGACAACGTTAATAGTGCCGACTCGATCGAACAACCAATGGTGACGATCGTTGTCGTACCTCGCGAACGGTTTAGCTATTCCCAACAATCATTAGAAAGCGTTTATGCCGAGACAGATTACCCCTTCGAGTTGGTATATGTAGATGGTGGATCTTCCCCCGAACTCAAGGCTTATTTAGAAGCACAATCGCACGAGAAGCAATTTAAACTAATTCGCACCGAGCAGTTCCTTTCCCCCAATCGCGCCCGCAATCTTGGCATTCAAGCCGCACGGGGTAAGTACATCGTGTTTGTCGATAACGATGTTTTGGTGCAAAAGGGCTGGTTGCAAAAGTTGGTAGATTGCGCTGAAGAAACTAACGCGACTGTAGTTGGCACCCTCACCTGTATCGACAGCCCCATCCATGAAGTCGTCCATAACGGCGGCGGTACAACCTATATCGAAGTTCGCACCGAAGGCAGCAAAACGGGTCGCTATGCCGTCCAAAAAAGCTATTTGGAAGGAAAGCGAGTATCAAAAATTGCCAACGAACTGACTCGTTTTAAATGTGAGTTTGTGGAGTTCCACACCGCATTAGTCCGCAAATCATTCTTTGACGAACATGGTTTGCTCGATGAAGGTTTGCTCAGTACGCGGGAGCATATCGATTTGTGCTTATGTGTGGGAAAAGTGGGCGGTACTGTCTATTGCGAACGCCAAAGTATCGTCACTTATATGACGGGTGCGGAATTTGATTGGTATGACTATACCTACTTCAGTTTGCGCTGGAGCGATGCGTGGGATTTGGCGAGTTTCGACCATTTTCGGGCGAAGTGGGATGTAGAGGAAGATTGGTACTTCGAGCGTCGTTACAATCGCCTCGGTCGTCGTCGCTATCGCGCTTTAATGCGGCCAATTATCAGTCGGTTCCCGCTCAAAGATAAGCGGAGTGATTTTGCCGATTGGTTGCAAGTTGTGGAGCGTCCAATTAATAACTTTATCAGCGATCGATATGCCCGTCTACATGAGTATGCTAGCCATAGTTTGGGTTTACGTCGATCGCAACGATTGAAAAATGGAATGAAATTCGAGAAGCCCTCGAAGGAAAAGGCGGAGTCGGAATTGGAGTCTGTCTAAGTGTCTGTAGGGGCGGGTGTCTTGTCGTTTTTTTATTCTGGGGGAACCCCAGAATAAAAACGCCGCTTTATGCCATCAATTACGGCTGTAACGATAACTATCGTACAAACCCGCCCTCCCCACTAGCCACCTGAATGTTGCTGGTGGGGTTGGGCAGGTTTGTTTGACACTTATTTGTAGATATCCAGGCTTCCTAGCATAAACCTGCCCCTACAGGTTGTTCTGCTCTCCCTAACCCGTTCGCAAAATCCAAAATCCAAAATCCCCATGATCCAGACTGGAGAGAAAGAACTTAAAGGCATCATCCCTGGCAGTTGGCGCATCCTCGTCAAATTCTGGCCGCAAATCCGCCAGCGGCAGCTATTAATCGGTAGCTCATTATTCACGCTGCTGTTGGAAACTGCGCTAGGATTGCTCGAACCTTGGCCACTCAAATTCATTTTTGACGGCGTACTGCTCTCCCGCACAGACATCTATCCCGATAGCTTGGGGTTTGCACGGAGTCTATCACCGATGTGGTTGCTGACGCTGCTAGCTGGATCGATCGTCGCGATCGCGGCATTACGCAGTGTCACATCTTATCTGAGTACTTATGGGATGGCACTGGCGGCGATTCAGGTATTGTCGGAGGTACGGAGCAATCTCTATAGTCACATTCAGCGGCTATCGCTATCGTTTCATCACAAGTTCAAAAGTGGCGATTTGATTGCGAGAGTTACTTATGATATCGAGCGATTGCGGTTGGTGACGATTAAAACTGCCCTGCCATTTTTGGCAAATGTAGTAACAATCGTGGGGATGATGGGGGTGATGTTTTGGCTCAATTGGGAACTCGCGCTGATTTCGATCGCGATTTTCCCGCTATTTGCGATTACTACTACCAATATCGTCGGTCAGATTCGCAAAGAAACTAACAAACATCGTACCTCCGAAGGTGCGATCGCCAATACCACCAGCGAAACAATTGGCGCGATTAGAGTCGTGCAGGCTCTCTCCTTGCACGATATGTTAGAGCAAAATTTCTTGCTCCAGAATACTAAAAGTCTCCAAGAAGGCGTGAGATCGCTCAAATTGGCGACTTTTCTAGAAGGATTAGTTAAGGTGCTGATGGCTTTGGTATTAGCGGTGGTAATTTGGCGCAGTTCCCAACTCGTATTACAAAAAGCTCTGACACCTGGTGATGTGTTGATTTTTGTCAACTATCTCAAAACCGCCTTCGACCCCATGCGTCAGATTAGCAAACAAATCGGTCAAATTGCCAAAGCGATCGCCTCTGGAGAACGGGCGATCGATATTCTCGACTACGAACCCAATGTGCGAGATTTGCCAGGAGCAAGGCAGGCACATGCTTTCTTCGGTTCTGTCTGCTTTCAAAAAGTATCCTTCAGCTATGATCCGAGTCGGCAGATTTTGCACGAGGTGGATTTTGATGTCAAACCAGGACAACAAATCGCTCTCGTCGGGCCATCTGGGAGCGGTAAATCTACCCTCGCCAGCCTGCTACTCCGACTCTACGATCCGACTGTCGGCGGCATTCTCATCGATGGTAGAGATATTCGGGAGTATAAATTAGACTCACTCCGCCAACAAATTAGCGTCGTCATGCAAGATAGCGTATTATTCGCCGTCAGCATTAGGGAAAACATTACCTACGGACGATTGGGAGCCACCGATGCGGAAGTCGAACATGCGGCGCGGCTGGCGAATGCCCACGATTTTATCATGGACTTACCCCAAGGCTACGACACGATCGTCGGCGAACGCGGCGGCACTTTATCTGGGGGACAACGCCAACGGATCGCGATCGCTAGAGCCGCCATCCGCCACTCGCCGATCGTCATTCTCGACGAACCCACCACCGGACTAGATGGAGCCAGCGAACATGCCGTCAATGAGGCTCTCAATCGCCTTACACGGGGCAGTACGACATTTTTGATTTCTCACAACCTCCGAGCTGTCGAGGGCTGCGATCGCATCCTCTACATCGAAAAAGGTGAAATCTTGGAGAGCGGCACCCATCCCGAATTAATGGCGCAATCTGGACGCTATGCCCAGTTATACCACTTACAAAACGATGTAAATGAACTAGGAGAAAAACATGTCTTGGAAGCTTGAATGCGAACAGGGAAAACTTGCACCCCACGAAACGCGGGTAATTTTAGTCCGTCACGGTCAAAGTACCTTTAATACTGAGGGTAGATATCAAGGGAGTAGCGATGAGTCGGTATTGACTGAATTTGGTCGCAATACGGCTAGGCAAACGGGAGAATTTTTGAATGGATTAAGTATTGATGCGCTGTATGTCAGTTCGTTGCGGCGGGCACTAACAACTGCTAGCGAAATATTAGCGCAGATATATCCATCGATCGATCCAACAAATATTCATGTCGATCGACAACTTAGGGAGATCGATCTCCCTGCTTGGCATGGACTTTATCACCAAGATGTACAGAAACGCTTTCCTGAAGATTACCACTGTTGGAAGCAACATCCCGATCGATTTATCATGCTCGATCCAAACACCAAAAAACAATCTTACCCTGTCCGCGATCTCTACGATCGAGCAAACCAATTTTGGCAACATACATTACCGCATCATGGCGGTGAAACAATTATGTTAGTCAGCCACGCCGGAACAATTCGAGCCTTAATTAGCACTGCTTGTAATCTCTCACCTGGTGATTATCACTCGCTTCGGCAATCTAATTGTGGTATTAGCGTACTGAAATTTTCACAGAAAAATATCACCGAGCCTCAATTAGAAGTACTGAACTATACCGAACATCTAACAGCACAATTACAGACATCAACCGTTTAAATCAAGTAATCAGTAATCAGAATTTAATAATATGCGATTTTATTTACCACCGCCTCAATCTTTGGTAGGGGCAATTCATGAATTGCCCCTACCAAAGATCTAAACCTTACTGGATAAGACTGCACTGTCAACTGTCAACTATCAACTGTTCAAATATTTACCAGGAAAAAATCAATGTTATATCGCGAATTTGGCAAGACAGATTGGAACGTTTCTACCATCGGTATGGGCACATGGAATATCGGCAATCAATGGGGCGAAATCACCGAAGATGTAGCGATCGAAACTGTTCGCAGTGCCTTCGATCATGGCGTAAATCTGTTTGATACCGCCGAGGCTTATGGCATCCCCCAAGGATTGTCTGAAGAACGCTTGGGTAAAGCATTACAGGGCATCCGCGATCGCGCCTACATCGTCACCAAAATCGGCAGTTGGGGACGACGCACCGATGAAGGATTGCCCAAAAATATCGATACCATCCGCCTCTGTCTCCAAGCCTCACTGTTTCGGATGAAAACTGACTGGGCGGATGGAGTACTCTGTCATGAAGGCGATATCGAAGATCCTACCGTCTATCTCGAAGCCTTCGAGGGACTAAAGCAACAGGGCTATCTCCGCGCCTATGGCATCTCCACCAACAAATTTGAAGTATTAAAGCAATTTAATATCGACGGCACCTGCGGCATTGTCGAACTCGACTACTCCCTGCTCAATCCCAAAGCCGAAGCCAAAATATTGCCCTACTGCATCGAGCATAACATCGCCGTCCTCGTGCGGGGGCCACTCGCCCAAGGCTTGCTCTCTGGTAAGTACGCCGCCGATACAGTCTTCACCGACACCATTCGCGGCAAATGGCACAAGAATGCAGCCAAACAAGCCAAACTCGATCGGGATATTGCCGCAGTCAAAGCACTCAGCGCGAGCCTACCAGCAGGCACCACGATGGCAACTACCGCCCTCCAATATGTCATCTCCCACCCCGCCCAACCTGTCGCCATTCCTGGCGCAAAGTCACCCCAACAAGCAGCCATGAATGCCCAAGCAGGCGATCGCATTTTATCCGCTATCGATCGTACGGCACTACTCCACCGTCTAGAGGAATCGATCGTCCAAGCTGTCTAAATCCACATTCGGCACTTTGTGGTGAGTCAGCGGTTAAAACCGCCGCTAATGTTGCAAAACCCGCCTACGCGGGTTAGTCAGGAATGGCAACTTATTTAGTTTCGATTCCTAACTTAGTCCGCGTAGGCGGACTTCGCACTATTAGCGACGAGTTCAATCGTGCGGCATCTTGCCCTGCTTTAGAGATGATCCTACATGACTTCCAGCCATTTCACCGCGCCAGCCATATCACTATTTAGGGCTTGCTGAATAAGTCATACGATCGAGTGAGCGAATCTCGAAGCACGCTCACTCGAAGCGCGTCGTCTAGCGACGATCGCCAATGATAATTTTTAGTTAAGCTCAAAGGAGATACAAGCAAGATTTCTAATCG